>NZ_FUYN01000001.1 GCF_900168025.1 Acetoanaerobium noterae | reverse complement strand
TCCTGGGTTTGAGATTAGTGTAATTCTATAGGGTAATCAATCAAGGAGAATATTTTATGAAAATCGAAAATAATTCTGTTTCACTGTATTCTTCGCAGACAAATCTAGTAGTAGACAAGCTAGATAAAGATGGAGTTTGCTTTAATAAAAAAGAATTTGTAGTAAGGAAATATGAAGAGGTTGCACCTATTTTTGTAGCGGCATACAGCTGGTTTGTGAATGAAGCTCAAAATTATGTGAAAGGTCCACCAGAAGCTGAGTATCCTTACTGGGCGTTTGCAGATATAAATAATGTAGAAAGCCATGCAGACAGCACTATATTAAAACTTAATGTTCCTTTGACTGAAGCTATATATTTTGATATGCAGGATTGGTACAAGGTACTTAGGCTTTCGTATATAGGGGAAACTGCTCAGGATGAAGCTAAGTTTAAAAAGATGCTAGAAGCCTATGGAGTAAAAAATGAAAGTGATGTTATTCTCACCAATTTTTATCCCCAGCTAAAAAGAGAAGTGCAAGAAAGCTGGAAAAGATTGTTTAAGCATCATGAAAATATAAAGCAAGGAAGAAATGATGACGCTATTAATATTCAAGCGGCTTTATGGCAGATAAAAAAGGAATGGATACATACTCTTTAAAAATCACAGCATACGATTTTGTTAGCTTATATATAATGAAAAAACCATATTAAGATGGCCTTTATGACCGCCTTAATATGGTTTTTTTAAATCAAAGCTTTATAATGAGAATTTCTTGATTATAGAATCTAGCTTTGAAGCTACTTCTGATAGATGTCTGGAGCTCTTTGTAATGTTTTCCATTAAGTCTAGCTGAGTTTCAGTTGTAGCAGCTATTTCTTCAGCAGAAGCAGCATTTTCTTCTGTGATTGCAGAAATACCTTCTATAGCACTTAGAACCCCTTCTTTATTATCGTTTATTGAGCTGATATTGATAGTCAGTTCATCTAGTTGTTTTACGGTATTAGAAAGTGATTCTTCTATTTCATCAAATGAATTCAGTACTCTGCTCATTTCTCCAGTAGCACCTTCTACTGCTGTTTGAGTTTCTGACATGTTGTTTTTTATTAAGGAGATTTCTCCTTGTATTTCGTCGATTATATTTTTTATTTGATCTGTAGATTTTGAAGTTTGTTCAGCTAGCTTTCGTATTTCATCAGCAACAACTGCAAATCCTCTTCCGCTTTCTCCAGCTCTAGCGGCTTCTATAGCGGCGTTTAGTGCAAGTAGGTTTGTTTGATCTGCTATGTTTTGGATTACACCTACTATATCTTCGATTAGAGTAGATTTATCAGCTAGAGTGTTTACATTGTTTCCAAGTGAAGTAGTGATTGTGAGAGTTTTTTCAAATTCTAAGTTTAGATTTTCCACTGATTTTAGTCCATCTTGGTTTTTCTCAGTCACGTTAGTTGTAAAGGATTGAAGCTCGCTAGCGTTGTTATCTGTATATTTTATTTGTTCAGCTAGTTTACTTAGCATCTCAACACTTATTTGAGCTTCGTTAGCTTGACTTTGAGCACCCTTTGCAAATTCTGTAACAGCTTCATTTACTCCATTTACAGAGCTATATCCTGCGTTGGCTCCATCGCTCATCGCTGCGGCTGTCTGAGAAAGAACTTTGGAATCTTCGCTTAGGGTATTTACTATATCTCTTAGATTTTGTCTTAAATCAAATACAGCTTTTCCTATTATTCCAGTTTCATCCTTATAGTTTACTATATCATCAAACTCAGACGTTTCTTTGATGTCTAGCATTGCGATACGATTAACTAGTTCGAATAGGCTTAGTTATAGATTTGCTTATGATAGCGCTTATAATAGCTGCTAAGATAGCAATAGCTATAGTAACTGAGATGATAATCATGATATTTCTTCTAAGCATAGCTGCAGCAGCAACTTCTTCTGCTTTGACAACCTCATTGATATCATCGATATAATTTCCTGTTCCTATAATCCAGTTGAAATATGGCTCTAACTGAATATACCCTCTCTTAGGAAGGGGGATAGTTTCACCAGATTTAGGAAAATCATAATTTAAAAATCCTTGTCCATAGGCTTTTGCCATTCTTATAAATTCTTCGACTATTTTAACTCCATTGTCATCAGTAAGCCCAAGTCTACTAGTTCCCTCAACATCCTTGTTTCCAAGAAGAACAACATTTGTTCCGTCAATAGTGTCAGCCCAGAAATATCCACCATCTCCATACTTTGCATTTCTAACAATATCAGCAGCTAGCACAGTTCCAGTTTCTTTATCTAGCTCTCCAGATTCGATTGCATTTTCAATAGGTTTAAGCGAAGTTATTAGTGACTCAGTTGCGGATTTAATCATCAAATCATAATCCTCTAGAAGTAATTTTTCTGTCTGAGCTATTTGAGCCTTGCTATTGGTAGAAAAGGTATAAATACTGACACTACCAATTAATAATCCCGCAAGTAGAATATTTAGTAGTGCGACCATTAAAATTTTTGAACCTATGCTTTTCACTGATTACCACCCCGTTTTGATAGATTTCTGTTTTAAGTTTAATTTATCCTAAGTAGACATCATTATAACATTTATATGTATTGATTAGTTATTTTATTAATAGCAATTTAGAATTTGAAATAATTGTTTCCTAGGTATAGAATAAAGAAGGTTACAAGTTTTTCGTGAAATGGAGGAATGATGTTGAAAAATAATTATACTATTTTGGTAAGTCATAATAATGAAAAAATGTTTATTTTATTTAAAAGTATAGTGGTTGGCTTAGCGGCAGGAGGAGTTTCAGTTCTTTACAGAATCACACTAACAAATGCAGAAACAATCTCTAATTTTACATATACTTTTTTGAATCAAAATTTCATGTTTCTCCCTATTACTTTTTTATTCTTAATTGGAATGGGATATTTTGTAGGGTATTTAGTTGATAAAAATAAAATGATTTCAGGAAGTGGAATACCTCAGTTAGAAGGAATTCTAAAAGGATATTTTAAATCACGTAAGTCTTGGATGCACACACTAATATCAAAGTTTGTAGGAGGTGCTATTGCTATAGTAGCAGGTTTATCTTTAGGTAGAGAAGGTCCTTCTATTCAGTTAGGAGCATGTATAGCTGAAGGGGTTGGAAATAAAATTGGAAAAGGTAGACTAGAAAAAAGAATACTTATGGCTAGTGGAGCGAGTGCGGGATTAGCAGCAGCATTTAATGCACCTATGGCAGGTGTGATTTTTGCCTTAGAAGAAATTTTTAAGTATTTTTCTCCAATCATTTTACTATCGACTATTTCTGCTGCAGTAACTGCAGACTTTATTTCGAAAAAAGTTTTTGGTATGAATCCAGTTTTTAATTTTCCAGTAAGCCAAACAGTACCACTTAATGGATACTTAATGCTTATATTTTTAGGAATTGTTTTGGGGATTTCTGGAGCTATCTATAATTATACTTTATTTAAAACTCAAAAATTTTATAAAAAATTAACTTTTCTTAATATAAGAACAAAAATAATAATTCCTTTTATTCTAGCAGGATTTCTAGGTTTAGTTTTTCCACTTGCAACAGGAGGAGGCCATAAGATTATAGAATATCTAAATCTTAAAAATGGTATTAGTTTTCTTGTTTTAATCTTAATAGTTAAATTTATTTTTTCGATGTTAAGTTTTGCATCAGGAGCTCCTGGTGGTATATTTTTTCCTTTACTTATTTTAGGTGCAACTATTGGAAGTATCTTTGGACATGTAATGATAGGAAATGGAATTTTTGATGAGAGTCTTTTTAATAATTTTATTATCCTTGCTATGGCTGGATATTTTACGGCTATTGTAAGAGCACCTATAACTGGTATAGTTTTAATAATGGAAATGACAGGTTCTTTCAACCATTTGCTTTCACTCACAGTTGTTTCAATTACAGCATATATAGTGGCAGAGCTTTTAAATAGTCCTCCAGTATATGATAAATTACTTGATAATTTAATAGTTCAAGAACATCCAGAAGATGAGAAAGAACATATTAATAAAATTCTTGTAGAAATAATAGTTCAGCATGACTCTGTTTTTGAAAATTCTTTGGTAAAAGATTTACATTGGCCAGGAAAATCTCTTCTCGTCGCTATAAAAAGAGGAGAAGTAGAACTTATTCCAAAAGGAGATACTAAAATTATGGTGGGAGATTATTTGGTTGTATTAACAGATATTAATTGTGAGTCTAAAATAAGAGAAAAATTAGAAAAATTGAATTTACGCCCTTAGAAAAAAGTGACTGAAGCTAACGATTTAATAATTTAAAAAAATACTTGCAATTTATCCTAGAACAGTGTATTATAAAAATCAAACTTAATAAAAGTTGCTTATCAAGATTGGTGGAGGGACTGGCCCTACGAAACCAGGCAAGGGTTTTATATAAAACCGAGTGCTAATTCCAGCAGACAATAGTCTGAGAGATAAGTGTAGCCTACAAGTCTATTTTTGTATTTAGATTTGTTGATTTTATTTATTTAAAATCATAAAGCCGCACTTTGTGCGGCTTTTTTAATTTCTCAGACTCTCAATATGAAAAGGAGAGGATATTAATGAAGAATTACAGTGTAGAAACTCAGTGTGTACAGGCAGGCTATGAACCAAAAAGTGGAGAGCCAAGAGTAGCTCCTATAGTGCAGTCAACTACTTACAAGTACGATGATGCAGATCAGGTTGCAGCTTTATTTGATTTATCAGCAGTAGGACATATGTATTCCAGAATCAGTAATCCAACTGTAGAGGTTTTGGAAAAAAAGCTGGCTGTTTTAGAAGGTGGAGTAGGAGCTCTTGGGGTTGCTTCAGGTCAATCAGCAAATTTCTTTGCTATTTTTACTTTGTGTAGCGCTGGGGATAATTTTATCTGCCTTTCAAATCTATACGGTGGAACCCATACGTTGTTTACTTCTACTTTAAAGCGTATGGGGATTGAGGCAACTATACTTCCATGCACAATAGAGCCTAAAGAGATTGCAAAACATGTAAATTCTAAAACAAAGCTGCTATTTGCAGAAACGTTAGGAAATCCTGGTGTAGAGGTACTTGATATAGAGGCTTTTGCAAAAGCCGCACATGATAATAAATTGGCATTTGTTGTGGACAATACCTTTGCTACACCTTATTTATGCAGACCGATAGAGCATGGAGCTGATATAGTTACTCATTCTGCTACAAAGTATCTAGATGGTCATGCAACTAGTCTAGGTGGCGTGATAGTAGACAGCGGTAATTTTGATTGGAACAATGGGAACTTTGATTGCCTTACTCAGCCAGACCCGGCATATCATGGGCTTAGCTATACAGAGGCTTTTGGAAACCAAGCCTTCATAGTAAAGGCAAGAGCATCGCTTCTTAGAGATTTAGGCTCTACGATGAGTCCCAATAATGCATTTTTAATTAATTTAGGAACAGAAACCTTGGCTCTTAGAATGCAAAGACACAGTGACAATGCTCTAGAGGTTGCGAAGTTTCTTCAAAGCCTAGATGAGGTTGCATGGGTCAACTATCCAAAGCTAGAAGGTTCCAAAGACTACAAGCTTGCTGAAAAATATCTTCCTAAAGGCGCTTCTGGAGTTATATCATTTGGAGTGAAGGGCGGAGTAGACAAAGCCAAGCTATTTATAAATTCTGTCAAGCTAGCGAGCCTTGTAGTTCATGTAGGAGATTTAAGAACACATGTGCTTCATCCAGCTAGTATGACGCATAGACAGTTAAGTGAAGAGCAGCAGATCAAAGCTGGGATTGCTCCTGAGATGATCAGGCTATCTGTAGGAATCGAAAATCCAAAGGATATCTGCGATGATTTATACCAAGCACTAAAAGCGTAGGTGTAAGGGGGAATAGTCTTGCCTATAATAAATTCTACTAATACGGACCTACTCAAGGAGTTTTACGACAAGGATATTTTTCAGATTCCAGAGCTAAGAGCAACTACTCAGGATATAAGACCTCTGAAAATAGGTATAGTCAATTTAATGCCTAACAAAAAAGAAACAGAAATCCATCTGATGAAGGCGCTTTCTAATACGCCGCTTCAGATAGAGCTTGATTTAATAAGAACAAAAAGCAGAAAAAGTAAATACACCGATATGGAGTACCTTACTAAAAACTATAAAACATTAGACGAAATTAAAAATAATAAATACGATGGACTTATCATAACAGGAGCTCCAGTTGAGCATTTGGAGTTTGAAGAGATTGATTACTGGGATGAATTAAAGGAGCTATTCGAGTTTGCCCGTACACATGTTTACTCGAGCTTATTCATATGCTGGGCATCTCAGGCTGCTTTATATTATTACTACGGTGTACAAAAAAGGAATCTAGGTTCAAAGCTAAGCGGAGTATTTGAATATGAACTAGCTGAGGATTCAAAGCTAACTAGAGGTCTAGATGATAATTTTTTCTATCCTCAGTCGAGAAATACTGAAAACGAAGAAGCTGAGCTTAGAAAGGTTCCAGATTTAAAAATCCTAGCACGTTCAGATGAGGCTGGGGTATGCATATCTTCTAGTGTTGATGAAAGATTTGTTTTTATATCAGGGCATGGAGAATATGATACCGATACGCTTTACAACGAGTATATAAGAGACTTGAATAAAGGGATAAATCCAAGTATACCTAGAAATTATTTTAAAAATGACGACCCTTCAAATCGCATTCTTGTAAGATGGAAATCAAGTGCTAGCTTAATTTTTTCAAACTGGATTAATTATTTTGTCTATCAGCAGACACCATATCAGATAGAAAAAATAGAGCAAAAGGTGGTTGCAAAATTCGGTGGAAGCTCACTATCTGATTCGGCTCAGTTTGCAAAGACGAAGGACATCATACTGTCAGACAAAAATAGAACTCATATAGTAGTGTCAGCACCAGGTAAAAGACATGATGAGGATATCAAGGTTACTGATTTGCTTGAAAGCTGTTATGAGTTAAAAATAAAGCAGCTAGAAATAGAAAAACAAAGAAAAAAAGCTATAGGACAGGTCTATGAAAGATTCAAGGAGATATCAGAAAATCTTAAGCTTCCAAGTCATGTATTTAGCCTTATTAGCAAAACTGTAGAAGATATTGAGGATTCTATTCACAGGGATTTTATCATAAGCAGAGGAGAATATCTAAATGCTCAAGTACTAGCAGCTCATCTAGGGTATAGATTTATAGATGCATCTGAGCTTATTTTCTTTGATGAAGCTGGTTTAGTAGATGAAGCAAAGACCTATTTAGAAATTCAAAAAAAGCTTAATAAAGAAGAATTTGTAGTAATTCCAGGTTTTTATGGAAAGGATTTTAATGGAAATATTAAAACCTTTGAAAGAGGAGGCTCTGATATTACAGGCTCTATCATTGCAAGAGGAATGTCTGCTGATTTATATGAAAACTGGACCGATGTAGATGGAGTTATGACTGATGATCCGAGAATAAATGAAAATGCAGTTACTATTTCAGAGATGAGCTATGAACAGCTTCTTGAAGTGAGTAGAAACGGCGCAAAGGTATATCACCCGGATGCAGTAAATCCAGTAGCTACTGCCTCTATACCACTTAGGATATGCAATACAAATAAGCCAAGTAATCTAGGAACCTTGATTCAAAAAACTAAACACAATAAATAAAGCAAAAGAACTGGTTTTTTCTTAACTGTATTAATAGTAAAGAAAAAGCCAGTTTTTTTATTGTGAAGACAATTACATAGAAAAAACCTAGATTATCCTTTATAATATAAAAAGTAAGTATGAAGGCGTTACTTAGGAGGAAATATGGGCAGATTATTTGTGGTTGAATCAGGTTCTGATGCTAGCGGTAAGGCTACGCAGACTGAGCTTTTATATAATAAACTGAAGATGGATGGATATAATGTAAGAAAAATAGAATTTCCAAATTATAAAAGTGAATCCTCGGCTTTAGTGAAGATGTATTTAAGAGGAGATTTTGGCTCAAAGCCAGAGGATGTGAATCCCTATATAACTTCTACTTTTTATGCTGTAGATAGATATGCTTCCTTTAAAACCTCGTGGGAAGAATTTTATAATAATGGTGGAATAATAATTGCAGATAGATATACTACCTCTAACATGGTTCATCAAGCGGCAAAATACGATGATTATAGCGAGAAAGATAAGTTCTTGCAGTGGCTTGATGAGTATGAGTTCGACTTTTATGGACTTCCAAGACCTACAAAGGTATTTTTTCTAAATATGCCTGTAGAATTTTCGTTTAAGCTTATGAAAAATAGAAAAAATAAAATTACAGGCAATGTCAAAAAGGATATTCATGAAGCAAATAAGGGTTATTTAGAAAAATCTTATGAAAATGCTCTTTATGTGGCAAAAAAATACGGCTGGGAAAATATTGACTGCACAAGTAATGATAAGCTACGCCAAATTAAAGATATTCACGAGGAAATATACAGCTTGATTCTTAAGAGCCTGAAGTCTAGTGAGGATGGAGATTAAATTGGAAAGAAATAAGTTATATAAAGAAATACAAGATAATCTTTTTTATGCTGCCTCTAATCAAACCCTATCTCATGCATTTATTTTTGAAGGGTCCAAGGATTCAAAAAAAGAGATAATGGCAACAGAGCTTAGCAAGAGAATACTAGATACTGAGCATCTAGAAAACTGCAGTGATTATTTTGTAGTAACAAATGAAAAAATGAATATAGAAACCATTAGGTTTATAAATAGAGATTGCTACATAAAGCCTTTTAAATCAAAAAAAATCTATATATTTGAAGATGCTATGAAGATGACTCCAGTAATGCAGAATGCTTTTCTAAAAACTTTGGAAGAGCCTCCTTCAGATGTACTGTTTATACTTATATGTGAAAATGCAAGAGGGTTGCTAGATACGGTTAGATCTAGATGCATATCGTACTATTTTCCTTCAGAGGATACTGCTTTAGATATTGATAAGGCACTAAAGGAACAAATAGAGAGTTTTTTTGAGAACCTTATTGAAAAGAATGAAATAGGTATAATTCAATATATGGAAGACTTAAAAAATCAAAAAGATGATATTGATGTAGTCATAGATGCATTCATGGATTATACGAGAGATATATTAATAACTAAAGAACGCAGCGATTATTTGTCATATTGCATAGCAGAAAATGAACTTGTGGATACACTAGCTTCTTCTTTTACCCACTTTCAGCTTCTGACAATTATTGATATAATAGAAGATACTAGAAAAAAACTATCTAGTAGATGTAATTACAATTTGACGTGTGAGGCGATGCTTTTTAATATAATGGAGGTTATAAAGTGATAAAAGTTGTAGGAGTTAGATTTAAAAAAGCTGGGAAGATATACTATTTTGACCCAGTTGATATAGAAATAAGTCAAGACGAAAAGGTAATAGTTGAAACAGCTAGAGGAATGGAGTACGGTATTGCAGTAGTACCGGGTAAAGAGGTAGAGGAATCGGATATTATTGCACCTCTTAAGCCTATTATTAGGCTTGCCAATGAAGAGGATATCCAAAGAAACCTAGAAAACAAAACTCTTGCAGAGGAAGCTTTTAAGATTTGTGAAGAAAAGATAGTAGTACACCAGCTTGATATGAATCTCATAGATACTGAGTATACTTTTGATAGAAATAAGCTGATTTTTTATTTTACAGCTGAAGGCAGAATAGATTTTAGAGAGCTTGTAAAAGACCTTGCTGCGATTTTTAGAACTAGAATTGAGCTTAGACAAATAGGTGTCAGAGATGAAGCTAAGTCACTAGGTGGATTAGGCTGCTGTGGAAGACCACTGTGCTGTTCTACTTGGCTAGGAGAGTTTCAACCTGTTTCTATAAAAATGGCAAAGGATCAGAGTCTTTCTCTTAATCCTACGAAGATTTCAGGTATTTGTGGCAGACTATTTTGTTGCTTGAAATACGAGCATGAAACCTATGAAGGTATTCTAGAATACATGCCTGAGGTTGGAAGCATTATCAAGACTCCAGATGGAGTTGGAAAGGTTCTTGATTCTCAGGTGCTTGCAGAGGAAGTAAAAGTTCTTATGGACAATAAGGACACTGTAGATATAAGAAAGTTCAAAGCTCATGAGGTTCAAATATTAAAGAAACCTAAGAAAACTCAGGATTCTAATGTCCATGAGGTTGAAAAAGAACTTAAGAAACTAGAAGACTAAAAAAAGGAGCTTATGCTCCTTTTCTAATGAAAATAAACGTAAAATATAAAAGGAGATTAAAATGCCTGAGTTATTAAATGAAAATGAAAGAATTGACGACCTGCAGATACATGACCTTAAAATCATACAGCAAAAGGATGGCTTTTGCTTTGGGATAGATGCTGTTTTACTGTCAAATTTTGTAACAGTAAAAAAAGGATATGTAGGAGCGGACTTTGGAACAGGCACTGGAATTATTCCTATATTGGTAGCTGGAAAAAGCAAGGTTGACCATATATATGCAATAGAGATTCAAAAGGAAGTCGCTCAGATGGCCAATAGGTCTATTATGCTCAATAAATTAGAGGATAGAATCGAGATTTTAAATATAAATTTAAAGGATGCACTTTCTTATATCAAGCCTCATTCTCTTGACTTTATAACATCAAATCCTCCATATATGCATGCCAATGGGTTGACTAATGAAAATGAAAAGAAAAAAATATCAAGACATGAAATCCACTGCAATTTAGATGATATAATGAAGACAGCATCAAAGCTTTTAAAGGACAATGGAAGCTTTTTTATGGTTCATAGACCTATTAGGCTCTGCGATATCTTTGTCAGTGCAAGAGCTCATAAGCTAGAGCCGAAATTGATGAAATTTGTACATCCAAAGCCATCAAAGGCTCCGAATCTAGTGCTGATAAAGTTTGTAAGAGCTGCAAAGCCAGAGCTTAAAATACTAGACCCTCTTTATGTACACAAAGAGGATGGCAGCTATGATGAGGAAATAATAAGAACTTATTCTATTAAGGAATTAGGTGAAGACCTTGGCTAAATTATATGTATGTCCTACTCCTATAGGAAATCTTGAAGATATCACTCTAAGAACTATAAGGACGCTTGAAGAAGTAGACTATATAGCAGCAGAAGACACTAGGCATACTATCAAGCTTTTGAACCATCTAAATATAAAAAAACCTTTGATTAGCCTTCACGAGCATAACGAAGCATTTAAATCAAGGGAGCTTATAGAACTAATTACATCAGGTCATGACGTTGCACTTGTATCAGATGCAGGAATGCCAGGAATATCTGACCCTGGAGAAAAACTCATCAAGCAGTGCATTGAAAGTGAGGTAGAGGTTGTAACTCTTCCGGGACCATCTGCATTTCTTACTGCTCTTGTAACCTCTGGACTAGATACAAGCAGATTTACTTTTATTGGATTTTTGGACAGGAATAATAAAACTAGAAAAGAAACAATTGAAGCGCTTAAAGCTAGACAAGAAACTCTTATTTTTTATGAAGCTCCTCATAGGATAGAAAAAACTATTTCTGAGCTTTTTGAAATACTAGGAGACAGAAAAATAGTAATAGCAAGAGAGCTTACTAAAAAGTATGAGCAGTATATAAGAACAAGCCTTAGAAGTTTGAGTGAAGATTTCTCTATGCTAGAGCATAGAGGAGAAATGGTTATTATTTTAGAAGGAGCTATAGAAGAAGTAGAGCCTGAAATAAATAAAGAAGCTGTTGAAAAAAGAATTAAAGAACTGCTTTTGCAGGATTTATCCACAAAGGAAGTTGCTAAGCAGATAGCTATTGAATATAAGATTAAAAAAAATGATGCCTATGCCTTGGCTTTGGGTATTAAGTAGGTATCATCACGCAGCAACCAGTAAAGTAAAAAAGAACCTGTTTGATTTTATCAATCAGGTTCTTTGAGATATGTATAAAAGATATTATAGCGTTGAAATTTTTGAAGCGCATCCATTACAGATGTTTTTTCCGTTAAACTCTTTAATATCTTCCGTGCTGCTGCAGAATATACATGATGATTCGTATTTTTTTAGTATTATAGAGTCGCCTTCTACGAAAATTTCTAGTGGATCTTTTTCTGAAATATGATGGATTCTTCTTATTTCAATTGGAATTACTACTCTTCCTAACTCATCGACTCTTCTTACTACGCCAGTTGACTTCAATTTATACCTCCTGAATTTAATTAACAAATTATCTAACAAACATAGAATATCTTATCAGTGCAGGAATAAAATGTCAACAATAATTATACTTTACTAATTATTTTTCCAGGGAGTGAGAACTATGCTTAATATATTAAGACCTATAGAGATATTGAAAGAAATAGAAAAAGAAAGAAATGATAAATTCTATATTGCTGGCTCTGGAATTAGAGAATATTTAATTGCAGACAAAATAAAGAGAATAAGAATATTAACATCCTTTGAGGCTCTAGATATTGCCCGAGAATTTATGAATAGATGCGAAGGCTATACTATGATTGAGAAAGAAGATGGGAGTATAGAAATATTTAGCGATAGATTTGTTTCTCTTATATTTTCTAAGATTTGTCCACAGGGAATCATAAGCCAGCTGTCAAAAAAAATATATACAGTTGATGCTGTAGCTATGACCTTGGATGATTTTATAGATTTCAAGCCTGAAAAGCTCATAAATCCTCATGGAGGACTTGAGGATATAAATAATAGAATCCTCAGGATAGTCGATGGTGAAAATTTAAGACAAAATCCTATAGGATATCTTAGAGGGATTAGACTTATGGCTGAGCATGAGCTAGATATTGACCCTGATACTGAAATCTTTATGAAAGAGCATGTACATTGGTTAGAAGGTATAAGAGGCGATGAATACACCAAAGAGCTTTTTAGAATCCTAGACCAAAAAGAAAGCTCATACTATATAAATCTAATGGATAGACATATAGGAATGCTTCAGTATATTTTCCCTGAGATAGAGCCTATGAAAAATGTAGGCGAATGTAAGTATCACGTGGTGGACTCTTTTACTCATTCAGTATATACCTTAAAAGTGCTTGAAGGAGTAGTAAATGCAAATGGATTTTTTGAGGACCACCTTAGGACAGCTTATGAAGAGCATACTAGTAAGTGCATGAATAGCAATATAAAAAGACTATCTCTTATAAAGCTTGGAGCTTTTTTCCACGACATAGGAAAACCAGCTGCTAAGTTCAACGATGACAAAGGCAGAACGAGGTTCCAAGGTCATGAGATAGTAGGAGCTGAGATGCTTATGGAAATCGGAAAAAGGCTAGGGCTAAGCGAAGAAGACACGGTGACTTTATCTAGATATTCGGCTCTTCATATGTTTCCTCTAGTTATTTATAAAAACAATGATGTATCTGGAGATACCTTATTTAATATGTTTTCTCAGACTGAAGATGAAACCCTAGATGTGCTTTTAATTGGATATGCAGATATAGTAGCAACTAGAAAGCTACTAAATCCAGACGAAGAAATGGGTAATTTTAAAGTCCACGTAGAATATATAGCAAACAACTATATAACAAGATATCTTCCTCTTAAGGAGATGGATAAAATTATTACCTTTGAGGAAATAAAAAAATTAGTTGGAGAGCATGAAGCAATGCCAGCATATGAAGCTCTTAGAAAATCAATATATATGGGAAGAGTGTCTCTAAAGAGGGACAAAATAGATAAATTTCTTTCAAATATAAGCTGGAGATAGTTTAATATTTTTAGCTTTTATAATGAATTATGATTTTGACAGATATTGTGACATACTTTATAATTGTATATTGGATTAAAGGTGTTATACAAATAAGTTAATATTTCATATTATTGTATTTGGAGGAAATGATGAGTAGAAATCTTGCGCTTGAACTTGTTAGGGTAACAGAAACTGCAGCACTAGCATCTGCTAGATATATGGGCAGAGGAGATAAAAACGGAGCTGATGGAGCGGCTGTAGAAGGTATGAGACTTGCCTTTGAAAGCATAGATATAGATGGAGAGGTAGTAATAGGCGAGGGAGAGCTGGACGAAGCGCCTATGCTATATATAGGAGAAAAGCTAGGAACTGGAAATGGAAGAAAGACAGATATAGCAGTAGACCCTTTAGAGGGTACGAGCCTTATTGCAAAGGGACTTCCTAATGCTATAGCAGTTTTAGCCATGTCAGAAAAAGGCTGCTTACTAAAAGCGCCTGACACCTATATGAAAAAAATAGTAGTAGGTCCAGAAGCCAAAGGCTGCATTGATATTGATGATACAGTTACCAACAACATAACCAGAGTATCTAAAGCGCTTAACAAAAGAATTTCTGAGATTACTCTAATAGTTCAAGACAGAGATAGACACAAGGATATTATAGATGAGGCTAGAGCAATCGGAGCCAGAATTAAACTTTTCAGTGATGGAGACGTAGCTAGTGCTATGGCTACATGCTTTGAAGAAACAGGGATTGATATTTTTATGGGCATAGGAGGAGCTCCTGAAGGAGTTATTACTGCGGCCGCTGTCAAGTGCATGGGCGGAGATATGCAGGCAAAGTTAAATCCTCTAAGCGAAGAGGAAATTTCAAGATGCCATGAAATGGGCTTTACAGATGAAAAGCTATCAAAGGTACTTTACCTAGATGATTTAGCAAAGGGAGAAGATGTGTTCTTTGCTGCTACTGGAATAACAAGTGGAGATTTGTTAAAAGGAGTAGTATATCTTAAAAATGATAAAGCCAAGACTCACTCTATAGTTATGCGCTCGAAAACAGGTACTATAAGATTTGTTGAAGCTATTCATAAGCTAGATAAGAACAGCATCATGGTTGACCTTATGGATAAATACAAAAATATCTAGTAAAATATATAAATGGAATTTTATTTAGAATAATGAAAAATATAATTTTTAAATTTTGACAATAAGCTAGCCATTTATGATTAGTTGGAAAAGGGGAGATTTTTATTATGGATAGGAATCTAGCGTTGAACCTAGTTAGGGTTACAGAGGCTGCAGCTATCGAAAGTGCAAAATTTTTGGGTCGTGGAGATAAGGATGGAGCAGATGAAGCAGCTGTATCAGCTATGAGGAAGATGTTTTCGACTGTAGATATAGATGGCACGGTTGTAATAGGTGAAGGAGAAATGGATGAGGCTCCTATGCTTTATATAGGAGAAAAAGTTGGTCTAGGCGAAGGACATCCAAAAGTAGATATAGCAGTTGACCCTGTAGATGGAACTGTTTCTGTTGCCAAGGGATTTAATAATGCGATAGCTATAATTGCTATGGCTCCTGAAGGAAAGCTACTTCATGCTCCAGATATGTATATGCAAAAAATAGCAGTAGGACCAAAAGTAAAAGGCAGAGTAAGTCTTGATATGCCTATTCCTGATATCCTAGTTGAAACTGCTAAGGCTTTGGATAAACCTATAGAAGAGCTTACAGTTACGATGCTTGATAGAGAGAGACATTCAAATCTTATGAAAATCTGTAGACAGATGGGATGCAGAATTAAGCTTGTTATGGATGGTGATGTAGCTGCAGCTATAGATACTTGCTTTTCACATACAGGAATAGACATAATGCTAGGCTCCGGTGGAGCTCCAGAAGGAGTTTTGGCAGCCGCGGCAATAAAATGCCTAGGAGGAGATTTCCAAGGCAGATTAATTGCAGAAGAAGAAAGCGAATACAAAAGATGCCAGAAGATGGGAGTAGATCCTGAACAGCTTCTTGAATTAGAAGATTTAGTATGCGGAGACGAAGTGTATTTTGCAGCAAGTGGAATATCAGATGGAAATTTACTTAAAGGTGTCATTTTTGATTCCGAAAATATGGCAAAGACTCACTCTATAGTGATGAGAGCAGAAACTGGAACAATAAGATTTGTAGAGGCTATTCACAGGCTAAATAAAAAGCCTTATATCTATGCAAATAAATAAAATCAGAATCTAGTCTCGCAGTTTTATTAATAGCGAGGATTTGGATTATGTGGTATAATAATAAAGTAGCGGATGATTAGCGCAAGCTTATTGTCAGCTACTTTTACTATTTTATTGTGAATACAGTCTTGTAAACATCTCGATACTAGCTTTTCATAGAATCTTCTCATGAAGTATCTCAAAACCAAAGATTAATTTCCATAGACAAAAGCAAATAGTAATTAAATATTTTTAGTATAAAAGCTTTAGGAGGAACTACAAAATGGTTGATTTGCATTCGATGAAGCTCATTGAATTAAAAGAATTGGCAAAAGAAAAGAACATTAAATTGCCAAAAGCAGTAAAGAAAAATGAGTTGATTGAGATATTAGAAAAAAATAATAACGAAACTATTGATAATAAGAGCTATGAAAAAAAAGACGAAGCCATTCATAAAGATAAAGCCATAAAAAATAATGAACAACCTAATAAAGATGAATTTATTAAAAGTGTGGATACTGATAATAAAGAAGAGCTTGCTAATAAAAAGGATAGTCAAGAACAGCAGCTAGCATCATTGCCAGACAATCTAGCAGAAGAAATAAAAGATGAGCAAGAAGTTGATTTTGCAGAGGGAGTACTTGAAATCCTACCAGATGGGTATGGCTTTTTAAGAGGCTCGAATTATCTATCTACAGAAAATGACGTTTATATATCGCCATCTCAAATTCGTAGATTTAATATGAAAACAGGAGATAAAATTCTAGGGATAACTAGGCCGCCTAAAAATGGGGAAAAATTTCGAGCTATTTTATATGTAAAGTCTATAAATGGCTATAAGCCAGATGCAGCTACAAGAAGAAAATCTTTTGACACGCTCACTCCTGTTTATCCAGACGAGAGATTTTATTTAGAAAAATCTAAAGAGCTTTCTGCAAGATTAATTGATATAATAAGTCCTGTTGGAAAAGGTCAAAGAGGATTGATAGTAGCTCCCCCAAAAGCTGGTAAAACAACTCTACTTAAAACTATAGCAAATTCTATAATTCATAATAATAAAGAGGTAGAACTAATAGTACTTCTAGTGGATGAACGTCCTGAGGAAGTAACAGATATCAGAGAATCTGTAATTGGAGCAGATGTAATATCATCTACCTTTGACGAGCTTCCTACTCATCATATCAAGGTTGCTGAAATGGTTCTAAATAGAGCTAAAAGACTTGTAGAGCATGGAAAAGACGTAGTGATTCTTCTTGATAGTATCACAAGACTTGCAAGAGCTTACAATCTTACGATATCTCCAACTGGAAGAACTCTTTCAGGAGGGCTAGATCCAGGAGCGTTATATGGTCCTAAGAAGTTTTTTGGAGCTGCTAGGAATATTAGAAACGGTGGCTCTCTCACCATATTAGCAACTGCCTTAGTAGAGACTGGTTCTCGTATGGACGATGTAATCTTTGAGGAGTTCAAAGGTACAGGCAACATGGAGCTTCATCTAGATAGAAAGCTAGCAGAAAAACGAATTTTCCCAGCGATAGACATATATAAATCTGGAACGAGAAAAGAAGAGATGCTACTAAGTGAAAAAGAGCTTGCTTGTGCATACAACCTTAGAAGAACTCTAAGTAATTCGACAGCGTTTGAGATTATGGAGCAGATTATTTCGATGATGAAAAATACAAAAGATAACGATGCATTTATAGATGCTATTATGGAAGCATTCAAACAATAATCTAAACTTAAAAATCGATTTTTATTATTGAATTTAAAATAATAGTGTGTTACAATGTTATGGTTGATAGAGCATATAATCAGATGCATTATGCGCATTAGTAGGAGTGAGGTGAGTTTCATGAAAGCAAATATTCATCCAGAATATAAAGAGGTACAGGTTCACTGTGCATGTGGAAATACATTTATGGCTGGTTCAACTAACGAAGAAATTCGTGTTGAAATCTGCTCACAGTGCCATCCTTTCTACACTGGTCAAGCTAAGAGTGTTGAAAAGGGCGGAAGAATCGAAAGATTTAACAAAAAATTCAACAG
Source organism: Acetoanaerobium noterae (assembly GCF_900168025.1). Classification (NCBI taxonomy): domain Bacteria; kingdom Bacillati; phylum Bacillota; class Clostridia; order Peptostreptococcales; family Filifactoraceae; genus Acetoanaerobium; species Acetoanaerobium noterae. The sequence goes on along the minus strand of NZ_FUYN01000001.1, from coordinate 712,315 downwards.
ATAGCAATTATAAAGGACCGAAGAATTTCGGTCCTTTTATAATATAAAAAGTCAATACTGCAATAATTATTTTCTTAGTAATATAATAGTAAGAAAGATAAACAAAAATATCAGGCGGTGAATGAATTATGTATAGACCTAGTGGTCATGGATATATTGAAGCTGTAGTTGGTCCTATGTACAGCGGCAAAAGTGAAGAGCTCATAAGACGCTTAAAAAGAGCTAAGATTGCAAAGCAAGAGGTTATTGTTTTTAAACCATGCATAGACAATAGATATAGTAAAGAAGACGTAGTATCTCATAGTGGAATAAGCATACGAGCAATAGCAATTAATCACACAGAGGAAATTCATAAGTATATCACTGACGAAACCCAAGTTGTTGGGATAGATGAAGTACAGTTTTTTGACGAGGGAATTGTAGCTGTTGCTTTAGAATTAGCAGATAAAGGGATAAGAGTTATAGCTGCTGGATTAGATTTGGATTTTAAAGCAGAGCCTTTTGGACCAGTGCCAGAGCTTTTAGCCAGAGCGGAATTTGTAGACAAGCTTCAAGCTGTTTGTGTAAAATGCGGAGCTCCAGCTACTAGAACCCAAAGGCTGATAAACAAAGAGCCTGCAAGATACGATGACCCTATAATCTTAGTAGGAGCGACTGAGTCTTATGAAGCTAGATGCAGAAAATGCCACAGAATTAAAAAATAAATCTTTTAGCTTAAAATGGGTATAATAATTAAGTATGAGTAATATATTAAGGAGTAACTGAATGAGCAAACAAAACGTAGGTGGCCAAGCCCTGATAGAAGGGGTTATGATGAAAAGTGAAAAGGCAAAATCTATAGCTATTAGAAAGCAAGACGATTCTATACTTGTAACTTCAGAGGACATCAAGCCCTCAAAATATTCCAAGCTTAAAAAAATACCATTTTTAAGAGGGATGTTTGTGCTTGTAGAGTCGATGGTAGAAGGAACAAAGGATATAAACTACGCGGCATCATTTTACGCAGAGGATGATTCTGATGAAGTTGACCTATTCGAAAAAATCATGGTTAAGCTATTCAAGGATAAAGCAGAAAAAGCTGCAACTATGATTTCAGTGATATTTGCATTTGCAATAGCAATAGGCCTATTTATTGTTTTGCCAGCTTTTTTGGTAAAAGGTTCTAATGAAGATGCGACAATGTTTTCAAGCTTAAAAGAAGGCTTAATTAAAATAAGCTTTTTTGTAGCCTATATATATATCATATCTCTTATGAATGACATTAAAAGAGTGTTTCAGTACCATGGAGCAGAGCATAAATCTATATTTGCTTATGAAAAAGGATTGGAGCTTACTGTAGATAATGTAAAGAAAATGCCAAGACTTCATCCTAGATGCGGAACAAATTTTATTTTTGTAGTGCTTATGGTATCTACCTTTGTTTTTTCATTTTTCACATTTGAAAACGTACTTACAAGATCCATTCTAAAATTGATATTTTTCCCAGTAGTTGCAGGAATAGCCTATGAGATAATAAAAATTGCTGGAAAATATCAGAATCCATTTACAAGAATATTGATTCTTCCTGGACTATTAATGCAAAAAATAACAACTAGAGAACCAGATGAAAAGCAAATTGAGGTTGCTATAGCAGCATTACAGGCTACGCTTGATAAAACAGAGGTAGTAAGTCCAAGTCCCACATAAATCAAATGGAGAAATAAATTATGAAGATAAAAGATATAATTAATTATGGTGTAGCCATGATTAAAAATACTGAAAGCCCATCGCTTGAAACCCAAATGATGATAGCAAAGGTAATTGAAAAGGATAGACTTTATATCATGCTCAATCTAGAAGAAGATATAGACGAATCTAAGGTAGAAATTATAAAGACTATGATTGATAAAAGAAAAAACTCCTATCCTCTTCAGTATATATTAGGAGAAAGAGAGTTTTGGGGTATGGACTTCAAGGTAAGTGAAGGGGTGCTCATCCCTAGGCAAGATACCGAAATTTTGATTGAAGAGACACTTAAGAAACTTAAAGACCACAAGCATAAATCTAACCTAAAAGGATTCGAGATAGGAGTAGGTAGTGGAATTATATCAATTACATTACTCAAAGAAATAGAAACCTTAACTATGATAGGAGTAGATATAAATGATAAAGCCATAGAATTGACAAAAGCTAATGCATTAAAGCATGAAGTAAGTGATAGGCTTTGCATTTTGAATTCAAATTTATTTGAAAAAATTAATAAAGAAAATCAATTTGATTTTATAATATCAAATCCTCCTTATATAGAAACTAAAGTAATAGATAGCTTGCAGGAGGACATAAAGCAGCATGAGCCAAAGCTAGCTTTAGATGGTGGAGAAGATGGACTTGATTTTTATAGAGCTATAATAGAGCAGTCCAAATCTTATATTAGCCCTTATGGCTTTATTGCTTTTGAAATAGGCTATAATCAAGCAGAAGCAGTCAAAAAAATATTTGTGGAAAATGGCTATCCAAATGTAACTATTGCAAAGGATTTGGCAGGATTTGACAGGGTTGTAATTGGTATGATTATCTGATAAAATAAAGTGTTTGTATATGAAGAAAAATAAAGGGTGGTAAAGATGTTTGATAAAATAGAGTTTGTTGAGGAAAAGTATAAGGAGCTTAACCAGAAGATTTCTGATCCTGAGGTTATAAATAACCAAAGTTTATGGCAAAAGCTTATGAAAGAGCATGCAGAAATAGAACCAGTTGTTATGAAATACAGAGAGTATAAAACCGTTAAGTCTCAGTTTGAGGGAGCAAAAGAAATTCTTGAAAGCTCAAACGATGAAGAAATGAGAGAACTAGCTAAGATGGAATTATCAGAGCTAGAGGAATCGCTTGAGGCTGTTTCAGAAGATCTTAGAATTCTTCTTCTGCCGAAGGATCCTAACGACGATAAAAACGTTATAGTTGAAATTCGTGCAGGCGCTGGTGGAGATGAAGCAGCTTTATTTGCAGGGGTACTATTTAGAATGTACTCTATGTACGCATCTTCTAGAAGATGGAAGGTTGAGCTTATGTCTTCGAATGATACAGGAGTAGGCGGATATAAAGAAGTTGTGTTTATGATTAACGGTAAGGGAGCATACTCAAGATTAAAATTTGAGTCAGGCGTGCACCGTGTTCAAAGAGTTCCAGAAACTGAGTCAGCTGGAAGAATTCACACGTCTACAGCAACTGTTGCGGTACTTCCTGAGGTTGAAGAGGTAGGAGAGGTGGAGCTTAACCTAAACGACGTAAGGGTTGATGTATTTAGGTCATCTGGAAACGGTGGACAGTCAGTTAATACTACAGATTCAGCAGTAAGACTTACTCACGTTCCTACAGGGATTGTTATATCTATGCAGGATGAAAAATCACAGCTAAAAAATAAAGAAAAAGCTTTTAAAATACTAAGAGCTAAGTTGTACGATATAGAGCTAGAAAAAGCTCAAAAAGAAGTAGCTAGGGAAAGAAAAAGCCAGGTTGGTACAGGAGACCGTTCTGAGAGGATACGTACATACAACTATCCTCAAGGTAGAATAACAGACCATAGAATAGGAGTAACATTATACAAGCTAGATGCTTTCTTAAATGGAGATTTAGATGAAATGGTGGACGCTCTTATAACTACTGACCAAACTGAAAAAATGCAAATGGCAGAGTAATAATAGGGATATTAAAAATTTGTAGCCATAAGAAGGTCAGTCACTGACCTTTTTTGCTATAAACTGTTACTAGATCCACCACTGAGTGTGAGGCGAGATATAATGAAAGCAAAGAGATGCTTGCTAATAGATACAGATAAAGACAAAGAATTTTTAGATGAGAAGTTACATAAAGTAGCAAATCTGCTTAAAGCTGGAAAAACGGTAGTATTTCCTACTGAAACAGTATATGGACTGGGAGCTAATGCACTGGACCCTGAAGCGGCAAAGAAAATCTATGAAGCAAAAGGTAGACCATCTGATAATCCACTGATAGTACACATTTCTAAAAAAGAAGATGTGGATTTTCTTGCGGGAAATATCAGCCAAGATGCAAAGCTTCTAATGGAAGCTTTTTGGCCAGGACCACTTACGCTAATATTAGATAAATCAGATAATGTTCCAATTGAGACAACAGGAGGGTTAATGACTGTTGCAATTAGAATGCCATCAAATCCAATAGCGAGAAAGCTAATTGATTTAGCAGGTGTACCTATTGCTGCTCCATCTGCCAATATTTCTGGAAGACCATCTATAACCTCTTCAAAATATTTAGTAGAAGAGCTTTGTGAAAGAGTGGATGCTATAATTATTTCAGAGGACAGTGAAATTGGATTGGAATCAACAGTAATAGATATGACAGCTAGTACTCCAGTAATACTAAGACCTGGAAAAATCGGAAAAACTGAGATAGAAAAAATTCTCAATAAGGAAATAGAGCTAGACCCATCTTTAAAGGATGAAAATGCGGCCCCTAAATCTCCGGGCATGAAATACAAGCATTACAGCCCTAACGCTACAGTAATTGTGGTTACAGGAAGCTTGGATGAAATGAAGCAAAAGATAAACCAAAAGCTGAGCCTTGATAAAAATAAAAGTGACAAAGTAAAAGTGGTTTGCCTTGAAGATAGGGTGAGCTTATATGATGGTTACGGCATTTCTTGGGGGAAAAACAGCCAAGAGGCAGCTAGAAATTTATTCAAGATACTTAGATTAATGGATGAGCAAAATATAGAAGTTGTTTACTTTGAAGAGTTAAATTCAGATGAGATAAGTGAGGCTGTAATGAATAGACTTATAAAAGCGGCTGGAAATATGATTTTGTAGGAGGAAGCTATGCTGAAAGTAGCCTTTGTATGTACAGGCAATACCTGCAGAAGTCCTATGGCTGAAGCTATATTAAAAGATGTCCTTGAAAAAAGAGGAGAAAATCTTTCTGAGTATAGGATATATTCTCTTGGAATTATGGCTATGAATGGAGACAGCGCATCTTATAATTCTATTGAGGTCATGAAGGAACTAAAAATAGATATCAGCTCTCATAGAAGTCAGAGGGTTAATCCTGAAAATATCAAAGCAGATATACTAATTACAATGGGAAAATCTCATAAGGATTTTCTGATTGTAAATACGACTGACACTCAGATATTGATGCTAAAGGAATTTGCAGGTTATGGAGAAGTAGATGTGAGAGATCCATATGGAGGCTCTTACTATGACTATGTAGATGTGAGAGATGAAATACTGGATAGCATTGAAAAAATAGCAGATAAAATTATCGAGCTAAATAAGAAAAAAATAGGAGGCTTATAAAAATGAAAATTGGATTAGGCGCTGATCATGGTGGCTATAAGTTAAAGCAGCTTATAAAAGAGCATCTAGAGAAAAATGGATATGAAGTTGTGGATTATGGCACAAACTCATCTGATTCTGTGGATTATCCTGACTATGGGAAAAAGGTAGCTCAGGCTGTTATTGATAGAGAAGTAGAAAAGGGTATAGTGTGCTGTGGAACTGGTATAGGTATAAGCCTTGCTGCCAATAAAGTCAAAGGCATAAGATGTGCCAATGTATCAGATACTTTTTCAGCAAAGATGAGTAGAGCACATAACAACTGCCAGATGATAGCTCTTGGTGAAAGAGTTTTAGGAGCTGGACTTGCACTTGAGATAGTGGATGCATTTTTGAATACAGAGTTTGAAGGCGACCGTCATCAAAGAAGAGTAGATAAAATTATGGATATTGAGGGAGGATTCACATGTCAAAATTAGTAGTAGTAGACCATCCAATGATTCAGCATAAGCTGAGTATATTAAGAGATAAGAACACAGGTTCAAGAGAGTTTAGAGCTCTAGTTAAAGAAATAGGTATGCTAATGGTATATGAAATTACTAGAGACCTACCTTTAGAGGAAATTGAAATAGAAACACCAGTTACTAAAACAAGAGCTAAAGTACTTGCAGGAAAAAAGCTTGCAGTAGTTCCTATACTTCGTGCAGGCCTTGGTATGGTAGATGGAATTCTAGAGCTTATTCCAGCAGCAAAGGTTGGACATATAGGTCTATATAGAGATCCAGAGACTTTAAAGCCAGTTGAGTATTTTTGCAAGCTACCACAAGATGTTGAAGAAAGAGAATTTTTAGTTGTTGACCCTATGCTTGCTACTGGAGGTTCAGCTGAAGCTGCTATACAGCTGCTTAAAGATAGAGGGGCTAAAAATATAAGACTAGTATGCCTAGTTGGATGCCCTGAGGGGGTAAAGATGGTTCAAGAAGCTCATCCTGATGTAGATGTTTATTTAGCTGCACTAGACGAAAAATTAAACGACCATGGATACATAGTGCCTGGACTTGGTGATGCAGGAGATAGAATTTTTGGAACTAAGTAACACTAAATATATTTAATCATAATGTAAATTATATTTAATTATTTTTTTGCAAGTCTGTATTTTGTATTGTTTTTTCTGTTATAATAATAACAACAGATATCTATGCTTAATAATAACCGATTGGAGTTGTTGATATTTGGATAGACGCGATAAAATTAATTATTATTTAGATATAGCTCAGACAGTTTTAAATAGAGGAACTTGCAGAAGAAGAAATTATGGAAGCATTATAGTAAAAAATGATGAAATAATTTCTACAGGATATACGGGAGCGCCAAGAGGCAGAAAAAATTGTATAGACCTTGGATACTGTTATAGAGAAGCTATGAATATTCCAAGAGGGCAGATGTATGAAACTTGCAGATCTGTTCATTCTGAAATGAATGCTATAATATCAGCAGAAAGAAGAGATATGATAGGGGCAACCTTATATCTTGTTGGAAAAGATATGGCTACAGGAGAGCTTGTAGAAAATGCAGATTCGTGTAGTATGTGCAAACGTGTTATAATTAATGCAGGAATAAAAGAAGTTATAATAAGGGAGACTTTAGAAACCTATAGAGTCATCCCGGTACAGACCTGGATTGATGAAGATGATTCTCTTTCCGGTGTTTTAGGATATTAGGAGGTGCTTTTGTGCCGAAAATCATTATTGCTTTTTTAGGAGCAATGTTGTTTTCATATGTTTTAACGCCCTATGTGATTAAGCTAGCGCATAGGATAGGAGCTATAGATGTACCAAAGGATGACAGAAGAGTTCATAGCAAGCCCATACCAAGACTTGGTGGGATTGCAATCTTCGGGGGATTTTTCATAGTATCAACGCTACTCATTCCAATTAGCAGAGAAATGATGGGTTTTCTATTAGCCTCAGTAATTATGATTATCATGGGAATACTAGATGATACAAGAGGATTAGGAGCGAAGACTAAGCTTTTAATTCAAATAACCTGTGCACTTATTGTTTTTGTCTTTGGAGTTCGAATAGAATTTCTGACAAATCCCTTTGATAAAGAAACAGGAATGCTTTATTTAGGAATTTTAGCTCTACCACTTACTGTGTTTTGGATAGTTGGAATTACAAATACAGTTAATTTAATAGATGGACTAGATGGACTTGCAGCTGGAATCTCAGCTATATCAGCCATAACTCTTTCTTTGATTGCATATATGTCAAACGACATAACATCTACTATTCTTCTTGTTGCACTTGCGGGAGGAGCAATAGGCTTTTTACCATTTAACTTCAATCCTGCAAAAATATTCATGGGGGATACAGGCTCGCTATTTCTAGGCTTTGCCTTATCTGTTATTTCAATAGAAGCTGCAATTAAGTCTGCTGCTACCTTGGCAGTTGTAGTACCTATATTGGCACTTGGAATACCTATATTTGATACTACCTTTGCTATAATAAGAAGAGCAAATGCAGGAAGACCAATTATGGAAGCTGATAAAGGACATCTCCACCATAGACTGCTTAGCAGAGGGTTATCTCAAAAGCAAACAGTTATAGCTTTATATTTAATGAGCTGTATTTTAGGAGCAAGTGCTATTTTTATAGCTGAAGCTAGTATGAAATCAGCAATGGTAGTGCTGACCTTAGATTTGTTGCTTATAATTTACGGTGTATTTAGACTTAAAATACTTACTCACACACAGGAGGAAGTTAAATGAAAGTAAAAGTATTGACAGTATTTGGGACAAGACCAGAAGCTATTAAAATGGCACCACTAGTTAAAGAACTTCAAAAAAGAGAAGAAATCGAGTGCAAGGTATTAGTGACTGCTCAGCATAGACAAATGCTAGACAGCGTCTTGGATATTTTTGATATCACTCCAGATTTTGACCTTAATATAATGCAGCATGGTCAGACTATTACAGATATAACAAGTAGGGTAATGTATGGCTGTCAGGAAGTATTTAAAAGCTATAAGCCTGAAATAGTACTTGTGCATGGAGATACGACTACTACCTTTGCCGCTAGCCTAGCTGCATTTTATGAAAAAATACCAGTGGGACATGTAGAAGCAGGGCTTAGAAGTGATAACATTTATTCACCTTATCCTGAAGAGATGAACAGAAGGCTTACCGGAAGGCTAGCAAGCTATCATTTTGCCCCAACTATAGCAAACAGAGAGAATTTAGTTAAAGAAAATGTATCCAGAAGAGACATATTAGTAACTGGAAACACAGTTATCGATGCGCTTTTAAGTGTAGTAAATGATAACTACAAATTCGAAAATGAAATGCTTAATACAATAGATTTTAATGAGAAAAAAGTAATTTTACTTACTTGCCATAGAAGAGAAAACTGGGGCGAGCCAATGAACAATATATTTAAAGCGTGTAACGAACTTGTTTTAGATAACCCTGATGTTCATTTGATATTCCCTATGCATATGAATCCTATAGTAAGAGATAGCGCACACGAGTTTATGGGAAATAACGATAGAATTAGTTTAATTGAACCACTAGATTATGAGCCATTTGCAAACTTGATGAGCAAGGTATATATGATAATGACTGATTCAGGCGGCATTCAAGAGGAAGGTCCTGCCCTTGGGAAGCCTGTTATGGTACTAAGGACAGAGACTGAAAGACCAGAAGCTGTTGAAGCAGGAACTGTAAAAGTTGTAGGAGTTGACCCAGACAAAATTTATAGAGTGGGAATGAGACTCGTTCAAGATGCATCATACTATGAATCTATTGCAAATGCTGTTAATCCATATGGAGATGGAAAAGCATCCAGTAGGATTGCTGACCATATTTTATTTAAATTTGGTATTAGTAATAAAGAAGTAGATGAATTCAAATAAAATTTTATGGATAGTTAAATTTATATCGGTTTCAAATTTCAGATTATGATAGTATAATTACATATGTATCCTAAAAGGAGGGACACAATGCCTAGTGAGAAAAAGACTTTCTACAAATCCTTGAGCAACTTGGCTTTACTAAGTCAGATTGGATTCTCAATGGTAGTTCCTATTATAGGGTGTGTTTGGGTAGCAAATTTTTTAATGAAAAAATTTAATCTAGGAGTATGGGTGCTTTTTTTATTCATAATTCTAGGCGTATTTAGTGCTTTTGCAAACTTGTTTAAAATAACAAAGTTTTCTAGCAAGAATAAAAAACAAAGTGACCTTAAGTCGAATGATAAGGATGGAGACTAGTAAGTCGTGGATGCAACGTTACGAGAAACCATAAAGATTTTTAAAGGCATTGTAGTTCTGGATGTAATATTCATTGCTATTATATATATTTTAGGAAAATTTGACATTCCCATGCTTCAAGGGATACTAATTGGTTCTGTTTATGCGTTACTTAACTTTAGACTTATTGCTGTCAGTCTAAACAGAGCAGTTCAAATGTCACCAGGTAGAGCTCAGGTTTTTGCTGGTGTAAGTTATGTAGGTAGGCTTGCCTTGACTGCTGCTATAATATTAGCAGCAATCAAGGTTGACTATATAAATGCATTTGGTGTGATAGTGCCGATGTTTTTTCCAAAAATTATCATTGTAAGCTCAGCCATAAATCGTAAGGTTTGATGGACAAATGTCAGAATATTACTGACAAATCATTTATGCAAGTTAAAACTAAAGAAAGGAGGGGATTAAGTGAACGGTCCTAAAATATTTTTTGAAATACCTATATTTGGAGGACTTCCAATCAACCAAACCATGGTATCAAGTTGGCTCGTCATGGGTACTATCATTCTCTTAGCATATCTTGGAACTAGGAAGCTAGAAAAAATTCCTAGCAAGCCTCAGCTCATAGCTGAAGGATATGTAGGGGCAGTATATGCCTTAGTGGAACAAACTATGGGGAAAGATAAACTTGGATTTGCGCCATATATTGGAACCTTGTTTGCCTTTTCACTTTTTTCTAGTCTTAGTAGTTTAGTAGGTCTAAGACCACCTACAGCAGACTTAAACACAACCTTGGGATGGGCACTTATAACATTTTTCTTAGTACAAGCAAATGGAATTAGGAAAAAAGGGATATCAGGATATCTGAAAGGCTTTTTAGATCCACTTCCACTGCTTTTACCGCTTAATATTATTTCTGAAATAGCAAACCCTATTTCTCTTAGTTTCCGTCATTTTGGAAACATTGCCGGCGGTATGGTTATTACTATGCTGTTATACAATTTTCTTGCATGGCTTAGTAGTCTAGTTCTTGGATTCTTACCATTTATCGATGCTATTCCACTTTTTCAAATTGGAATACCAGCAGTACTATCTATTTATTTTGACCTTTTCACAAGCGTACTTCAAGCATTTATCTTTAGTATGCTAACTATGGTTTTTGTGGCTATGGCCATGGACTAAACACTTTTGTTAAAAATAAGACGAATTCTTATTTTATGAAATTTATTTATGATGTACAAATGTACAATTAAAAGGAGGCACATTAATATGGAAAAAGCAATAATATTAGCAGCATCAGCAATTGGAGCAGGACTTGCAATGATCGCAGGTATAGGACCTGGTATTGGTCAGGGATATGCAGCTGGTAAAGGTGCAGAGGCAGTTGGAAGACAGCCAGAAGCACAATCTGATATAGTTAGAACTATGCTACTTGGAGCAGCGGTTGCTGAGTCAACAGGTATCTATGGTCTAGTTATTGCACTTCTTCTATTATTTGCTAACCCACTAATCAACTTATTATAGTTGTTATTAGCTTGGATAAGCAGAAATAAGGAAGGAGGAGGAAAATGTTTCAAAACTTTATAAGCCTTGGATTATTTGAAGTATTAATTACATGGGCTAACACCATTATCTTGTTTCTAGTTCTTAAAAAACTCCTTTTCAAACCTGTTAAGACCGTTATGGAAAATAGACAGAATGAAGTTGCAAAGGCTTTTATAGAAGCAGACGAAGCTAAAGCTAAGGCAGAACTACTTGAAAAGCAGTATGCTGATAAAATAGCTATGGCAAAATCTGAAGCAGCTGAAATTGTTAAGGAAGCTTCAAAAAGAGGAGAAGATCGCTTTGAGGAAATAGTAGCTGAAGCTAAAAAAGAAGCTGAAAGAATTACTACTAAAGCTAATAGCGAGATTGAAAGAGAAAAGCAAAAGGCAATGAATGAAATCAAGGATGATATTTCTGAGATTGCTATGATGATTGCAAGTAAGGTTATTCAAAAGGATATTAATTCTTCTGATCATGACCGCCTTATTAAGGATTTTATTGATAATGTAGGTGATACATCATGGCAGAACTAGTACAGCAAAGATATGCCGGAGCTTTGTATGAAGTAGCTAAAGAGCTTCAAAAAGAAGATGCTTTTCTAGAAGAGCTTAAGTTCATAGATAAAGTGCTTACTGACAATTCAGATTTTATGAAGGTACTAAAAGCACCTATGATATCTAAAGAAGAAAAGAAATCTTTGATAGAAAAAGTATTTGCCAATCAGTTATCTACTTCTACTTTTAATTTCCTGAAAATTCTAGTAGATAAAAGTAGAGTAGCTGCTTTCCCTCAAATAGCTGATGAATTTAAAAATTTACTAAATGCTGCTAGAAACATAAAAGAGGTAACAGCAATAACTGCATCACCTCTGAGTGAAGATTTAAAAGCCGCACTTATAGAAAAATTACAAGCTATTACTGGCAGCGAAATCGTTTTAAATCACTTAGTAGATTCTAGCCTTATAGGTGGAATTCTAATAAAAATTGGTAATGAACAGATAGATGGAAGTGTAAAAAGCCGTCTAGAAGGACTAAAACAAGATATTTCAGCAATAATTGCATAGAAGGGTGGTGAGACCATGGAACTTAGACCAGAAGAAATAAGCAGCATTATAAAAGAGCAAATTAAAAGATATGAAAATAAAATAGATCTTCAGGATGTTGGAACAGTTATTCAGGTTGGTGATGGAATAGCTAGAATCCACGGACTAGAAAAATGTATGGCAGGTGAGCTGCTTCAGTTTGAAGGAGATGTCTATGCCATGGCCCTTAACCTTGAAGAAGATTTTGTCGGAGCCGTAATGCTTGGTTCAGATGAAAACATCAAGGAAGGGGATACTGTTAAAAGAACAGGACGTATTGTGGAGGTTCCAGTTGGAAACCAGTTACTTGGAAGAGTACTTAATGCACTAGGACAACCTATTGATGGTAAAGGACCAATAAATACTGATACATTTAGACCGATTGAAACTCAAGCACCAGGAATCATCGAAAGAAAATCAGTTCATGAGCCTCTACAAACAGGAATAAAGTCAATTGACTCAATGATTCCTATAGGAAGAGGCCAAAGAGAGCTTATTATAGGTGATAGACAAACAGGTAAAACTACAATTGCTATCGATACTATAATCAACCAAAAAGGCAAGGATGTTATATGTATTTATGTTGCTATAGGACAAAAGCGTTCAACTGTTGCTCAAATCGTTGATACTTTAGAAAAAGCAGGAGCTATGGATTACACTATAGTTGTTTCTGCTACAGCATCTGAGCTAGCACCGCTTCAATATATAGCTCCATATGCAGGCTGCTCTATGGGTGAGCATTTTATGCATGAAGGCAAGCACGTTCTTTGCGTATACGATGATTTATCTAAGCATGCTGTTGCTTATCGTGCGATGTCACTTCTACTTAGAAGACCACCGGGACGTGAGGCTTATCCTGGAGACGTATTTTATTTGCATTCAAGATTGCTTGAAAGAGCTGCAAAGCTAAGCGATGAAAAAGGAGCAGGTTCACTTACTGCGCTTCCTATAATAGAAACTCAAGCAGGAGACGTTTCTGCATACATTCCTACAAACGTTATTTCTATAACTGACGGACAGATATTCCTAGAGTCAGAGCTATTCTTCTCAGGAGTAAGACCTGCAGTAAACCCTGGTATTTCAGTTTCAAGGGTTGGAGGTAACGCTCAAATTAAAGCTATGAAAAAAGTTGCTGGTACTGTAAAGCTTGCTTATGCACAGTACAGAGAGCTTCAATCATTTGCTCAGTTTGGATCAGACCTAGACAAGGACACTAGAGACCGTCTAGAAAAAGGAGAGAGAATCGTTGAGGTTCTAAAGCAACCAGAATCTTCTCCAATAGATGTTGAAAACCAAATTATGATTATATATGCGGTTAACAATAACTACTTAAAGGACATTTCAGTTGAAGATATCAATTCATTTGAAACTGAATTCTTTAAGTACATGAAAGAAGCATATCCTGAAATTGGAAAGGATATAGCTACATCAAAAGATATCTCAAAAGATACAGAAGAAAAACTAAAGGCTGCTATTGAAGAATTCAAGACTAAGTTCAAAAACAGTAAGTAGCCTCTAAATGAGGAGGTGAATGGAGCATGGCAGGAGTTGGAATGAAGGACATTAAAAGGCGTATCAAAAGCGTTGAGAGTACGATGCAAATCACTAAAGCAATGGAGCTTGTGGCATCTTCAAAGCTTAGAAAAGCCAAAGAAAAGGTTGAAAATTCCAGACCTTATTTCAATACACTTTATGATACTATGAGAAAAATATCTCGCAGTACAAAGGGACTAAAATCTCAGTTTACAGTGGAGAGAGATACAGGCAAAAAAGGCTATATCGTTGTTGCTGGAGATAGAGGACTAGCAGGAGGATATAACTCAAATGTTCTAAAAATGGCTGTAAGTCACATGGATAACCAAAAGTATCCAGTTATAGCAGTGGGAAAAAAATCATTGGACTTCTTCAATAAAAGAGGATATCCACTTCATGGCAAGTTTTCTTCTGGAGCTGAATCTATTGAGGTAGCTGAAATTCATCAAATTTCAGAAGAAGCTATTGCGCTTTATAAATCAGGTGAAATAGATGAGCTGTATATAGTATTTACTAAGTTCGTATCTACACTTACTCAAGAACCGCAGATAATTAAATTACTGCCTCTTAAGTTTGATGATGAAGGAGCTGCAGCTAAATCTAGTTTAACTGTATATGAGCCATCGCCAGAAGGTGTATTTGATTATTTAGTACCTAAGTATATAGATGGAATTATCTTTGGAGCAATCGTGGAATCATTTGCATCTGAGCAGGGAGCAAGAAGAACAGCAATGGAATCAGCTACTGACAATGCAGAGGAAATGATAGGGTCGCTTCAGCTTAAGTATAATAGAGCTAGACAAGCAACTATAACACAAGAAATATCAGAAATTGTTGCAGGAGCAGAAGCACTGAAGTAAGAAGATAGGAGGTAGCATAATGCCAGAGAAAAAAATAGGCACAGTGGTTCAAATAATTGGACCAGTGTTAGATATTAAATTTCCTTCTGAAGAGCTTCCCAATCTTCTAAATGCTATTGAAATTCAGCATGAAGGAAGAAAAATCATCGTTGAAGTTGCACAGCACGTAGGAAATGATACTGTAAGATGTATCGCTATGAGCTCTACTGATGGATTGGTGAGAGGGATAAAAGCTGTAGACACAGGAGAATCTATAACAGTACCAGTTGGAAGAGATACTTTAGGAAGAATCTTCAACCTTCTTGGAGACCCTGTTGATAATATGGAATATGTAGGCACAGGTAATCGTCTTCCTATTCATAGAGAGGCTCCTTCATATGAAGACCAAGAGACCTCTACAGAAATACTTGAGACAGGTATCAAAGTAGTTGACCTTATTGCACCATATGCAAAGGGTGGAAAGATAGGACTGTTTGGTGGTGCAGGAGTTGGTAAAACTGTACTTATAATGGAGCTTATCAATAACATAGCAAAAGAGCACGGTGGTATTTCGGTATTTACTGGTGTTGGTGAGAGAACAAGAGAAGGAAATGACCTTTACGAGGAAATGAAGGAGTCAGGCGTTATTGACAAAACAGTTCTAGTATATGGTCAGATGAATGAGCCTCCTGGAGCACGTATGCGTGTTGGTCTATCTGGACTTACTATGGCAGAATACTTCAGAGATCAAGAGGGTCAGGACGTTCTTCTATTTATTGACAATATATTCAGATTTACTCAAGCGGGTTCAGAGGTTTCAGCACTTCTTGGACGTATGCCTTCTGCGGTTGGATATCAGCCAACACTAGCTACAGAGATGGGAGCTCTTCAGGAGAGAATTACCTCTACTAAAAAAGGCTCAATCACTTCTGTACAGGCTGTATACGTTCCTGCGGATGACCTTACTGACCCAGCGCCAGCAACTACATTTGCCCATCTGGATGCAACTACAGTTCTTTCAAGAAACATTGCATCACTTGGTATTTATCCAGCGGTTGATCCTCTAGATTCTACATCTAGAATACTTTCAGCTGATATAGTTGGAAAAGAGCATTATGATGTTGCTAGATCTGTTCAGTCTATACTTCAAAGATATAAAGAGCTTCAAGATATCATTGCGATTCTTGGTATGGATGAATTATCTGATGAAGATAAACTAATAGTGTCAAGAGCTAGAAAGATTCAAAGATTCCTTTCTCAGCCGTTTTCTGTTGCAGAGCAGTTTACAGGTATGGAAGGAAAGTACGTACCGCTTAAAGAAACAATAAGAGGGTTTAGAGAAATAATAGAAGGTAAGCATGATGACTTACCAGAATCAGCCTTCCTTTTTGTTGGATCAATAGATGAAGTTGTGGAAAAAGCGAAGAAGGGAGAGTAGACTATGGCTACTTTTAACCTTCAGATAGTAACACCTGATAAACTTTTTTATAACGAAGATGTAGATATGCTAGTAGTTAGAACGACCGAGGGTGATGTTGGTATCCTAAAAGGTCATATTGATTATGTAGCATCACTTGATATTGGGATTATAAAAATAAAAAAAGATGGAGTTTTCAAAGAAGCTACAATAGCTGGAGGCTTTATCCAAGTAGACAAAGAAAAGACTACTATTCTAACAGAAGCGGCTGAATGGCCCATTGAGATAGATGTTGAAAGAGCTAAGAAAGCTAAGGAATTGGCTGAAAGCATAATTAACAGAAAGCTATCTGAAAGAGAAATGGATATGGCTGAGGTTAGACTTAAAAAGGCTCTTAATAGAATTAGAACAGCTCAAAAAGACTAGGCTTTGCCTAGTCTTTTCTTATTGTGTTATAATGTAGTTTAGAATAGTTATTAATAACCTTTGAGCTATAGGAGATAAAAATATATGAAAACTCAAGATATTTTTCAAGATATATTATCAAAAAAAAGAGTGCCTCTTTTACTTAACTATGCCCCTTATCAATCTATGATTAAATATGGGCAAAGCAGCAAAATGAAAGAAATAAGCAATGAAATAAAGGCTCTTATTGAAGTAGAGAAGAAACATATACTAGAAGTAAATACTTTTCATAAAGAAAAATCTAGAATTACAGCAAATGTGCTTTATATTTCTAATGAACTTAATTCTCAGAACAATCTTGGCATGGAAAAAAGGCTTGAAGAGCAACGTCTAAGAATGGAAGAAATAAGAGAAGAAATCAAAAATAGAGAAGATGAAATTCAAGATATAATAATGGAAAAGGAAGAAAAAAATCTAGAGCTTTTGAAAGAAACTATAGATTATGCTTATGAATATATGAAAAAAGACGAAGCAGAGCTGAAAAAGGTTTTGGAAGAGATAGAAGTACTAAGACAAAAACTAAAGGTAGATAGAGAAAAAAGAGATAAACTGGAAAAGCGTGTCAATTCTATTTATGGGTTTTTACATGCTATGGTAGGAGCGAAGGATACTGAAAAGCTCGATGAGGAATTTTTAAGCAAGTAGGTGAAGAATGATAAAGGGTATTGGAAATGATATCTTGGAAATAGATAGAATAAAGTCAGCTATTGAAAAAAATTCTAGATTCTTAACTAAGATATATACAAAAAGCGAGCTTGATTATTATCAGGCAAAAGGCGAGAAAATTGAAACCCTAGCAGGAATGTTCTGTGCGAAAGAAGCTGTTTCTAAAGCTCTAGGAACTGGATTTGTAAGCTTTGCGTTTACAGATATAGAAATACTAAGAGCTTCAGGAGGAAAGCCTTATGTATTGCTTCACAACAAAGCCAAAGTCGCATTAGATGAACTTGGTGGGTTTAATATAAATATAAGTATATCTCATAGCAAGCATTATGCTCATGCAGTTGCTATTATTGATTAGGATATAAAGAATTTGAAATATTGGAAAAATTCTAGCTTCAAGGTATAATGAGGTTAGATTAAATTTATAGTTTAAATCATATTTTTTATGGTAGATATAAATTGTATGATATCAGAAGGGGGATTGCATTATGAGCCATACATTTAGACCTACATGGGCAGAAATCAATCTAGACCATGTGAAAGCAAATTATAATAATATAAGAAAATTGCTTAAACCAGAGACGAAATTTTGTGCAGTAATCAAAGCGAACGCTTATGGACATGGAGCTGTGCAGTATGCAAAGGTTTTAGAGAAAGAAGGAGCAGATTATTTTGCTGTTGCAGTTTGTGAAGAAGCTTTAGAGCTAAGGCAAAATAGCATCACTAAGCCTATAATGTGTCTAGGCTATGTTCCAGAGGATAGATTTAAGGATATGATGCAAAACAATGTAGATATCACAATTTACAGCTATGAAAAAGCTACTTTATTATCTCAAATAGCCAAAGAGAATAATCTAAATGCAAAAATACATATTAAGCTAGACAGCGGTATGTCTAGACTAGGGCTTCAATGTAATAATGAAGCTGTAGATGAAATACTTAAAATATCAACCTTAGAAAATTTAGAAATAGTTGGCATTTTCACTCATTTTGCACTAGCAGATGACAAAGATTTAAGCTATACTCATGAACAGTATAAGAATTACAGCTTCGTTGTAAATGAGTTAGAGACTAAAGGACTTAAAATTCCAATAAAACACGTTTGCAACAGCGCTGCAACTATGATGCTACCAGAGTATCATCTAGATATGGTAAGACCTGGAATAATACTTTATGGACATTATCCATCAGACGATGTAGATAAATCAAAGGTAAAGCTATATCCAGCAATGGCACTTAAAAGTACAGTGGCTCATGTAAAAAAATTGGAAGAAGGCAGAGGGATAAGCTATGGTCATAAATATCGCTCTAAGGAAAATGAAATAATAGCAACAATTCCTATAGGCTATGCTGATGGATTTACAAGAATGCTATCTGGACAAGCAGATGTAAAGCTAAATGATAAAATGGTGCCTGTAGTTGGACGTATTTGTATGGATCAGTGCATGCTGTCATTGGAAGAAGAGGCCAAGGTAGGAGACCAGATTACTATATTTTCAGATGAAGAAGGTATGGATATCGAACGTTTTGCCCAAAGATTAGGGACCATAAACTATGAACTACTGTGTATGGTACAGCGCAGAGTGCCTAGAGTATATAAAGAAGATGGAAAGATTATCAAGGTACAAGATTATCTGATTTAGGGCCACCTAACGTATCTTCTCGAGTATCAGGTGAAGGGAAGAGTGCATAATAATGAGCAATAATATAACAGTCAGAAGAGGAGATATTTTTTATGCCGACCTCAATCCTGTAATAGGATCAGAACAAGGTGGAACCAGACCTGTACTCGTTGTACAAAATGATATAGGTAACAAATATTCTCCGACAATTATAATTACAGCAATAACGTCACAGATTAATAAAGCCAAGCTACCTACGCATATTGAAATTAAGGCGGGAAACTATGGACTTGTTAAAGATTCAGTAGTTTTATTGGAGCAAATAAGAACAATTGATAAAAAGCGTCTTAAAGAAAAAATTGGACGATGCGATGAAAATCTGATGGAGCAAATTGACAAGCTGCTTCAAGTTAGTTTAGGTATTTTTGAACAATAAATCATCATTAGCCAAATAATGATAACGATTAAGAATTAAAACTAAGTTTTAATAAAAGCTGTACATATTAAAGCTGTAGGAGAAATTTTCTCTTGCAGCTTTTTTCTGTCTTTAAACTGTAACCGAAATAGTGCGCTTTTAATGATAACATAATATAGACAATAGATGAAAAGGAGAAGATGAAATTGAAAAGACATATAGCATTGATGTTAACCCTATTACTTTCTCTATCAGTTCCAGCTCAAGTTTTTGCAGATACTAAGGATGATAAAGATAATGATAGTAAGCCAGTAGCAGAACAAACTGAAGATGATGGGAAAATAGATACATATATTATTGAACATAAAATATATGTAAGCGTAGAAGATTTAATGAATCTACTACAATACACCAAGGTCAGTCCAACAGAATATACATATGAAAATAAAACAATTGTTTTTGATGGAAATAATAAAACTGTAACTACGAATGGAATGAGCAAAAGTCTTCCAAATGGATTACTTTATTATATGGGAAAGACTGTAATTAGCACTGAAGCTGTAGAATCTGCTTTTGGGAAGGTTCTTACTACTAGCAATGTGAGGATGAGCTTTAATGTAATAAATAAGCAAAGTGAAACACCATCGGCTTATGCATGGACAAAAAACAGAGTTATAGCACACGCTTTAGGCTCAGTAAATGGAGTTACAAACAGCAATACTCTAGATGCAATGAAACAAAGCTATAAAAGTAATTTTAGATTATTTGAAGTAGACCTTCTTCCAACTGTTCACGGAGAGCTTGTTGCTAGTCATGGTTTTTATGAGCTTTTAGCTAGCAAATATGGAAGACCAATTCCAGAGCAGTATTCAAACGAAATACCAACCAAAGAAGAATTTTTGAATTTTAAATTTAACGGTATGTATAAAACTATAGATATAGAAGAAATAGTAGCTATAATGAGTGCAAATCCTGATATCTATATGATTACAGACACTAAAATAACTGACTATGCTCAATCTGCAGCTCAGTTTAAAGAGCTTGTTAGAGTGTGTAAAGAAATTGATGAATCAGTTTTAGATAGAATTATACCTCAAATTTACAACGAGAGTATGTATGAGGCAGTTATGAGTCAGCATAAATTTAAGTCACTTATCTATACTTTATATGCTACTTCAGCAACAAATCAACAAGCACTTGAATTTGTAACAGCAAAGGGAATCAAGGTTGTTACTATGCCACCAGAAAGAATCAATGCTCAAGATATAACACTTTTTAACTCTTATGGTATAAAAATATATACACATACTATAAATGATGCTGAGCAAATGAAAAATTTTAAAAATATGGGAGTATATGGTTTTTACACAGATTTTATAACCCCTACACAATTTGATAGCCTATAAATTACTACTTAATATTTTGTTATCTTCGTTTTTGTAGTATAATATTGTAGGATATTTCCCAGATTGTATAGATTGGATGTGAGGGTTAGTTGAAACCTAAATATATAAAGGGAGCAGGTTATATAGGTCTGCTCCTTTGTTCGTTGTTTTCTGTTATGCTAGTTGTGCTTTTAGAGCTGTCAAACAGAGCTTCATTTAGAGAAATTTTGAGCTTTATGGCAAGTGAGCCTAGAATAGTAGCACTGAATATAATTATAGCTGTGTCTCTTACTGGATTTATTTATATTCTAGTTAGGAAGGTTTGGCTTTCTAGCTTTTTAGCACTGCTTTTATCGACTCTAATGGGCTTTGTGAATATGTCAAAATTTAAATACCAAGGCGTTCCTTTTCTTCCTTGGGATATTTTTCTTATTCAAGATGCGGCTAGAGTAATGCCAGCGATGAAAAATGAATTTTTAGATTCAAAAAGTATTGCATTTCTAGGACTAGCTGCTATTTTACTATTAATAGTTGTTGCATTTTATTTTTTCTGGGATAAAAAAGTAAACTTGAAATACAATAGCAATAAGCTTTTGGGTGTAGTGAGCTCTATAGTAGTCATAACTATGTTTTCAAGTGTACTTATAGGTTTCTCCTCGGAGAATAAATATAGAGCAGATTTTTTTAGAACAAATGCTATTACTAATTATTTTTGGGACCAGAATCAGAACTATTCATACAATGGCTTTTTGCTTGGATTTACTATAAATATCAGCAATATTATTATTAAAAAGCCTGATGGATATAGTAAAACTAAAATTGCAGAAATCGACAAGGAGCTACTAGCATATGAAAAGCAAGGTGAGGTTTCACCTGATATAGTAGTTATCATGTCGGAATCCTTTGCAGATGTAACGAAAATAGAAGGACTAGAGTTTTCAAGTGACCCAATGCCAAGGTTTAGAGAAATAGGAGCAAAAGGGATAACTGGTGAAGTATACGTTCCTGTTCTAGGAGGAAAAACTGCAAATACTGAATTTGAATTTTTAACTGGTTATAGTGTAAAGCACCTTCCAGAAGGCTCTGTACCTTACCAGCAGCATATAAAAAACGATATAAACTCGTTAGCCCGATATATGAAGGAAGATAATTACTTAGCGACAGCCATACATAACAATATTCCAGAGTTTTGGAATAGAAAAAAGGTTTATGAGTATATGGGCTTTGATAGATTTATTTCTGTAGACGAATTTGAAAATCCATTTTATTTTGGAAGCTGGATTAGTGATGCAGATATGATGAGCAAGATAAAGCATACACTTGAGGAAAACGAAGACAAAAATCAGATGATTTTTGCTGTTACCGTCCAAAATCATGCTCCTTATTATGTTCCTGGAGGAGTTGAAGAGATTAAAGTGGAAGGCGATTTGTCCGCCGAAGATAAGGATATGCTATCTAGATATGCTACAGGAGTTAAAATATCTGATAATGACTTATACGAGCTTTATAAATATATAGAAAAAAGAGATAAGCCTACGATTTTATGTTACTTCGGAGATCATTTGCCAGGTGGATTCTCAATGTATAGGACTTACCCATACTATACAAACATGAAAGCTGGAACAAGCAGAAAAGATATGTTTGCAACTCCATATATAATTTGGAGCAACTATAAGGAAAATCCAAAGACTATGAATCTTGGAGTAAATGCTCTTTCTGGAGTACTGCTAGATTATGCTGAGGCTAAAGTACCTAAATTTTATGGGTACATGGCTGCTCAATATGAAGACCAGAGTATATCGGAGCAAACATATTTTGATATAAAATCAACTTATGAAGACATACAAAAATTTAGAATGAATGAATATCAAATCATGTATGACGATTTATTTGGCAAAAAATATCAAAATGAGAATTAGAAGGAAGGTAACATTATGAGGGTAGAAAGAATACTTGCGATATTTCTAGCACTTGGACTTATCGTATCATCATTCATATTATTTGATAGAATGAAAGTTGAAAATGGTTATAAAACCTATGAAATAACTTTAGATTACAATGAAATGCTTAGATACTCAAGTGAAGCTGAGCAGGACATGGAAAAATCACTTAGAGACTTTAAAGAAGCAGGAGTAGCTTCTGTAAACATAGGTGAGGCTACTATTAATTCTCTTAAAATGAATGAAGATTTTAAAATTAGAACTAGCTTTGAAGGCTACGATTTAGTTATAGCTGGAGAAAATGAAGGGCTGAAGTTCATTGAAGCTGGGCTAAAGCAGGTACTTAAAGAATCCAGAAAAATGACATATAGAGATGATAATACCTTAGTAATTGAAGGAAAGCCAAAGGATATGGCTTTTGATTCAACAGTTGTAAGAGATTTTGTTGGCAATAAAATCGGAGCTAGTACAATCGGTCAAGCATCTAAGCTAGAGTACACAGGGCTAGGCTTCTTAGAAGACGAAATTAAGCTAGCTAAAGCTTCGGGACTAAATGTGCTTTTAAGACCAGTATATATTGCAGATACACAAGATGCTAAAAAATCCATAGATAGGTTTATAGATTCTATAGATAAAAACAACCTAAAGCAAACATATGTAATTTTTGCTGGAGAGCAAGTAATCGGAAGCGACGAAGAGCTAGATTATCTTGCTAAAACTCTGTACGATAGAAACATTTCAGTTGGTATGATAGAGGCTTCAGTTCAAAGAGAGCATCTAGAGACTATAGGGCTTCAGCCGTTGGTTGAAAAAATGGATTATAAAGCTATAAGAGCGTTTACTACATGGCAGTTCATACAAAAAAGATTTGATTATGGAATACCTATGCACCACAACGGAGAAGAGATAGTAAATACTTTTTATAGAGCAATTACTGAGAGAAATATAAGAATTATATATTTTAAACCATTTATTATGCCAAACAGCAAGGCTGTAACTGATATGAAGATATATAAGGATAGACTTGATGATTTGCAGGAACGCCTTTCTAAAACTCACGATATAAAACCAGGTGAAGTACAGCCTATGGAGCCGCTAAGAGCAAGAAGAAGCATGCAGATGATTGCGGCGATTGGAACCCTAGCTGCGGCATTTATAATGCTTGAAAATATTATTAAATTAAAAAGAAAGCATTTACTTTTAGGGTTTATGGCATCAGCTGTTTTAACTGGAGGAATATATGCGGCAAATATTAAGCTGGATTTAGTTAATAAGCTGTTTGGGCTGCTTGCAACTATTGTATTCCCATCGCTAGCTATAATTTGCGTTCTCGCTATAATAAAAGATATTCTGGCAAAAGATCAAAAGGTTAAAACCTTCCAAGCCTATGCAAGAGGACTTATAGTTCTTGTGCTTGCAATAGCGATATCTCTAATAGGAGCGATATATGAGGTAGCCTTCTTTGCTCAGAGCAAGTATCTTTTAGAGCTAGATATTTTTAAAGGGGTAAAGCTTTCTCAGGTAGCACCTCTAGCAATAGCACTTGTAGCTTACATGGCTTATTTTGGCTACAGCCGAAAAGATAAAGACAATTACCTACGAGTAAATGAAATAAAAGAATTTTTGCTAGGAAATATTAAAATTTGGCAAGCGCTGATAGTAGGGGTACTACTTGGAGCAGTAGCTCTTTTACTGCTTAGAAGTGGACATGAATCAAATGTTGAGCCTTCATCTATAGAATTGCTTGGAAGAAACATGCTGGAGTTATTTTTACCAGCTAGGCCGAGAAACAAAGCCTTCTTATTAGGCTATCCAGCGCTTATTTTATTTGTATTTTTAGCCTTTAGAAAAAGATTTATTTGGAGCTTTCCTGCATTTGCCCTTGTTGCAGCTATTGGGCAGAGCAATATTTTAAATACCTTTTCCCATATTAGAACTCCTATTTATATCTCATATCTAAGAGTCAGCTATGAGCTTGCTATTGCAGTTATAACAGGAGCTATATTTGTACTTTGTGCAGATTTATTTATCAAATTCATGGAAAAGGTCAAGAAAGATGCATAAGATACTCATATCTGGTTATTATGGATTTAATAATGTAGGCGACGAAGCTATATTAAAAGGTTTAATTGAGGGAATAAAAAGGGTTGAAGGGCCGATAGATATCGTAGTTTTATCTCAACATCCTGAGTTTACAAGTAAAAAACACGAGGTAAGATCTATCAAAAGAACTAATTTGCTGCATATTTTTAAAGAAATGAAGAACATGGATCTCCTTGTAAGTGGAGGAGGTTCACTGTTTCAAGATGTAACGTCAAAGAGGTCTATTGCTTACTATATAGGTATAATATGGTTTGCTAAAAGACTATTCAAGAAAAAAGTGATGATATACTCTCAAGGGATAGGCCCAGTTAACAAGAAGTATAACAGGTGGTTGCTTGGGAAAATATTGAATTCCATAGACTTCATAAATGTACGAGATGAAAAATCTAAGCTTGAACTAGAGAGCCTCGGTGTGACTAAGGAAATTTTAGTTACTACAGATACTGTTTTTGGAATATCTAAACCACCATTAGAAATGGGAAAAGCTGTACTTGAGAAAAAAAGTAAGATAAAGGGAAAGTCATATATAGGAATATCAGTAAGGCACTGGAAGACAGGGAATAATATAGCAGAAGAAATGGCAAAATTATGTACTGATATAGTTCAGGATATGGACTGCGTACCTGTTCTTATTCCTTTTCATTTTTACAAAGACTTAAAGCTTATGGAAAGCATCCATAAAAATCTCAATAAAGACATTAAGGACAAGGTAGTTATAATAGATGAATATCTTTATGTAGAAGATTATTTGTCTCTTATTGGAAATATGGATATCATGGTCGCTATGAGACTCCATGGCTTGATTTTTTCTGTTCTTATGGGTGTTTATCCAATTGGGATATCATATGACCCTAAGATTCAAAGCTTTCTTCATATGATGGATAGAGAAGATGCAATGGAAGTAGAAAATTTAAATGCTGAAATGCTGTATAAAGAATTAAAGGATGCTTTTATAAACAAAGAAGAGAATACTATAAAGCTTAAGGAATATCAGAATAAATTTATTGAGCTTGCAGATACACACAATCACAAAGTATATGATTTACTATCGCAGTAACGGAGGAAGTTCTAAATGCAAAGAATGAGGATTTTGGGAGTTTCTATTGATAGGGTAGATATGAAAGAAGCTGTTTCAAGAGTAGCAGAAGCATTAAAGCTTAATAAAAAGTTTTTTATAGTAACCCCTAACAGTGAAATAGTAGTCAACGCAAATAAAGACAAAGCTTTATTTGAAATAATTAAATCTGCTGATATGGTGGTTCCAGATGGAATCGGGCTAGTGCTTGCATCCAAGATAATGAAAACACCACTTAAAGAGCGTGTTACAGGGATTGATTTAATGGATAATCTCTTGATGTTTTCAAGTGAAAATGGCTACAGCGTTTATCTTATTGGCGGAAAAGAAGGCATAGCTCAAGACGCGGCAGAAAATATAAAAATCAAGTATCCTAATATAACAATTGCTGGGACGCATCATGGCTATTTCAAAGGAGAGCATACTGGAAATGTAAATCATCCTGATGAAAAAGAAGTTATAAATCATATTAATAACGCAAATCCTGATTTAGTATTCGTAGCTTTGGGAGCTCCTAAGCAAGAAAAATTTATTTCCTATAACCTAAATAAGCTAAATGCTAAAGTATTTATGGGAGTAGGAGGAAGCTTAGATGTATATGCTGGTACAGTGAAAAGAGCACCAGAATTATATCAAAAGCTCGGACTAGAGTGGGCATATAGAGCAATAAAAGAGCCGTGGAGAATTAAGAGACTTGGAGCTATACCTGTATTTGCACTAAAGGTGCTTATAAAAAAAGATAAGCCTATGTAGCTAATATAGTTAGAAATAGACGACTTCAGCATCGTCTATTTTTTTATGCTTTATTTAGGTAATTTTTGATTTAATCAAAGCGTAAAAGGGGTAACTATGGTTTAAGGACTCATTTTATAAGGGGGAATCAGCCGTGCCAGTAGATATTTCAAAATGGAGATTAGAACCTAGGGATTTAAAATTAAAATACAATATGGATGATTTTGATTTTAAAAGCACTCAGGATTTAAAGCCTTTAAAAGGGATAATAGGCCAAGAAAGAGCAGCAGAAGCTCTAAACTTTGGACTGAAAATGAAAGCAAAGGGCTATAATATATTTGTAGCAGGTATAAGCGGAACAGGGAGAAGCAGCTATACCTATTCGATGGTTTCAAAAGTTGCTCAGACAAAAAAGAACAACAAAGATTATGTCTATGTCTATAACTTTAAAAACCCAGATGAACCTAAGGCAATCAGCTTTCAAGCAGGAGAAGCAAAGCATTTTCAAAAGGATATGGATACAGTAGTAGATAAGCTTTACGAAGAGATACCAAAGGTATTCACCTCAAGAGAGTATGAACTTAGAAATAATGAAATAGCACAGAAATATGAAAGAATGGGACAAAACTTAATTGAAGAATTAAATGAGTTTGCGAAAGATAGAGGTTTCTTTTTTCAGCAGGGAAATCAAGGACTGCTTACTATTCCTTTAAAGGAAGATGGTAGTCTAATGAGTGATGAAGAATATAACAACCTTTCTGAAGATGAGTTTGCAAGATTAAGAGATAAGTCTCAGGACTTAAATAAAGAAGTAACTGAATATATGAACCGAATGAGAAATCTAGAGCAAAAATTAAGAGAAAAAATAATTGAGCTAGATAGAAAAACAGGAGAGAGAGTTATTTCATTTTTCTTTGACGATATAGTAGAAAAATACAGCGCCAATGAAAAGGTAATCCTGCATATTAACGATTTAAAAGAGGATATGGTCGAGCACATTAATAAATTTAAGGGACAACAAAAAGCCTCAGCGAATCCATTTTCTATTCAAAAGGAAGATCCAAAAAAATTCTTCGAAAGATATAAAGTAAATCTTTTTATAGATAACTCAGATAGAATAGGAGCTCCTATAGTAAATGAAACCAATCCTACCTACTATAACTTAACAGGTATGATGGAATATAAAAATGAAATGGGCTTCTTAACAACGAGCTTTATGGATATAAAACCAGGCGCACTTCATAAAGCAAATGGAGGCTTCTTAATTTTAAATGTGAAGGATTTATTCTCTCATCAGTTTGCTTGGGAAGGTCTTAAGCGTTCGTTAAAAACAAATAAAGTAACAATTGAAACTCTTAATAAGCAATATGGCTATATAGTAACAGCAACCTTAAAGCCAGAGCCTATTGATATGGACTTAAAAGTGATTCTTATAGGAGATTATTACACCTATAGTGTTTTATTTTCTTATGATGAAGACTTTAGAAAGCTATTTAGAATTATGGCAGATTTTGATGTGGAAATGCAAAGATCATCTGAGAATGTATATAAATTTGCACGTTCTATCGCCACTCAGTGCGAAGAAAAGGGTCTAAAGCATTTTTCAAAGGAAGCTGTCGAAAAGGTTGTTGAGTACAGCTCAAGACTAGCTGACAGCAAGGATAAACTAAGCTCAAGATATAACCAGCTAGTAGAAATACTATATGAAGCTGATGCACTTAGTGATGAGACTAGTGTATTTGTTACCGCTCAAGATGTACAAAGAGCAATAAATGCAAAGAGATACCGTAACAATAAGTATGAAGAAAAGCTAAATGAAATGTATGAAGATGGAACGCTTCTAATAGATATAGATGGAGAAAAAATAGGACAAATAAATGGACTTGCTGTCATGGGAACAGGAGAATATTCATTTGGAAAGCCTGCAAGAATCACAGCATCTAGCTATAAAGGCAAGGCTGGAATAATAAACGTAGAAAGAGAAGTAAGAAGAAGTGGCTCTAGTCATGACAAGGGAGTTCTCATTCTTTCGGGCTATATAGGTGAAAAATATGCTAAGGAAACCACTTTATCAGTTACAACATCCATAACCTTTGAACAGAACTATTCAGGTATAGATGGCGATAGTGCATCCTCTACTGAGCTTTATGTTATCCTATCAAGCATAGCTCAAATACCAATAAAACAGTATATAGCTGTAACTGGCTCTATCAGTCAGAAGGGAGAAATTCAGCCTATAGGTGGAGTTAATGAAAAAATTGAAGGCTTCTTTGATGTATGTATGCTAAAGGGTCTAACTGGAAACCAAGGGGTTATAATTCCAAAGCAAAATGTCAAGAACCTCATGCTCAAAGATGAAGTAGTAGAAGCAGTCCAAAAAGGAGAGTTCCATATATATTCTATTTCTAATGTAGAGGAAGGACTAGAAATATTAACAGGACTAAGCCATGATGAAATCGAAGAAAAAATTCACGAGGGTTTAAAGTACTACGAAGAAAAAGAAGAAGCTAAGGATAGTGAAGATGAAGAATAATTGATTTTATGCTCTCATATTATATTAATTTAAATTTTAGATTAATATAATAGTATTTCAAAACTATGCCCAAAATATAATATGAAATAAACCTCCGGAGAAGGTAAGTTAATTTAAAATTGCTTATATTTTTGGAGGTTTTTTCATATAATAAATAAGATTAATTGTAAAAATAAGTTGTTATATAAACAAAGCTAGAAAGAAAAATTTTTAGAAAGTTCTGTTATTTACACTGGTTGATAAGTATGTTAAAATATTATTCAATTAAATAAATCTCCGAGCATTTCAACCTGTGGATTTTTAAATTTATGGTTGCTGTGCCGATAGGGTTTGATTGGAAACAATCAGGCCTCCTGATGGAAAGGAGAATATCATGCGCAAAACAACATTCCATTAGGCATGCTGTTTTTTTGTGCGTGCTTCCTTAAAATGCTTGAAGATTTACTTGAAAAAAAGGAAGAGGTGTATGTAAAAATGTTTGGGAAAAAGATGAGATTTGTAACAAGTTTTTTGGTGCTAGTAATGTTGATAGCTCAATCAGCAGTATTTGCACAAGGGGGAGACAAGGTCGCTGTAGAGCTTACAGGAGTGGGGCTGAAAACTGAATTAAAGCTTACGCTAGAAGATTTAAAGGCAATGCCTGCAGAAGCTCAAATCGAAGATGAGTACATTTATAATAGCAAGACGGGAGAGAAATCTGCTAAGGTAAAAGGGGTTAGTCTTGATTATGTGCTAAAAGAAAAAGCAGGTGTAACTGCAAATGATGCACAGGTTTTATTTACAGCATCAGATGGATATGCAATAGATCCTCAATCACTAAAAGATATTTTTAATCCAGAGCTAAAATATGTTTTAGCTTATGAAGTTGACGGCCAAAATATCAATAATGATGACAATGCTGACAGTGAAGAAATAACAGTTTATAGGAAAGTAAAAACTGCAGGAGAATTTGGGACTGTATTCAAAATGGTTGTTAATATTTCTGTAGGAGAGGCTATTGAAACCTCTAATATTCCAGAATCAAGTACTACTCCAGAATCAAATACTGAAGAAACACAAGCTATAGTGTTTAATGATATAACTAATGAGTATAAATTTGCAGAAGTAGCTATTCAAGAGCTTGCTAAAAAAGGAATTATAAATGGAATGGGTGAAGGGAAATTTAACCCAGAGGCTAGCCTTACGAGAGCTCAAATATGCACGATTATGGTTGCTTCTTTAGGATATGAACCTAAAGAATACAAAGGTGGATTTACAGATGTAGATGCCAGTGATTGGTTTGCTCCTTATGTTCAAGCAGCTGTTGATGCAGGATTATTCACAGGATATACAGATGGTTCATTTAAGCCTGAAAAAGCTATAATCAGACAAGAAATAGCTGTAGTAGCAGGAAAAGCAGCTGTAAAATCTGGAGTCGTAGCTGAAGCAAAAATGACTAAGTTTGTAATGGAAAAGTCAAAATATGTAGATAAGGATATGGTTCCTGGATGGGCAGGAAATTCTATAGCATGGCTTGAAGCTCAAGGGGTTTTTGAAGGCATTGCAACAGAAAACTTTGAACCAGCGAAAGTTGTCAATAGAGCAGAAGCTGCATCTATAGTCTATAATACTTTATTTAAAAAATAATAACAGTCTAGAATTAAGTAAATGAGCGATAGCAACAGCTTTCGCTCATTTGCATAGGTTGGGAGAGATAAGTATGGATAAGAGAAAGTTGAAAGGCTTAAGTTATTTACTTACATTATGCATGATTTTTTCTTTGATGGTATTTAATCCTATATCTGCGGAAGGCTTAGCTACAGAGCTATTAATTACTGGCAGTGGAATTCATAGCGAAGTCAAAATAACATCATCTGACTGGTCTAAGTATAAAATGACTGAAAGATTTTATTCTACCAATAATAGTTTAAGTTTTCATAAGATAGTTAAGGCAAAAGGCTATGATTTATTTGATTTAATAGGAAAAACCAATTTAAAAACAGATAAGGATTACACAGTAAAATTTACTTGTGCAGATGGATTTGAGTTTAATAAATCAGTAAGTGAGCTACAAAATACATATTATTCAAGTGATTTTACAGAAGCTAAAAGAGTAAAAGTATCACCAATGATTGCTAGATATACAGCAGTTTTAGCAGATTTTCCAAAGGATAAATTTAAGCCACCAGTAAGTTGGAAAGATAGAGCTCTTACAGATAGTGATTTGGATAAAGACTTTCCAAAACTATTGTTTGGGCAAACAAACATAGATGATATGAATATGTCTAAGTGGGGAAAAGAAGTTGTAAAAATTACAATAGGAGAAGAATCTACATTAGAAAAGCCAGCAATAAAATCCACATATAAGCATATAGACTATATAGGAGCGCCTTACAATGTCGATGCTATATCTAGTGCAACATTTACAGTAGAGGGGCCAGCTGTTGAGGGATATAGAGCTATATCGCTCAGACAGATAGAAGAAGATTCGAAAGGTCAAAGAATAGTCACAACCTTTGAAAAAATAAAGAATAAGATTGTCAAAAACACATATGAAGGAATGAATGTTAAGCACTTGATTGACAACTATGTAAAAGTAAAGCCTAATGCAGGAAATATTGTGTTCAAAAATAAATCAAGGCAGCCAATTCTTACTGTACCAATTTCTGAGGCAGATAAGTATACAGTATCCTATGGTATCAATGGAGTACCTCTTGTCTATTTAGATACAGATGTTGGATTTAAGCCTGATAAATACAACGATAATGGCTGCTTCAAACTTATTTATAAGCAAGAGAGCGAAGATGCAAAGGAATTTTCTAATGTTGCATATATGTATGTTGAAGAAAAAGATGCAAAAAATATTTATGAGCATACTTATTCTCCATATAATGACACCAAGTACACGGACTATGAAATTGTGATTCATGGCAATAAGATGAGTAAAGAGGTAAGGTATAAAGTGTCGGATTTAGAAGCCATGAAGGATATTCAGTTAGAAATGGAATATAGTTTATCAAATAGCGAATATTTTTGGTATTACAATAAGTATAAAGGTGTTACTCTATGGGAACTCTTACTTAAAGCTGGAATAGATCCAAATATAGATGAATCCACTAGTATTCAATTCATAGCAGCAGATAATTACAATTTTGCGCCTATGACAATTAAAGAAATAAAGGATAGTTCACTCTATGGATACTACGAAAAGCAGGCTATGGATAAAGGTGACGGAAGCTTTGATGGAAATCAGGTTAAGCCGTTAAACTCTGGAATGCCAGTGCTTTTAGCATATGGATTCAACGGATATCCATATGTCACTAGACCTACTGATAGTGGATATAATGCAGGCCTAGGAAATGATGGTGGACCACTAAGAATAATTTTTGGAAAGACCAACTACAATGACACTAATGGTTCAAATCAAGTACAATTTCTAAAAGAAATTATTATTGGTGGAGGAAAATCTATATCTACAGATATAAAAAGTAGCATAGAAGGAAAAGCAAATCATAAAGATGTGACTGCAGGTGATTCATGGAGTCATAATCAAAATGGATATGATGAATATCTAGATAAGCCAGCACTTAGAATTACTGGGTCTCAGATAAAACAGCCAGTTACTCTTACTCTAAGGCAGGTTGAAGAAATGAAGCAGTACGCTATTAGAGATATATATACAGGAGACGGAATTAGAGAGTTTGAAGGAGTAGTTCTTTGGGATATGATATCAAAAGCAGTAGAGCTTAAGGATGGAGTTAAGTCACCAAGTATAAGAGTGTTTAGTGGAGAAAGCTACAATCAAATTCTACGAAGCACGGACCAGGTTATAAACGGAAGTGTTAATTCCAAGGGAGAGCTAAAGAAAATATTACTTGCTTATGCAGTTGATGGTTATCCTCTTGTTCCAAATGAAGGAAGTACAGGCTATATTAACAACAATGCTTATGGTCCACTGAGATTAGTAGTTGAAGAAAGTAAATCTATGTGGGTGAAATGGGTAGACTGTATCGTAGTAGGAACGGGAGATTATGAAGCTCCAGAAATGAAAGATGTTAAGCAACTCAATTTTGGAACCGCAAATGATTCTGCTTTAGCAAAAAACGAAACTGATAATAATATATGGAAGCTGTATAAAAATGACACGGGAAAAGAATTACCAGAAGCTAGTGTAAGATGTATGGAGATAGACAAGGATGGAAATCTTTGGGTAGGAACTAACAATGCAGGAGTAGCGATAAAGACCCCCAAAGGAAGTTGGAACAATCTTACAAAAATTACAACTGACAATGGAGGAGAAGTAACTGTCGATATTTCTTATGCTATAGTACAGCGTGAAAATGGAGAACTTTGGATGGCTCTTGGAGGAGCTCAAACTCCACAGGGAATACTAGTTAAAAGTGGGGATAGTTGGAAACTTCTAAATACTGAAAATTCTTTACTTCCTTCGAATTTTGTCCAAGAATTAGAGCTAGATGGTAAAGGTGGCATGTGGATAGGAACAGGAAGTGGAGCAGTATATATAGATAAAAATAATTTATGGAAGGTATATACTAAGAAAAATGGATTGATTCTAAGCTCTGTGGATGCTATTGAGCCTGATGACAAAGGTGGTGTATGGATAGGGTTTTATCCAGATACTATAGGAGATACTGAAAATCCTAAATATATAGGAGGCTATCAGTATATTGATAAAACAGGAAAAATCACTACGTATACTGACTTTGAGAATAAGTCTTTTGGAACAAACTGGGTAAGGAGTATTTCAATTGACAGTGAAGGCAGTATATGGATAACTAGATCAGGAAATTATCCAGGGCAAGGACATGCAGAAATTGATTACATTAAAAATGGAGTAAAAAAAGTATATAAGGCAAAAGATTTATTTCCTGACATAGCTTCAGAAGATGATATAAGAGCTATACAAGCAGATAAAAAACATAAAGGAAGATTATATATAGCAACTCATAGAAGTGGGCTACTTGTAAGTGAAGAAGTAGGTAAAATTCTAAAAAAAATAGATTCGACAAATACCTTTCCAAGTAGACAATGGGATAATATTTATTATATTGATGTAGACAAAGACAGTATTTTTGTAGGAAGTAATGGAGGAGCAGCTATTTCGTCAGAAGAATAAACCTTTTAAAGGAGGCTAGCAAAGATGCCATCTAAATCAAAACGTATACTAGCATTAATTTTATTGCTTGGGATATTAATGCTAGGGGGATGTACTTCAAA
The DNA here is from genome assembly GCF_900168025.1 of Acetoanaerobium noterae. Classification (NCBI taxonomy): domain Bacteria; kingdom Bacillati; phylum Bacillota; class Clostridia; order Peptostreptococcales; family Filifactoraceae; genus Acetoanaerobium; species Acetoanaerobium noterae. The sequence goes on along the minus strand of NZ_FUYN01000001.1, from coordinate 678,220 downwards.
AGAAAATACAGAGCAATCCGTGGATGTATCTACGCAAACTGAAAATACTAAGTCAAAAGATGAAGACATAAAAGTTAATGGAGAAGATGACAGTGCTAGTAATATTCCTGAGGAAGAAATTTCTCAGGAATTAGCTTCCAATGTTAACAAAGAGGATTCTGAAGAAAAATTAGAAAGTTCTAAGGAGCCTAAGCCAATTCAAGCACCAGAAAAACAAGAAAATAATGATATAGCAGAAACTAATTCAGCAGAACCTAGCTTAGCAGAAGTTCAAAAGGTAGAAGAAAAAGCAGAAGCAAATACTTTAAAAATACAAGGTAATATCGCAAACAAGCTTAATCTAACCTTAGCTGAATTAAAATCGATGAATGATATTATTTTTGAAGATGAATTTTATTCATTAAATAGTTTCGGAACAACAGGTCATACCTTATTTAAGGGAGTTAAGCTGTGGAGCTTGCTAGAACAAAAAGCAAAAATTTCTCCAAATGCATCAAAAATTACTTTAATTGCCACTGATGGATATAGTATGGAATTTACCGTGAATCAGGTAAAAAAATTAGATTATATTGATGAAACCAATCCAAATAAAAAATTTCCCATGATTATAGCCTGGGAAGAAAAGGGAATAGAATATGATGTCGCAGATGGACCACCGTATAAGCTTATAGTAGGCCAAAAAGAAGCAGGCGATGTAAATAAGCCTCAGTGGGTTTCTAATATTGATAGAATAATAGTTGAGTAAGGTAAGTGATAAAATGAAAAACAGAAAATTTTATATAATAATTTTGGGGATAATACTTGCTGTAATTGGGTGCTCATTTATTCTAAACAATACTGCGTCGCAGGAAAAATTAAAAATCAAAGCGTTTTATCCTGAGGCTCAAAAAATCAAATTAGTAAAAGATATAGCTGATGATACATTTGTTTCTCTTAATTTACCAGCTGTAAAAAGAGCATATGAGGTAGATGGAGTAATAAAGGCTTTTGTAGTTAGTTGTGTTGGGTATGTTGGCCCAATTGAAGTATTGGCTGCCTTAGATGACGAGAGTGATGAACTCAAAGGAATAGAAATACTAAATCACAATGAAACAGTTGGATATGCTGAGCATGTAGAAGAAAACTGGTTTTTAGAAAGATTTAAAGGTATAGGGGCAAATAAATATTTGAATCTAGTCGTACTAGATAAGGAAAAACCTGAGGACATAATTCAGGTTACGGGTGCTACAGTGAGCTCACAGGCAGTTGTTAATGCAGTAAATGCTGCAATAGGAGCGTATCAATATAAAGTGCGTGGCATAGAAATGGAAAAAGTGCCTGATGTAGTTTCACAAGAAATTTGGGAAAATGATGTCAATAGCTTTGTAATTAACTGGGATGGTGGTTCTCAAAGAATTGATACCAAAAAGCTAAAAGATTTTGAACAGCTCGATATGAGTGTAGTATTAATTAATACTACAGGAACCAAGACTCCTATGAAAGTAAAAGGACCGAGCCTTAGAACTATTCTAGAAAAGCAAGGGCTGGATTTAAGCAAATTTGAAGGAGTGGGCATCACAGGCAGAGATGGCTACTATACCATGATAGACAGAGAAAAGTTAGAAGCAAATGAAGTTATTTTGGTCTGGGAAGTAGATGGAAAGGAATTAAAGGAAGAAGAAAAGCCTGTTAGAGTTGCACTGCCAAATGAGATGGGGCCTTACTGGGTGAAAATGGTTTCGAGTATAGACTTATATGAACAAATATCTCCTAAGGAGGTAGATAAAGTCTATATGTTTGATGCTTTAACAGGAGATATAGAACCATACTATTATGAGTATTATGGAAGCAAAGACAAATCTATTGAGATAGGGAAAATCCTAAATAAGTTTGATTTTGTGGATGAAAAAGGCTTTTTTACCATGGCGGCTTCTGATGGACTGATAAAAAATGAAACGATTTCTATAGTGAGACAAAGGTATTTCATTAAAGTTGATGGGGAAAATGCACCTATGAACATAGCTCCAAACTTTAAACTTGGAATGAATGTAAAAGAAATGACTCATTTTTCAACTACAAAGGATGCAGTAATCTTTCCCAAAAGCATGGAAAAAGTTGTTAGAACAAAAGAAATACAAGGACAGCAGGGTTTGTTCCTTGAAGATGTACTAATTACTTCGGGAATGATATGGGAAGAAGACATAGCTTTGAATGTAGTCAATATAGATGGTTCTGAGATTTTATTAGATTTAAAAGAGCTTTCAAATTACTATATTACTTACAAAGATAAAAATGTGTATTTATTTCATAAAGATACTCAGTTAATGGAGAATGTATTAAGGATAGAAAAGCGATGAGATTAAAAAAGCGTAGCCTTATTCAATTATTGATAACTTCTTTTATTGTTTTAAATTTTGTAACCTATGGTTTATACATAAATGATTTTATTGATTTTAAATTTCTATCTATAGGCGATTTAAATCCTTATGGTGGATGGAGCGCTTTAAAATCCTCATTTACAGAGGTAACATATAGGCTTAGGGGAATAACAAAGTCGATTGCACTTACAATTTCAATTGTAGTTACTGCTACTTTATTTGGTAGAATTTTTTGTGGATATATTTGTCCCATAGGTGCTATGCAGGATTTTTTTAAATCCCTTGGAAATAGATTTGGAATCAAAGAAAAGAAACTTCCAAGAAGTAAGTTTTTTGTTCCTGAAGTTATTAAATACTTCATACTGATATTAATATTGATTCTAAGCATTTCTGGATTAGGGCAATACATTTCAAAGCTTTCAGTATGGCTAGCCTTTGCTAATATCTTCGTAGGAATAAATCTACAAATAGGAACATTTTTATTAGTTTTAATCATAATAGTATCTTTAATTTATAAAAGAGTATTTTGCAGGTGTTTATGCCCACTAGGAGCTATTCAAGGCCTTCTTTATGCCATTGGACCTCTAAAAATTAAAAAAGAAAAAACCTGCAATGGATGCTCAAATTGTTTTTTAAGCTGCCCTGTAGATATTACCACTAGTGAAGCAACTTATATATCGCCAGAGTGTATAAACTGTCTTAGCTGTATGGAAAAGACGTGTTTAAGGGATTCTTCAGGCTACTTTGTAAGCTTTGCTGGGAAAAAGCTGAAAAATAGCACTTATTTAGCCATAGGTATAGGCTTAATGCTTTTCACATATTTCTGTCTTCCGGCAATTCCATTACATGAAGAGTATTCAGGAGCTATGGATTTAAAGGGAATAAAAGATGGAAGCTACAACGGTATTGGGGCAGGGTTTGGAGGAAATATTAAGGTTAGGTTGACTATAAAAAACCAGAAAATAAATAAAATAGACATTATAAGCCATAATGAAACTCCTGGATATTATGAAGAGGTTTATAAAAATATGACAGTTCAAATTATTGAAACTCAAAGTTTAAATATAGATGGTGTAAGTGGAGCGACAGTAACTAGTAGAGCTTTTATAAATGGAGTAAAAAGTGGACTTAGTCAAGCTTTGGATAAAGAATAAGAGGTAAAGTATGAAATTCAAAAAAATTTTAATTCCTTTGCTGCTAATAATAATTATTATTTTTATATTTAATCTAACAAAAAAAGAAGAAGCGTCCATAAATATATTAATAAATGAAGAAGATATAATCATAAAGAGTGAATATATATATAACCATCCAGAGACAGTTGTATTTCCAGCGGTAGTGAGAAGTAGTGGAAAAAAACCAGAAGAAACTGAATATAAGGGTATCGAAATCAATTTATTATTCTCATCTTTAGGGATAGATATTACAAAGATGAAGAATATTACTTTTAATGCAACTGATGGATATCGGATAATTTTACCACTTGAAGAGATAATGATGCCAAGGAATGTATATCTGACCTTTGAAAGAGATGGAGAATATCTAAAGTCAAAAAAACAAGGTGGAAACGGTCCATTTCAACTAATAATAAGGAAAGATTCATTTAGTCAGCGCTGGATAAAACATGTGGATGAGATTATTCTAGAGTAAAATCAAATAAATGATTATAGAGGTATTTATGAATAGAGAAAAAAGCTTATTAGGAAATTACACAGTTTTTGACCTTGTAATTATAGCAATTATCTCTTCTCTAGGGATAGCAACAAAGCCAATTATAGTGCCCCTAGTCCATATTCTTACAGGACCTTTATTTATACCAGGAGGTGCTATTGCTGGAGGATTTTACATGCTTTGGATTGTTCTAGGAATTGGATATATAAAAAAAATTGGAACAGGGACACTTATAGGTGTTGTCCAGAGCATTTTAGTAATAGCAAGTGGAGCTATGGGTACGCATGGAATTATGAGTATTATTTCATATACTTGCCCAGGGATAGTTGCTGACCTTGTATTTCTAGTATGCAGGGACAAAAAATATACTGTTATGCATTATATTTTTGGATGTATGGCAGCGAATATAACTGGTACAGCTATTTCTAATTTACTATTTTTTAGGCTTCCTTCTACTGTGCTACTGCTTTTATTTTCAAGTGCAGCTTTATCGGGAGCTATTGGAGGGCTAATAGCATCAAATATCGTCAAAAGCTTAGAAAGTATGAAGTTGAATATATAGAGGTGTACAATGAGGATAGCTAAGATAATTGTACTAGTAACATTAATAATTTCGAATTTATTTCTTGTGGGCTGCGGCTCTGAATCTAAATTACAAAAGAATAACTCTTTGGAGCTAAATGGAGTAACTGTATTTAATAAAGATGAGAACTTGGTTAAAAATTATAGGCCAAAAGAAAAAATACATTTTAAAGAACTGGTTAAAGAAAGTAGTGAGTATATTTCAATAATAACTGGAGATGGTTCTGTAAGAAAAACTACAGCTGATATTTATCTCTCAAGTGATTCAAATGGAGTAAATATAACCTATAAAGATAAAATAATAAGTGATGTTGTAGGCATTTATTTACATGATAATTTGTACAGTATAAGGGATGCTTTTTACGATGCAAAAGAATATTTGGATTCTGAGGAAAAAGTAATGGTGATATTGCTTGATGGATTCTCGCTTAATCAGTACAACTATGCAAAAGAGAACAACTATATAGAATATATTAGCAAGTATTACAGAAATGAAGCTTTGAGTGTATATACACCGGTTACGAATGCGGGGTTTGCTGCCATTATAACTGGTGAAAATCCCAATATAAACGGAGTTCATGATAGAAGCTTTAGAAGTATGAATGTAGATAGTATGTTTGCTTATGCTTTGAGCAAGAAAAAGCAAGCGATACTGCTTGAAGCCGATATAAAAATTCTAGATACTGAAATCGAACCCAAACTCCATGTTGATTCTAATAATGATAAAAATATAGACGACGAAATATTTGAAACAGCAAAATCAGTAGCTAAGGATGAGTACGATTTGATATTTGTACATTTTCATGGAATTGACGATAGAGGGCATGCTTACGGGCCTCAAGCTTTAGAAACCATGAATTATATAAAGCAAATCGATGGATATATTCAAGAACTTAGTAGCATCTGGAATGGACCAATAATATTGACAGCAGACCATGGGATGCATAAATTTGAAGATGGTGGAAGTCATGGAAGCTGTATACAAGAAGATATGCTAGTACCTTATTTTAAAAAGGAGCAATAAAATGCACAAAAAAAACTTCGCTGTAATTTGTATATTTTTGTGCCTATTCGTGGCCGTTTGGATATCTTTGAAATTGAATCAGCCAAATATCGAAGAGCAAAAAAAATTATTAGAAAACGCTGAGATTCTGCTTTTGGCAAATCAGCAGGAATATTTGATAGGATTAAATGACTTGATGGAGATAGGAGAAGAAGAGTTTACCTCAGTACTAGATACATCTTCTACCAATCCAACAAACCATAAGTATACTGGTGTACAGTTGAAAAATATATTATCCCATTACCAAATAGATTTAGATGAAAGCTCGGCTTTAGTACTTAGTGGAATGGACAATTATTCAGTAGCCTATACTACTGAGGAGATACTTAAGAATAACCATGTTTATATTGTTTTTAAAGAGGATGATAGCTATCTGGGAAGTAAAGAAAATGGAGGAAGAGGCCCTTACGAATCTATAGTAGTAGCTGATGATTTTAGCAACAGAAGATGCAAATGGCTTACAAGAATCGAGTGTGTAAAATGATGGCTATTAAAATTCTGAATTTAAGCTTTAAGTATAAGGACTCAAAAGAGTATATACTAAGCAATCTATCTATAAATATAAAAGAAGGAGAAATAACTGCAATTTTAGGAGAAAGTGGCAGTGGGAAAAGCACCTTATGTAAGTGCATCTGTGGTCTTATTCCCAAACTATATCAAGGAGATATTTCAGGAGAAGTGCTGTTGTTTGGGGAAAATATAAATAATATAGCTCTAGCTGAAGTTGCTTCTAGAGTTGGCATTATATTTCAAAATCCATCAACTCAGCTATTTTCACCCACTATTGAAGATGAACTGGCATTTGGGCCAGAGAATTTATGTGTAGATAGAAATGAAATCGGAAAGAGAATAGACGAAATCCTTAAACTAATAGATATGCAAGCATATAGGTATGATAATCCAAATAATTTATCAGGAGGCCAACAGCAACTTATTGCAATGGCATCAGTTCTGATGATGAAGCCTAAAATACTAATATGTGATGAGATTATGTCATGGATTGATGAAGAAAAAAAAGAGGTTATTAAAGATATACTTGTTAAGTTAAAGGGAGAAGGAACAACAATAATTATGGTAGATCATGATATGGAAAATATAAAAATTGCAGATAATATAATATATATTTAGGGATGATTATGGATAATCTAATTGAAATAAAAAATATGAAATATCAATATCATAAAGATAAAAAGCTATTTGAAAAATTTTCTTTGCAATTAGATTGCAAAAGGACAACGGTTATCACAGGGAATAATGGTTCGGGAAAGACAACCTTGAGCAAGCTTATCATGGGAATTTTAAAACCACTTGAAGGAGATATTATTTTATTTGGAGACAATTCGAAAAACATGACTCTTTCTGAAATAGGTCAAGGTATAGGATATGTCTTTCAATATCCAGAAAGACAGCTTTTTACTACTTCTGTGATAGATGAGCTTACCTTTGCTCAGCTCTTAAAAGGAGAAAAAAAGGAAGCGGTGATGGAAAAGGCAGAAGAAATGATAGAACTATTTGCTTTAGAAAAAGCAAGAGACGTTTATCCATTTTTTTTAAGCTATGGAGAGAAAAAAAGGCTTGCTATAGCTTCAGCTTTAATGAGCAATCCAAAATATCTTATTTTGGACGAACCCACAGCCTCTCTAGATAAAGATAAAATTATAAACCTTTCTATGATTTTAAATAAGCTTGAAGAAAAAAATGTTGGAAAACTTATCATAACTCATGACAAAAATTTTATAAAAGAGCACGGTGAGCGCGTAATCCACTTGGATGGGGGTCGAATTGTAAAGGATGAAGCAAATTAATATAGATCCAAGAACAAAACTTGCAATAGTTGCTCTATTATCAACTTTGGGTTTGATATATAAAGATTTGCTAAGCTTAGTAATTATTTTGTCTGTAGCAATTCTAATAGCCTTAGCTTTAAATAGTAATTTTATTTCAGTAGTATCAAGACTAAAAAAATTGCTAGGACTAATTCTTGTTATAGCAATAATACAAAGTATATTTATAAAGGAAGGCAATTCAGTAATAAGTCTAGGGAGTGTAAGTCTCTTAACTGATATTGGGATTATGAAAGCTACAGAATTTATTTTAAGGCTAATGATAATAATCGTATCATCAGTAATACTTACTACATCAACGAGCAGAGAAATAATACAAGCATTGATACAGATGGGACTGCCCTATGAAATTGCCTTTATGGTATCTATTTCAATTAGATTTTTGCCACTATTTAAAGATGAGATGAGAGATCTGGTAGTTGCTTTACAGCTTCGAGGAATCGACCTAAAAAAAATAAAGCTAAAAGAAAAACTGCTGACCTATAAATATTTGCTTTTGCCAATTACGGCAAATTCAATCCTAAGGGCAAGAGAGCTTGCAACTGCTATGGAAATGAAAGCTTTTAGAGCATATCCTAAAAGGTCTAGCTATAAAATACTTAAAATGAATAAAATTGATTATTTAATAATTACAATAAGTTTAATAGGAGCTTGGACATTTATCATCATTTTTTAAATGAGGTGTAATATGAAAGTAGTATCGGTCATAGGTATAACAGATTCAGGAAAAACTACAACGATAGAAAATATTATTAAGGAACTCAGATTAAGGAACTATACGGTAGGAACTGTAAAGGAAATCCATTTTCATAACTTTAAGATGGATGTAGAAGGCACCAATACAGATAGACATAAAAAAGCTGGCTCACAGCTAGTTACAGCAAGAGGAGAAAATGAGACTGATATTTTGTTTCAAGAGAAATTGAGCCTAGCTAAAATTCTATCATTTTATAACCATGATTATGTAATTTTGGAAGGAGTCAGGGAGAAATCTATTCCTAAAATTTTAACAGCTCACAATATAAATGGAATTGAAGATAGGTTGGATGAAACTGTTTTTGCTATATCAGGCAGAGTATCTAGTGAACTTGATATGTATAAAGATATACCTTCAATAAATGGAATAACTCATATTCAAAAGCTCGTTGATTTAATCGAGAAAAATGCAATTGAATTTTTTCAAGATAAAAAAGAAGCGAGATATAAGGTTGTAATTGGGGGCAAGGAAGTTAATATATCAGCAGAATTACAAGAGCTGTTATGTCATACTATGCAAGTTATGACAAAAGAGTTAGGCTTACATATAGAGAATGAGGATACGGGTATATGTATACGAAAACGAGACTTATAAGTAAAAAAAATCAAGTACATAGAGTTATTGAAGATGGAAAGAGCTATATAGAAAAAATATTTTATGAACCTAAAAATATGGAAATTGAAATTGAGATATTAGAGCTTTTGAATAAAAAAGGGTGTAATGTTCCAAAGATAATTAAAGCTTATAAAAATACTCTGATACTAGAAGACTTGGGAGACGTTACTTTATTAGACTGGTATGAAAAAGCTGAAAGAGAAGATTCTAAGAGCTATGAAGCTATGCTTAAAAAGCTGAGCCAATGGATGAAAGCTTTTTACTTTGTCACTAAAAATTATTATAAAAATGACATTATGCTTGGGGATGTAAATTTTAGAAACTTTATTATAAAGGAAAATGAAGTTTTTGGTATAGACTTTGAAGAGGTGAATCAAGGTAATGTGGAAACAGATATAGGCAATTTACTGGCTTTTGCTATGACATATTATCCTGAAAGTAAGTGGAAAATTGATTTTTCGGATAAATTAATGCAGATATTATTAACAGACCTGAAATTGAGTGAAGAAGTTGTCATAAGAGAAAGCGAGAATGCACTTATTAGAATCAAAAACAGGCGTTCAGTTTAGAATAATTTTTTTTAATAGAGGATAAAGGCTATTTAAATTAAAGCTTGCTTATTTGCCTAGTAATCACAGTAAAAAAAGGTAGCAAATTAATGCTACCTTCTTTCTGTAACTACCAACTTCTCTTTTTAAATTAGAAGCGATGTGTTAAAAATGTCGCTTGATGAATTCTTTGTTGTTCAAGAATTTCATTCATTCTTTTTTCATGCTTATATATTTTTTCTAGATTTTTTTCATCCTTCGCTCTTTTTGAAATTTTTATATCAAATCTTAATGAGCTTAGTGAAAAAGCAACGTTCATAGATGACATGTAGTATTCCTCCTCATATTCTTTCTTTTAAAAATTGATTGACTGGCTTGATAATTAATACCTTGCTTCTTAGTGACAAATGAATTCATCATCTCATAGTCACCCTTTTAACAAATAATGTAATGCTCATAATACTAACACTCCTTTCGTTTATTTATATAAAAATAAAAAGACCATAGCTTTGCTTGGTCTTTTTTGACATGGTAAGCCACACAAGTAATTCTCATGTGGAAAAACACATAAAAAGACCGCAGTAATATAGACTGCGGTCAATATAAACATAAATTCACAATAGAAAATTCATTCTAAAGTCTATCTATATAAAGACAACAGTACTATAAAAATATAAAGTTTTGATTTCGCTGTAGACGTTAGTTTTAATCATTTTTACAGTACCTCCCTCTCAAAATTATTTTCTACACTGAAAATTATATTGCATAAATATTAGCTTGGCAATACTTTTTTATAAAAAAATTGTAAATTTAGAATATTTAATCAAACTGTAATTATCTACTAAAAATATCCAAATTATGTAATACTTTGTCAAATAGATCCATTTTCAGTAATTACATAATCCATTTGCTTATCATGCTCTTCCTTTGGTATTTTATCAAAGATTTGAACATCAAAAGCCAGTGCACAGGTTAATGCATCAGCTCGCAGCTTTTCGATGAAGGTATCATAATATCCTCCGCCGTATCCCATTCTATACTTATCCTTTGAAAAAGCGACACCTGGGGTTATAACAAAATCTATATCAGCTGGGGAGACTTCTTTTATTGATTCTTTTTTTGGTACTCTGATATTGTAAAAATCTAGTTCCAAATCATCTGATAGACTTTTAATTTCTGAAAGCAGTAATGTTCTAGTGCCTTTAATTGAGATAGGAACAACCACTTTTTTACCTTGCTTAAAGAGATTTTCAATCAATTCATCAGTGAGAACTTCGCTTCTGAAATTTAAGTAAACCATCACAGTATTAGACTTTTGATATGAATCTAGATTTTCAAGATGTGTTTTTATTAAAGCAGATTTTTCCTGTATTTCTTCTGCTCTTAAGGTATTACGCTTATCTAGAGCCATTTTTCTAAAAGCCTTTTTATCATTTAGCAAGTTTTCCAATTTAAATCCTCCTCTTAATTAAAAAGAATCTATCAAATCTTCTGCAAAATATGAACTGCGAACAAGTGGAGCAGAAGCAATGCTTTTGAAACCTAAATCTGAAGCTATAGCCTTGTATTCATCAAACTGTGCTGGAGAGACATATTCCTTTACTTTTATATGCTTAGAAGAAGGCTGTAAATACTGACCTAGAGTGAGTATATCACAATCCACACTACGCAGACATTTTAAGGTTTCTACTACTTGGTCGCTTTTTTCTCCTAGCCCAAGCATTAAACCAGATTTTGTATATATTTTAGGTTTTATTTTTTTAGAATACTCAAGTACTTCTAGTGACCTTTTGAAATCTGCCATAGGTCTTACATCGAAGTAAAGCTCCTTAACAGTTTCTATGTTGTGATTTAGTACTTCTGGGTTTGAATTTAAAACTATATCTAGACAATCCTTCTTGCCTTGCATATCAGGAATAAGAAGCTCAATTGTCACATTAGGATTTTCTAAGCGAACAGCATTTACAACCTTTGCAAACTGATTTGCACCTTGGTCAGCTAAGTCATCACGAGTAACAGAGGTTATCACTGCATGACGTAGCTTTAATTTTTTAACTGCCATAGCTACGTTTTTAGCTTCATCTAAATTTACTTCCTCTGGAGATTCCTGAGTAACATTACAAAATCTGCAGTTTCGCGTACAGTTTTTTCCTAATATCATAAAGGTAGCAGTTCCTCTTTCAAAACACTCCATCTTATTTGGACAGTTTGCTTCACTGCAAACAGTATTTAGAGATAAACTACCTAGGATGTTGTTTACATTTTGAGTTTTAGCTCCGTTTTGAAGTTTTACTTTTAACCAGTCTGGTTTTTTCATTAAATATCCCCTAACGTAATAAAGTAGATTAATTATTTCATAGATTTTGTTTCAAAAAGTGCAGATATAAAGGTATTGTTATCCACTCCCATAATAAAATCAGATATATCTATATCAGCTAAAGCTTCACAAATGATTTCTTTTTTTAAGTCCAATCCCAAAATCAAATTCTCCAGGTCTTCAATAGGTCTTTCTCCAAAAAAATCTCCAAAAATTTTAAAAGAAGAAATAGCAGTATTATCAAGAGTAAAATTAAAATCTATAATTCCTGAAGGAGCGATAGTTGACGTTGAAATGTTGTAGCTTGTATTTTTACCGAAATTCCAAGAAGCTGTTCTAAAGCGTTTTTGAGCAATTTCTTCAATTTTTTCAATATCAGAGGATGTAAGTATATAGCTTGATTTTATTGAATATGTATCTTTTATATAGTTTTCAAGATAGGTTTTAAAATCATGTAAATCCATTTTGTTTTCTAGATAATCTGTTATATTTGCAACCCTCGAAGATACAGATTTTACAGCTTTGTTTTGGAACTTAAGAGGGTGAGTATTTAGTGCCTTTGTCAATTTATCCATCTTTACATCATAGAGTAAGGTTCCATGGTGTAGCACCTTATCCTCATAAAAATACTGTGCGTTACCTGAAATTTTTTTACCTTCAATTGTTATATCATTCCTGCCTGTGAACTGGGCATCTACATCTAAGGACTTAAGAGCGTCGATTACAGGACTAGCAAAACGGCTGAAAGAGTGGTCGTCTGATTTTTTTGATATGAATGTAAAGTTCATATTTCCTAGGTCGTTATAAACTGCGCCCCCACCTGAAAGTCTTCTAACAACATCGATGTTATTTTCGCTTACATAAGCTGAATTGATTTCAGCAAAGGTATTTTGATTTCTTCCAATCAATATAGATGGGCGGTTTATCCAGATAGTGAATATTTCTTCATCATATTCTGATAAAAAATATTCTTCTAGGGCATGGTTGAAAAACGGGTTATTACTTGTATTTACAACATGTATCATAGATATCTCCTTTAAGATTTAAATACTTGTATATACATTATTATACAGTTTTATGAATAATAAATCAGCTATATTTGTAAGATTCTGAAATATATTTTGTAATTGTAATTTAATCTTATAAATTTTACCTTGGTGCAAATTCTTGCTATAATGTAATTTGGTAGTTAAGTAAATTGTTTGAACTTAAATTAAGATTCAGGAGTGGTATATATTGATAAAATTTGAGAATGTTTCAAAGTCGTATAAGGGAGAAAAATTTGCCCTTGAAGATATAAATATAGATATTAAAAAAGGGGAGTTTGTATTTTTAGTAGGTTCCTCTGGAGCAGGAAAATCTACATTTATTAAACTGCTTTTAAAAGAGGAATCTCCTACAACAGGAAGAATAATTATAAATGATATAGATACGACCGAGCTATCTAGAAGAAAAATTCCCAAGCTAAGAAGAAGCATGGGAGTTGTTTTTCAAGATTTTAGATTGCTTCCAAACAAAACTGTTTATGAAAATATTGCATTTGCAATGGAAATAACGGGAAATAAAGCCAAGGATATCAGAAGAAAAGTTCCTACTATACTGAGCATGGTGGGTCTGAGCGATAAGGCAAAATCTTATCCTTCTGAACTATCTGGAGGAGAGCAGCAAAGGGTGGGGATAGCTAGAGCTATAATCAACAATCCTGCACTTCTTATAGCAGATGAACCGACGGGAAATCTAGATCCTAAAAATGCTACTGAAATTATGAAGCTCCTTAAAGATATTAATAATCGTGGAACCACTGTTTTAGTTGCTACCCATGCTAAAGATCAAGTTGATAAAATGATGCAAAGGGTAATAGCTCTAGATCATGGAAAGCTGGTTAGAGACGTAGAAAGGGGCCTATACAACGATGCTAAATAGTATTGCTTATAATATTTCAGAGGGTACTAAAAGTCTATGGAGAAATAGAGGTATGTCCGTAGCGTCTATAGCTTCGGTTGCAGCATCTTTATTTGTTTTAGGAATTGTGCTATCGATAGTACTAAATATAAACAATTTTGCCATAATTGCTCAAAAGCAGTTTGATAATATACAGATATTTTTGGTTGATGAAATGCAAGCAGATGATATAGCTAGGTTTAAAAGAAAGATTGAGAATATACCTGGAGTAAGCAAGGTGGATTTTGAATCCAAGGATATGGCTATGGAGAAGCTAAAGGATAGATGGGAAGATGATGCTTATCTATTAGAGGGGCTAGAAAATCCGCTTCAAAATTCTATGATAATAGAGCTTACGAACATAAGCCTCGCTGATGAAGTTGTAAAGCAGATTCAAGATGACGATTACATAGATAGTATAAGCTATTACAAGGATGTAATTGACAAAATGCTTACTATATCGAGAATAATTAGTACAGCTGGACTTGCAATAATATTACTCTTATCTATAGTGTCTTTGTTTATTATTGCAAATACAATTAAGATAGCACTTTATGCAAGAAAAAGAGAGATTAATATAATGAAATATATAGGAGCTACAAACTGGTTCATACGCTGGCCGTTTATAATAGAGGGAATGACTCTGGGCTTTTTGGGAGCGGCGATTGCACTGGGCTCTGTATACGTTTTGTATGGGTTTATATTTTCTAAGCTTTCATCAGAAGCGTATTCTCTTATAGGAGGCTATCTGCTACCTATAAGCACTATTTTTGACAATATAGCAATTATTTTTGCGTCGATGGGAATTGGAATTGGAGTACTTGGAAGTCTAGTTTCTCTTCGTAGATATTTAAAGGTATAGGAGGAAAAGCAATGAAAAAACTTATATCTTTGATGATTTCGATGATTATGATTTTTGGAAGCGTTTCATTTGCCTCAAATTATAATAACCAGCTTAATAATGTAAATAAAAATATAAAAAACGTAAAAGATGAAATTAAGAATAAGCAAAATGTTGTTAAGGACATAAACAAGATTATTTTAGAGCTAGATGCAAAGATAGATGAAAGTGAGCAAAAGATTTCGGTTATCCAAAATGATATTGCAAAAACTCAAGCTGAAATTGATGTAACCCAAAAAGAAATAACTAAATTAGAGGACAATATAGATACAAATACTGATTTGCTAGGTAGCAGATTAAGAGTAATGTATAGAACCTCTGATATAGACTATTTTCAGATTTTACTTAACTCTAGTGATATGGAAGAGCTTTTGTCAAATATGACTATGATAAAAAAAATAGTCAAAAATGATAAGGAAATTTTAGCAGATCTTAAAGAACAAAAAGATAGTGTGGAAACTAAGAAAATTAGTCTTCAAAAAGAAGAAAAAAGAATGTCTACATTCAAGGCATCACTGGAATCAGAACAGAAGGTTCTGGAAAAAAACATGCAAGAGCAAAATAGCAACAAGCAAATGGTTGTTAAGGATATTGAAAAATTAAAGCAGATGGAAGATGCTTTAATCAAGGAAGCAAATGACCTGCAGAGCAAGATTAGAGAACTTCAAAAAACAAAAGGTATTGGAGGAAACTACAAAGGCGGAGTTATGGCTTGGCCAGTATCTGGAGGAGGAAGAGTAACATCTAGCTTTGGTTATAGAATACATCCAATTTTAAAGGAAAAGAAGCTTCACACAGGTATGGATATAGCTGCACCAAGTGGAACAGGGATATTTGCTGCAAATGATGGAAGAGTTATATTTGCAGGGACAAAAGGCTCTTATGGAAAAGCTGTTATAGTAGACCATGGTGGAGGAATAGTAACGCTTTATGCTCACTGCTCATCGATTTTGGTATCTGATGGACAGGATGTAAAAAAAGGCGAAACTATTGCAAAGGTAGGCTCTACTGGATATTCTACTGGTCCTCATCTTCATTTTGAAGTCAGAGTAAATGGCGACTATGTAAATCCAGCATCTTATATTGGAGGATAAGCTTAAATTTGTTTTATAAAAGAGCGGAGGCTATAAATTGATATCTAAAAAGAAAGCTGTCATAGGAGCAGTCTTATTAATGGCTGTGACATTTTTGCTCACAAACATATTCAATGTTACTATTGGAAATAAAGTTATTATATCTAAAAGTGATTATCAGGAATTTCAAAAACTTTCTAAAGTCAGATTTTTAAAAGATAGAATTGAAGATGAATTTTACCAAGATGTAAAGGAAGAAGACCTTATTGCAGCTATGGAAAGAGGAATATTCGATGGTCTAGAGGATCCTTATTCTCAGTATTATACAAAGGATGAATTCAAAGATTTGATGGAGATGACATCTGGAAGCTATGTAGGTGTAGGAATTGTGGTTTCTCCAGGAGAAGATGGCTTTATAACCGTTGTTGCTCCAATAGAGGATACTCCTGCAGAAAAAGCAGGCATTTTGCCTGGAGATAAAATAACTAAAGTAGACAAGGTCAAATATTCAGCCAAAGAAATGGATAAGGCTATTTCTATTATTAAAGGAGAGCCTGGAAAAGACGTTGTTCTTTCTATAATAAGAGAAAATAAACCAGAATTTGATATTACTATAAAGCGCGAGCAAATTCTTATAAAGTCTGTAAAATCTGAAATGATGGATGAAATAGGCTACATGAGAATATCTAGCTTTGATGAAAGAACTGGAGAAGAGTTTGATGAAAACCTATTGAGTCTTAAAAATAATAATCCAAAAGGACTGATTATAGATTTAAGAGATAATCCAGGGGGATTGCTAGATCAGGTTAAAGAGGTTGCAGATAGTATTCTTGGCGAGGCTACCATAGTATATACTGAAGATAGAGCGGGAAATAGACAATATCTAAAGTCAAATTCCTCAGGAAAACTTGATATTCCTCTAGTTATACTTGTAAATGAAAACAGTGCATCAGCTTCTGAAATACTTGCTGGAGCAGTGAGGGACAACAAAGCTGGAACTCTTGTTGGAACTACTACCTTTGGAAAGGGACTAGTTCAAAATGTAGTTCCGCTAAAGGATGGATCAGGCTATAAAATTACTATGGCTCAGTATTTCACTCCAAACGGAGAATACATCAATGAAAAAGGAATTACTCCAGAATATGTTGTAGAAATAGGAGAAGAAGATACCGAAGATGTACAGCTTAATAAAGCAATAGAAGTAATTAGAGAAAAAAATAAATAAATTGTATTTTCTTCATAATTCCTTCACAATTTAATTTTATACTTTGATTATAGAAGGACAATACAGTCCTTGATAAAGTTAAAGGAGATGGATATAATGAGAAAATTTAAAACTATGGCACTTGCACTTTCTATGACAGCACTGCTTTCGACAGGAATGGTATTTGCAGCAGAATATAGTTCACCTATTGAAGTGCTTTCTAATTTGACTGGTTCATCAGTTGAAGAAATTTATGAGCAAAGAGGTAATAAAACTCTTGGAGCTATAGCACAAGAAGAAGGCGTTTCTGATGAATTTAAAGCAGCAATGCTAGAAAACAAGAAAGCTATTTTAGAGCAAAGAGTAAAAGATGGAGTTTTAACTCAAGAACAAGCAGATGCTATCCTAGAGAGAATGGAAACTAATATTGCTAATTGCGATGGTACTGGTGCAATGATGGGCAACGGTATCGGAAAAGGCTCTGGCTGTGGATTTGGACTAGGAAATGGTCAAGGAATGATGAGAAATGGTAATGCTCCTAAAAATGGCCAAGGCTTTGGACAAAAAAATGGAATGATGTTTAATCAGCAATAAGTATAGAATATATACTATGATTAAAAATTAGATTATCCGTGAATTTAAAGACCCTCAAGAGCTTTTCTTGAGGGTCTAATTTTTAGTTAAATAAATTTCACAGCGCAAATTCATTAGATTTAAATTAATTTCATTAGATTTAAATTAATGAACTATGCAATTGTATATTTTATATTGAATTACTTAATTACAGCAGGAGTATATGTTCTTGCTGCAAGCTCTTTGTTCATCATAAATAAGCCATTTGGATTGCCATTAACTAGTTTAATTTGCTCTAAAAGACCATTTGCAGTATCTTCCTCTTCAACCTGCTCTTTTACGAACCACTGAAGGAAGTTTTGAGTTGCATAGTCTTTTTCTTCGATAGCGATAGTCATTAGATTGTGAATAGAACGAGTAACTAGCTGCTCATGAGCTAAAGTTTTTTCGAATATATCTATCTCGTCTTTGAAATTAGAATCAAATGCTGCTAAATCCTTTAGTACTACATCTCCACCTACGCTGTAAGCATAGTTGAATAATAAGTATGCGTGGTCTCTTTCTTCTTGAGCTTGGACATGGAAAAAGTTAGCAAAGCCGTTTAAGTTTTTCCCCATAAAGTATGCTTCCATTGCAATGTATGCATAAGAAGATTCAAACTCCAGTTTAATTTGCTCGTTGATTGCGTTTAACATTTTTTCACTTATCATGTAATACACCTTCCTTATCTAATTATTGTGTCTCTCTTAATTGTACCCAATTAATAAGAAAATAACAAATATTTATATATAAAAATTATTCTTGACATTTTACAGACTAATAATATAATAACATCTAGACAGGTATAATTTTATATTAAAAACTTATATAATAGGTGAAGAAGCAACCACTTTGAAAAAACTTCAATTGGGTTGCTTTTTTTTGTGGAGGGAAACTATGACTATGCTAGAAAAACTACAGATTAATAATGAACAGAAGGTATTTTATAGAAGAGTTATGATGCTAACTATACCGATAATAGTACAAAATCTTATAGCTTCACTACTCAATTTAATGGATACAGTAATGATAGGTAGACTAGGTGAGCTATATCTAGCTTCAGTTGGGATAGCTAATCAATATTTTTTCTTTTTTACATTGATGCTATTTGGTGTAAATGCTGGATGTTCCATTTTTATATCTCAGTTTTGGGGAAAGAAAGATGAAGTGAGTATTAAGAAAACTGCGGCACTTGCTATAAGCTTTAGCTTTGTAATAGGAATTTTATTTATGCTAGCTGGAATATATTTTTCAGATGAAATCATATCTGTATTTAACTCAGACAAAGCAGTATTAGCAACTGGTGGAGATTATTTGAAGATAGTTGCTTTTAGCTATATATTTACAGCTATAACTATAGGCTTTGCTTTTTCTTTGAGAAGCACAGAAAATACTTTTGTGCCTATGGTTGGAAGCATAGCAGCTCTAGTAGTGAATGTAGTGCTGAACTATATTTTGATATTTGGGAAGCTAGGCTTTCCGGCTATGGGAGTAAAGGGAGCAGCTATAGCAACTGTTATTGCAAGAATAATAGAAACTATGATAATCTTAATTTACGTGTATAAAAAAAGTAATTTGCTCAATATTAATTTCTCGCATATTAAAATGCTAGATTTCAAGTTTATAAAAATAGTGTATGCAGGAATGCTTCCTGTACTTATAAATGAGTTTGTTTGGGGCCTTGGAAATCTTACTTATAATATCATATATGCAAGAATGGGTGTAGGAACAGCTGCAGCAATACAGGTTACGAGCACTGTTATGAACCTTCTTATGATAGTAATAATTGGACTTGGAAATTCGGCTATGGTTATCGTGGGCAAAGAAATAGGTGCAAAACGAGAAGATTTAGGTAAGATATATGCAAAAAGACTGTATAAGTTTGCTCTGATTATAGCTATAATTATAGCAACGGTAATATTTTTAACAGCAAACGATTTTGTATATTTTTTCAAAATGTCAGCTACAGTTCTTAATGATACCAAGAGAATTTTGTATGTAAATGCTATACTTCTCCTTATAAGAAGCTACACTTTTATCATGATAGTAGGAGTTTTAAGAGGTGCAGGAGATTCAAAATATGCAGTTAAAATACAAGGGCTTACTCTTTGGACCATAGGTATTCCTATGGCGTTTATAGGAGCATTTATTTTGAATTTAGATGTATATTACGTAGTAGCATTAACAGGTATGGAAGAAATAGTAAAATATATATTTATTAGAAGACGCTTTAAATCAGGAAAATGGATTCACAATATGACGAACTAATCTTGGGAGATAATAATGAAAACTGACATAAAAAAAATACTCAGTTTAGCTTGGCCTGTTATGCTAGGAATGGTATTTCAATCCCTTCTAGCTACAGTAGACACCTATTTCATATCTCAGCTTGGTCTTGAGCAATCAGCTTCTTCAGGAATAGCAAATTCAATTTCTGGAGTTGTATTTGTGATGTCTACTCTTGTATCGGCTGGAACCATTGCTCTAATTGCTAGAAGCTTTGGAGAAGAAAACTGGGAGGCTATAAG
Source organism: Acetoanaerobium noterae (assembly GCF_900168025.1). NCBI lineage: Bacteria > Bacillati > Bacillota > Clostridia > Peptostreptococcales > Filifactoraceae > Acetoanaerobium > Acetoanaerobium noterae. The sequence continues at coordinate 658,207 of NZ_FUYN01000001.1, read as the reverse complement.
AAGCATAAGCGGCAATTCTTTGCTACTATCTGCTTGTGTAGGAATGGTTCTAGGCTTATCTGGATATTTTCTTACTACAAGCATTTTAGAAGTGTTTTTTAAGCCAAGTGCTAGCATTCTTAAATATTCATCTGAGTATTTAGGAATTATGTTTCTTGGAACAGTTTTTGTTTTTTTAAACTCTACACTTAGAACTATTCTTCAGGCTATGGGAGACACGAGAACACCTCTTTTTATATTTGGTCTATCAAACATAATAAATGCTATTTTGGATTATATACTTATGTTTATATTTGATTTTGGAATAGCAGGAGCTGCATTTGCGACAGTAATTTCTAATATAGCAGCAAGTATAGCAATAGGCTATATAGTTTTTGGAAGAATTTATAACTTTGATTTAAAAAAGCTAATTGAAAGCTTAGGATTTAATCTAAAAACCTCAACTAGAATTTTAAGAATAGGTGGGTGGGCATGCCTTCAGCAAGTAGCAAGGCCTATAACTGGAATGCTCATGTTTAGCTTGGTATACAGCGTTGGAGCAGCAGAAGGAAGTGCGGCATTTAATATAGGTGCTCAATTATTTAATTATACCTTTATTATATTAGGCGGACTTTCTATGGCAATATCTGTAATGGTAGGTCAAGCCTTAGGAAGAAATGACATAGATTCCTGCGATAGTATAATAAAGCAAGGCATGAAGGTAGCAATAATAAATATTTTAGTATTCGGTGTGCTTTATATTGCTATTCCAGGGCAGATAATTGGGCTTTTTAGAGATGAGCCACTAGTTGTGCAGTATGGAATTTCTTATATGAGGATAGTATATGCTGGTATTATTTTTGTGGCGTGGACCTCTATTTATTCAGGCGTGTTTCAAGGAGCTGGGGATACCTTTCCACCTATGATTTCTGCAATGGTTGCAAATGTAGTTTTAAAGCTGCCACTAGCATATTTACTTGCGTATCCGTTTAAACTTGGAATTGATGGTGTCTGGATAGCTATATCCTTATCAGTTGTAATAGAAGCATTGGGAATCATATGGTCTTTTAGAAAAGGAAAATGGAAGCAAAAGCAAATATAGCTTAGAAATGGGGGAGATTAAAATTTTTAAGACTCAAGATTCAAAGCAAATAAGAGACTATTTCAAAAAATACGAGCTAGAAACTTTAAACCTGGCAGGGATTATTGACAATGTTCCAGAGGCTGAAATCTTTACAGACTCACTTGATAATCCATCAGGAGTTTTAATTAGATATAAATACTTTAACTATTTACATACTGAGAGCACTAAATTTTTAGATGAAATGTTTGAAGAGCTTTTCCCAAAAGGAAAGTATGGCTTCGCAGGAACTACAAGATTTCTCACTTCTGAGATTAAAAGGCGCTATAAGCTAGACTGGGAAAATGACTGTGATTTTTATTACATGCCTAAGGAAAACTACTCAACTGTAGCTTTAAAATCAAAAGCTAGTGAAATTGATATAAAAGATGCCGAGTTTATAGACGAGAACTATAATTACAGAAATAGTCATACCATCCATGAAATTAAGGATGCCATATCAAACAGACCTAGCTCTGGGATATATATTGATGGCAAGCTAGTTTGCTGGGTGCTTATACATGAAGATGATTCATTAGGCTTTATGTATACTATGGATGAGCATAGAGGAAAAGGATTTGCTTTAGATGTGTCCTTGGATATATCTAAGAAGATAATAGACAAAGGGAAAATTCCATTTTTACAAATTGTATCTAGTAATCCAATGTCTCCTGGGCTTGCCAGAAAAACAGGATTTGTAAAAAAAGGTCAGGCAGACTGGTTTGGAATTATTATAGAATAATACTAAATAAAATTATATAATCGTATAAAGTAGAAAAATCAGTAATTTATCTTAGTAGAAAATGGAGATGATAATCCAATGAAAGATACTGTTACTTTATGGACTAGGCAAGATAAAAGAATTTTAGAGGTGCTAGAGTCGAAAGGTAGATTCATTATGGACTCAGCCCATATCGAAGAAAAGCAGATGGATATAGCTCAGTATTACTTAAAGCTATACAACTGGTTTTCTGATAAAGCAAGTAGCCATGTTGAGAGGCCATCTGATGTAAAGTACCCTATATGGTGCTCGATAAGTGAAGAATATATGCTGAGAAAAACAGAAGATACTGTTGTTTTAAAGCTAGAAGTCCCAAGAAAAAATGTCATATACTTTAATGGGGGCAGATGGGACATGGTGTTAAATCACATGTATATACCTAGAGATGAAGAGGATGACAGGGCTTTTAAGCTAGAGCTAAAAAATAGAGGCATAACTAACAGCTTCACTTTAGTAGACGGACCAAATGCCAATTTTTATCCTGATTTAAAAAGAAAGATTATCGCAAGCTGGGATAGAGTCTTTGAAATAGAGGATTGGAATGACATATTTACTCTTCAAGCTAATATTTGGGAGATTCCTTCTGAGTGGATTCTTGAGATAGAGAAGTAAGACCTCGACATAATCAAAGATTCCTAATGGATATTCGTGACATGTGTTATATTTTAAGTAAAAGCCAAACTATTAGATTAACTATAGCTTGGCTTTTAAATTACTTTTAATTATAGTGATTTAGCAAATTCTTTATCAGCCTATTATTATCCTACTGAGTAGAGAACTAAGCAATTTTGTCATTTTTTACTGGAGTGTTTACTTGCTTTGGAGTTTTCTTAATATCAGTAATCAGTCCTGTAGCATGTCCCATAGGACAAACCTGGCACCATGATCTAGGCTTAAAGAATACTCCCATTAATACTCCAACAACAAAAGAAGCGAACATAAATCTAAATAAAGCAAAGGCTATTTTATCAATTTGTCCTCCTGAATGAATGATTGATAATGATAACATCACAACCATAAGAGTCAAAAGTGCATTTTTGAATTTTTTAGTTTTCATAAATTTTGGAAGATTGTTTTGCATAGATAATTTTTCTAAAAATTTGCCTAAAAAAGATCCTCTAGGGCAATAAGCAGAGCAGTGAATTTTTCCTCTGCCTCTTAAAGCATGATAAATAGGCATGGTCATACAGACAATTCCAAATAGGCCGAAATATACATTATAAACTGACAAAATAAAAAAACTGATTATTATTATCCATGACCAGCTTTGGTGTGACTTATGTTTTTTCTTAGGTGTATTTAATGGTTGCTTTGCATTGATGTTCATTGATTATGTAACCTCCTGAAATGTATTTTAAAATTGATATATTCAAATATTACGATATATAGATTGATTTGTCAACACTAAAAATATATTGTATAAATTATAGTATATTAGAATAATAGAAAGTGGTAAAAAGTTATAGAAAGTTATAGTTTATGATATGAAATATTATTATTGCCAGTAAATGAAATCAAAAATTGTAAAATATAAGCATAATTAAAAAGTGAATTGGAGGATATAAATGAATATTTTTATTACTAATGATGATGGAATTGAAGCTATTGGAATCCAAGCCCTAGCAAAGACTATGGCTGAATTTGGGAAAGTCTACGTAGTAGCTCCAGACAAGGAATACAGTGGAATGTCTAGAAGCATATCAATAAGAAAGCCACTAACAGCTAAAAAATATCATATAGCTGATGATATAGTGTCATACAGTCTTGCTGGCTCACCAACTGACTGTGTAAAGGTAGGAATTGAAGGTATTTTTAAAGAAGTAGAATTTGATTTACTTCTTAGTGGGATTAATAGAGGACCAAATTTAGGCAGCGATGTTTTTTATTCAGGAACAGTTTCTGCTGCGCTAGAAGGTTTATACCAGAATATTCCTTCGATAGCACTTTCAAATTGCTCTTTTGAAGATGACAGTAATGCCTATGAGCTTATATGTGATAAGTTTAGAGAGTTTTTAAATGGATATCTTAAGAATATGGATAAGCAGCAGGAGTTTATTCTAAATATTAATTTTCCTGAAAAAATAGGTGTAGATAATGAGTTTGCAGTTACATCTCTTGGCAGGAGAGACTATAATAACGTAATCTTAAAAAGAGATTTGGGAATAGATATCCATGAATTCACTATAGGAGGAGAACCGATAGCTGTAAATGAAGCCTCTGATAATGATGTGTGGATGATTCAAGAAAATAAAATAACTATTACACCTATATATAATTCTTTGTATTCTCATACTCATTTTGAGTATCTAAAAAGTAATTTGTTTTAGTAATTAGTATACAATCAACCATACTAGAGGTGGTTTAATATGTATGACTCAAAAAAATATCTAAAAATACTGCTTAATATATTTCTGCTTCTTCTTTTGGTTATACTTATTTTTTTCGTTGTTCCTAAGCTAGCTGTGTTTTTCATGCCCTTTGTCATTGGATGGATTATTGCTCTTATCGCAAATCCTCTTGTAAAATTTTTAGAAAATCATGTAAAAATAGTAAGAAAACATGGTTCTATGATTATTATAATTTTTGCACTCACATTAGTTATAGGAACAGGTTATTTAGGGATATCCCGTATTTATAAAGAAATTATAACTCTAATTCAGAATTTGCCTGAAATCTACACCTCCCTTAATTTAGATATTGAAAAAATTTCTCATAATTTTGAAGGAATATATAAGCTTATGCCTGAAGAAGTTCAGCTTAGCTTATACAATATAGGAGAAGAACTATCATTAGGCTTTGCAGGAGTTATTTCTGATATTGGAAAGCCGACCTTTACTGCGGCAGGTAGGTTTGCAAAAAATATTCCATCCACCTTTATAAATATTATCATTACTATTTTGGCAGCATATTTTTTTATTGTTGAGAAGGAAAATATAACGAGAGGCATAAAGAAATTTGTGTCCTCTGATGTGCTAAATGTGGTTAGTGATATATCGAATAGGTTAAAAGTGCTGGTTGGAGGATATTTCAAAGCACAATTTAAAATTATGGGTATTGTAGCAGTGATTCTTTTTGTAGGATTTTTAATTCTAGATATAGGCTATTCTTTCTTATTAGCGCTAGGAATTGCGCTACTAGATTTTTTCCCATTCTTTGGAACGGGAGCCGTCCTCATACCTTGGACTATATTTAAAGTCTTAACGGGAGACTATAGGCTTGCTATAGGGCTGTTTCTAATATATATCATCAGTCAAGTGGTAAGGCAGATAGTACAGCCAAAAGTTTTAGGAGATACTATAGGTCTTAATCCGTTGGCTACATTATTTTTTATGTTTATAGGCTTCAAGCTTGGGTCGGTTATTGGTTTAGTTTTAGCAGTACCAATAGGTATGATTTTTATAAACTTTTATGAAGAAGGATATTTTGATAATTTTATAAAGACCATTAAGGATACGATAAAAGAAATTAATGAATTTAGAAGGCTCTAAAAACTTGTAGTAAAATGCAAGTTTTAGAGCCTTTTGAAATTGAAGTAATTATTAAGCTTATTCAATTAATAAACCTATTAGCTCATCCAAGGTTATATTTGTAATGTATTTGCTTATATCTATATTAGATAGAGCTTTAGAAATCGATGCTTTTTCATGAGAAATATTCTTAAGGCTAGCTTCTAATTCACTAATATCATTTTTTCCAAAGAAATCTCCAAAGATTTTTATATCTTTAATAATTCCTTTAAGTACATCAATATGAACCTCAAAGGTTCCAGCGGCAAAGCGTTTTTCATTATAAAATGAATATTTAGGAGAATTTCCAAAATTCCATTCCCAGGTACTGTATTTTTCATCTCTGAGTTTATTGATTTTTTCTATTTCCTCTTGAGTTAATGAGTCTATAGGGCTTTGAGTATTACTTGAAATATATCTAAAAATCTCGTCCTTGAATTCTAGCACGCTGAGTTTATTTGCAAGATGCTCAGAAATATTAGTAACTCTGCTAGCTACTGATTTAACGCTTTTATCTGAAAACTTAATATCCTTTGGCTTTAGAGCTCCACTTAAATCATTCATATTAGATGAAAATAGCAAGGTTCCATGGTGCATTACTCTGCTTTTATGCTTGCACTGGGCATTTCCAGAAAATTTCTTCCCTTCTATCAGCATATCATTTCTTCCAGAAAACTCAGCATCGATTCCAAGCGTCTTCAAAGTGCCTATAATCGGAGCAACAAAGCCCTTGAAATCATTGAAGCTAGATTCATCATTGACTATAAAAGTGAAATTTATATTGCCTAGATCGTGAAAAACAGCTCCACCACCAGTTAGCCTTCTTACTACTTTTATATTTCTCTCTTTTACAAACTCAAGATGAATTTCAGAGAGGGTATTTTGATTTTTTCCTACTACAATACAAGGCTCATTTCTCCAAAGTATAAAATACTCTTCATCAGTTTGCTTTAGAAAATATTCTTCAAGTGCTAGATTAAAATATGGCTCTGTGGAATTATTGTAAATATATCGCATACAGCAGTCTCCTTTAATTTGGCTCGAGTTTTAGGTTTGAAAATTATATGCAATATTCATATGCATATTTATAAACTGATTATAGTTTATAGGCCTGCTTTAATCAATAGAACAAGAAATTAAAAACCACAAAAAATTAATGTAAATGTCTATTACATATCATAAAAAATCTGATATAGTAAAAGATAGGGAATACAATTATTTGTGCTTTTATTGTGGGGAGGTAGACATCTTGAAAATTGAGAAAAAAATAATGCCAGATACGTTATTAGTTGAGCAGCTAAGAGCGTTAGAATCAAAGTGTAATGCCTATGACAAAATCCAAAGTTCAGCGTGTATAGATGTGAGCATGAATTATTATGAGGATATGAATAGCATATTTTTAATGTATGAAGAAGATAAATTGATAAGCTTTATTTCAGTATTTGCACCTTTAAAGCATGAAATAGAGATTTGTGGTTTTACTGATCCTGAATATAGACAAAAGGGCTACTTTTCAATGCTTTTAAAAGAAGTGATAAATGAAGCCAATAAATTTAATATTAAGGACTTGTTGTTTGTATTTGATGGTAAGTTTTCTCACAGTGAGAAATTAGGTAAAAAGTTAAATGCAAAGCTGTATTTAACGGAATATTTTTTGACTTATAGCTTTAAAGATGATAAATGTAATAAACTAAAAAATAAAGTTGTAATAAAAGAGGTGCAACATTCAACTGAATTTCCAATAGTTATTGATCTTGACAAAAGAATTTTTAAAGAGGATGAAGATGTTGCTATATCAATGGCAAAAGCTATACTAGCGAGCGAAACAAGGTCACAATATGTGTGCTATCATGATAAAAAGCCTATTGGAATGATAAATGTAGATATAAACAATGATGAGGCTATGATTTTTGGCCTTGGAGTACTTAGTGAGTACAGAGGAAAAGGCTATGCAAAGGATATGCTCTGCTTGCTTATCCATGAACTTAAAAAAGTGGATATAAGCTCAATAAGCCTAGAGGTAGATAGCAATAATCCAGAGGCTTTAGCTCTTTATATGAGCTGTGGATTTGAGAAGGTTAAAAGCTTTGAATATTATAGAATGGATTTACACGATTAAAACTTAATAACAAGGTATAGGCTTGGAGTTAGAGGATTAGAGTTAATATAGATGTATAAGATTTAAATTAAAAAAATATCAGGGGGATTATTATGGAAAAAGCATATTTGACACCAAAGGAGATTGTAACTGCGACGATAGAGACAGGTATAAAAAAAGTTAAAACTAAGCCATTGAACCAGTTTATTCTTGGAATATTAGCAGGGGCCTTTATAGCATTTGCATCAGAAGGTTCAAATATGGCAGCCTTTAATTTATTTGCTAAGCCAGAGACCTATGGCCTTGGGAAAGCATTAGCTGGAGTAGTTTTTGCAACAGGCTTGATGCTAGTTATAATAGCAGGAGGAGAGCTTTTTACAGGAAATACTCTAATAACTATTGGTGTATTAGAGAAAAAAATTAAACTTAAGGATATGCTTTCGAACTGGTTTTTCGTATATCTTGGAAATTTTGTAGGAGCAGTATTTATAGCTTACATGATGAATATGTCTGGTCTTTTTAACAGTGGAGATAATATGCTTGGAGGAATCACTCTAAAGATAGCAGCGTATAAGACTCATCTTACTTTCTCGCAGGCATTTTATCTAGGAATAATGTGTAACTGGTTGGTATGTATAGCTGTGTGGATGTCTTATGGTGCAAAGGATATAATTGGAAAATGCTTTGCTATATTTTTCCCAATTTCTTTATTTATAACTTCTGGCTTTGAGCACAGCATAGCAAACATGTATTACATTCCAGCTGGAATTTTAGCTAAATCTAACGCCTCATGGGTAGAGGCGTCAGGGCTTACTGCAGAAAAGCTGGCTCATTTAAACTGGAGTACCTTTATAGCGAAGAATCTCGTTCCTGTAACTATAGGCAACATAGTAGGTGGAGTTATTTTAGTTGCTGGAGTATACTGGTTTACCTACTATAAAAATAGTGAGAATGCCTAGTTCCTAATTTCTTTCAAATAGTTATAAAGCGTATATCTAGATATATTTAGACGTTCTGATATAATTGGAATACTTCTTTGAAGTACAAAGGCGCCTTTTTCTTCGAGGCATTTTACTATCTGTACTCTATCCTCTTTCTTTAGCATAGAAATAGGCTTGCCTACAAACTTAAGAGCATCATCTATGTAGCCATCGAGCAAATCTTCTGTATTTGGACTTGCTTGGATTACTTCAGAGATATCTTTACCCACAGAAATTAAATCCTTAAGTATATTATGGGCAAACTCAAAATTTGTGTAATCAAAATTTATGCCAAGAGCATAATGATATCCGTGACCCTTCATATGAAAAGTAGAGCTTTTTAAAGTTCTTTTATCTGGACTTAGAGCTTTGCAATTGATTATATCGGTTCCACTAAAAAATTTATCGATATCCTTTCCGCCTAGGATTTTAAATTTATCTCCTATGTTTCGGTTTGTGACTTGGCCGTTAGCTATGTAGACTATCGATTTATTTGGGTCATTCATGTCATGAACTACAGTTTCGCAATTTGGACCAAACATGACTGAAAGTCCATCACATAATCTGCTTAGAAAATCTAATGCTGTATTTTTATCCATTTTTATCACCTAAACTTTATAAAGATTTATAATTTATTTTAGTTTATATGATTAAATGACTTAAGTCAACAAAATGTGTATCATTATTACAAAATGTAGAAAAAGCTTGGATTTTTATCCAAGCTTTTCACGTATTATAGAATATTTAATTGTTTTTAGCAGGTATGAATTCTTTTACCTTAATTCCTTTAGCTTGCAGCTTTTCTGGAAGCTTTTCTAAATTATCTCCTACAAGCCTAATGGAAATCTCTTGAATTCCCATTACCTCCGTATCCATCTGAGCTATATTTGTTATATTTGCTCCATGCTTATAGATTACATCAGATATCTTTAATAAAGTTCCTGCAAAGTCGTCAGAATGAATTACAATTTTAGCATCCTCAAGCCCATATACCTTTGTTATAACTCGAAATAATGCTTTTTGAGTAACTATTCCTAAGAATTTTCCAAAATCATTAACAACAGGCAGGAATCTAACTTGCTGGTTAAGAAAAATATCAGCAGCTTCTTCTATAAAAAGAGTGTCTTTAACAGGTTCAACCTTCATATAAGCAAAATCACTAACTGGTTTTTGAAGAAATGCTTCAAAATCTTTTTCACCAGATTCAAAAAACTTCTCATAAACATATTGCTTTGAAAGAAAACCTATGAATTTATCATCATCAGTTACAGGAAGAGATAAAAATCCATTTTCCTCAATAATATCTATGGCCGATTTTACTGTGTCGTTTAAACCTAGAGTTGTAAGTTTGTTTACTGGTGTTAAAAGAGAACGGATAAGCATAATATTTCCTCCTTAAGTTTTCGAAATATTTTTAATACAAATAAATTTATTTATATATTGATTTCATAATATTTATTCCCATAATAAAGCTATTAAAACAAAGAATTTAATTAGATAAAAATCCTTGCCCCATTACAGTATGAACTACATTTGCAGTCACAAAAGCACTAGGCTCATTTAGCTCAACATGCTTTTTTAATCTTATAAATTCTCTTTTGCTCATTACCGCTACTATTACAGTTTTTGCTTCCTTAGTATAAGCTCCTTCAGCTTTGTATAAAGTTGCTCCTCTAAGTAGATTTCTTGTTATAAAATCTCTTATAATTTCAGGATGGGTACATACGATATGCACGTTAATTTTTGTGCCGAGTCCAGCAATCATATTGTCAATTATCATACCATTCATAATTACACCTAGAAGTGCATATAACCCTAATCTAGGTCCAAAAGTAAGACCGGCTAATATGGTGATGAAAAAATCAACAAATAGCAAGGATCTTCCTATAGGCACATGAAGGAATTTGTTTAATATCTTTGCCAAAATATCTGTGCCTCCAGTTGATGCATTTTGATATAGCACTAGTGACATTCCCGTACTAGAAACAAGCATACCAAACACTAAATTTATAAATAAATCATCAGTTAAAGGCTTCATACCAGGGAATAGTCTTTGGATAAACCATATAGCGCCAGAAAGTCCTAAGCTGGCATAAATACTTTTTGCACCAAAAGCAGGACCAAGAGTAAAAAATGCTATTATAAATAAAATGGAGTTAATTAAAATAAGCAAAAAGCCCACGGACAAAAAATTAAAATGGGTATGTATAATTAGTGAAAGACCAGTTACTCCTCCCACAGCTAAGTTTGATGGAATTAAAAAAACCGTAAGACCAAGAGCCACGATTATAAAGCCTAAAGTGATTATTAGATATTCTTTTAATTTTTTATTCATGTAGGTATTCCTTCCTTTCTATTATCCAAATTGCTAGTATACTACTTCCGAGCGTAGATTGCAATATACTGGAAATTAGGCGAAATAATTAGATTTTACAGAAATTTCTAGCATAGCAAATAATTACAATATAAATTATAATAATATCTATAGCTGTTATAGTTTTATTAAGTTTTGATTTAAGGTTCAAATAATAGTATACTAATTATATAATGTTTTTTAGATACATAAAATTTTGATTAAGATGGTGAATTGATGAAATTTTTAACTAGAGGAGATAAAATCCTCATTATTTTAATTCTAATACTTAGCTCTCTACCCTTGCTGACACTTAGGGATAGTTTGGCAGCTGGAAGCAAACAAATTATTGTAAATATAGATGGTGAAGTGGAGCATGAGTTTTTACTTAATGAAAAAGCCGAGTCAGTTTATTATACATTTGACGTAGTCAAAGAAGGGATTACCTACCAAGCTAAATTAGAGACTAAAGAAGGAAGGGTAAGACTTTTAAGATTACCTGAAGAGGTCGCACCTTTATCAATTCATTCTGATACAGGATGGATAGATAAGCCACATCAGATGATTGTCGCATTGCCGGCAAAACTGATTGTTACTGTTGAGGACTACCAAGCTGAGTCCCAGAGCGACATAGATATAATATCATATTAAAAATACAATGATGAGGAGGGTTAGCTTGCTTAGTATTAGACCTAGAGTAGCACTATTAATAATAGTAATGATGGCGTTAATTGTAAGTCAATTTGAAAATAGCTATTCCCTTAGTCAAAGTAGAGTTGAGCAGGAAAAGCATATTCTTGTACTGAACTCCTATCATAGAGGCTTTAAATGGACAGATGATACAGTTACTAGCTTTTTAGAGACTCTTGAAAGTTTATCGCCAGAACATAAGTATGCATTTTATATAGAATATTTGGACTGGAAGAAATATCCGACTCAAAAGAATATAGAAAATATGTATGCAAATTTAAGATATAAATATGGCTCAAAGCCTATAGATTTAATAGTAGCAACTGATGATAAGGCTTTGGAGCTAGCTATAGATTACCGTCAAGAGCAGTTAAAAAATATACCTATAGTTTTTACAGGTGTAAGTCAAGGTAGCTTCAAGCTACTTTCAAATGACGAAGAAAACATAACTGGAGTAATAGAAAATATTGATTTAGCACCAACAATCCAGATTGCCAAGCTCCTTAAACCAGATTTTAACAAAATATATACAATTCATGATTTTACAGAAAGTGGCATAGCTATGAATAAAGACGTGTCAAGTACGGTAAAATCAATAGATGCAAGCTTAAACTGCATAGCACTTCCGCCTATGGCTGTAGATGATATAATAGCATCAGTAAAGGAGCTTCCAAGTGATAGTATTGTTTTAATCACAACCTACTATAGAGATGCTCAAGGCTTAATTGTAGAAAATTCAGAATTTGCTAGCCTTATTAGTAAATATTCTAACGTGCCCGTATTTTCATTATATGATTTTTATTTAGGCTATGGAGTAATTGGTGGAGCGGTGCTCCAAGGAAGCAAGCAAGGAGAATTTGCGGCAAAGCTAGCAAATGATTATTTTGATGATAAGGAGCTAAAAAGTTTAACTCCAGTAGTTGATCCAAAAACTGAAGTTATTGTGGATTATAATGAAATTACTAAATACAAGGTAGATATAAACAAGCTTCCAAAGGATACAGTAATTTTAAACAAGCCATTATCCTTTAAGGAGTCAAATCCAGAGGCATATTATTTGGTTATGACAGTAATATTTTTACTTATAATATTAGTCCTTAGCCTAATATATTACACTAGGAGACTAATAAGAACTAAAAGACAGCTAGAAAGCCAAAATGAAGAACTGCATGATTTATACGAGCAAATATACAATTCTGAGGAGGAGCTAAAAAAACTGGTTTATTTCGATTCTCTGACTAAGCTTCCAAACAGAATTGCTCTTACAAATGATATACAAGAGCATGTGAAACAGCAGGAATCAATAACTGCAGCACTTATGATTATTGACATTGACAATTTTAAATATATTAATGACACCTTAGGTCATCATTTTGGAGATGAATTTTTAATTGAAATTGCAAAAATATTCTTAAATTTATCAAGCCAGTCTATACGTGTATATAGAATCGGTGGAGATGAATTTGCGTTTTTAGTAACAGCATCGATGCCTCAGATTGAAATAGCAGCACAGGAAATAATGAATTGTTTTCATAAGCCTATATATATGGATAAGATAAAAATTCACACTACACTGAGTATGGGAATTGCTGTATATCCTTTTGCTGGGAAAACAGTTCAGCAACTACTGAAAAACGCTGATATTGCAATGTATGAAGCAAAACAGAGAGGTAAAGAGCGCTACGTCTTTTTTGATGATGTGATGAATTACAGAATTATAGAAAAAACTAAAATAGAGCATAACCTTCAATTTGCGCTTGATAATAAGGAGTTTATGCTATATTTCCAACCTCAGTATAAAACCTCTAATGACAAAATATCTGGATTCGAAGCTTTGATTAGATGGAAAAGCAGAGAGCTAGGAATGGTGCCTCCGAATGATTTTATTAAGATTGCTGAGGAAAGCCAAAAAATAGTAGCTATAGGTAAATGGGTATTTGTAAATTCCTGCGATTTTGCATCTAAGCTTATTAAAAGAGGATATAAAGATATAAAGGTATCTGTAAATATATCTATAGTGCAATTAATCCAAGATGATTTCACAGATTTTATTTTAGCTACTATAGAAAGTAAGAATCTTGATTTTAAGCTGATAGAATTAGAAATCACTGAAACTGTACTTATACGTTCAGTTCAAGAAGCATACACAAAGCTAGAGACTTTGAGAAGTAAAGGAGTATCCATATCTCTTGATGATTTTGGAACAGGATATTCATCGCTTAGCTATTTACAAAACCTTCCTATAACAACGCTTAAGATGGATAGGGCATTTGTTGAGGATATAACGAAAAATACAATAACTGAAAATCTAGCAAGCTTTATTATATCTATGGCTCACAAGCTGAATCTAGAAGTAATAGCTGAAGGAGTTGAAACTAAGCTTCAACTAGATACACTTAAAAAATATAATTGTGATAAAGTCCAAGGCTATTATTATTCAAAGCCTGTGCCAGAGGAGCAAGCTTTTTTATTGTTAGAAAGTAAGGGTGTTGACAGAAATTTACAAGATGGATATAATTAATATAGAAAACTTAATAACTATGATACATGGTTTAATCGAAAGATTGATTAAAAGAGAAGTTGGGTGAAATTCCCACGCGGTCCCGCCGCTGTAAGAGAGTAGTTTTTACTTATTAATCCACTGATTCAACGGAGAATTGGGAAGGAAAGTAAAAATGATAATCCTCAAGCCAGAATACCTGCCTGTATTATTAGCCAGAAACTCTACGAGAGATAGAGAGGTTAAAGCAAAGTGCTCATGTTTATATATGAATCCTAAGCTCCTCTTATCTTCGTAAGAGGAGTTTTTTAATCCTCCCAATTAATCGGCTCTTCGTTACGCTCATTTCAAGAGCCGGTTACCCTTTTATGCCCCTAACATTGCGGAGTAATAGCAGCTTTTAACTGCATTATTTCCAAAATGCTTAAACTTCCTTTAAAAAATAAAGGGAGTTTTTTTTCGATTATGTGGTAAACTAATTTAATAATAGTTTTTTGGAGGTAAGGGTATGATATTGTTAGGTGAAAGACAAATATTAAAGGTAGTTAGGTTTGCTACTATTGGAGCATATTTAGGAGATGAGGATGATCAAGTACTTCTTCCTAAAAAATATGTCCCAAGCACACTTTGTATTGACGATGAAATTGACGTATTTATATATAGAGATTCTAAGGATAGACTAGTAGCAACAACTGAAAAACCAAAGCTAACTTTAGGTACTATAGCTTTGCTAAAAGTATCCCAGATAACAGATATTGGAGCTTTTATGGATTGGGGTTTAGAAAAAGACTTGCTCTTACCATTTAGAGAGCAGACTATCAAGGTTGAAGAAGGAAATGAGTACATGGTAGGACTCTATATCGATAAGAGCGATAGGTTGTGTGCTACTATGCACACCTATGAGATATTATCAGGAGAGTCTCCTTACGATGTAGATGATATGGTTGAAGGTATGATTTACAGTATAAAAAAAGATGTAGGTATTTTTGTAGCTGTCGATAGAAGATATCACGGTATGCTCCCAATCAGTGAAGCTCTTCGTATATATAAACGAGGAGATATGATTAAGGCTAGAGTAGTAGAAAAAGATGAAGAAGGCAAGTTAAAGCTCAGTCTTAGATTAAAGCCTCTTGAGCAGATAGATAAGGACTCTTATACAATATTGAAGGAAATAGAAAAACAAGGTGGATTTTTAGCACTTAATGACAGCTCAGAGCCTGATGAAATCAGAAAGCAGCTCAGCATGAGCAAAAAATCCTTCAAAAAAGGTCTTGGTAGACTTCTTAGAGAAGAAAAGGTCGAGTTAAAGGAAGATGGAATATCTTTAAAAAAGCTTTAAGCTAAAAATTTAGGGTAAAAAATGGTTAAAGGGGGAGTGTCTATGAAAGCAAAAGATATAATGACTCCAAATGTTATTACTGTTTCAAAGTCGGATTCAGTTGAAAAAGCCATTAAGCTGTTGTTAGAGCATAATATAACAGGACTTCCAGTTGTGGATGAAGCTGGCCACGTTATAGGCATAATAACTGAAGGCGATTTAATGTATAGGGGAGGAGAAATAAAGCCTCCTAGATATTTGGCTATTTTTGACAGCTATATTTTTATTGACAATCCTAGTAAATTTGAGAAGCAATTAAAGAAAATGACAGGGATGTTTGTTGAGGATGTAATGACTACCCCAGTGATAGTAATTGAAGCAGAGCAAAGCGTACCAGATGCAGCCAACCTTATGACAAAGCATAAGGTGAATAGGCTCCCTGTTATAGAAGAAGGAAAATTAGTTGGAATTATAAGTAGGAGAGACATTATAAAAAGCTATGCCTCAATGGCATAGCTTTTCTCGTTTATGTATGATTTGATTGTTCCTTTATATACCAGCTCAAGAGCTTTGATTTGAAGCAAGTCACATGGTTTTATTAGTCCAAAAGCTTTTTGTGGACGGTATATTCCAGCTTGAGTTAGTGCAAGAGAAACGAATTGAGAGCAAAAGAAATGAAAAGATCTATTTACCGGAAGGTTAAACCATAAGCCGAAAAGACCGATAAAATTATATCTGTAGCTGTGCTTGGATATTATAAAAGGTGAGATTTTTTTTCTTAATATGTAATATTGTTTTTCTGTGACTTTAAGTCTATAAATACAAAGTGAAGTATCTTCAAATCTTTTATAGATACCCTCAGAAAGGTCTTCGACAACAAAGCCACCGGAAAAAGGATTGCTTGGGTTTGTTCTTCCAAAAGAATATAAATTGTTTAGAGGATTGTCTAGACCGAGCGACACGTGAATGTAATCTGAATTTTCAAAAAAATTCAGAGTCCTCGATAGCCAAGTTCCAGTTTTTGTAAATACTAAATATATATATTGTTGTTTCATACTATAGACTCCTTAGGTAAAAATGCTTATAATAGATATCTTAAGCATATAGAATTAGTATATGCTAATTTAAAAAAAATGCAATATTTTTTTGAAGCTTTCTTACTAGATGATATTAATAAAAAATTTGATATAATGAAATAGTTAAAATAAGTTTTGGGTGGTGAATGATAATGGATACTGTAATGATGGGACTAGATAAAAATTTGATAGGACAGAAGCTAGAAAAAGATGTCTACAGCGAAACAGGTATTTTAGTCGTAGCTGCCGGAACCTATATTTCTGAAAAAGTATATCAAAAAATGGAATCTTATTTTATAAATAATGTTCATATTAAGAAAAAGGAAACGAAAGATAAAAAATATCAAGATTATGCAGTTATAAAATCAACATATCTTAAAAATGTGGATGTAATGAAAACTGTGCTTAAAGAAATATCATTAAATGGTACAGTTGATGATGAAATGATAATGGACATGACTAATTCTATAACACTTCATTCACAAAAGATGGGGTATTTTATCGATTGTATTCATGATTTAAAATCTGCAGATGAATATACATATAATCATAGTATTAATGTTGCAATATATGCAATGCTCATTGGAAGCTGGATGAAGCTCCCAGAAATAGATATTCAGTACCTCGTACTGGCTGGAATACTTCACGATGTGGGCAAGTCAAAAATTCCAAATGAAATTCTAAACAAAAATACAAGACTAACTGATGAAGAATTTGCTATAATGAAAAAGCATTCTCATTTAGGCTACTGCATTGTTAAAGATATGGAGAATATTCCAGAGGACGTAAAAAAAGCTGTTTTAATGCATCATGAGAAATTAGATGGAAGCGGATACCCATTAAGATGCAAAAGCAAACAAATTCCAAAATTCGCTCAAATATTAGCAGTTGCTGATGTATATGATGCACTGACTTCAAAAAGAGTTTATAAAGATAAAATCACTCCTTTTGAAACCTTTAAAGAGATGAGCAAGATGGGATACTCTCATTTCGCTCCCGATGTTCTGATGACTTTTTTAAAAAACATAGTTTATTATTATGTAGGCTTTAAACTCAAATTAAATACAGGTGAAATAGGAGAAATTCTTTATGTATCACCACTTAATAATTATCAGCCTCTTATTAAAGTAGAGGGTAAAGTAATAGATTTATCTTTAGACAAGAGATATAGTATTTTAGAAATGGCGTAAAATTTAAATTGAAGAGGTTATTATGAGAATATGTAGTATACAAAAAATCCCTCAAAAAGCTAAACTGGCAAAACCGGTATATGATCATAAAGGTATTTTATTATTAAACAAGGGAATAGATATCACAGAGAGCATAACAAATAAATTTAAAGCCAATAACATTTATTTTATTTATATAGAAGACGATATTTCTGAGGGGATAGAGATAGAGTCTATAATTGACGACGAAACTAAAGCAATGATAACCTTTAGCATAAAAAATATAATTGATAACGTAAGCTGTGGGAAAAAAACTAATGCCATGCTACCTATTCAAGAAATAAAAAAAGTAGAAAATATTGTTGACACTCTATTAAAAAACATAAAAGAAAAGAATGAGTTATCCTATATGGCTGTAGAGCTTATGGGAACAGATATGAATACCTATACTCACAGTGTAAATGTAGCTATATTATCTATTATTAATTCAATAGACTATGGCTACGCAGATTCCATGTGCGAAAAGATAGGATTTGGAGCTTTGATGCACGATATTGGAAAAACTAGGATAGATAACCACGTACTGCAAAAACACGGAATTTTATCTCACGAAGAATTTAATCTTATGAAAATGCACCCAACTCTAGGGTATAAGATGCTAAAATCGGACCCATCTATAAGCTCCATATCAAAATCTATAATTTTAAACCACCATGAAAAGCTAGATGGAACAGGATATCCAAGTGGACTTACTGCTTCACAGATGCCAGATTTTTTGAGAATAGTTACTCTTTCTGACATGTTTGACGCTATGACAACGGATAGAGTATATAGAAGAAGAATCCCTGTACATGTTGCACTTGAAAATCTTATGGCAGATTGCATCAGTAAATTGGATGCCAAAATCTATAATAGATTTGTAAGAAATGTAATTTTATATCCACCAGGCAGCATGGTGATGCTAAATGAAGGAACAACTGCAATAGTTAGTGAATATAACAAGCTAAACCCAACAAGACCTAAGCTAAGAATAGTAGACTCAAAAAATTACAGCTATCAAGAGGAAATTGATTTGATGCAGGTGCTTAATCTGTTAATAGAGCATACCATTGATTAAACTCTATTAAGCTAGTTAGGAGGAAAATATTGAAACTAGAAATTTTTGATTTTGTGGATGATTCATTGAAAATACTAGATAAATTTTCTCCAGAGCTTGTAACTCTTTCTAGTGATCTAGAGAATTTTTATAAAAAATATTTATCTGAAAGCGATTATTTTTTAAATGTCTCATCTAGGATAAAATCTCCAATGAGTTTGAAAGAAAAAATACTAAGAAATAATTATTATCTCATGTTTTCAGATGCTGAGGCATTTTTCTTTGAATTATCAGATTTAATAGGAATCAGATTAGAGTGCAGATTTATCGAGGATGAAGAAAAATTATATCAAGCTATAAAGCGTATATTTTGCTTGCAAAGACCTGATGGATATTATTACAATGAAGAATTTCCAAATATATTACTTAATTTGACAGATAAACAGCCTCAAATTCAAAAAAATGGATTTGAAATATATAGACTAGATGGAATTATAATTGGAGAATCAGCGACTTTTCATTATGAGCTTCAGCTAAAATCTCTAGTAAATATGTTTTGGGGAGAAATAGAGCATAAGATTTTATATAAAAATTACAATTATATGCCAATTGAAGATTTTTATAGAGATATAATGTCATCTATCAAAGGCAATATTACTATGATAGACAGGCAGCTTATGATTCTTCACGATCATCTTAACGACATGAACTCATATGATTCGCAGTCTAGAAAAAAACAATTTGAGACTATGATTTCAAAAGCTATTTATGAGCTTTATTCTATTAAAATCAAAAAAAAGCTAGGATTTGTAGTGGATTTTAGAAATACCTGTGATTTGATTACAGATTATCTTTTGAAAAAGGATAGGCAGTATCAAAATATAGAATATCCTCAGATGATAACTAAGATAATGACTAGATTTAATGAAATCATATCCAATCAACTAGATTTTGATGAGTATCTCTACTTTGAAAGGGAAGTTACTTTTGAAAGAGAATTTGAATCAAAGATAGGAAAGGCAGTATATAAAGCTATAAATAAAGATTTCAGATGGAATATGTTATTTAGAATAATATTTGATATAGAAGTAGGGAATAATGCTGAGGATTTTGAAGGCTTCATTAAATATATTAAAAATAGATTTTATAATCCTTTGATGGAAGATCTGAATTTTTTAGAGGCTTTAAGCAAAGATGATAAAAAATATATTATTGATGAGATTTTATTAATGATATCAGGCTGCTTTTTGTCAAGCTTGAGTATAGATTTTATTGATAATGAAAATATACTTAATATAAACAGTTGGATTATAAATAATATGAATGTACCAGACAAAAAAATCTGGGAAGCTAGTAAATCAGATTATTTAAGTCAACTTAAAAATGAATTTAAATAACGCTGAATCATTGATTCAGCGTTATTTTTGATTGAGATATTTTGAAAAATTGACCTTCAACTAAATTTATTGAAATTGGAGATGAAATATAACTGCTGAGTATTATATTTGAAGGTGTGTTTATAGGTTCGTTTGAGACCTCAATAAATCCGTATTTATCATCCGGATAAACTGTATAGCTTCCTGGGCTTATATCTTTACCTACTAAATATTTTGCATTTTTATGAGTAGCTATATTTTCAAAAGAAGTCACAGGGGCTTCATCTAAAGGTATAGCATCAGCATCTATAAGCGTCAAATAATCTCCGTCTTCCACTTTGATATAGGTAAATTTGGAAAAGACATCATTGTCCTTTATATCTATAAAATTAGCTTGAGGAGTCATAGAAATCCTATAAAATGCTGTAGGCATATCAGAAACCAGTTTATAAACTCCGGAAGGCAAATCTCTACCAATTAATAAAGCAGTATCATCTATAGGTTTAGTTACTTCACCAGTTTCTTGCTCGAGGCTGATAGTTTCTTCAGAAATAGAAGCTTCTTCTTTCTCAATTTCTGCAATCTCTTTTGAAACACTAGGTGGATTTTGTGCTTCAGCATTTTTCGAATCCAAGGCTACAGTTATTAAAAGCCCAATTACTATGCCGAATATAATTAAAAATAATAGTCCCATAATTAAGAATTTAAGTTTTGAAAAGAAAGTAGTTTTCTTACTCATAGCAACTCCTTAGATAACAAAAATCAAATAGGCATATTTTACTAGTACTATTATATAGATTATTTTCAAAAATTAAAAGATAAATTTAATCCATAGCAATCTTTTTTAATCTAGTAAGAATGATTTTTGTTTCTGCTGTAGTTTCACCTAAAAGACTTGCAATTTCCTGAGCAACTCTCATTTGTTTATCAATAACCTCTTGAGCAGCATCTAAAGTTCTTTCTTTCATAGCATTCAAAGCTTTTATATTTTTTTCTTCTTGAGTTATATCCGACATTATGACCATATAAACATTTTCTTCTTTAATATAAGACATTTCAAAAATAATGCAGATGTCTTTAGAATCTATACATAGTTTTTTATGTATAACAGCTGATTTATCGAGTCTGATATCAAATAAAATATCTCTACCAACAAGAGCTTCTATATTTTGACCTTCCACATCTTCGAAATGAACTCCTAATATTTCCTCGGCTTTGGGGTTTATTTCTATTATATTCATATCAGGATCTAAAAATAATATTGCATTTGGAGTATATTCAAATATAGTATTTCTTATACTTTCGGCTTTTTTTCTAACAAATGGCAGACACATTGTGATTTCAGACATATTGCAGTAAACAGCCTTTGCTTTATCTCTACATGTTTTGTATCCACAAGTATTGCAGTTTAATTGGTCGCTATCCTTAAACTTACCCATGGAATGGAGAATTTCAACTATTTCTTCTTCAGTTGGCTCTGGCATAAATATAGGCTTTTCGCTAAAATCTCTATTTAGTTCATCACTTTCTATACTTACACTACTAACAGGTTCAGAAGATATAGGTTTGTTTTTTGCAAAATCCCTTACTCTTTTTTCTATTACATAGCAGTTTGGGTGATCGCTAGGCATAGCAGGGCCACCAATACACGAGCCTTCGCACATGTTGAGTTCTACGCAGACTCCCTCAAGCTCGTGGTTGGATAAGGCTTCTAGTATATTGATACAGGCTTCAACTCCATCGGCCTGCATATACTGATATCCATAAATGTCTGAAATAGATTTTAGATTCGAAAATATCCCACCTTTTACAGGAAATGAAGCACCATTTATATCTGTTGGATTTTCAAATTCCTCTTCTTGCAAATCATTTAGGTTTATATTACTTTCCTTTAACCACATTGCTATTTCATCAAAAGTTAGAACCTCGTTGATAACTTCGTTTGTATTGTATTCGAAGGCCTCTTGCTTCTTGGCGATACAGGGCCCTATAAATACAGTGAAGGCATTTGGAGAGCTTTTTTTCATTAGCTTTCCATGTGCTAGCATGGGAGAAACTGTAGGAGCCAAAAAATCTATACACCTAGGATAATATTTCTGAATTAAATAGTTGGCAGATGGACAAGAGCTTGTTATAAAATTTTTATATTTTTGAGTTTTTAATGCATCAATATACTCTTGCTTTACATACTCAGCACCTATTCCAGTCTCGGAAACATCTGAGAAGCCCAATTTTTTTAGGGCAGTTTTAAATTGGCCAGGATACTTCATGTCAAAAGCACCTACAAATGAAGGCGCTATACTTGCGATAACTTGAAAATCATCATCTATAGCGGCTTGAACATTTCTTAGCCTAGATTTTACTTTTATAATATGCTGAGGACAGACCACTTGGCAATGTCCACAAACTATACACATTTCCTTTACAACCTCTGCACGACCGTCGATAATTTTGATGGCTTTGGAAGGGCAGGAGCGAAGACATTTATAGCAATCGCTACAATTTCCCTTTTCTATTTCAATCCACTGCATAACAGCCTCCTAATAATTTTGAAGAACACAGTAAATACTTGCTTAACATATTAATTATACATAATTTATGAATAAAACAAAACTAAGTTCAAAAATAAATTAATTTTAATTATGAATTATAATTTGTAAGAATATTATAACTTTTATTATAATGATTAGTGGTATTATATAAACAAAATAATTGACAGGAGAAGAGTGAATGAAAAAAATTAGCATCGGAATAGCCATGCTCATGATAGTTATAGTATATCAGCTTTTAATTAATGTATTTTTTATTACTATGGATGAATACAAGTTTAATCAAAGCTTAGGCTTATTATCTGAAGATATAAAGCCCTACGAAAGAGATTATTTGAAATTAATATATAAAAGGATAGATAAATTTGAAAAAGAAAGATTAGAAAAAAGCTCTGTAAGCTTAAGCTATAAAGAAGAAAATTTGAGAACCTTCTATAATAAAGTCTTAAATAGATTAACCGACAAATATCTGTCAGAGGACGAAGCTTTTTTATCAGAAACAGATAGCCAAGAAAAACTAGCGGACAAAAACAGCTTAAATGAATCGAGACTCGATAATATGTTCAGTCGCTTAAAATCTATGGTATCTGAAAATGATTATAATGATATTACTACGCTTTACGATAAGTACGAGACTTCCGAGGATTATGCATATATTGAAGATATAAAGGCCATAATAGATAACTATGAAGAGATTAACAGCGATATTTTTGTAGAATATCTTTTAGACCCTATAGATATGAAGGCATATTTTACTTTAAACTCACAGAAAAATTTGGTTTTAAAGCCTCTTTTGCCAATAATTGAAAGTGAACCTACGTCTTCTGAGCTAGAAACCTATGATAAAATTTGGAGAGAAATAAAAGACAAAGTAGGGACAAATCTCTTAGCATCCTTAGATTCGTTTATTGTATATTCTGACGGAAAGGATGAAACTCTTGCCTATGTTAATTATATAGATGACAAAGCAAGTAGATGGTATATGGCTATCGATATAGAAGATTCCATTAACATGGAAGATAATAGTTTAAAGGAAGACTTTTATTTTACTATAGTGCATGAGCTGGCTCACGTTATAACTTTGAATGACACTCAAGCTATATATAATTCAGAGCCTTCATTTGGAAAATATTTTGAGGAGGATATTAGTTTTAATGAGGACTCCTACCTGAATGAATTTTATAATAGGTTTTGGACTTATTCAATTGATGAATCAAGAATTATTCAAAACATAGATAATGAAGATATAAGATACAAATTTTTTCTAAGACATGAAAATTCCTTTGTTACAGATTATGCAGCTACAAGCCCAAGCGAAGATATTGCAGAATCCTTTGCTTATTTTGTGATAAATGAAAAGCCTATGGGCAATGAAATTTGGGAGCAAAAAATTAGATTCTTTTATGAATTTGAGGAGTTAGTAGAAATTAAAAATAATATTAGAAAGAGGCTTTCCTCTCTTGAAATAGCAGCCTAAAATTTTGAGTCATGTTTATAGAAGCTAGAAGCTTTTAATAAAGATGGCTCATTTTTTCTGATTAAATAAAATTAAAATATTGCATAACTATTACTTATAGTTTATACTGATAATAATAAATTTATGATAATAATTATCATTAACAATGATGAAGGAGGCTTCTTATGAAAGCATTGCTAGTTGGAGCTGATAGATTAGGAAATATTCCTGATACTTTAAATAGTTATGGAATAAATGATTATATACATTGGCCAGGAAGAAAAAAAGGTATGAGAAATTATGATATCCCTGATGAAGTAGATATGATTATTGTTTTCTATGATTTTATTGAACACGGACTTACTGAAAATGTTAAAGAGAAAGCTAGAAAGAAAGAGATTCCATGTATATTCTCAAGACGTGCCTGTAGCGATTTGGCAATGAGATTAAATAGCTGCCAGACATGTAAGTTCTGCCCTCAAAAAACATCTTAACATATTGTATACAAAATATTTCTTACATAGTCGAAAACCTGCATACTGCAGGTTTTTTTGAGTGTGTTTTTTTAAAAGATTGCAATAAAATACATTAAGTTATAGAATAGAGAAGGATAGGCTAAAATATATATTAACGAAAGAAGGGTAAGCTTTGGAAACAAAATCATTTTTCTCCTACGATATTAAAAATCTAAAAGGAGATATTATGGGAGGTTTTACAACAGCAATTGTAGCGCTGCCTCTTGCGCTAGCTCTTGGAGTAGCATCTGGAGCAGGAGCGAAGGCTGGTCTTTATTCAGCTATAATTACAGGAATTCTATCGACTTTATTTGGTGGTACGCCAGCTCAGGTTAATGGCCCTACAGGAGCTATGACAGTGGTTTTAATCGAGCTTTACGAAAAATTTGGGGCAGAAGCTTTATTTGCAGCTATGCTAGTGGCAGGAGTCACGCAGATTTTAATTGGAGGCTTGAAGCTTGGAAAGTATATTCACTTGATACCTCAACCCGTAATTGTTGGATTTACAAACGGGATTGGATTTTTGATATTTTTGAAAATGATACCATATTTTGAAACAGGCCCTGTTGTTGCACTTATAACGATAGCAGTGATGCTGTTATTTCCTTTTATAACAAAAAAAGTCCCAGCATCTCTAATGGCTCTTATTGTAGGAACAGTTGCTGGAACCTATTTGCTTCCAGGGGGAGAACTAGTTGGAGCTATTCCTAGTGGATTGCCACAGTTTACATTACCATCATTTCCAGCAAATCAGCTGGTTGATATAATCCAATCAGGAATAATACTAGCAATGCTTGGATGTATTGAATCTCTTCTAGCTGCTCTTGTGGTTGATGAGATGACAAAGACCAAGCACCATTCGAATAAAGAGCTAATAGGACAAGGTATAGGAAATACTGTAGCTACATTATTTGGAGCACTTATAGGAACAGGAGCTATAGTAAGATCTGCAGTAAATGTAAATGCAGGAGGAAGAACTAGGCTTTCTGGTATACTTCATGGAATAATTTTACTTGTAATTACACTTAAGTTTGCACCTTTAGCATCACAAATACCTCTGGCTGTTTTAGGAGGAATCCTAATGGGGACAGCTATAAAAATGGTAGAGTACAGTGCAACTAGAAAGTTTACATATGCATCTAAGCGTGCAGGGAGTGTTATAATTGTAACTACTCTTTTAACGGTATTTAGTGATTTAGTTATTGCTGTTGCAGCTGGAACACTGCTATCTATGTTTTTATTTGTACTTAGCATGGGAGAGGTTTACTTAAAGCAGTATCCTATTTCAATAAAGGGAGGCAAAAAAGTTGCTTCTTATACTGTAGAGGGGCCATTGTTCTTTGGCGTTTCAAATGCTATTGCTAGTAAGCTGGAAATAGAATCAGAGGATGCAGATATTATAGTTCTTAATCTTATGAATATGCCAGTTATGGATTCAACAGGAGCTATTGCAATTAAAAGTATAAAGCAGCTACTTGAAGGAAATGGGCAGACACTAATCCTAGCTGGAGTAAAGGAACAGGCTGGAAAGCTTCTTACAAAGCTAGAGGTAATATCTGATGAGGATTTACAAATTTCTTCTATGAGAATAAAGGATGTTTTGAGCCATATTGAAATGAATATGGTAAATGCTTAATAAATACTGAAACTGTTAAAACATAATAGCTGTAAATAATTACGAAACCTTAGCTATGCTAATAATAAAAAGCACAATCCTTATGCCAATACAGCAAAAGGATTGTGCTTTTTTAATTTTAATCTGTGTACAAAACAATACAGTTTCTACCAGCTTCCTTTGCTTTATAAAGAGCTTTATCAGCCTTGTCAAAATGCTCATGGTAATTGTATTTATGTATATTTCCAGCAGAAATACCTATGCTTACTGTGACATAACCAGATTTTTTTTCTCTAGTATATGGAATTTTTAAGTTTTCTATAGATTTTCTAATTTCTTCTCCAAGTACGGCAACATCACGTTTTTTAATGTCAGAAGTAAAACATAAAAACTCTTCGCCACCATATCTGCCTGCGTAAATACCAAAAGAAGCTAGTTTAGTCAAAGCGCCAGAAATCATTGATAAGCAGACGTCACCTTGAAGATGCCCCCAGTAATCGTTGTATAGCTTGAAATTATCTATATCTAGAAGAAATACACAGGAAATTAAATCAGAGTTACTTTGAGGACTTAAATCTGCAAACATTTTTTCTATTCCTCTTCTGTTGTAAAGCTTGGTCAATTCATCTATCAAGGTCTCTTTAGTAAGAGAAATATTTTCTTTTTTTATTTTTTCGAGCTCATTATTTACTTGAGCTATTTCTCTTTTTAGCTTTGAGGTTAGATTTTTAAAATTATCATTTTCTCGTTTCTCTTTATAGTAATTGAATTCAATTGAAATAATTTCAAGCCTTTTTGATAGATTGATAGCCTCTATTTCCTTTTCTTTATTATGATAGGCTTTAAAGTGATGAAGCGAGGTTTTATAATCTTGAATTACTTCGTAGTAGTCAGCTAATAGCTTATATATTTGACTAGTTTTGGATTGTAGCTGGTTATCTATAGAGTGATTAAGAGCTTCATTTAAATATTTAATTGGATTAAGACCTTGACGCTGGTCGCAAATAGCCATATGAATCAGTAAATCAATGAGATAAAACTTGTTATTTATTTGATTGAGCTTCATAAGTGATGACAAAAAATAATCTCTAGAAGCGGACAAGTCACCGAGTTCAAACATTACTCTTCCAAGCTTTGTCTCGATTTCAGCTTGATTTATCATATCTGTATGATTTAAAGCCAGTGCATATGCTTTATCAAGATGCTGCTTAGCGGCTTCGATTTCTCCACTAGTCAAATATACATCACCAATATTTGAGTATATAACGGATGAATTTAAATCGATTCTATTCTTTAGAGTTATTTCTAAAGCTTTGTTATAATATTCTAAAGCTGAAGTTTTATTTTTTGCTTCCCGATATATCTCGCCTATATTGTTTAGTATTGAAGATTCGAGATTTGGGTCTGGGTAAGATTTTATAATCTCTAGTGCAGTCATAAAATTTTCAAGTGCCTCAGAATATGAACCAAAATAAAAATAAGTTATTCCTATCATATTTTTGGCTTTCATAATTCCGAATTTATAATTAATATTTTCATAAATATCTAGGGCATCATATACATGTGTGAAGCATTTAGCGTAATCAGACATAACTCTGCAGGCGTAGGCCATATGAAGCATACTATCTGCTTTTAATTGAATTAAATCTAAAGATATTGCAAAATATAGAGCCTTTTCAGCTAATTTATATGATTTTTTTGGATTAGCGAAAGACATAAGCTTTGACTCTTTTATTAAGGATTCAATTTTATCTGCTGTCAAAATAATGCCTCCCATCTGCGAAATAAGCAAGAACTCGACTCATTAAAGTAGATTAATAATTATTCATATGTGTATATTATACTTTAAAAGGGTACAAAAAAATATAAGTTTTAAAGATTTTCAAATGGAAGGGGCTCTATTATGAAAATACTTGTTGCTGACGATGAAGCCATAAACAGAAAACTACTGGAGCTAGAGGTAAAGGAGCTGGGGTATAAGGTATTAACAGCCAAGGATGGCTACGAGGCAAAGCAGATATGGGAAAATGAGAGACCTTCAATAGTTCTTACAGATTGGAACATGCCAAACATGAACGGAATAGATTTGGTTAAGCATATTCGAAATAATGAAGGCAACGACTACACCTATATAATAATGGTCACTGCTATGGCTAGGGAAGATGATTTGATTGTAGGCTTTGAAGCAGGAGTAGATGATTATCTTACAAAGCCTGTTGGGAAGCATGAACTATACTGGAGGCTAAAGGCAGGACTTAGACTTATTTCGAACAATGACAAGGATATGCTTATTTTTGCGCTCGCGAAGCTTACAGAAATAAGAGATGAAGACACAGGTAACCATATAGAAAGAATAAGGCTATATAGTAGGCTGATAGCTGAAGAACTTTATAAACGAGGGGAAAGACCACTCGAAATCAATCAAAAATTTATTGATGATATTTATATTACCAGTGTACTTCATGATATAGGAAAAGTAGGAATCCCTGACAACGTTTTGTTCAAACCGGATAAGCTAAATTCAGAAGAATATAATGTCATAAAGAATCATACCCTTATAGGGTATAAAACAATTGAATCACTTATTTCAAAGAGTCAAAGAAAAACTACCCTTAGTATGGCTGGAGAAATTGCTAGAAGTCATCATGAAAATTGGGATGGGAGTGGTTATCCAGACGGATTAAATGGCGAGGATATTCCTCTAAGTGCTAGAATAGTTGCTCTTGCAGATTTTTATGATGCACTTGTAAGTAAAAGGGTATATAAAGAATCGTGGACCCATGATGATGTAGTCAAAGAAATATTTAGACAATCAGGGAAAAAGCTAGATCCATATGTTGTATCGGGGTTTTTAAGTATAGAATCAGAGTTTCAAAAAATAAGCTCTGCACTAGCTGAGTGACCTAATATTGGATTATAAATATTAAATTGATTTAGCTTCTGGCAATTAAATTATATTTTTTAATTTCAAGTAAAGAGAGTGTTTTTTAGATATGACGTTTTATCATAAAAATACACTCTCTTTTTTTATTGGCTAATTATAGAGTATAAATACTCTTGACAAATATACCCTGAGGGGGTATCCTAAAATTATAAAGGTCAATTGATATTAAAGAAATAATAGAGTATTAACTAATGCAATTTAGATATTTTTATTAGTGGACTTCTTTTTAATGAAAAAATGAGGTGAGATTATGTCAAAGAAAAAAGTTATTTTAGGTATAGATGGTATGACCTGTGCTTCTTGCTCTGCAGCAATTGAAAAAACTCTAAATAAAAAAGAAGCCGTAGAAGCAAATGTTAATTTAGCAATGGAAAAAGCCTCTATTGAGTTTGACGATTCAGTGATAGGCTTAAAGGAAATAGAGGAGACAATTGAAAAGCTGGGCTACACTGTTGTGAAAAATAAGGTGCTATTAGAAGTAGATGGTATGACTTGTGCGGCTTGCTCTAGCATAATAGAAAAAGTAGTAGGTAAATTAGAAGGGGTATATTCAGTTTCTGTCAATCTCACTACTAATACAGCTCAGATTGAGTATAATGAAAAGCTTATAAGCTTAGATGAAATTCAAAAGAAAATGGATAAGCTAGGATATCCTTCAAGGCTGAAAACTGATGATAAAGATAAAAAGGCTAAACAAAAGGATGAACTTGTCACTAAAAAAGCCAAACTAATTATTTCGATAATCCTGTCTCTACCACTTTTATATACTATGGTAGGGCATATGCCTTGGGAAACAAATCTTCCTATGCCAGATATTCTTATGAACCCGTGGTTTCAGATGCTACTAGCTACCCCAGTTCAGTTTATTATTGGCGGGAGCTTTTATGTAGGCGCATATAAGTCGCTAATGAATAAAAGCGCAAACATGGATGTACTGATTGTAATAGGAACCTCGGCGGCATATTTTTACAGTGTATACGAAGGTTTAAAATCAATTG
This sequence comes from Acetoanaerobium noterae, assembly GCF_900168025.1. Lineage (NCBI taxonomy): Bacteria > Bacillati > Bacillota > Clostridia > Peptostreptococcales > Filifactoraceae > Acetoanaerobium > Acetoanaerobium noterae. The sequence goes on along the minus strand of NZ_FUYN01000001.1, from coordinate 628,088 downwards.
GGACACATCATATGCCTCATTTATATTTTGAGACTAGTGCTGTGCTTATTACTCTAGTGCTACTTGGCAAATATCTTGAAAGTAATGCAAAAGGAAAGACAAAAGAGGCTATTGAAAAACTACTTAGTCTTCAAGCTAAAGAGGCTACTGTCATAAGAGAAGGAAAAGAAATAAGACTTCCTCTTGAAGAAGTTAAAAAGGGAGATGTAGTAGTTGTAAAGCCAGGAGAAAAAATTCCTGTCGATGGTATAGTGATTTCAGGAAATAGCTCAGTAGATGAATCTATGCTTACTGGAGAATCTATTCCTGTTGAAAAAAGCTCTGGGGATGAAGTTATAGGTGCAACCATAAATAAAAATGGTAATTTTACCTTCGAAGCTACTAAGGTAGGAAAAGATACTGCTCTAGCTGGAATAATAAAAATAGTTGAGGAAGCTCAAGGTTCCAAAGCACCTATACAGAGAATGGCTGATAAAATATCAGGAGTATTTGTTCCTGTAGTAGTTGCTATTGCCTTTGTAGCATTTTTAGTATGGTATTTTATAGCAGACAAAGGGAATTTTGCTCATGCTCTAGAGGTTGCTATTTCAGTTCTTGTTATATCATGCCCATGCGCCCTAGGTCTTGCTACTCCTACTTCGATTATGGTTGGTACAGGCAAGGGAGCAGAAAACGGGATACTATTCAAAGGTGGAGAGTATCTCGAAACTACGCATAAGATAGATGCAGTACTTCTTGATAAAACAGGTACAGTGACAAAAGGAAAACCAGAGGTGACAGATTATTTTGAACATGAAAAAGGTGCTTTAGCTTATATAGTGTCAGCCGAAGCGAAATCTGAGCATCCTTTAGCAGATGCAATAGTTTTATATGGAGAGACTAAAAATATTAATAAGCTAGAAATAAGTAGCTTTGAAGCTATACCAGGCAAAGGCCTACATGCTAAAGTGGATGATAAAGATGTATTAATAGGAACAAGAGCTCTTATGAAAATGTATGACATCAATATTGATTCTGGTGAGGATGAATATGTCATGCTTGAAAACGAAGGAAAAACAGTGATGTTTGCAGCAATTGACGGGAAATTTTCAGCGAGCATTGCTGTTGCTGATACAATAAAGCAAAGCTCAAAATCAGCAATAGAAAAAATAAAAAAATTAGGGATTGCAGTGTATATGGTTACAGGAGATAATCGAAGAACTGCAAATGCAATAGCATCACAGGTAGGTATAGAAAATGTATACGCAGAGGTACTTCCTGAACAAAAAGCTGATGTAGTAAAAGATTTGAAAGATAAAGGATATAAAGTTGCTATGGTAGGAGATGGGATAAACGATGCTCCAGCTTTAGCTTTTGCAGATATAGGTATGGCTATAGGAACTGGCTCAGATGTAGCGATAGAAGCGGCAGATGTTACTCTAGTTGGAGGAGATTTAGATCATATACCAAAATCAATAGATTTAAGTAGAAAAACTATGAGGAATATAAGGCAGAATCTATTTTGGGCATTATTTTACAATACAATAGGAATTCCAGTTGCAGCAATGGGATTTTTAGAGCCTTGGGTAGCTGGGGCAGCTATGGCATTTAGTAGTGTTTCTGTTGTAAGCAATGCACTTCGTTTAAAAAAAGTTAAGCTATAGGGAGATGTGTGATGAAAGATACTAAAAATGATGAAATAATGCCGTTACTTCAAGAACAGAAAAAGCCTTTAGTCCCTAGAACAGAGGATGAAATGGTAAAACTTTTGTCTAGGCTAAAGAAAATAGAAGGTCAAGTAAGAGGCCTTCAGAAAATGGTAGAAGATGAGAGGTATTGCATAGATATACTTGTTCAGATATCAGCAGTAAATGCAGCGCTTAAAAAAGTTGGTATGCAGGTTTTAAAAAGGCATACAACACACTGCGTAGCAGATGCGATTAAAAAGGATGACTCTGAAGAGACTATAGATGAGCTTATGAAAACTATAGAATTATTTATGAAAATATAAAAAGAAAAACCAGCTGTATTGGTGAATATACAGCTGGTTTTTCTTTTGTGCTTAGGGAAATATATAATTAGGAAAATTGCAATCTGCCTTTAGTTGCTACCATACAAGCCTTGTATACTACAAGAGTTATTACCATATTAGTAAGTGAGGTAGGTAGCACGATTGAAGTAAATAACACCATAAATGGAGCAGGAAGACCAACTATAAATAGTGCACTTCCTAGAAATACTGTTCCGCTTATAGCAGTACCTATTAGCCCTATGATAGCCATCTTTAGTTTATCGTTTTTAAGTGAAGCCATTGCTTTAATCATTAGATAAACTATAAGTGCTGTAACCATTTTATCTATAAAATTAGGAAGCTGGCCTCCAGGAAATGTAGTAGTAAGAGCAGTAATCATGCCACCAACTGCACCAGCTAAAAGTGCATTTTGCAAAGTTGGGTAAATAACTATGCTTAAAAACATAAATGCTAAGAATAAATCAAATTTCATTCCGAATATTCCAGGTACACTAGAGTGAAGTATAAAGCCTATTGCTAAGAAAAGTGCAGTTAAAATCATGTTTTTTGTTTTCATTGTAAGTTCTCCTTTTAATATTAATTATTTTAAATTTATACCAATGTGATATATCTGATTGAGACAATTCGTTTGAAGTTCATAACATAATTTCTACACCTCCTTTGCTTTGATACAATAAAAAAAGACTGATTACTCCCTGTAAAGGAGCAAACAGTCTGTGTTCGCGGTACCACCCTTTTTAAGATAAAAACTTTATCTCATCTCATACGGATACTAACATATCCTGCCTCTATAACGTGAGGACACGGTCAACAGCTACTACAATTTTCACCTGACATCTCATGGGTCCATTCTTCTAAAACCACTTGTCTTATCTCACCATCTAAGACTCTCTGTAATAGCTTAATTTAGAGTACTACTCCCAATCACTGATTCTGATATTAAGTTTTACTATTGATAGCTATTATACTAGCAAAAAAAATAAATGCAAGTAGGTTTTATATAAAAATTTAATTTTATTAGGAGCTTAAAAACCTTCATAGTCAATTCAAATTTTTGGACATAAAAATGATTGATTTATAATGATTGATTTATATAGAATATTAATACCCAGTTATAGACATAAGACCAAAGACTTAAATATATAGGATAAAATAATATTTATGAATAAAAAAGTTTATTTGCTCAAAATCAAGGTATATATTAACTAAGAAAATAATAATTATTGTCAATAAACATTATAATATTGACTATTAAAAGGAGGAATTATAATGGGAATTATTGCTTGGATTATTTTAGGTGCTCTTGCAGGTTGGATAGCTAGTAAATTTACTGGTAATGATGCTAGTATGGGAGCGTTTGGTAATATTATCGCAGGTATTGTAGGAGCTTCTGTAGGAGGCTTTGTATTCGGTATGATAGGTGGACAGGGAGTTACTGGATTTAATATATGGAGCTTGTTTGTAGCAGTGGTTGGTGCAGTAATAGTACTGTCTATTATAAATATGGTAAAAAGATAGTTAAATGATATAAAAAAGTATCAGTTTAAAAGCAGTTAGGAATTTGATAATTTAAAATAAAAGGGACTGTTAGAAAAATAAATATATTGTAGTTTTAAACAAAACCAATATATTGTATTTATTTCTATGCAGTCCCTTTTTAATTTTTAAGCAATCAAATTAAATTAAAGAAAATCTAATGTTATTTACAAATTAAATAAAAGAAAATTTAATGTTATTTATAGTTTTTTAATAAATTATTAACTTTATACCTTATATTGAAGTAAAATTTTATTTGATAAGTCAAATTTTTGATTTTTATTTAATAGCTTCATTAGGGAGATTAAATCTCTCTCGTTTAAAAAATTAGCTAGTTTATCTGATTTATTATTAATTACTTCTTCTAAGATATCAACAAAATTAGCTTCATTGTCACAAATAAATTCTAGTATCTTTTTATATGATATTCTATCTTTATTTTTCAGAGCAAAGGATAGAGCTGTTTTAAGATACTCGTTTGCTTTAGATATATTTTTTAAATAAGTATACCCAAAAGCCATATTAATAGAAATATCTGAAATGTAGGCTGGAATATATTTTAAAGAGCTGAGGTGGTCATCTAGGATATCAATTTCTTTTTGAACACTTTTTTTATTGCTCTTAAGTGTAAATATTTTTACTTTCATTGAATTAAGAAGGTCTTCTATTTCATCCTCGTTTTGGATAAGAGCCTCTGTAGTATTTAGAATTTCTAAAGCCTTCTTATAGTTTTTGTTTTCTATACATACTAGAATTTTTAAAATATTAATATCTACAATTCTCGATGATTCAGACACTTCTAGATATTTATCTAATTGAGTCAAATGCTTAGATGCTTCATCGTAATTTTTATTATTATAGTTTATAGAAGCAAGCTTATACCATATAGGAATCATACATTTCATATCTTCAGAAAAACAATGGGCTTGAGCTATCTTACCTATTTGAAGCGCGTCATTTGTTCTTCCTAAATGTACACATACATCCATAACCCTAGGAGCAAGATTTAAAACTATCATAGGATTTTTATCTATTTTAACTGCATTTTCAAATGTTTTTATATAATACGAATAGCTTGTTGGGATATCATTGTGTTCTAGATAATACTTTGCAATTAGCTCATAGATATAAGTGTTTTGAGGCTGAAGATCCCATTTGCTTACAAATAAAGCTATTTCATCAATTTTATCATTAGGAATTTTGTAGTTATTATAAGTGGCTTCCTTAAGATAATCCATATAACCTCTAGCCTTACTTTTTGCATCATAAATACCAGGAATGAATAAATCTCTAAATTCAAGCTCGATATCTATACCTCTAGCTTTGCATAGACTATTCATATTTCTAACCAAAATCTCAGCGTTACCTCTATTTAAGGTAGCACGGTTGTTTTCTATAAGACTAATCAAGTTTCTAGTTATATCATCAGCAGCTAATTCATGCTGCTTGAATCCAAGCTCTTTTCTTATTTTTCTTAGAATATCCCCTGGCGTAAGTGTAGTTATATTATCCATAGTTCACCTCAAATAGAGTTTAAAATAAATGTAAAAAAATTTCACATTGCTATATACTATATTATATATAAAAAAAGATAAAATAGGGAACAAAATTGTTAAAGTTAGCAAAATTGTTTGATTCTAAGTCATTATATTAATCCGTGCTCTGATTAAGAATAGTTATCAAAAATAAAAGACTTTTTTTATTTTTTAGCATATAATGAAATATAAATAGACTTATTTAGGAGATGATAAGAGTGCCTAAGATTTTAAAAAAAATAAAAGATCCTGTTAGTTGTCTTACACATATGGCAGGAGCTATAGCATCAATAGTTGGGATGATTTTTCTCATTTTATTAGCTGTTAGAGAAGGAACTCCATGGCATATAGTTGGATTTTCAATTTTTGGAGCTAGCTTAATTTTGCTTTACAGCGCTAGTACAATTTATCATATGCTAGATATCTCAGATAGAGTCAATTTGATACTTCGAAAGGTAGATCATATGATGATATTTGTGCTTATTGCAGGTACTTATACACCTATATGCATAACAGCTCTTAGAGGTGGACTTGGATGGACACTGCTTGTTGTAATTTGGACAGCTGGAATTTTAGGGATGATTTTAAAGGGTGTGTGGATGAATGCACCTAGATGGTTATCTACTCTTATTTATGCTGTAATGGGTTGGATGATTATACTTGCTATTTATCCACTAGCAAAAGCTATACCTGCTCAAGGTACAGTATTTTTGGTTATGGGAGGACTCTTCTATACTATAGGCGCAGTAATTTATGGCTTGAAATGGCCAAAGATTAATTTCAAGTATTTCGGATTTCATGAAATATTTCATATTTTTGTATTAGCTGGTAGCTTAAGTCATTTTTTTATGATGTATTATGTCATATAAAATCCTAGGTTAATTTTTGAAATAAAAAATATAAATAAGAAAAAATTAGATTGGAGAGATATATTCATGCAAGAAACAACTCTAGACAAAATCAAGCAAATATCGATTAATTTATTTAACGAAAAGAGCTACGAAGGAACTAGCTTAAAAGATATTTTCAACTTGATTGGAATATCTGCACCTTCTTTTTATTACTATTATTCATCTAAAAAAGATTTATATATAGAGCTGATTAAGGATGCAGAAGAACTTCACAGGAAAGCGTTTATGGAGGTTTTGGAAAAAGGCAAAGCAAAATCAAGCAAACAACAGCTAGAGGCACTTATAAAGCAGTACTGGGTATTTAAAGCAGAAAATCCAGATGTAGCCAATTTTTTAGCTAGGAACGCACTTTTTCCTCCTTTTGAATTTAGAGAGGAAATCTGGGCTATGCTGAAAGAGCAATATATTAAATATCATGAATTTGTTCAAGAAATAGTAACAAATGGAATGGAAACTAATGAGATAAACCAAGAGGTTTCGGTGGATTATATTGTAAAAATGTTTTTTCAAATGCTAATTGGCAGTTATATTAATGTAAGTGCCCCCACAAAAGATTCTCTAGATGATAAAGTTAATTTCAGTCTCCAAGTATTGTTCGATGGTATAGGTGCATAAGTAAAAATACCTTGAATATACTAAATTACTGGTGTACAATTTAATTATTTATTGTATACATTGAGAGGAGGCATTAGGTATTGGAAAAATATAATCATAAGCCTATAGAAAAAAAATGGCAGGATATCTGGGAAGAAAAAGGCGTATTTCATGCATCAAATGATTCAGATAAAGAGAAGTTTTATCCTCTTGTAGAGTTTCCTTATCCATCAGGGCAAGGACTGCATGTAGGTCATCCTAGATCATATACTGCACTTGATGTTGTTGCTAGAAGAAGAAGATTGGATGGATATAATGTACTTTATCCTATCGGTTGGGATGCATTTGGCCTTCCTACAGAAAACTATGCAATCAAAAACAAAATTCATCCTAAAATAGTTACAAAGGACAATATAGCTAACTTTAAAAGACAGCTTATGTCTCTTGGAATATCTTTTGACTGGTCAAGAGAAATAAATACTACTGATGAAGGGTATTATAAATGGACTCAGTGGATATTTATTCAGCTTTTCAACAAAGGTCTAGCTTACAAAAATAAAATGCCTATAAATTGGTGTAACAGCTGTAAAGTTGGCCTTGCAAATGAAGAAGTTATCCAAGGAACTTGTGAGCGCTGTGGCGGAGAAGTCGTACGTAAAGAAAAAAATCAGTGGATGCTTAAGATTACTGAGTATGCAGATAGATTGATTGATGATTTAGATTTGGTTAATTATATAGAAAGAGTTAAGATTCAGCAGAAAAACTGGATTGGTCGTTCATATGGAATGGAGATTAAATTCCCAGTAGACGATACTAGCTTAACTGTATTTACTACAAGACCAGATACTATATATGGAGCTACATATATGGTAATTTCTCCTGAGCATCCTATAATTCAGGAAAAAAGCCACAAAATTCAAAACTTAGATGAAGTTCTTGCATATAAAGAAGAAGCTGCTAAAAAATCTGAGTTTGAAAGAACTGAAGTAAACACTGAAAAAACAGGTGTAAGAGTCTTAGGCTTAGATGCTGTAAATCCTCTTACAAAACAAAATATTCCGCTTTTTGTTTCTGATTATGTTCTTATGACATATGGAACAGGAGCTATAATGGCAGTGCCAGGTCATGATACAAGAGACCATGAATTTGCAAAGGTATTTAATCTTCCTATAGTTGAGGTAGTATCAGGTGGTAATGTTCAGGAAGAAGCCTTTACTGATATAGATAATGGTACTATTGTAAATTCACCGATTATAGATGGACTTTCTGTTAAAGAAGCTAAAGAAAAGATATCTGAGTATATAGAAGCTCAGGGACTTGGAACTAAAAAAGTAAACTTTAAATTAAGAGACTGGGTATTTTCTAGACAAAGATACTGGGGAGAGCCTATTCCACTTGTGTATTGTGAAAAATGTGGTTGGGTCCCACTTCCTGATAGTGAGCTACCGCTTACACTACCAGAGGTAGAATCTTATGAACCGACAGATGATGGAGAGTCACCTCTTTCTAAAATCACTGATTGGGTAAACACTACCTGTCCTTGTTGTAGCGGACCAGCGCAAAGAGAGACTGACACTATGCCTCAGTGGGCTGGCTCATCATGGTATTTCTTAAGATATGCAGACCCTGACAATAATGAGGAGCTAGCTTCTAAAAAAGCTCTTGATTACTGGATGCCAGTAGATTGGTACAATGGAGGAATGGAGCATACTACGCTTCACCTTCTATATTCACGTTTCTGGCATAAAGTTCTATATGATATAGGTGTAGTTACAAACCCTGAACCATATGCAAAGAGAACTTCTCATGGAATGATTCTAGGTGAAAACAACGAAAAAATGTCCAAATCAAGAGGCAATGTTGTTAATCCGGATGAAATAGTAGAAGAGTATGGTGCTGACACCTTTAGAATGTATGAAATGTTCATTGGAGACTTTGAAAAGAGTGTACCATGGTCATCTCTAGGAATCAAAGGCTGTAGACGTTTTATAGAGCGTACTTGGAAGCTTCAAGAAATGATTAGAGAGGAAGACATATTCTCTGAAAAAATAGAATCTAGCTTGCACAAGACTATCAAAAAAGTGACAGAGGATTATGAAACTCTAAAATTCAACACAGCCATAGCGGCTATGATGTCATTGATAAATGAAATTTATGATATGGGTGGAATAACTAAAAAGGACTATCGAACATTCTTGATTTTATTAAATCCAGTTGCTCCTCACGTTACTGAAGAACTATGGCAGCTTATGGGATTTGATGGATTCTTAAATGAAGCTCCTTGGCCAAAATATGATGAATCAAAGCTTGTAGAGTCTACTATAGAGATACCTGTTCAGATTAATGGAAAGGTAAGAGGCAAGATAGTAGTAGCAGCAAACATATCTCAAGATGAAGTAATCACAATGGCAAAATCTGATTTAGTTGTAAAAGATATGCTAGACGGAAAAGAAATTAAGAAAATAATTTATGTTCCAGGAAAAATATTAAATATAGTTGTATAAAGTAAGAGCCTCAGTTTAGACTGAGGCTTTTTTTAATCTCAAATTTACATAGGGATAATGAAACCTTAATATTAGTGGGATATAAATGAAGTAAGTACAATTATAAGGAGTGATTACATGGCTAAGGTAGTGGATGTGATTCATGAATACAAAATTTTGAAGACGAAAAGGGATTTTGTAGTAATCAATACACGAGGTAATAATTGTAACCATTCGCACTTCCTTCATGAAAGAGCTGCAAGAAATTTAATCGATATAGTTTTGCGTAAAAAAATACCAAAAAGTATATATTTCCAAGAAGCTGCTAAAAGAATAATACTAGATGAAATTTATGCAGAAAAAATAATTTTAAACCAAAGAAAAGGTAAAAAAGATAAGTATGTAAATAATTGCAGATGATTCAATCGTTCTAAACCTCTTATAAAGTATGATATACTTATTAAAATATCAGATTAAACTCATATGGTTAAGAGGTAAACTATGATGAAAAAATATATTAGATTAAGTATAGAAACTGAAGATAAGATAGGAGTAACTCTAAAAATTCTAGGTAAAATTTATTCTAGACATATCAGCCTAAATTCAGTTGAGGTGTTTTCTAAAAGAGTAAATATCCAGATTGAGGATATTAAAAGCCAGGAAATTCAAGATATTACAAATGATTTGATGCAATTAGAGGACGTTATTTCTATTAAAGAAATTAAGCTTTTAGAATTTGAAAAAAGCTCAAAACGTCTTGAGGCCATTATAGATTCTGTAGATGAAGGAGTAATAGCTCTAAATCCAAAGCTAGAAATTGAATTTTTCAATGACTATTCAGAGAAAATATTTGATTATGATAAAACAGAGCTACTAGGGAAAAATATAAAAAGCTTTCTAGGAAAGAGTACAAATTTAATAGGTTTCTTGGAACAAGGGAAAAATTATGATAATATAGAAACTTTCATCCAAAATGAGAGAGTAGAAGGCAGATATTTGGCTAGCGGAAGAGCGATAAGGGATGATGATGGATATTCTGCTGGAGCAGTTCTAACTATTAAAGACTATAAAAAAGCAAAAGAGCTGGCAGATATAGTGATAAGCTCTGAAGATGATCAATTTAAAGATATAATAGGAAATAGCAATGCTATATACAACCTTAAAAAAATAGCTAAAGCTGTTGCGAAAAGTGATTCGACTATTCTTATAAGAGGAGAAAGTGGAACGGGCAAAGAGCTTTTTGCAAGAGCAATAAAGAATCTAAGCCAAAGAGAAAATCAGAGATTTATAACTATAAATTGTGCTGCTATTCCTGATTCTTTGATAGAGAGTGAGCTATTTGGCTATGAAAAAGGGAGCTTTACAGGAGCTCTAAACAGTGGGAAACTAGGACTTTTTAAAGAAGCGGATAAAGGAACTTTATTTCTGGATGAAATAGGAGAACTATCCCTTGCAACCCAGGCTAAACTGCTAAGAGTATTGCAAGAAGGAGTGGTTAGAAGAATAGGAAGCAGTAAAGAAGAAAAAGTCGATGTGAGAATAATTTGTGCAACTCATAGAAATTTGGAAGAAATGATTGAAAAAGGAATGTTTAGAGAGGATTTATACTATAGGCTTAATGTTATACCTTTAGAGATTCCACCTCTGCGTGATAGAAAAGAAGATATTCCACTTCTGGTTAGTTATTTCGTACAAAAAATGAATAAAAAGCTTAATAAATCTGTTGGAAGTACTAGTATGGTTTTTTTGGAAAGACTTATGAGCTATGAATATACAGGAAACATAAGAGAACTAGAAAATATTATGGAAAGAGCTATGAATTTATGTGAAGGGGCCATACTTTCAGAGGAACATCTAATGCTAAATCCTGCCAAAGAAAAGGATAATGAAAAAGCATTTGAAATTAAAAGAAGCGAAGTTTCATTAAAGAAACAATTGGAAGATATAGAAAGACAAATATTATTAAGTAATATGGAAACTGATATGAGTATAAGAAAAACAGCAAAAAAACTTGGACTTTCTCATACTGCACTAATTAATAAATTAAAAAAGTATAATTTGAAAATGTAAGTGTAATTTAAAAATGTAAATATAAATTTACAGTGGAAATATATATTTACTATTTAATTGTGATAATGGAAATTAAAAATTCCAATATATAAATTGGCAATTGGATTTTAAAGAAAATTTCAACTTTTGCTTAAATTAAAAATAAAATTATGTTGTAATAGGATAGATGTAATTAATTTTTATATAAAAATAATAACATCTATTTTTTTTGGCAAGCTTATTGCTTCTGTATTTAACCAAATAAGTATGTAATTTTTGGATAAATTAAGGAGGATATTATTATGAATAAAGATGCTTTAAAGAATATGGGATTTGCTACAAGAACTATACATGGTGGATATCAGAAAAATGAAATGGGAGCTTTAGCTACTCCTATATACCAAACTTCTACATTTATTTTCGACAGCGCAGACCAAGGTGGAAAACGTTTTGCTGGAGAAGAAGAAGGTTACATATACACAAGATTAGGAAATCCAAGTAATACTCCTGTAGAAGAAAAGCTAGCACTTTTAGAAGGAGCAGAGGCATGTATGTCAATGGGCTCTGGAATGGGAGCAATCAGTTCAGCTCTTTGGACGGCTCTTAAGGCAGGGGATCACGTAGTTGCAGCAGATACACTTTATGGCTGTACTTTTGCTCTTCTTAGCCATGGTATGCCTAGATACGGAGTAGAGGTTACTTTCGTAGATACTAAGGATCCTCAAAATGTTAAGAATGCAATGAAACCAAATACAAAGGTAGTTTATTTAGAAACACCAGCAAACCCTACTCTAGATGTAGCTGACATACAAGCAATAAGCGATATAGCTCACGAGAATGAAGGGTGCTTAGTAATGGTTGACAATACATTCTGTACACCATATATTCAAAGACCAATAGAGCTAGGAGCAGATGTCGTAGTTCACTCAGCTACTAAATATCTTAATGGACATGGAGACGTAATAGCAGGGTTCGTAGTAGGAACCAAAGCGTTTATAGATCAAGTGAGATTTTTTGGAGTAAAAGATATGACTGGAGCAGTTCTTAGTCCATTTGATGCTTTCCTTATAGCTAGAGGTATGAAAACTCTTCATATCCGTATGGAGAAGCACTGTGAAAATGCAGTGAAAGTTGCTGAGTTTTTACGTAATCATCCTGCAGTAGATAAAGTATACTTCCCAGGCTTTGAAGATTTCCCACAAGCTGAAATAGTTAAAAAACAAATGAGTCTTCCAGGAGCAATGATTGCTTTTGAAATAAAAGGAGATATCGAAAAGGGTAAAAAGGTTATGGACACTGTTCATCTTTGCGTACTTGCTGTAAGCTTAGGAGACGCAGAAACATTGATTCAGCATCCAGCATCTATGACTCACTCTCCATATACAGCAGAAGAAAGAGCAAAAGCGGGAATAAGCGATGGATTAATCAGACTTTCTGTAGGCTTAGAGAATCCTGAAGATATAATTGCAGATTTAAAGCAAGCTTTAGATGGTATTTTATAAATAGCAAATTAATTTAATATGCTTAATTAACAAAAGCCCATAGATTATTATGGGCTTTTTTGTAGGCACAAGAATGGCTTTGAAAACAATAGTTAGCATATATTTATTAAATAATTGATAAATTAATAAAGGTGTAACCTAAATGTATTTAATATAAGTTATAGATTTGATATAATAAAAAGACGTTATTAAAAACCAATATATTGGGTAAATTATATATATGATTAATTTATTTGAATTTATTGTTAATGTAATAAGGTGCAAAAGAACCATATAAATATTCGATTCTATGGTTTGTATTTTCGAAAAAAGGAGTGTTATTATGAAGTATAAAGGTGTAGGAAGTTTTATTCTCGCCTTTGCAATTTTATTTTCTCCGATATCATCATATGCCGAAACACTTAATCCTCAAATACCAATAGAGAATCAACCAGTATCCACAACTACAGATTCAGCTATAAAGGTTACAATGCCGGAGGACTATATAGGAACAATTAGAATTGCAAATGGCTTAGGTCAGATTTATGATTTTGATGCTACAAAAGTATTTAAGTTTTTACCTAATCCCAGTGGGGGAGTAATGCTTCTTCAAATGGATGAAGTAATATTTTATCAAGAGCTAGAGAACATGAAAAAAGCGCTTAATAAAAAAGGCCAAAATGCTGCGACTAGTATAAATACAAAAGGAGAGCTAGTAGCTATAACACCAGGGGTTCAAGCTATTGAAATGGACATTGAAAAAGCTAAGCAGGATTTGATTATGAAAGTGAGACATCAGGATTTTACTCCTTATCAGCCTGTGTTTAACTACGGACAAGTTCCAAGTAGGACTACTGAAGATATGAAAAAAATAAATTTTATTCTTTCTGAGTTCTCTACTTCTTTTAATTCTAAAGTTGCAGGAAGATCAGAAAATATATCACTGGCTGCCAAAGCAATCGATGGAACTATATTGATGCCAGGAGAAGAATTTTCTTTCAACAAGGTAGTTGGCCAAACTACTCTTGCTAGGGGATACAAAAATGCACCTGTAATTGTGGATGGAGAGTTTGTTGAAGGAGTAGGCGGAGGAGTGTGCCAGGTTTCTACTACTTTGTTCAATTCTGTATTAAGAGCAGGCATGACAGTGACTTCAAGAAGAAATCATTCTCTTCCTGTTGCATATGTGCCTAAAGGAACGGATGCCGCAGTAGCATCTACTTTGGATTTTAAATTTAAAAACACATTAAACAATCCGATTTATCTTCAAGCCTTTGTAGAAAATTCTAAGATATATTTTAGAATTTATGGAAGTCAAGCTGATGATAAAGAAGTAAATATTTCTGTAAAAAAACTGGCAGAGCGAAAGTATGAAATGACAAGAACTGTAAATGGTAGCATACAGGATAGATTCATTTCAAGCTATAGAGAGCCTAAAAAAACCAATTAAATTATAGTAAGCTTTTATTAATCAAAATAATAAACATATAATATAGTAATACCTGAATGAAAATAGTGATTTATGAAAAAATCCTGTATTGTTAAAACAGGATTTTTTTATGAATTTAGATACTTTAGTTTTATGATATTAGTATAAAGTAAGCGCATATAATGGAGGAGTAAAAGATGATAAGAAGAATTGAAAAAGCAGATAAAGAAATATATATGGAATTTGCGAAGGACTTCTATAGCTCAGATGCAGTAGACCATACAGTTCCAGAAAGTCATTTTGAAGCTGCTTTTAATGAGTTTTTTAGGTCTTCAGATTATTTGGAAGGATATATCTTAGAATACGAGTCTAAGTCTGTAGGGTATGGAATAATTTCAAAAACTTTTTCTCCGGAAGCTGGTGGAGTAGTAATTTGGATAGAGGAGCTTTATCTTCTCGATGAATATAGATCAAAGGGACTTGGAAGAGATTTCTTTGAGCATTTAGAACAAAAAGCTAATTCAGAAGGAATAGCAAGACAAAGACTAGAAATATCTCCAAGCAACGAAAGAGCTAAGAAGCTCTATATGAAAATGGGCTTTAAAGAGCTGGATTATAAACAGATGGTTAAAGATTATAAATAAGCATGTTAATAACTAATATTATTATTGTGAAAATAAACGGCTCCGAAACCATCAGGAACATTTGATTTTTGGATGGAGCTTTCATTAAGGTGGTGTCTATGATAAATTATACAAAACCAAATATGGATATATGGACAGGAAGAATAGATGATGATAAAAACTACAATGCTTTTAGATGGCATCAGTGGGTTAAGCCTCTTAATCTGATGGATGAGACTATTTACTTAGATTCAAATCAAGCTGGTGTTGCTTTTATTGGATTTCTTAGCGATGAAGGAGTAAGGAGAAATTTAGGCAGACCTGGAGCTGTAAATGGTCCAAAGAGTATAAGAAAGGAATTATGTAATCTTCCATGCAGCTTTTCATCGGATTTGAAATTGTTTGATGCAGGAGATATTTACTGCGAGGATAATGATTTAGAAACAGCTCAGAAATCGCTAAGCTTAGCAGTATCAAAAATTATGGATATGGGGTTGTTTCCACTTGTTTTAGGTGGGGGACATGAAGTTGCTTTAGGAACCTATATGGGAATAAAAACCAAAACCAATTTAGGGATTATAAATTTTGATGCTCATTTTGATATTAGACCATATAAAAATGGAGCTTCTTCTGGTACTATGTTCAGACAAATAGCAGATTACTGCAAGCTTAATGAACTTCCTTTTAATTATTACTGCATAGGAATTCAAAAAAGAGGAAACACTGTAGAGCTTTTTAATACTGCTGATGCACTGGGGATAGAGTATCTTTTGGCAAAGGACATCGAAGAAGGAGCCTTAGAAGATGCTTTTGCAAGCCTAGATAATTTTATAGAAAAGCAAGAAAGTATTTATGTGACTATATGCAGTGATGTTTTTTCTTCTGCATTTGCACCTGGAGTAAGTGCAGTTCAGCCACTAGGACTTCATCCGAGTAGAGTACTAAAATTCTTTGATAGAATCTTTACTCATAAAAAAGTTATAGCAATGGATATAGCAGAGGTATCGCCACGCTACGACCAAGATAATATAACCTCTAACTTAGCGGCTACCTTTATATTTGCAGCTGTAAATTCTATAGCAAGTAATAACATAAAGCTGTAATTCAGTAATATAAAATAAAACATAATAAATACCTCCGAAAAAGAAAATCTATTAACTAGGTTCTCGTTTTGGAGGTATTATTTTAAGTAAATCAAGGCTTTAAAAAACTACTTGTAATTTTCCTCAGAAATAATATTAAGAGCCTATTTGCTACTGAACATTATTTCCTTTAAGTAAGTCTCTATATAGAAAATCAGAGCCACTGATATGCTTAAATAGCCATGTAATAAGGAATTTTAGCAAATCATTAGTATGTTTAATCTGATCTTCGTCAAAGCTTGACAAATCTAACTCTTCTATGTCATTTACAAGCTTGTCGTGCTCTGACTTATGAGTATCCTTGTATTCATAAGAATACTGGTCAAAAAGATTTTCTTCATATTTGAAATGATAAATAGTATATTTTTTTAAATCACCTATAACAGCTACAACCTCGTCGTAAATATCTACGCCTTGTTTTGCTTCTATTAATAAAGCAGCCATTTTGTTAATTATGTTTACTAGTTCCTTATGCTGGTCATCTATAGACTTGATTCCTAGCTCATACTGTGTTTCCCAACTTATCATTGTAATAACCTCCATTTAGTGTTTTGAATTATAATGTTTATATTAGTAATAAAAAGTATTATCTACTACTCACTTTATTAGATTCAGTTATATAATATCATAAATTGAATCTAAATCGCTGATTTCATAGGTAGGTGAAAATTCAAAAGTATTGCTGATTTTGTTTGGATTGTACCAGCAGGTATCAATTCCAAAGTTTATACCGCCTTTTATATCAGAAGTTAAGCTATCTCCTATCATAAGTACGGATTTTTTATCGTTGTGATTCATTTTATTTAAAGCATAGCTGAAAATTTCTGGGTTTGGCTTTGAAAGATTGATAGCTTCTGAAATAATTATTTCTTCAAAGTAATGGGCTATGCTAGATTTTGATATTCTATTTTCTTGAACCTCAGTTAAACCATTGGTAATGATAGCTAGCCTATGAGATTTGGATAGCTTATCAATGATAGCTGTAGATTTTTCATATAGGAAGGATGCCTGTCCTAGATACTTCATATATGTTTTTGAAAAAAGCACCGAGTCATAATCTAAATCTAAGATATCAAAAAATCTTCTAAAGCGCTCCGCTTTAAGTGCGTCTTGAGTTATTTTTCCTTGTTCAAATTCTTTCCATATATCGTGGTTCACCTTGTGATATAAAGGTATATGAACGGATTCTTCATAAGCTATATTAAAATGCTTAAGAGATTCTTCAATTGCATACCTCTCTGCTTTTTTAAAATCAAAAAGAGTTTCGTCTGCATCAAAAAGTAATAATTTATATTTCATTTTTACCTCCATTCTTCCATACAAATTATATCATGATAAATTGTTTTTAAAAAATAAATAATTGTTAACTCTGTGGGTATTCTATATAAGAGAACTAATGAGAGGGTGTTGAGTTATGTCTAAAAGAGGCAAGTTAATAACACTAATCCTTCTTGTAATAGCTATGATTGTTATTTCTTTTTTAGTGCTACTAGGACTTCCACAGAAAAATATCGAGGAAGATTATCGCTTGACAAACGAGTCTATATCAAAGCAAGAAGAATTTGAGCTTCCTAATCAGAAGAAGCTAAATTTAGATGATATAGATAATGAAACCTTTGAGCGATATATAGATGAAATCACTAATAGCTTCATACATGTTGAGTCTGAAATAGGTACACTAGAGTCAAAATCATGGTATGATGAATATATGGAAATGCAGGTAAAAAGTTATTATAAAGAAGATAATCTATACAAAATCTACGCATATGATAAAAGTATGAATTTCGAGATATATTACTGGGACAATAAGGTGACGTTTATTCTAGCCGTACCAACTGAGTATAAGGACCAGAAAAATAAAAATGGTGAAATAATTGGGTATAGAATGTTTTTTGTTGAAAATACAATGATAGCATCTATGGATTTAGATGGAAACTCTGTAGATCCCAAATCTGCGGATTTTAAAACTATGGAGGATTTTGCTCTAAGATTATCTTATTATTTTACACTGATTAATAATAAACCATAGGGGTGGTATTTTGTCAGATATTAATACGCTAAATATAAAGGGCTGGGAAGAAGTTTCAGATGAAGCAAAAAAACAACTTGTTTCTAAAGCCCAAATTATAAACTATACTAATGAAACCTTGCTCTATCTAGAGGGTGAAGAGGAAATACCAGTATTTATAGTTTTAAGTGGAAATGCTATACTTTCTAAATTTTCGGAAACAGGTGAAGAAAAAATATTATATATTTTTGGAGAAGGAGAGCTTATAAATGAGCTTTCACTTGATGGCCTAAGAACCTCAAATAGCACTAGAGCCCTAAAAAATTCTGTCCTACTCAGCATAAAATCAACGGAGCTTTTAACTCTCATGCTTAAGTATAAAGAGCTAAATATATTAGTAATAAAATCTCTTACAAAAAAAGTAAGAAGAACTCAAAGACAGGCTCTTAATCTAGGAAGACTAAAAACTGGACAAAGAATAGCTTCAAAGCTTTGGAAGCTGTCAAGAGATTATGGAATATCACATCCAGAAGGAAGCCTTATAAACCTAGATATAAATAGAACCGATATAGCAGCAATGGTAGGAACTTCCAGAGAAACAGTAAGTAGATTTTTGACTACACTAGAAAAAGCCAAAGTCATATCACTTATAGATAATAAAATAATAATTAAAGACAAAAAAGAGCTATTGAAATATGTGAAAAGCAGTGAATAAAAAGCTATGAATCTCATGAAAGTTGAGATTCATAGCTTTTGTTGTAATAAAGCAAGTTTATCTTAAAGTAAATCTTCACCTTCAGACCAGTCTACTGGGCAAAGTCCACCTGTTTGTAGCGCTTTAAGTACTCTTAAAGTTTCATCTACACTTCTTCCAACATTCAAATCATGAACCACGCTGTATCTAACAACACCTTGAGGGTCTATTATAAATAATCCTCTTAGAGCAATTCCTTCTTCTTCGATAAGTACACCGTAATCGCTTGCAACCTTTTTAGTAAGGTCTGCAGCTAGAGGGAAGTTTAGCTTGCCTAAATCTGAGTTTATCCATGCTTTATGTGAATGCTCACTGTCTATACTTACACCAAGTACTTCAGCGTCCATACCTTTAAATGCATCGTATTTTTTTGAATATCCTGTGATTTCTGTAGGGCATACAAATGTAAAATCTAGGGGATAAAAGAAAAGTACAAGCCATTTGCCTTTATAGTCATCAAGAGAAACTCTTCCAAATCCACTACCGTCTCCTAGTGCTGTTGCCATATTAAATGATGGAGCTTTCATTCCAACTATTCTTTCCATTGTAAATTCCTCCTATAAAATTGATTTATTTTAGTAGTATTTCTTAATCTGTTTAGAATTATATCATAAATGTAATGATTACAAAAGAAGTTTTTTATTAAATTGATATAAAAATTCATTTGAACGCTTTCTTTGAAATTAAAATTGATAAGAAAATTTTGCAATACGGCGATATAAAAGATGAAATCTAGCAAATTTTACATATTTGGAGCTTATATTGTGATAATTATCACAGAAAGATATTTTTTTAAGTGATATTGTATCGTTAGATGATTAACAAACGATTAATGGGTATATTTATGAAAGTAACAGGAAAAGATTACCAAAGATTTAAATCACGAGGAGGGAAACTATGAGCTATAAGATTAGTAATTCAAAGTTCAATGAAATCCTTGAAAGGCTTTCTAATGACTATGAAATCTATGCGCCAGTTAGAATTAAAGGCAGAGGAAGATTTTCAGACACAGATAATATCAGATATCAAAAAATATCAAAGGTAGAAGAAATAGAATACAAAGAAAAATCGAGATTTTCTGCAAAGGAAATACCTTTTCCTGCAACAGAAACCATTTTTAATATAGTTGGAGAGCAGTTACTTGAGCCACTAGTTAAAAATAGAAAGTTTTTAGTATTTCTGAGATCATGTGATATTCATGCTATGGATAAACTAGATTCAATTTTTCTGAAAAATGGAGATGTTCAAGACCCTTATTATAAAAGAAAAAGAGATAATATCAGCTACATAGTAATGGGATGTAATAAAAGCTTTGAAAATTGCTTTTGCGTAAGTATGGGAACAAATAAAACTGACAATTACTCTATGGGTATAGGCTTTGAGCAAGACTCAGTAAAGCTAGAAGTAAAAGACTCAATATTTTTTGATTACTTTAATAACCTTGATAAAATTGATTTTAAACCAGATTTTGTTGAGGAAAACGATATAGTTGTAAATCTTCCAGATGGCGAAAAGATTGACACTAGCTTATTTAACGATGAAATGTGGGAAGAATATGCAAAGAGATGTATTGCTTGTGGACGCTGTAATTTTTCATGTCCTACATGTTCATGCTTTACTACTGTAGATATAGCTTATGATGACAATGTGGACAATGGAGAAAGAAGAAGGACCTGGGCTGGATGTCATGTTGATAAGTTTACAGATATGGCTGGCGGACACGTGTTTAGAAATGACTATGGCTCTAGAATGAGATTTAAAACTATGCATAAAATATATGATTTTAATAAAAGATTTGGAAGTCATATGTGTGTAGGCTGTGGCAGATGTGATGACCAGTGCCCAGAGTATATATCATTTTCAAACTGTATTAACAAGGTAACTAAAAAAGTAAACGATACTATCAAGGAGGGATAAAATGAATCCATATATTCCATTTCCAGCAGAAATAATTAAAATTAATCAGCAGACAGACATAGATTATACATTCTTTGTAAAATCAGATTTAAAGGTTAGAAGTGGGCAATTTGTTCAGTTATCCATTCCTAGAGTAGGTGAAGCGCCAATTTCAATCAGTGATTTTGGTGATGGCTATATAGAGATGACTATAAGAAAAGTTGGAAAAGTTACTGATGAATTATTTGAAAAAAAACCAGGTGATTTTATATATTTAAGAGGACCTTATGGCAACGGATTTAGAGTTGAAGATAATTTTGGCAAGGATTTAATATTAGTTGTAGGTGGAACTGGCCTAGCTCCAGTAAAAAATCTTATAAACTACTATTACAACAATCTGGATTCACTTAGTAGCTTTAGACTTATTGTTGGATTTAAGTCTATGAAAGACAGACTTTTTGTACCTGAGCTAGCAAAATGGGGAGAGAAATTCCCAGTCAATGTAACTCTTGATAGACCAGAAGAAGGATGGTTTGGAAGTACAGGCTTTGTTACTGAGCATGTTCAAAAAATGGTAATAAAGGATATTGCAAAAACTCATGTAATTATAGTAGGACCACCTCCTATGATGAAATTTACTGCACTTGGCTTCGAGCAGATAGGCATGCCAAAAGAACAGATTTGGATGTCCTTTGAAAGAAAGATGTCATGTGGACTAGGAAAATGTGGACATTGTAAAGTAGATGAAACCTATGTCTGTCTTGAAGGTCCAGTTTTCAGATATGATAAAGCTATCAAACTAGTAGATTAGGAGGGGTAAGGATGCTTGATTTAAATACTAAAAAAATAAAAAAGAATGCATTTCGTATCACAAAACATAGAGGAACTACCTCTCTAAGAGTAAGAATTCCAGGTGGAGAGCTTGATGCAGATATTATGCCAATACTTCACGATATAGCCAAGAAATATGGAGATGGCAAGATGCACATCACTATAAGACAAGGTTTTGAAATAACAGGAATAAGGTTTGAGGATATGCCTGAAGTCAACAAAATGATAGAGCCTGTAATTCAAAAGCTTGAGGTTGATAATGGTGTAGAAATAGGTGAACCAAATAAAGGATATCCAGCAGCAGGAACTAGAAATATATCAGCATGTATTGGAAATAAGGTCTGTCCATTTGCAAACTATAATACTACCCAGCTTGCAAAGAGAATCGAAAAAGCAATATTTCCTCATGACCATCACTTTAAAGTTGCCTGTACAGGATGTCCAAACGACTGTATAAAAGCTCACATGCAGGATTTTGGAGTAATAGGTACGGCAAAGGTTGAATATGACTATAGTCAGTGTATAGGCTGTGAAGCCTGTGTTAAAAACTGTAAGATTAGAGTTACAGGAGCTCTTTCTATGAAAAATGGAAAGGTAGTAAGAGACGAAAGAAGATGTGTAGGCTGTGGGGAATGTGCCCTTACTTGCCCTACTCAGGCATGGAGCCGTAATCCACAGAAATACTACAGACTTGTTATAATGGGAAGAACAGGAAAGAAAAATCCTAGAATAGCTAGAACCTTCTTAGAGTGGGTAGATGAGGACACAATAGTAAAGGTTATCAAAAATACCTATGCCTTCGTAGATGAATATATAGATAGAAGCCTTCCGAAAGAGCACGTTGGCTATATAGTAGACAGAGCTGGCTACCAGAAATTTAAGGAATATGCTCTAAAGGACGTAGTTCTTCCTAAAGGGGCAAAGGTAGCTGAATATATAGATTTTGGTGGCTACAAATACGAAAGAGATGCATTTATGATAGAAGCAGAGTAAAAGCTAATTAAATAATATCAATGACATAATACCTTCAGCATATAGTGTGTTTTATTAAAATCACATTATATGCTTGGAGGTATTTTTGATATTTTATACCAATCGTGGGTACTTATTAAATAACAAATCAAATCGTGCGCAGAAAATGTTTTAGGAGTATGTTTCTTTTTTATAACCATGAAAGGATAGGGTCATATGAAAAAACAGGTGCTAGATAGGTTTAATAGACAAAATTATTTTTGGACCATAAATCAAGACAAGAAAAAAAGACTAATAAAGACTGCTGTTGCAAGTTCTCTAGCTACGGCGCTTATAGTTTCTAGGCTTATGACACCAGTATATGCAGCCGATGAAAAAATAGGGATAAGCGAATATAAAAATGATAATGCTGTTATTTTTGCTATATCAGATTCAGATGATATTACAGATGAAACGACTGACGGCTTAACAGACGAGACTACAGACGGAATTACTGATGGCGTGACTGACGGAATCACTGATGAAGTAACAGATGGAATAACTGACACTTATACAGATGAAAATACTGATGGAATATCTGATTATAACTCTTATGATTTTTCTGATGAAATATCTGATGAGTGGAATACAGATGAAAGAGCAGTTCTTATTGGACCAAATGGGCAAAATATAGCTTTATTTAGGCTTGATAAAAATATCTTATTTATGAATAACAAAAAATTTAAGCTAGATTCACCTCCTACAATATATAACGAAAGAACATTACTTCCGGTTAAATATATAGCTTCATCAATGGGAGCGGATGTAGGCTGGGATCCAGTAGATAAAAAGATCACTATAATTCAAGCTGATAAAACTATTGAATTATGGATAGACAGCAGTAATGCTAGAGTAAATGGAGTAACTACTCAAATTGACCCAGATGATAGTAGCGTTCAGCCAAAAATAATTAAAGGAAGAACCATGGTTCCTGTGAAATTTGTTTCTGAAAATTTAGGAGCAAATGTTTTTTGGGATCAGAGCACAAAAACAATTTCAGTTAAGTTCTGATAATATTTATAAAACTTTAATTATGTTGATTGAAATAAATATAAATACTTCCGAAGAAAATTGCCTAAGGGCAAGCAAAATCCTCGGAAGTATTTTTTGTGAACGCAAGAACAGATAAAAGCTTTAGTAAGAAATATTAGCTAATTAGATTACCACAAACTTTATCATTAGTTTTTACTATTTAAAAATGCACAAAGATTTGTATTGTTATCCTTAAAAAAATGCTCAAAGCAAAGTTTAGCTAGCTTTGAACTAAAAATACCAGCTTCAACTTGAGGCCATTTTGGAGCTTGGTTATAAAAAACTACCTCATTTGTCCAAGGCTTTAGGTCAAATCTACAGATGATTTTATCATATCCAAGTGCAGCAAGTGCAGCTATTCTGTGTTGACCTTCACTTATTACATACCTATAGTCGTTTTTTCTAACAAGAAGATATCCTGTAATATACCCATCTACATACAGGTCTGGGTTATATCCATTTAATTTTAAAGATTCATAGACACTTACAAGTCTTTTAAATTCAGCTTCTCCAAATTCCTCCGTATTAGGACCGAAATTGTGATTACCTCCCTTTCTAGTTTCGAATCTAGCTAATCTAAGAGGTGGATTGGCCGGCTTTCTCCAAGGATCATACAGCCAGCCATGGTCCATGGGAAAACAATCAGCATCAAAAGACCATAAATAATTATCTCGTCTATTTGATGGGGTGAACTTCTCGTAATAGTATTTTAAGTAAGACTCTCTATAAGTGATGTTAGGATTACTGATATATTGCTTTATAGTTTCAACAAAATAATGACCTTTACTTGAGTACATAAA
The DNA here is from genome assembly GCF_900168025.1 of Acetoanaerobium noterae. Lineage (NCBI taxonomy): Bacteria > Bacillati > Bacillota > Clostridia > Peptostreptococcales > Filifactoraceae > Acetoanaerobium > Acetoanaerobium noterae. Next base: position 603,962 of record NZ_FUYN01000001.1, on the reverse strand, counting down.
CCCGTTATTATCTCTGCATTTATCTATATCTACTCTAAATATTAAGCTTTTGCTTTTTAAAACCTCAAGTCCGTCAAGAACTGAAGTTTTTCCATATGGAATATGTGTAGATAATTGGTTATCATATACAGAATCAGAAAAATTATAAATAGCTATAGTATCGTCGGCTAATATAGATTCTAAAAATAACTTTTCTGCTTTATAGTCATTTACTATCCAAATAAATAAGTCTATATTATGATTAAACTCATTTCCTATACAAAGCTTTGGAAGAGGAGCTTTCATATATTCTCTTTTATATACAGGAAAATTGCTAAAAACTGCTCTGCTCCAATTAGTTTCATCTAGGGTATAGCCAACAGAATTATGCCCAGAATTTGAAAAATAGTTAAACAGATATCCATCAGTATTTTCAAGATAGCCTATAGTTTTATTGGTTAAATCCACGTTATTTTCAATTTGATTTAAAAAGTTCTTATATTTGCGAGAAACACTATATGCGAATTGCTTTTCTTCATTAATGCTTTTGATTTTTATGTTATAGGATTTATAATCATCACTTAACTTTGAGTAGCTTTTTATTTCCTTTAGGATTTTTTTTGCTGAAATAACATCTTCTTCAGTGCGACTTTTCATACATTCAATAAATGCGCTTATGTGTTTTCCGGAATTTAGTAGGTTGTTTATTTCTTCTGTCATAATACACCTCCTAGTATTCAATAATACCCTTTTAATACAGTAAAAGTCAGAGAATATATTTAATGTCTATAACTTTTTACTTTGTTTTAGTTAGCCTTAGTTCGATTGATATTTTATGATATAATTAAGAAAATAATTTATATAAAAGGAGAGTTAAATATGAAGTTGGTATCTTGGAATGTGAATGGAATAAGGGCCTGCGTCAAAAAAGGCTTTTTAGAGTATTTTGACGAAGTAGATGCAGATATTTTTTGCATACAGGAAACTAAGCTTCAAGAAGGCCAAATAGATTTGATGCTTAATGATTATGAGCAGTATTGGAATTATGCAGAAAAAAAAGGCTACTCAGGAACAGCAGTATTCACTAAAATAAAACCAATTTCTGTTGCTTATGGAATAGATATAGAGCATCACGATACAGAAGGTAGAGTAATTACTTTGGAATATGATAACTTCTATCTTGTTAATGTATATACCCCAAATGCTCAGCCAAAATTAGCTAGACTTGAATACAGAATGCAGTGGGAAGATGATTTTAGAAATTATTTAAACGAGTTAGACGAGAAGAAGCCTGTTATAGTTTGTGGAGATTTAAATGTAGCTCACAATGAGATAGACCTTAAAAATCCTAAATCAAATAGGAAAAATCCTGGATTTAGCGATGAAGAAAGAGGGAAATTCACTAATCTATTAGATAGTGGGTTTATTGATTCGTTTAGATTTTTCTATCCAGATGCTACTGAAATGTATACGTGGTGGTCATATAGATTCAACGCCAGAGAGAATAATGCAGGCTGGAGAATTGACTATTTCTGTGTATCAAACAAACTGAAAAACGAGCTAAAAAATGCTGAGATTCATATGGATATTCTTGGCTCTGACCATTGTCCAGTAGTGCTTGAAATATTTTAATCTAGGAGAGATAAAATGAATAATGAATTAAATGACTTTTTTGAAGTAGATATAGCTACCCTTAATCCTACAAATAAACTATATTATTTTAATCCATACATGATAGAGGCAAGTTCTAATATAGTAGCTATACTTAAGGATAAAGATTTTTATAAAATTGTACTTGATGAAACATTATTTTATCCAGAAGGTGGGGGACAACCCAGCGATAGAGGAGAAATAGAAGAAATACCAGTTTTTGATGTAAAAGAAAAAGATGGGATTGTGTATCATTATGTAAATGAGCTTCCTAAAAGTTCAAAAGTTAATTGCAAGATAGATTTTCACAGGCGATTTGATTTTATGCAGCAACACTCTGGAGAACATGCTCTTTCTGGAGTCATTCTAAAATTATTTGGTGGAGCTAACAAGGGCTTTCATATTGGAGAGCAATTTGTAACTATAGATATCAATATAAAAGATATGACAGAAGAGATGCTGACTGAGGCAGAAAAGGAAACCAATAGATATATTTTTGAAAATCAAAAAGTAGACCAGATAGTTACAGACACAGAAGGCTTAAAAGCATACCCAATAAGAAAAGAAATAACTGCTGAGGAAGATATAAGAGTAGTATCTATGGGTGAAGCTGATTGCTGTGCATGCTGTGGAACTCATGTAAGAAATCTAGGAGAAGTGGGTATAATTAAAATAATAAAAGCAGAATCGTATAAGGGAATGACTAGGATTTCTTTCCTATGTGGATATAGAGCCCTAAACGATTATAGAGAAAAAAACGATATTATTAAATCATTAAAAAAGGAACTTTCAGCAGAAGAATCAATGATTTTGACGAAGGTACAAAAGCAAAGAGAAGATATATCTGCGTTAAAGAAGCAAAGTGATATAATAAGAAAAGATCTTGCAAAAAATATTTCACTTAATATAAAGGCCGATGAAACGATAGCTCTTATTTTTGACGATATAGATTTTCCTACACTAGCTCATATAGAGTCTATTTTGCTTGAAAAATCAAATACAGTTATTCTTGCAACTACGATTGATAATAAGATTACTGCTGTTACAAAAAATGATGCCATAAATCTAGGACAGTTTTTTAAATCAAATATAAAAACCTATAATGGAAAAGGCGGAGGTTCAAAAGATAAGGTACAGGGAAGCTTTGAAACTAAAGAAGATATAATTGCTTTTTACACTAGCTTGATGTCAGAGGTTGTCAAATAATCGTGATAGGTAATTAGTCCCTTTAGACCCATAAATTTATTTTTATGCCTAATTTAACATAGTACTATTGACTAAGATAATTTCTGGGTGTATAGTTTTAGTTAGGAGGGATGTAAAATGATTTTACTATACGATAAAAAATATGCTTGTCCAAATTGCAAGTCAAATTTTACAACTAAAAAACCCCTCAGTTCTAAATTAAGAGTAGAAAAGGTAGAATCTGATAATCATAAAATATACAAAGGGGTAAATCCTTACCACTATGAAATAAATATCTGCCCACACTGTGGATATGCATTTGGAGAGAATGCAAACAAGAGGCTGACTATACAGAAAACGGAAAAGATTATTCAGTACCTTCTAAATATAAAGGATTTTACTAGACTTACAGGTGAAAGAACACATGAGGATGGACTGAGAACCCTAAAACTAGGACTATACATCGCCCAACTAATAGAAGAGCCATATTATGTAAAAGCAGGATTGTCTTTGAAAATAGCTTGGCTTTACAGAGAGCAAGGAAATATTGAAGGTGAAATGAACTATCTTAAGCAGAGTTATGACAACTATAAAAAGTGCTATATCAACGAAGATTTTGAAGCTATAGGCTACAAAAGATATTTTATGCTTTATACTCTTGCAGAGCTAAGCAGAAGACTTAATGATTATGAAGATGCAAAAAGATGGTATGCTGAGTTATTTGCAGAAAGAAATGTTCCTAGAATAACTATGAATTCAGCTAGAGATTTATGGATAGAGTTTAAAGAAGAAAGAAAAAGTTCTGCGCATTTTGAAACACAAAAAGGCGCCTGACACAGCTCTAGTTTTTGAGGATGATTTTGAATTTAGTAATTTATAATTAAATAATTTATTTTGAAACTAAGAATCAGCTTATACGTGATTCTTAGTTTTTTATTTTTTGCAAAAAAATAATGCTTGCTTTAAAAAAATTGATTTTCAGATTATATCAAGAATCATAAAGCTATTCTATAAAGATTAAATAGCATATGCTAAAAACTTTTATTGACATCAAAAATTATAAGAGTATAATCAAAAATATAAAAGGCATATGCCAATAAAGAAATAATAGGAGATGAAAGCATGAAAATAGCTATACCAGTAGATGAAAAGAACATAGAGTCAAAGGTTTGCATATCGTTTGGAAGAACTCCATATTATATGATATATGATACTGACTCAAAAGAAGCTGAGTTTTTTGACAATGAAGCTGCATCTAGCCCAGGAGGAGCTGGAATAAAAGCGGCTCAAAGCTTAGTTGATAGAAAAATTGATGTACTACTTACTCCAAGATGCGGAGGAAATGCTGCGGATGTGATTAATGGAGCGAATATTAAAATGTACAAAACTCAAGGGGACTCCATAAAATCCAATTTAGAAGCTTATGAAGCTGGAAAGCTTAATGAACTGACTGAAATTCATGAAGGAATGCATAATCATGGAAAGTAGGCTCAAAATTGCAGTCCTTAGCGGTAAGGGTGGTACTGGTAAAACTTTAGTTTCTGTAAACTTAGCTTACACTGCGAAAAAGGCTCTTTATTTAGATTGTGATGTAGAAGAACCAAATGGCCATCTTTTTTTCAAACCCGATAACTTGACTAAAGAAGATGTATCGGTAAAAATTCCATATGTGAATGACTACCTTTGCAATGGATGCAGGAAATGTGTAGATTTTTGTAAATTTAACGCTTTAGCTTACATAAATAACAAAGTAAAAGTATTTAGTGAAGTTTGCCACTCTTGTGGAGGATGTATGGAAATTTGCCCTGAAAGTGCGATATCTGAAATTAATAAATCGATAGGGAAAATAGAAAAAGGTAATCTAGAAGATGTTACAGTTGTGTCAGGTATATTAAACACGGGAGAAGCTTCAGGAGTTCCTATAATAAAAGCTATGATAGAAAATGAAAATATAAATGAGCAAGTTACTATTGTAGATTGTCCACCAGGCAGTGCCTGCATAGTTATGGAAAGCATAAAAGATGCTGATTACTGCCTACTAGTAGCTGAACCTACATTGTTTGGTAGTCATAATCTAAAGATGGTTTATGATTTAGTAAGATTATTTAAAAAACCTTTTGGTGTTGTTCTAAATAAAGCTCAAGATGGATTCAATCCCTCAAAGGAATTTTGCGAAAATAATAAAATAAAAATATTAAGCGAAATTCCATTTGATGTTGAGCTTGGAAAACTCAACTCTGATGGGAAAATAGTTTCTAAAGAAAACAGGCGTTATCATGACTTATTTGTAAAGCTGTTAACTGATATCACTAAGGAGGCTCAAAATGAAGCAATTATTAATTCTTAGCGGTAAAGGTGGAACAGGTAAAACTACAGTAGCTACAGCATTTATTAAGCTTTCAAATGCAAAAGGTTATGCTGACTGCGATGTGGATGCTCCTAATTTGCATTTGCTTATGCATCAAAACACAAATAAAATAAGTTCAAATTATTATGGTATGGATAAAGCTGTAATTGATTCTGAAAAATGTATCAGTTGTGGGTTTTGCATGGAAAAATGCAGATTTGATGCCATAGAAAATGAATCAGATTACAAAGTAAATCCTTTTGCATGTGAAGGCTGTAGTCTTTGTGAATATGTCTGCCCGGTAAATGCCATCACTATGAAAAAAGATGTAGCTGGAGAGCTTATGCTATATAAGTCAGATGCTGTTTTTTCTACAGCAGAGCTAAAGATGGGCAGCGGAACATCTGGAATGTTAGTATCTGAGGTCAAAAAAGGATTAAGAGATAATCTAGTCACTGATGAGATAGTTATTATTGATGGTTCTCCTGGCATAGGATGCCCAGTAATAGCATCTATTACAGGAGTAGATTTTGTTCTTATAGTTTCAGAGCCTTCTATTTCAGGAATTAGTGATATGAAAAGAATAATAGAAACAGCAAATCATTTCAAAACTAAAGTTGCTGTTTGTATCAATAAATATAACACCAATATAAAAAAAGCAGAGGAAATAGAAGAATATTGCATACAGAAAAATATACCTTTTGTAGGAAATATTCCTTTTGATAGCAAGGCTGTAAAAGCTATAAATGAAGGCAAAAGCATAATAGATGAAGATACAGTTTCTGGAAAAGCAGTAAAAAATATTATAGCTAATATATTAAATTTTATAAAATGTGAGGATGGTGCTAAAAATGTCTAAACGTATCTCTTTAGGAAGTACTTTATCAAACACTAAAATGAGGACACCAGAGAATCTATCACTTAGCTCAGGCATGTGCTGTGTATGTACTGCAAATTGCGTAGGCCCATGTGAAATAGGACTATCAGCAGTGAGAGGCTCAGAAGCAATTTATCCATATGCTACAGACATAAATCAATTTGCATCAGAAAAAGAATACTCACTTGATTTTTCTCATTTTAATATCAATGGAAGAGTTTTTCAAGCAAAAGGCGAGAGTATGGATCCTTATGAAGTAACCTATCCTAAAGCAGAAATAAAGACTACATTTGGCATAAAAAATCCTATACCTGTAAAAGGGCCCTATATATTACCCGCGATTGCTAAGTTAAACTGGCAGGATTACTATGCTGGAGCGGCAGTGTTTGGAGTTCCTGTAGTTATAGGGGAGGACGTAGTAGCTAAAGATAAAGCTCTTGAGCTAGACCATAATAAAGTTGTAAATTCTCCCTTAATCAAAGAAATGGTAGATACATTTAGAAATTATTATCATGGTTATGGAGATATTATACTTCAAGCCAATATGGATGATGAGTATCTAGGAGTTTTAGATTATGCCATAGAAAAATTAGGAGTGGAATCTGTAGAAATAAAGTTTGGACAAGCAGCAAAAGGCATACAAGGAATGGGCAGAATTAAAGATATAAACGATGCTCTTAAATTTCAAAAAATGGGCTATGTGGTTTACCCTGATCCTAGTGATTCAAAAATTGCAGAAGCTTATAAAGCAGGAATTGGCCAAGTTTTTGAAAGAATTGGTAAATTACCTGTTTGGGATGAAGACCATTTTGAAAAAAGAATTGCAGAGCTTAGAGAAAAAGGAGCAAAGAGAATTTGCTTTAAAACAGGCCCATTTGACCCTGAGGATTTACTTAGAATATTAAAGATAGCCTCTAAGTGTGAAGTTGACCTGGTTACATTTGATGGAGCTGGCGGCGGAACTGGAAATAGTCCAGTTAAAATGATGAATGAGTGGGGAATCCCAACAGTAGAGCTAGAATGCATAGTATATGCACTTTTAGAAAAAATCTATAGTGAAGGCTATAATAAAGTTCAAGTTGCAATTACTGGTGGTATAGCTATGGAAGATCAAGTATATAAAGCTCTGTCCCTTGGAGCTCCATATATTAACTTTGTAGCTATAGGAAGAGCTGCCATGGCGGCTGCAATATCAGGAAAACATGTGGGAAATGCTATTGATAATGGCAAAATCTTCCCAGACATACAGCGATTTGGAAATACTAAAGAAGAGATTTTTGAAGACATTAAGCAACTCAAAACTATATATGAGGATGCTGTGAGTCTTCCAGCAGGGGCTATAGGAGTCTACTCATATTTAGAAAGAGTAAGTACAGGAGTAAAACAGCTCATGGCTCTTAATAGAAGATTTGACATAAAGGATATATCTAGAGCTGATATATTACCTATGACAGCTTTGGCTTCAGAGGTAAGTGGTTTAGATAGCTACAGTAAGCGTTTATCAAAAATATTAAAATAAAAACATTTTTAGGAGGAAGATTATGAAAATAGCAATTGCAAGTGACAGAGGTATGGTAACACAACATTTTGGACACTGTGAGCACTTTCATATTTATGAAGTGGATGGCAAAGAAGTAGTAAGCTCTGAAAAAGTTAAAAACCCAGGTCATAGACCAGGATTCCTTCCAGTATTTTTACATGAGCAAGGAGTTAATGTAATAATTTCTGGTGGAATGGGAGGAGGAGCTATTGAGATATTCAATGAAAAAAACATTGAAGTAATAATAGGAGCTCAGGGAGAACTTGAAAATACAATAAATGCATATTTAAGTGGTGAACTAAAATCAACAGGAAGTGTATGCCATGACCATATGCATGAAGGCGATGGATGTGGACATTAGAATATAGTGGATTTTAGTTGAATACAAAAAAGGTAGTGCATATGTACTACCTTTTTTTGTATGAATTATGGCTATTAAATTAAATATAGTTTGAAAAAGGATAATTATAAATATCTTATTCATACGTTATAGTTACAATATATTAATCCTCGAAGCTTTCACCATCATCTTCAGGCAAAATTGCATATCTTTTAGCCCATAGAGTTTTATACTTTACAGCATGGTTATGGAGCGCAGTAGTATCCTCAGGAAGTTGTTTAAGAATTTTTGCAGGGACACCTGCAAGCATAGAAAATGGTGGCACTACCATATTTTCCTTAACTACTGCTCCAGCACCTATAATGCTTCCTCTTCCGATTACCGCTCCGTTTAGTATAGTAGCTCCCATGCCTACTAGAACATGGTCTTCTATAGTACAGCCGTGAAGAATAGCTTTATGGCCTACAGTCACATAATCGCCAATAATTAGTGGATAGTCATCATCACAGTGAAGTACACTTCCATCTTGAACATTAGAATATCTGCCAATCAAAATTTTATTTACATCGGCTCTAGCTACAGAGTTAAACCAAATGCTACTGTATTCTAACATTTCTACATTTCCAATGACCTGACAGCCATCAGCTACAAAACATTTATTATCAATTACAGGACTATGTCCTTCGAATGCTGCATACATATTATAATACCTCCAATTTAATAGATTTTTATTGTGGATAAGCAAGGTTTTAGAGACTCACTGGCAATCTTTAGTTGCCTTAATGGATGGAGTTCTTTTTTTGTAAAATAATTTTCAATAATCAACTACTTATTTGTAGTATAATAATTATTATATCAGAATATGAGAGAGTTTTTGTATAAGATTAATTAATTAAAAATGGAGATGAGATGAATTGAGAATAAGTAATAATATGGTAGAGACTATCATAACTAAATTTAAATCGCTTTTCTACAAAAAAAATGAGACTAAAGCTATGGAAATTTTGAAAGATAAAAATAAGGTATCAAAGCTACTTGAAGAAGCTATGAATAAGGCTAAGGCAAATAGAATTGGACCTATAGATGAAATTTGGAGCAAGCTTCAAATAGTATTTTCACTATTAAAGGACTGGATTTCTGGAGAATACAAGCAGATTCCTATGGGTTCGCTTATGATATTAGTTGTAGGCCTTATATATTTTATAACGCCAATTGATATTTTGCCAGATTTAATTCCAGGTGGATTTGTAGATGATGTAGTTATTTTTGGATTTTTATTTAAGCAAATTTCCGCAGATATTGATGCATATAGATCATGGAAGGAAGAAAAAGCAGCTATTACTTTTTATGAAAAAAATGGAGATGCATATGCCGACGAAACTCTGTTTATAGATATGTCTGATGTATATGAAAGATTTGAAGTATATCTTAAAGCTGGAGATAATATATTAGATGCAGGATGTGGCGCTGGAAGAGATAGCAAGCATTTCCTAGAAAAAGGTTATGATGTAACTAGCTTTGATGGATGTAAAAAATTGACCCAAAGAGCAAGTAGCTTTATAGGAAAATCAGTTATAAATATGAAATTCACAGAGCTAAATTATAATGAAGATTTTAACGCCATTTGGGCCTGTTCATCTCTTATACATTTAACTAGAAAAGCCTTTGTAAAGGTCTTGCTAAAATTTTATGAAGCACTTAAGCCAGAAGGTCATGTATATATATCCCTTAAATATGGTGATTCTGAAAAAGTAGAGGATGGAAGAGTGTTTACTTCTTACACTCAAAGCTTAGTAAAGGATATAATAGATACCAAAACACCTTTTAAAATTGAAGAAATCTGGATTACATCAGACAAAAGAGCAGGTAGAGAAAACGAAAAATGGCTTAACGTAATCCTATATAAAAGCTAATATAAAAAATTATTTTTATTTATAATATTTCTTTCTATGTATATTATTATTTGTTACAATTATTACAATGGGAAAAAACATATACTAAGGAGGAAATATGAACTTTCATAATATCGACAAAGAATATATTCTTAACACAGCAAAGAGCCTAATGGAGTTTCATAGTCCAAGTGGATTTTGTCACGAAATAATTGAAGAAATGAAATCTTGGGTAAAAGAGCTAGGATATGAAATGACAGTGAACCAAAAAGGCTGTGGATTTATAAGCATAGCAGGGAAATCAAAGGACAGAGTAATAGGGCTTTCTTCTCATGTAGATACATTAGGAGCTATGGTAAGATCCATAACATCAGATGGTCAGCTTAAATTTACTTTAGTTGGAGGACCGATAGTACCGACACTAGATGGTGAATACTGCCAAATAAAAACTCGAGATGGAAAGCTTTACACAGGAACATTTTTAAGCACTAGTCCAGCAGTTCATGTGTTCAAGGATGCAAGCAGCAAGCCTAGAGATACTGAAAACATGGCTATTCGCATAGATGAATGTGTTAAGACAAAAGAAGATGTAGAAAACCTAGGCATAATGCCAGGAGATTTTATATTTATAGAGCCTAAAACTACTATTACGCCTAGTGGTTTTATCAAGTCTAGATTTATAGATGACAAAGGAAGCGTTGCTTGTCTTTTTGGACTGATGAAATATCTTAAGGATAACAATATAACTCCTGAATATGATTTGAGAATTGTTTTTTCAGTTTACGAAGAAGTAGGGCATGGCTCATCGAATATCCCTGAAGATATAACTGAGCTTATAGCAGTTGATATGGGATGCATAGGCGAGGACTTAACCTGTACAGAGTATGATGTATCTATTTGTGCAAAGGATTCTGGTGGACCATATGATTACAATATGACAACTACCTTGATTAATCTTGCAAAAGAAAACAAGCTTTCATATGCTGTGGATATTTATCCTTTCTATGGCTCTGATGTTAGGGCAGCGCTTACTGCAGGCTATAACATAAAAGGTGCTTTAATTGGACCAGGAGTACATGCATCTCATGGAATGGAAAGAACTCATTACTCCGCATTTGAAAACACATTAAAATTACTTATATCATACATAACACTAAAATAAATATAAAATAGACTTGATTTTTTAAATCTTTAGTTGTAAACTGAGTCACAAGAGCAAGAAATAATTTAATAAATTAGACTAGGGGTGCCGATTAAATCGGCTGAGATAAAGATGTGTTCTTTGACCCTTTAACCTGATCTGGATAATGCCAGCGTAGGGAAGTTAGGCCGTTTATTTATATTGGGCATAAATCCTAGATTGGGTTTATGCTCTTTTTATTTTCAAAAAATTATATTAGGAGGAAGTAGGATGAAGATTCAAAAAATGGTATTTGCATCATTATTGGTAGCCATAGGAACTATGGTAGGACATGTAATTTATATTCCAGTAGGGGTAGCTAAATGTTTCCCTATTCAGCACACGATTAATGTTATTTCAGCTGTACTGCTTGGACCTTATTACGCTGTATTAAACTCATTTTTGATATCACTGCTTAGAAATATACTTGGAACAGGCTCTATACTTGCATTTCCAGGAAGTATATTTGGAGCCATACTGGCCTCGTATATGTATAAAAAGTTTAACAAAATTTCGCTTTCTGCTTTGGGAGAAATAATTGGAACAGGAATCATAGGAGGTCTAGTTGCTTTTCCTATGGCAAAATTCATTCTTGGAAAAGAAGTAGGAGCATTTTTCTTTGTAGTTCCTTTTATGCTAAGCACTATCGGTGGAAGCATAATAGCAATAGCAGTACTTAAGTCTGCATTTGCTTATAAATTGACTAAAGACGATGGGAGGCATAGTGCATGAAGAAGGTTCTGACTATTGCTGGCTCTGATTCTTCTGGTGGAGCAGGAATCCAAGCTGACTTAAAAACCTTCTGTGCTCATAAGGTATATGGCATGAGCATAATAACCGCCGTAACTGCTCAAAACACTTTAGGAGTAAGCCATATAGAGACTCTCTCATCTCTCTCAGTAAGAAAACAAATAGAAGCAGTGGCAGAGGATATAGACATAGATGCAGTAAAAATAGGGATGCTGTCAAATGCTGAAATAATTCTCACAGTAGCAGAGCTAATAAAGCGCTATAAGTTTAAAAATATTGTCTTAGATCCTGTCATGATATCTACTACTGGATTTGATTTACTTGAAAAGGATGCAAAAGAAGCTCTGATTCAAGAACTTTTACCTCTAGCTGATGTAATTACACCAAATCTTCATGAGGCGTCTGCTATATTAGATGGCTTAGAAATAAAATCAAAAGATGATATGGAAAAGTCAGTTCATGCATTTAGGAAACTAACATCCTCGGCTGTACTTATTAAAGGAGGGCATCTAGTGGATGATGCGGCAGATTTACTGGCCTATGAAGATAAATTCAGATGGTATGATGCTCCAAAAATTAATACAAATAATACCCATGGTACAGGATGTACTCTTTCATCTGCTATAGCATCTAATCTAGCTCTTGGATTATCTGTAGAGCAAGCAGTATTTGATGCAAAGGAATACATCACAGGAGCTATAAGAAATAGTTTGGATATAGGAAGTGGAAATGGTCCCACAAACCACTTGTACAGACTTATTAGATAGCAAAAAGCTAAAAGTTAGTAAGAAAGGAGATTTATGATGAAAGATAAAGTTATAAGTTCGCTTCATAAACTTAGAGATATTAGTCCGCTAGTGCATCATATTACAAATAGTGTAACTATAAATGACTGTGCCAATATCACCCTAGCTATAGGAGCATCCCCAGTTATGGCTGATGATGAAAATGAAGTAAAGGAAATGGTAAACTTAGCAAAAGCTCTAGTGCTAAACATAGGAACCCTAAATGCTAGAACAGTAGAGTCTATGCTAATTGCAGGAAAAGAAGCAAATAAAATTGGAATACCTATAGTATTAGACCCTGTAGGAGCAGGAGCCACAAGTTATAGAACTATGTGGGCGCAAAGATTATTTGAAGAATTAAATATTTCAGTGATAAGAGGAAATGCTTCAGAAATAATGGCAATGTCCGGACTTACAGGAAATACAAAAGGAGTAGACTCATCTAGTGAATCAGATGTAGCTATATCCTGTGCAAAAGAACTCATTGGATTTAAACCTTGCACAGTAGCTATAACTGGAGCTGTAGATATCGTAATAGATGAGGTTAGAGAGCTAAGATTAAAAAATGGAACCAAAATGATGAAGCAAGTCACAGGAACAGGATGCATGGCTAGCTCATTAACAGGAAGTTTTTGTGCATCAGGAGTAGAGCCATTTTTGGCTGCAGCTTCAGCTCTTACAGTAATAGGAATAGCTGGAGAACTAGCAGAATGCAGTCTTAAGAACAACGAAGGAATAGGAACCTTTAGAACTAGATTATTTGACTACGTACATACTATGGATGCCAATAAAATTAATCTGTATATGGAGGCTTTGGAAAATGAAAAAATCAGAGCTTAGAAAAAAAACTGACTACTCACTATATTTAGTTACAGATAGACTTTGCCTTTCAGGGAAAGACTTATTTCATAGTGTTGAAGAAGCCATAAAAGGCGGTGTGACTGTAGTTCAGCTAAGAGAAAAAACAGCATCTAGCAGAGAATTTTATCAAATAGGATTAAAGCTAAAAGAAATCACTAGAAGTCATAATATTCCTCTCATTATCAACGACAGAGTAGATATAGCTCTAGCCCTAGATGCTGAGGGAGTACATGTGGGACAAGATGATTTAGATGCTCAGCTTGTTAGAAAACTTATAGGAAAAGATAAAATTTTAGGAGTTTCTGCAAAGACCTTAAGTCAAGCTACAAAAGCAATAGAGAGTGAAGCTGATTATATAGGAGTGGGAGCAATTTTTCCAACCTCAACTAAAGCTGATGCTAGTGAGCTTGGACTTTTAGATATTTCTGATATATGCAGTAAAATTAATATTCCAGTGCTTGGGATAGGCGGAATAAATCAGGAAAACATTTCAAAGCTAAACAATCTTGGACTAGATGGTATTTGTGTAGTATCAGCAATATTAGGGCAAGCAGACTGCCTAAATGCTACAAAAAATTTAAGACAATCAGTTGATAATCTATTAAAAATTTAAAAAATAAAAAGGAGATTACTATTATGAATTATTCAACTCAAATGGATGCAGCAAGAAAAGGCATTGTAACTAAAGAAATGGAAATAGTAGCAAAAGAAGAATACATGGATATCAATGTACTTATGGAAAGAGTTGCAAATGGAAGTATAGCAATCCCTGCAAATAAAAATCATAAAAGCCTAAGTCCTAAAGGAGTAGGTCAAGGGCTAAGTACAAAAATTAATGTGAATTTAGGTATATCAAAGGACTGCCCAGACATTGAACCAGAGCTAGAAAAAGTAAAAAAAGCTATAGAGATGAAAGCTGAAGCCATCATGGACCTTAGCTCATTTGGAAAAACAGAAGAATTTAGAAAAAGACTAGTTGAAATGTCATCTGCTATGATAGGAACTGTGCCTATATATGATGCTGTTGGATTTTATGACAAAGAGCTTAAGGATATCACAGCAAAAGAGTTTCTGGATGTAGTAAGAAAGCATGCAATCGATGGCGTAGATTTTATGACTATCCATGCAGGCATAAACAAAGAAACAGCTGAGGTTTTCAAAAGAAATAAAAGACTTACTAACATAGTATCTAGAGGGGGCTCTTTAATGTATGCATGGATGCAGCTAAACAATGCAGAAAACCCATTTTTTGAATACTATGATGAGCTACTAGATATATGCGCCGAGTATGATGTAACCCTTAGCCTAGGTGATGCTCTTAGACCAGGAAGTATAAATGATGCATCTGATGCTTGCCAGATAAAAGAATTAATCACACTAGGAGAGCTTACTAAGCGTGCTTGGGAGAAAAACGTACAGATTATAATCGAAGGACCAGGTCATATGGCTATAGATGAGATTCAAGCAAATATGCTACTTCAAAAAAGACTTTGCCACAATGCACCATTTTATGTACTTGGACCTATAGTTACTGATGTAGCCCCTGGATATGACCATATCACTTCAGCAATAGGTGGAGCAATAGCAGCTACCTATGGAGCGGATTTTCTATGCTATGTTACTCCAGCAGAGCATCTTAGACTTCCTAACCTAGAAGACATGAAGGAAGGAATAATAGCATCAAGAATAGCTGCTCATGCTGCTGATATAGCTAAAAAAATTCCAAAAGCAAGAGAATGGGATAACAAAATGAGTAAGGCTAGAGCTGATATAGACTGGGAAACCATGTTCAAGCTATCTATGGATGAAGAAAAAGCAAGAAGATATCGCAAGGAATCAATGCCTGAAAATGAAGATACTTGTACAATGTGCGGAAAAATGTGCGCGATGAGAACAATGAACAAAATAATGGCAGGAGAAGACTTGAATATTTTAAGAGAAGCATAACTTTAAAATGTAACCTATAGTACAAAAAAACCAAGAGGGACGGTTCTTTTTGATTCCATCACATCTTGGTTTTTTATTGTTTATTAGTCTAGATTTAGATAGTTTTTTGACCTAAATCTTGCATAAATCTTAATATATAGCCATCGGGATCCATAACTATAAAGTGCTTTTCTCCATGCTCCATATCGTCTTTTTTATACCAGCGTTCTTCTAAAGGACAAAGCAAGCTGATATTAGCTTTTTCCAAATTAGAAACTAGTTTATCGATGTCATCAGTTTCTATAGAAAAGTTAACGCCTCTTCCAAAAGGATATTCTAGCTCATATTTCTTCCATGCTTCATTAGAATTTTCTTGAAGTAAAAGCTGAGAGCCATAAAATGAAATAAAAGAAAAATCCTTATCCTCGCCTTCGTAAGTTTTTTCAAAGCCTAAAACATCACAGTAAAAAGAAAGGCTTTCTTTAATAGATGTTACAGTGATTTCAGGTATCAGTCTGTTATAGGTCATAAACTCCTCCTAGTTATAAAAAAATAAATTATACTCTAATTATAATGTATTTAATAATAAATGGATAAAATTTTTGTTTGAGCACCCCAGGCATAATCTGCGCCAAAGGCATCCACTATAAATGAAATAGGAACCATAGTTCTATTATTTAATATTATAGGAGCTGTATCTATACTTACATTCTCGCTATCAACACTTGCAACAGCACTATTTATTGTAAGCTTTACTGATTTTGGGCCGCGTGCCAAGGTAACAGATTTTTCTGCTTGATTCCAGTTTACTTCATAATCAAAATTCGAAGCTATTGTTGAAATAGGAACTAACATTCTATTGTTTATTATTACAGGTTTTTGTTCCAAAACTATTTGCTCGCTATTGATATAAAGTTTGATATCATCTGAAAGCTCTGTTATATTGTTCCAATTGACACTAGATTCTGCTACATATTTATAGGGATAAGTGACAGGAGCTGTTTTGTTCATAGCACCAGTAAAGAAAAAAGATTCTCCTGGTTCAAAGCTTATAGCTTTTAAATCATCTATCTCAAAAGTTCCTTGAGCAATTAGCTCATCATTCATACTTTTCAAAACTACATCGATATCATTAAACCCATTTATATTTGTATTGCCTAGGTTGTAAACTATAGCTTGAATTATTACACTTTCCTCATCCTCGTAAATATCATTGACTTTAAAATTTACATCTACGATTGGAGACTGTGCATAGCTAGGATTTAGTCCAAACAAACAAGAAAATATAACTGAAGTTATTATAATATATTTTTTTAACATAATTACTACTCCTTTAAAAATAAAATGAATGGTGAATAAAATCAAAAACAATGTAGGTTTCATCGTAGCCTTCATTATACTATAAAAATACTAATATAGAATAGCTTGGATAGTTAAAAGTGCAAATTGTGATATAATTGAAATCAAAATTAAAGATATATTCCGAATAAGTTTAACTGCAGGAGATGATAAAAATGGAAGCAACAAAAAGAAGACTGGAGATAGAAAAAAGATTAGTAGATAGCGACATTTATTTAAGTGGCTCAGAGCTAGCTAAGGAATTTAAAGTTAGCAGACAAGTAATAGTTCAAGATATTGCAATACTAAGGGCTAAAGGTATTCCAATACTTGCTACCCCTCAGGGCTATATCATTTCAAAAATAAATGAAGAAGGCTATAGAAAGGTAATTGCGTCAAAGCATGATACCTTGGAAGATTTAGAGGAAGAGCTAAAAATAATTATTGATAATGGCGGAAAGATATTAGATGTAATTATAGAGCATGATATATACGGCGATATTAGAGTTGATTTAGGTATTTCATCTAGAAAGGAGCTTAAAAATTTTATTGCAAAGCTCTCAACTGGAAACTCAAAGCCATTGTCGGCAATAACTGATGGAGTTCATTTTCACACTATAGAAGTAAATAAAAAAGATGATATGACAGACATCTTAAAAGAGCTAGATGAAAAAGGATACTTGATTGCAGAGCAATAAAATAGTATACTTGTTTAGTAGCTGACAAGACAGGTGTTTTACATATGAAAAGAGGTGTATAGTGTGAAAAATTATTTGATTAAAACCCTCAACGGAATGGCTCTAGGATTGTTTTCATCGCTTATTATTGGACTTATACTCAAACAAATAGGAGATTTAAGCTCTATAGAGCAGCTATCTTTATTCGGTAGAACTGCACAGTTTATGATGGGACCAGCTATTGGAGCAGCAGTAGCTCATGCCATAGGTGCAGGGCCTCTTGTGATTTTTGCTTCACTTGTAACTGGAGCAATGGGAGCAGGCACTGTAAAGTTCGTAGAGGGAGTCGCGACTATAGGAATAGGTGAGCCTATGGGGGCATTTGTAGCAGCTCTTATAGGAGCAGAAATAGGAAAAAGAATTACAGGAAAAACAAAAGTTGACATAGTGCTAGTACCAGCTATAACTATTATAGTAGGGAGCTTGGCAGGGATATTTATAGCACCTTTTGTAGCTATGATGATGAAGGCGATAGGGTCTTTGCTAAATAGAGCAACCGAGCTTCAGCCTATACCTATGGGAATAGTACTTGCAGTATTTATGGGTATGATTCTAACTCTTCCGATAAGCTCAGCGGCACTGTCTATTGCGTTAGGATTAGAAGGCTTGGCAGCGGGGGCTGCGCTTACTGGCTGTTGCTGCCAGATGATTGGTTTTGCAGTTATGTCTTATAAAGAAAACAAAGTAGGTGGGTTAATTTCTCAGGGATTAGGGACATCGATGCTTCAGATACCTAATATAATAAAAAATCCTCTTATTTGGATACCGCCTACATTAGCAAGTGCGCTACTAGGACCTATTTCAACTACAGTTTTCAAAATGAAAGCTGATAGCGTTGGAGCAGGTATGGGAACCAGTGGACTAGTAGGTCAGTTTTCAACATATTCAGTTATGGGAAATGAAGCGTTTATAGGAATAGCCTTACTTCATTTTTTACTTCCAGCTGTACTTAGCTATGCGATTTCTATGTACATGAGAAAAAAAGGATATATCAAAGAAAATGACCTGCTGCTACAGAATAAGTAAGATTAATATATAATAAAAATTATGGTTGTATATTATACAAATTTGATTGACTTTTGTTTGTGAATCTGTTAACTTATGTAGGAATATATATTTTTTTACATATTGGAGGGAAGTATGCAAAACAATCAAATTATTGAAAACAAAGTAGTTACTGCAGATCCTACGGCATTAGGTCAGTTTGGTCTAGCAATGGTAACTCTAGTAGCAGCATCACAAAAGCTAGGATTAACTGAAGGAACTGCTCTTGTAATACCATGGGCTATTTTCTTAGGAGCCTGCGCACAGCTTTTTGCTTCATTTAAAGATGCTCAAAAGAACAACATTTTCGGAACTACAGTTTTTGGAGCTTACGGGTTTTTCTGGCTAGGAGTAGCTATGACTTGGATGATTCAAAACGGAGTGTTTGGAGAAGCTATGGCAGCAAAAGCAGATGTTCGTCAGCTAGGAGTCGCATTTATAGGATACTTTATATTTAGTATGGGAGCTACACTTGTAGCTGCTGAAACAAACAAGCACTTATTCATTGTTATGTGTTTTATCGACTTACTTTTCCTAGGTCTGTTCTGCTCAGTTCTTGGAATAATGGAGCATGAAATGCATTTACTAGCAGCTTATTCAGAGCTTATTATTTCATTACTTGCTTTCTATGGAGCTATAGCACATTTAGCAAACAACCATTTTGGAAGAGTTTTCCTTCCACTTGGAAAGCCATTTGGAATATTTAAAAAGTAATTAAAGCATGTAAATACTCAAGGCGACTTGGGTATTTATTTTGCAAAAATTTCAATAACTTAATTAAGGTTTAAAAAATTTATCAAATTAGTATAAATTTTACATCCTAAGTATTTGACAGAATTAGTTTTAGGTTGTAATATTTTGTTATATAGGAATGAATTTAAATGCATATTTATGCATAGATTGGGGTAGTTTTGTATGAAGATAACACAAGAGTCAGATTATGCGCTTAGGATAGTACAATACTTGGCAAATCAAGAAGAGAGCAGAGTAGGTGCGTCAATAATTGCAAAAGAACAGGATGTACCCCTTAGATTTGCGCTTAAAATTCTTAGAAAACTAAACGCGGCAGGTATAACAAAAGCTTATAGAGGAGTCTCAGGGGGCTATGCTCTGACAAAGGAGCCTGGTGAAATATCTTATAAGGAAGTAATAGAGGCTATCGAAGGCGATATTTACTTAAATAGATGTCTTGCAAATAAAACAAATTGTACTAGAGATGCAGCTGATAAATGCTCTATACATAAAAAACTTTTAGGAATCCAAAAATTTTTAGACGAAGAACTAGGAAAAGCTAGATTCTAATTACATATTTTAAAACTAAAAAGCTCTTTTCGAGCTTTTTTTTACTTTTTATATTAATTCAGCTAGGTTTGGGTATTAATGGCTTAGAGTTTGGTATGAGAGGGGATTAGTTTATGGATACAGTTCTAAAAGAAAAAATAAATTTAGGAATAAGTGCTTGTATGTATGGGTGCAAGGTGAGATATAATAAAAAAGGCTGGAATATGTCAGAGCTTTTTGGAAGAGATCAGACTTCATTTATTTGGCATCCTGTGTGTCCAGAGAGTTTATCTGGAATGGGAATTCCTAGAAGTCCCATCAGAGTTATAGGAGAAAGTGGAAGAGCTGTGCTAGAGGGAAATTCAAAAATTAAAAATAGGGAAGGCAAAGATGTTACTGATATGCTCATAAAAGGCTGCAATGCCAGTATAGAAGCTCTTGAAAGAGCAAATGTTTTTGCTTTTGTATATATGGAAGGCAGTCCATCATGTGGAGTATATAGAACTACACTCAAAAACAACCGCATGGGAAAACCACCAGGAGTTTTTGGAGCTATGCTACTTGACAGAGACTTTTTCCTTATACCTGCAAATGACCTTCAAAGTCCAGTTAGAAGATGGGACTGGAAGAGAAGACTCTATGCTTTTGCTTGGGCAAAGGAAGTAGATATAAATAGTAAGGATGATTTGTTTCAGTTCTGGCATATAGTCAAGTTTTTGTGTCAGGAAATTGATGAAAAAACTGCTAGAGAAATAGGAAAAAGGCTAGCCGAGCTTCCAAAAGGATTTGATAAAGAGTCAGCTGAAACCTTAAGACACGAAGTAATGATGATATTAAGGCAGCCTTCTAGCTTAGAGAAAATCAAAAATAGACTTTGGAAGCACTATATGTATTTTAAAAGAAAAACAGGGGTAGAGCTTGAAAATGTAATGGAGCCTACTGATATGAGAAATATGAATCACATTGCAGATGAGCTTATGCTCATGGAAAAAACATCATTTAGTACAGAGGTGCTTTTTGGAGCAGCTCCTATACTATACAGAGGAAGATAAAATGACATAAGAGAGGAAAGAATCTATGGATAACGTTTTATTAGCATTTGGACTTACAGTTTTTGCTGGATTATCCACTGGGATAGGAAGTGCTATTGCTTTTTTTGCAAAGACAACTAGCAAGAAGTTCTTATCTATATCACTTGGTTTTTCAGCTGGAGTTATGATTTATGTATCTATGATTGAAATATTTTTTAAGGCTCAGGATTCTCTCATAGCTGCTCTTGGAGAAAAAAATGGAAGCTGGACTACTATTGCAGGTTTTTTTGGTGGGATGGCAGTTATAGCTCTAATAGATAAAATGATACCTTCTCATGAAAATCCCCATGAGGTTAGAAATGTAGAGGATATGCAAATTCAAAATGAACCTGAAGATGTAAGAGAGTATTGTCAAAAAATAGCTAACAAGGATAAAAGCGAAAAGATAAACGCAAGCAGAGAATTACAAGCAGAGGAATATGATGAAAAGGATAAGCAAAAGCTTATGAGAATGGGTGTATTCACTGCACTTGCAATCACTATACACAACTTTCCAGAAGGACTTGCTACCTTTGCATCAGCACTCCATGATCCTTCACTTGGTATAGCAATTGCAATAGCAGTAGCTATTCACAATATTCCAGAAGGAATAGCTGTGTCAGTGCCGATTTATTTTGCTACTGGAAGTAAGAAAAAAGCATTTATGTATTCTTTTTTATCAGGGCTTTCAGAGCCAGTAGGAGCTATAGTTGGCTATACGATTCTTAGACCATTTTTTAATGATGTGACCTTTGGTATTTTGTTTGCAGCTGTAGCTGGAATTATGGTATTTATTTCATTTGACGAGCTATTGCCTTCAGCTAGAGAGTATGGAGAGCATCACCTTTCTATATATGGATTAATCGGAGGGATGGCAGTTATGGCTGTCAGCCTTGTGTTATTCATGTAAAAAAATATCCTCTTAATGTGTAACCTATGTTACCGCGAATATTAGAATTATTCATTAGAATATGATTTATAGAGTATGAAATTCAAAGCGAAAACCATTAGGAGGATATTATGATTAGAAAGATAATAACTATAGATGAAGAAAAATGTAATGGATGCGGACTATGCGTAGATGCTTGCCATGAAGGTGCAATAGTGATGATAGATGGCAAAGCAAAGCTTATTTCAGATGAATACTGCGATGGACTAGGAGACTGCTTGCCAGAATGTCCTACTGGAGCTATTAAGCTTGAGGACAAAGAGGCTATGCCATTTAATAAAGAGCTAGTAGAAAAGAGAATGGCTGAAATCAAAGAGCAAAAAGAAAAGGAAAAAGAGAAAAAGCCTTTATTCCTAGCCGATATGCCTCCGATGTTTGCAAATGTTCATGGAAGTGGAGACTCTCAGCTGAAAACTTGGCCAGTTCAGATTAAACTAATGAATACTAAAGCAGGATGCCTAAAGGACGCACATCTTTTAGTAGCGGCCGACTGCACAGCTTATGCTTATTCTAAATTCCATGAAGAGTTTATCAAAGATAGAGTAGTTCTTATAGGCTGCCCAAAGCTAGATGACAATGAATTTTATATAGAAAAGCTAACTGAGATATTTAAGTCTAACGATTTAAAAAGCATTACAGTAGTAAAAATGGAAGTGCCTTGCTGTAACGGAATGACCTACGCTGTAAAGCAAGCTATGCTTAAGTCGGAAAAAATTGTACCATATAACGAAGTTACTATTACTACTGAAGGAAATATCCTATAAATCAAATAATAAATTTCAAAATCCGTTTTATTTAATAAACGGGTTTTGTTTTTTTGAACTAAGTTATTGACAAATCTATTTTTTTTGGTAAATTATAGTTAGCACTCGAATTAAGTGAGTGCTAACTATAACGAAAAATCTTAAATATAAATATCATATGAAAGGGAGTTATATGAATGGCAAAAAAGGAATTTAAAGCGGAATCCAAACGTCTGCTTGATTTGATGATTAATTCTATTTACACCCACAAAGAAATATTTTTAAGAGAGTTAATTTCAAATTCTAGCGATGCTATAGACAAGATATACTACAAAGCTCTTACTGATGATAACATCAGTTTTTCAAAGGATGACTATTTTATCAAAATCGAAGCTGATAAGGATAATAGAATCCTAAAAATAAGTGATACTGGAATTGGTATGACAAAAGATGAGTTAGAGGAAAACCTTGGAGTAATAGCAAAAAGTGGCTCATTTGCATTTAAAAAAGAGAATGAAATTAAAGATGGATTTGATATTATAGGCCAGTTTGGAGTAGGATTTTACTCTGCGTTTATGGTTGCTGACAAAGTAACTGTAATTAGTAAAGCTCTAGGTGAAGAAAAGGGCTACAAATGGGAATCAACTGGAGCAGAAGGCTACACTATAGAAGACGCTGATAAGGCTGAAGTAGGAACTGAAATTATTCTTCAGATCAAGCCAAATACAGAAGATGAGAGCTATGACGACTATCTTAATGAATATAGACTTCGCTCTATTGTTAAGAAATATTCTGATTTTGTGAGATATCCTATAAAAATGGATATGAAAACAAGCAAGCTAAAAGAAGGCAGTGAAGAAGAATTTGAAGAGGTAGTAGAAGAAGAGACTCTAAACAGCATGGTGCCACTATGGAGAAAAAATAAAAGTGAGCTTACTAAAGAAGACTACGAAAACTTTTACTCAGAAAAGCATTATGGATTTGATAAGCCTCTAAAGTACGTTCATATCAGTGCTGATGGAGCTGTAAGATATAATGCTATACTATATATCCCAGAAAAAATGCCATTTGATTTTTACACCAAGGAATATGAAAAAGGCTTGGAGCTGTATTCTAGTGGAGTAATGATAATGAACAAATGCTCTGACCTGCTTCCAGATTATTTCAGCTTTGTAAAAGGCATGGTGGATTCAGAGGATTTATCTCTAAATATCTCTAGAGAGCTTTTACAGCATGATAGACAGCTTAAGCTAATAGCTAAGAAAATCAAAGATAAAGTAAAAAGTGAGCTACTTAGCCTACTTAAAAATGACAGAGAAAACTATGAAGAGTTTTTCAAAAACTTTGGAAGACAATTAAAATATGGAATCTACAGCAACTATGGAATGGAAAAAGAAGTACTTCAAGATTTGCTTATGTTCTACTCTTCTACTGAAAAGAAGATGGTTACTCTTGATGAGTATGTAGAGCGTATGAAAGAAGATCAAAAATACATCTACTACGCAGCAGGAGAATCAAACGATAGACTTGATAAGCTTCCTCAGACTGAGCTTCTAACTGATAAAGGCTATGAAATTCTTTACTTTACAGATGAGGTTGATGAATTTGCAATCAAAATGCTAATGTCATATAAAGAAAAAGAGTTTAGGTCTGTATCTAGCAAGGATTTAGGAATAGATATGGAAGAAGAAAACAAAAAAACAGAGGAAATAAAAGAAGAAAATAAAGACCTATTTACATTTATGAAAGAAGCTCTAGAAGGAAAAGTTACTGATGTTAGACCGTCTGTAAGATTAAAAAATCATCCAGTTTGTCTATCTGCTGATGGAGAGCTAAGCATTGAGATGGAAAAAATCTTAAGCGCTATGCCAAATGCTGAAGGAGCAAAGGCTGAAAAGGTATTAGAATTAAATATAAATCACGAAATATTCGAAAGCTTAAAAGCAGCTTTTGAAAATGATAAAGAAAAACTTAAAATGTATACAAATCTTCTTTACAATCAAGCTCTATTAATTGAGGGGCTAAGCATAACAGATCCTGTAGAATTTACGAACAATATCTGTAAGCTAATGTCATAAACTATAAACTATCAAAATTAACAAAGGCCCCAGCAAAATCTGCAGGGGTCTTTAATATACAGCAAATTAAAACTGTCTCATTATAATTCCAAGTATTAAAAGATGAGCTGGATAAAATACATAATATACCCATCGTGGAAGCATATTTGGAGCTACGTCCTTAAATCGCTTGATGATTGGAACAGTAAGTAAGGAAGCGCTTTGAACTATCATAGTAGAAACATTAATAAGTAAAGGCAGAATGTATATGAGCTTAGGGTAGATGGACTTTTCTTCAATAGAAAAGTTATAAAAGACTAGAACCATTGCTACTCCATACATCATATAGTCAGTTCTCAAAAAGAAAGCTACTAATATCATAGCTACTACTCCAAGATAACTAAGAGCTACATTTTTTCTGTCGTTTTTATATTCCTTTGCTTGGTTTATAAATTTAATAGCCATAAGCGCGAAGCAAAAAGTAAATCCGATATTTAGCCCTGGATGACCTATAATTGCTGGATTTGCAAAGAAAGTAACCCCAGGTAAAAATGATTTAAATGAAAGCTCAAGTAGTGACATATCAGCCATGCTTACTGAAGGTGACGAGTAAACAAATGGAATTTGTGAAATAAAGGCAAAAATGAGCATTCTAGATATATAAATATCTAAATCCCTTGTTCTTTTGGCCCCAGTTGCAACCATATAGGCAAATATTGGAAAAGATAACCTTCCTATAATGCGCAGGAAAAAAAACTGAGGGAGTAACTTAGCACCGATATGGTCGATTAGCATAACTACAAGTGCGATGAATTTTAGCATGATATCCTCCTAGGCTTCTAATTCATAGCTATATGAATATATATCATATTTATTATGAATATAGTTTAATGTTTTCCAGATGTCTTCTTCATTCTGACCAAAGGTAAGAATATAAATTTTGATGCTCATGTGGTTTGTTTCATCAGAGCGTCTGCTTTCTATTCCTCTAATAGTAATATTTTTGTTTTCAACAGATGATCTAAAGCTTTTTATAACTTCCTCTTCCTGAGCATCATTGCATTGAAGCTTTATTTTATAGTTGAACTCTGTATCTCTATTGCCGTATTTGCTATGCTCTACTCTTATCGCAAGAGGCTTTAGAAATATATTAGCACCTAGAATAAAAGCAGTCCCTACAAAGGCATAGTTTATATATCCTTGACTGATAAGCAGACCAAGAGCCGCAGAGCACCAAAGTGTGGCAGCAGTGTTTAATCCTCTAATGCTAAAGCCATCTCTGATTATAACTCCTCCGCCAAGAAAACCAATTCCAGATATGACCTGTGAGGCTAATCTTGCCTGTTCATTTGCAGAGTCATGCATGGCAAAGGATAAAAATAAAAATGAGCCCATACAGACTAAAACATTTGTAACTACTGCTGACATCTTGTGCCGTAGCTGTCTTTCTAAACCTATAATTAATCCGCAGAGAAAAGCTATAAATAGTCGCTGGATGAATATATCTATAGGCATAGTAACCTCCATTCGTACTAATTTTTTATAATTATCATTATACTACTTTAGTTATGATATCAGTTGTTTTTAAACTATTTATGATTTATAAATTTATCTGTTAATAAGCGTTTTTTATTTATGTTACTTTTATTTATATCTTAAATTATAGCTAAGTGCAATTGATTAATTCTAATTATTGGGTATTAATAAGATGTAAAATCAATATAATAGTACTTTTAAACCTTATATCCTATTTAGAAAAAATTTATGGATAATATATTGCGTTTAATAAACAAAAATGTTATAATTAAACAAAAGTTATATTAATAAACAAAAGTTTAATTTTGTAAGTTGGAGAAGGATTGGAGGTTGGCATGACTTCTAGAGAAAGAGAAATACTGGAAATACTAAAAAAAGAACCCATGATAGCTCAGCAAGCCCTAGCAGATAGACTGAAGCTTAACAGGTCATCGGTGGCTGTGCACATAGCGAATCTTATGAAAAAGGGCTATATTATGGGAAAAGGCTATATAGTGAGCGAAGAAAAAAAAGTCACTGTAATTGGAGGCTCAAACATAGATCTTCAAGGATTTCCAAATGAAAGCTTAAAGCTATACGATTCAAACCCAGGAAAGATTGAAACATCGCTCGGTGGAGTAGGTAGGAACATATCAGAAAACCTAGCAAAGCTCGATATTCCAGTGAGACTCATATCTGCAGTAGGCAATGACTTTTACGGACAAAAGCTCATAAAAGAAAGCGAAGATATGGGTATAGATATGAAAAGCTCCTTGATATCTGATAGCTATCCTACATCGATGTATTTATCTATAATGGATGAGCAAAATGACATGCGAGTTGCTATATCTCAAATGGAAATATACGAGCTAATAGATGAGACCTTCATTCAGGAAAATCAGCTGCTTTTAAAAAATGCCAATATAATCGTACTGGACACCAACATTCCTAAAAAAACTATAGATTATATTGGGATGAATTTTTCAGATATCCCGATATTTGTAGACCCAGTATCCAGTAAAAAAGCTATGAGATTAAAGGATTCACTAAAGTATATCCACACTATAAAGCCCAATAGACATGAAGTAAGTGACTTACTTGGAATTCCAGCAGATACCATAGATGATATAAGAAAAGCTGGAGAAAAATTCTTAGAAAAAGGCTTGAAGCAAGTGTTTATAAGTATGGGTAGTGAAGGTGTTTTTGCCTGTGATGAGAAAATTGAAGTTTTTCTTAAGGCAAAAGCAAAGGATATAAAAAGTGCAACAGGAGCAGGAGATGCTTTTATGGCAGGAATTATCAGCTCCTATCTCAAGGGAAGTCAGCTTGATAAAGCCTGCACCTATGCGACTGGAGCTTCACTTACAGCACTGAAAAGCTACAGTACAATCAATCCAGCAATGTCAGAATCAGAAATAGAAAAAACGCTAACTGATATAGAATTTGAAATTAAATTATATTAAAAACGGAGGATAATTATGAAAAATTATTTAGAACTTAGCCCAGAGGTAGAAAAAGCAATAGTGGAAAAAAGACCAGTAGTAGCACTTGAATCGACTATCATATCACATGGTATGCCTTATCCACAGAACCTAGAAACCGCTCTTAAGGTAGAAGAAATCGTAAGATCATATGGTGCAGTACCTGCCACTATAGGTATAATAAAAGGTAAGCTAAAGGCAGGACTTACAAGAGAAGAACTAGAATATTTTGCAACAGCTAAAGATATAGTAAAAGCAAGTAGAAGAGATTTACCTTATATCACAGCAAACAAAATGAATGGAGCAACTACAGTAGCATCTACTATGATAATTGCTCACATGGCAGGAATAAAGGTATTTGTTACAGGAGGAATAGGCGGAGTGCATAGAGGCGCTACAGATACCTTTGATATCTCAGCAGACCTTATGGAGCTAGCTCAGACACCTGTTGCAGTAATCTGTGCAGGAGCAAAATCTATACTAGATATCGGACTTACGTTAGAGTATTTAGAAACTCAAGGAGTTCCTGTTCTAGGCTACCAAACAGAAGATTTCCCAGCTTTTTACACTAGAGAAAGTGGATACAAAGCTGACTATAGTATAGAAAATCCACAGCTTATGGCAAAGGTTATAGCAGATAAATGGAACATGAAGCTAAA
This sequence comes from Acetoanaerobium noterae, assembly GCF_900168025.1. Classification (NCBI taxonomy): domain Bacteria; kingdom Bacillati; phylum Bacillota; class Clostridia; order Peptostreptococcales; family Filifactoraceae; genus Acetoanaerobium; species Acetoanaerobium noterae. The sequence goes on along the minus strand of NZ_FUYN01000001.1, from coordinate 575,776 downwards.
GGGTGGAGTAGTAATTGGAAATCCTATCCCAAAAGAGCACGAGCTAGAGCCAGCATTTATCAATAAGTCTATTGAAGAAGCTTTAGAAAAAGCTGAAGCAGGTGGAATAAAAGGAAAGAAAGTAACCCCATTCTTGCTTGATTACCTTAAGAGTGCTACAAAAGGAGATAGCTTAGCAGCAAACATAGAGCTAGTATATAACAATGCGAGAGTAGGCTCTCAAATAGCAGTAGAGCTAGCTAAATTAGATTAATTTGATAAACTAACAAAGAGGTGAACATAAATGAACATGGAGAAATTAACCCAAAAGTCTCAAGAAGCCATAGTTCAATCACAAGAAATGGCTTTGAGACTTGGCCACCAGCAGATGGAAACAGAGCATCTGCACTATGCACTGCTTGCAAGCGAGGATAGTCTCATATCCAAGCTACTGACTATGATGGGCAAGAATGTTTCAGCAATTTTAATAGATCTTGGAAATCATCTAGATAAGCTTCCAAAGGTTCAAGGAGAGTCAGTAAGCAGTGTATATCCATCCAGAAGATACAACGAAATTCTTGTAAAGGCTCAAGACGAAGCTAAAGCATTTCAAGATGAGTATATATCTGTGGAGCATTTGTATCTTGCTATTTTAGAGCAAAATCAGGGCTATACTAAAGATATAATAAGCAGATACCATATTGATAAAAATGAATTTCTTCAGGCTCTAAGCAAGGTGAGGAGCAATCAAAAAATAACCAGCCAAAACCCAGAGGATACCTATGATGTTCTAAACAAATACGGTAGAGATTTGGTTGAGATGGCTAGAAAAGGCAAGCTTGACCCTGTAATTGGAAGAGATGAAGAAATAAGAAGAGCTATTAGAATTCTATCTAGAAGAACTAAAAACAATCCTGTACTGATTGGAGAACCTGGAGTAGGTAAAACTGCTGTAGTAGAAGGACTTGCCCAAAGGATAGTAAATCACGATGTACCAGAAGGCTTAAAGGATAAGACTATATTTGCACTGGATATGGGAGCCCTCATAGCTGGGGCAAAATACAGAGGAGAGTTTGAAGAAAGGCTCAAAGCTGTACTAAATGAAGTTTCAAAATCTGAGGGACAAATTATTTTATTTATAGATGAGCTTCACACTATAGTAGGGGCAGGTAAAACTGAAGGAGCTATGGATGCAGGAAACCTTTTAAAGCCTATGCTTGCAAGAGGAGAGCTTCACTGTATAGGAGCTACAACCTTAGATGAATATCGTAAATATATAGAAAAAGATGCAGCTTTAGAAAGAAGATTTCAGCCAGTTCTAGTAGACCAGCCAGATGTAGAGGACACCATATCCATATTAAGAGGGATAAAAGAGAAATTTGAAATTCATCATGGAGTTAGAATCACTGACAATGCTATTATTGCCTGCGCAGTGCTGTCAAATAAATACATCTCAGATAGATTCCTACCAGATAAAGCAATAGACCTTATGGATGAAGCGGCTTCAATGATAAGAACAGAAATTGACAGCATGCCTACGGAGCTGGATGCAATAAGCAGAAAAATCATGCAGATGGAAATAGAGCAGCAAGCACTTAAAAAAGAAACAGATACATCATCAAAAGCAAGACTAGAAGACCTTCAAAAAGAGCTAGCAATCTTAAAAGAGCAGTATAGCTCGATGAAAAGTCAGTGGGAGCTAGAAAAAGAAAATATAATAAAAATAAAAGACCTGCAAAAAGAAATAGAACAAACTAGACATAAGATAGAAGACGCAGAAAGAAGATATGATTTAGAAGAACTAGCTATGCTAAAGCATGGAAAGCTTCCAGAGCTTGAGAAAAAGCTAGAAAGTGAAAGAGAAAATCAAGCAAAAAGTAAAGCTCAGCTATTAAAAGAAGAAGTAACAGAAGACGAAATAGCTGAGATTATATCAAAATGGACAGGAATACCTGTAACAAAGCTCGTAGAAAGCGAAAGAGAAAAACTACTGCATCTTCCTAGCCTTCTTCACAACAGAGTAATAGGACAAGACGAAGCAGTCGATTTAGTTGCTGATGCAGTGCTAAGAGCAAGAGCAGGACTCAAAGACCCAAGAAGACCTATAGGTTCCTTCATATTCTTAGGACCTACTGGTGTAGGAAAGACAGAGCTTGCAAAAGCTTTAGCCCAGGCTTTATTTGATACTGAAGAGAATATCGTAAGAATAGATATGAGTGAATATCAGGAAAAGCATACAGTAGCGAGACTTATAGGAGCTCCTCCAGGATATGTAGGCTATGAAGAAGGGGGACAGCTTACTGAAGCTGTCAGAAGAAAGCCCTACAGCGTGATATTGTTTGACGAGATAGAAAAGGCTCATCCAGAGGTATTCAATACCTTGCTTCAGCTGCTTGATGATGGAAGATTGACAGACTCAAAGGGAAAGACTGTAAACTTCAAAGATACTGTAGTTATTATGACTTCAAATATAGGAAGCAATTTACTTTTAGATGGGATGCAGGAATCTGGAGAGATTTCAGATGCAGTGAAAGAAAATGTACTAAATATACTAAGAGCGAACTTTAAACCAGAGTTTTTGAACAGAATAGATGATATAGTGATGTTCAAACCTCTTACAAAGAGCGAAATAGTAAAAATAGTAGAGCTTAGTCTAGCAGATATTCAAAAGAGATTAAGTGATAGAAATATCAAGCTAGAAGTAAGTGATGATGCAAAGAATTTCATTGCAGATAATTCCTACTCAAAAGTATACGGAGCAAGACCAGTAAAAAGATATCTGCAAAAGCATATAGAAACTCCTATTGCTAGACTACTAATTCAAGGAGAGGTTCAAGATTATCAGACAATTTATATTGATAAGCATGAAGCAGACCTATCAATTGGCAGTAAAATCTGATAAAATAAAAATTAGATATAATTTTTTAATTAAGGAATGGCTATGCCATTCCTTAATTTGAATTAAAAGCGAAAAGAGGAACTAAGATGGACCTGTCTAAAGCGAATATCAAAAAAATACTGGGAATAATAACCTTTGCTATAGTTCTCTATGCTATCATGTCTAACTTGCCAAAAGTACTATCAGTGATAGGCTATGTGGTTTCACTTTTGACACCCTTTATTGTAGGGCTGTGCATAGCATTTATACTAAATGTGATAATGAGATTGATTGAGGATTTTTTAAAAAAGAGATTAGAGCAGTCTAGCAATACTAAAAATTCTTCGAAAATTGAAAAATGGATAAGACCAATTTCATTGCTATTAAGCTTATCCTTAGTAGTTGCAATGGTGTGGATTTTACTATTTTTAATTGTACCCGAATTTAAAAACACAGTAGAAATAGTGTCTAAAGAATTTCCAGATTTCATGAAAAAAATTCAAAATTGGCTAGGTGGGATATTGGCATCTCTTCCATTTGAAATAAATTCAATTGCATTTTCGGATTTAAACTGGGAAAAAATAGGGCAGTGGATATCTCAGTTTCTATCAAGAGGAAGCTCAGCACTTTTCAATACCACTATAGGAATTACATCATCGATATTTAGTGCATTATTAAACTTTGTGCTTGGGTTAGTATTTGCAATATATGTACTGCTCCAAAAAGAAACTCTATCTAAACAATTTAAAAAGCTATTATATGCTTATCTTCCGGAAAATATCGTAATAGAAATTCTAGATATTGCTAAGCTTTCAAACGGAATTTTCTCAAGTTTTGTAACAGGACAGTTTTTAGAGGCTGTTATTATAGGAGTGCTTTGCTTTATAGGAATGTTGATACTTAGACTTCCATATGCTTTAGTAGTTTCAGCACTTGTGGGATTTACTGCACTTATCCCTGTATTTGGTGCATTTATAGGAACTATAGTTGGAGTGTTTCTTATACTCATGGTCAGCCCTATAAAAGCCCTGTGGTTTGTTATATTCTTCTTGGTATTACAGCAGCTAGAAGGAAACTTAATATATCCAAAGGTAGTAGGTGGTTCGATTGGACTTCCAAGCATTTGGGTGCTTGTAGCAGTTACACTAGGAGGTAGTGCTTATGGTGTGCTTGGAATGCTACTCGGAGTTCCTCTTAGCTCAGTGCTATACAGTCTGCTTAGAAAATCTGTTCATAAAAGACTGGCAAAAAAAGAAATTGAGCCTGATAGTGTATAAAGAATAATTGAGACAAGTTTTGGTTTAAGTGGAGGATGAGTGAAATGAAAAAATTAATGGTAATGGATTCGCCTATAGGAAAGCTTACACTTATAGAAGAAAATAAAGAATTAATCTGCTTAGATTTTGGAGAGACAATCATTAAAGACATCCCTAGAGAAGAAACTGCATTTTTGAAGGAAGTAAAAAATCAGCTAGCAGAGTACTTTGAAGGAAGAAGACAAAGCTTTGATGTAAAGCTTAACCCAAAAGGTACAGAATTTCAAAAGAAAGTATGGAATAATCTCTTGACTATCCCATATGGAGAAACGGCAAGCTACAAAAAAATAGCTACATTATCAGGAAATGAAAAAGCTTCTAGAGCAGTAGGCATGGCAAACAATAGAAACCCTATACCTATAATAATCCCATGTCATAGAGTAGTAGGAAGCACTGGAAAGATGGTAGGCTACGGTGGAGGACTCGAAATCAAAGAATATCTTTTAGAATTAGAGGGAAATAATAAAAATTGATTATAAAAGATAATTACAATTTTAATCAAAAAACAATTGGATTAAAAGCTTGACTGATAATTTTGAAATATATAAATTTTATAACAAAACACTTGACATATGGATTTATTACTCGTAATATAGTCAGTAATTAAAAATATCCATAAATTATGAAAAGCGTTGAGTAAGGATAGTAGTAGTGTGAAAGGATTACAGAGAGTCGGCGTAGGTGAGAGTCCGATATCAATAAATACTATGAATGGGCTTACGAGTGGAGACTGAATTAAAGTAGGAACCCCGGGTTCTCCCGTTATAGAGATAGAATATCGGCCATTGTGGCCCGTATTTGAATGAGTGGGTTTTTCTATACCAATTTGAGGTGGCACCGCGAGCAATCGTCCTCTATACATGAGTTATTTATGTATGGGGGCTTTTTTTATGGAAAAAAGGAGGAAATGTAATGGAAAGAAACAATGGTTATTTTGGACAATTTGGAGGAGCCTTTGTACCAGAGGAATTAAAAAATGTACTAAAAGATGTGGAGGAAGCTTTTTATAAGTACATAGAAGATGAGGAGTTTTTAAATGAGCTTGCCTACTACCAGCGCCAATATATAGGACGTGAAAATCCTCTATATCTTGCAAAAAGGCTGTCTGAGCAACTTGGAGGAGCAAAGATTTATTTAAAGAGAGAAGATTTGAATCATACAGGAGCTCACAAAATAAACAATGCAATGGGACAGGTACTTTTGGCAAAGAGAATGGGCAAAAAGAGAATAATAGCAGAAACTGGAGCTGGACAGCATGGAGTGGCAACAGCAACGGTATGTGCTCTGATGGGACTTGAATGCATCATCTACATGGGATCAATCGATATAAAAAGACAAGAGCTAAATGTCTTTAGGATGGAGATGCTAGGAGCTAAAGTCGTTCCAGTAACTACAGGAACAGCAACTCTAAAGGATGCAGTAGACGAAGCTTTAGCTGATTTTGTTGCAAATGCTCACGATACATTCTATCTTCTAGGCTCAGCAGTTGGACCACATCCATATCCTACAATGGTAAGAGAATTTCAAAGCGTAATAGGAAAAGAAGCAAGAAAGCAAATCCTAGAAGCAGAAGGTAAACTGCCTGATTATATAGTAGCCTGCGTAGGAGGAGGAAGTAATGCAATAGGATTGTTTGCACCATTTGTAGATGACCTCTCAGTAAAAATTGTAGGAGTAGAGCCAGGGGGAAAAGGACTAGATACAAACGAACATGCTGCATCTATTTCTAAAGGAAGTGTAGGAGTTATCCATGGCTTCAAATGCTATACTTTGCAAGATGAAAATGGTGAGCCTCTTCCAGTTCATTCTATAGCTGCTGGACTTGACTATCCTGGAGTAGGACCAGAGCATAGCTATTACAAAGAGAGTAATAGAGCTGAGTACATTGCTATAACAGACGATGAGGCGATGCAGGCATTCTTTCTTCTATCCAGAACGGAAGGCATAATACCAGCAATAGAAAGTGCTCATGCAGTTGCATATGCAGTAAAGCTAGCGAAAACCTTATCAAAAGATCAGACAATCATTGTCAATCTATCAGGTAGGGGAGATAAAGACGTAAATCAAGTAAAAGAGATGAATCTATTAGATAAAAACTGAAAAGAAGAACCCTAGATTAATCTGTGATAAAACCATCACTATGAGTAATCTAGGGTTTTATTAGAAATTCTTTATAATATCTCTTTGCTCAGCTTTCCAGCCGAAAATTCCACCAGTATGAATAAAGAGTATATTTTTATGATTAGATAAATTGCCTTTCTTAATTTCATTATATAGACCATAAAATGCTTTGCCAGTATACACAGGGTCAAGAGCTACACCTTCTAAGCTAGCTATGTATTTTATAAAATCTATTTCATCTTTAGTACTAAGTCCATAGCCTCTTCCTGCATAGCCATTAATAATCGGAATTTCATCGTAAGAAAGGCTGATATTCTCTCCAGTATAATCGTTCATCTCAGCTATGATTTTTTTAGTTTCACCAGCGAAATACTCTCTGTCAGCTGAGATATTTATACCATAGACTACGGCATCATTTTTTACGAGGGTGTTGGCATAGAGAAGCCCTGCAAAAGTACCAGCCGAACCCACAGTTGTAACTATAGCATCAAAATGAATACCTAAATATTTTTCCTGCTCTAGAATTTCATTCATGGCATGAAAATATCCAAAACCACCTATACCATTTGATGCTCCAATAGGGAGCACGTAGCCTTTTCTTCCTTTAGTCTCTAGCTCATCTTGCTTTGCTTTTAGTAATGTATCTATATTCTTAAATTCCTCGCTACTTACAATATCTATACTTGCACCAAATAATCCATCTAAAAAGTAATTTCCTTCAAAGACATCTTCATTACTACCTCTTAAAATCAGGTGACATTTTAAGCCAATCTTTGCTGCAGCGGCAGCAGTAGCTCTGGCATGATTGGACTGAACAGCTCCGCAGGTGATAAGAGTATCATAACCGTTATCAATAGCTTCAGCTATAGCAAATTCAAGCTTTCTAATTTTATTTCCAGACACCTCAGTTCCAGTTTGGTCATCACGCTTAAGATAGATAGCTACATTTCCAAGCTCTGATGATAATCTTTTTAAATGTTCGATATTTGTTGGTAGATTAGCAATAGTTAGCTTTCTTGGCATCTTCATATTTATGAAGCCTCCTTAAATTGATTTCTTTATTTTGGATTCATTGTGAATACAGAATATTTTGGGACAGATTTATTGTTATAATTGGCGTATTTCTTATTATTACAGCATTGCTATAGCTCTTGTTGGAGAACCATCAGCATCAAAGGTCTTAAGTGGTAGAGCACTAAATGTAAATTGCTTTTCTGGAATTTCACTTAAATTAGTTAGATTCTCTATAATTATGAAATTTTGGTTAAGAAATACATAATGATTGTCAAAATCTACAGTATCTACAGCATCTATAGAGATAGCGTCAATACCTATTCCTTTAAGCTTGAAGTTAGAGAGCCATTTTGCCGCATCGTGCTCTAAAACTGGAAAGTTGTCAAAATACTGCTCTGAACCCCAGTACTTGCTCCAGCCTGTATAAAAAATTACGAAATCACAGCTTTCTATAAATCTTTCATAATCAATCAAATCTGGGAGAGTAATGTTATCTGATACCTCTGTTACATCAATTAAAATAGCTTTTCCTACAAATTTTGATATATCAAAATCATCAAGCCCAAGTCCTTCTTCTACCATGTGTTTAGGAGCATCTATATGAGTCCCTGTGTGAGAATACATACTAAACAGCTTTTCAGCAAACCCATCTACTTCTATAGTGTTAGTATTCTTAAGTGATGGGGGCTCGGTTCCTGGATAAACTGGCATTTGTTCTTTAATCATATGAGTTAAATCGAATATTTTCATAGTATCCACCGCCTATTCTTTTTTTAAGTCTATCATGTAAAAATAAATAAAAAAAGCCCATAAAAAATACTCCTCTTGAAATAAGCTTATTTATCTTGCTTATAATACAAAAGGAGTATCTTAATATACATTTTATACAGAAAATTAATATAAACTAATTTTCAGTTTTAGTAATATAACGGCTATTGACTTCTATATGATTTAGAAATAAAAGCAGTCTTTCATATACTGGATGAGCTTTGTCACCGAACTTAAGTTCAAGAGCTTCTCCTATTTCTTTAACAGTTTTTATTCCATCTATTTGAAGGAACACAAAACTTGCATACTCATCAAAAGCTATTTTTTTATATTCAGGTATTTTAAACTTTAGTTTTCTAAAGAAATTTTGAACCTTATGATTTTGCTTTTCTAAAATTGTCACTACGCCTTTGTTGTCTACATCATAGGTAAGGCTCTCATTTATTTTATAAACTATATTTAAAACATCGTCATTATTTTTGTACATTTTTTACCTTACTATTCATGATAGGAATAATAGTAGCAACTACAAGACCAGCTAATATTATAAATGCCATGCCGTTTGATGCAGCAAATCCGCTTGGACCGGCACCTTTAATAACACCAGCTACTTGCAATATAATACCGATTAATCCGATAATTGATCCACCAGCAACTAATCCAGATGATAAACTGATTCCGTTAGAAACCTTTGTATCTTTTTCTACATCTGATTTAGAAGTTCTTTCGATAAATACTCTAACTAATGCTCCAACTAAAATGATAGAAGTAGTTGCGATAGGAAGATAGAATCCTATAGCTACTGTCATAACTGGAAGGTTAAGAAGGAATAAAACAACTCCCATAACTGCTCCAACGATAATCATTACCCATGGAAGCTCTCCAGACATTATACCTGCTGTAAGTGTAGACATCAAGTTAGCTTGTGGAAGTGCAAATGGAACGTTAGCTCCTGTCATAGCTAATTGGCTAGATAGTAGCATGATAGTACCAACAACAACTGCAACACCAACTATACCAGAAATAGCAAAGTATTTATCCATTTCTGATTTATCTCCACCAACTATAAAAGTAACCTTTTGTGACTGAGAGTATCCTCCTGCCATAGCTATAGCTGTAACTATAAATGTACCAAATAGTAATAGAGCTTTGTTGTGCTCTGGATTAGTCCAGCCCATAGCAACAAACAGTAAAGTTACTAAAACTATAGATGCTATAGTCATACCTGAAACTGGAAGATTTGATGTTCCGATTGTTCCAGTTAAACGTCCAGCAACGATAACAAATAGTAGTGATAAGAATAATGATAAAATAGAAGCTGTGATAGCCATCATAATATTTCCACCAGAAACTACAAAACCAGCTAGAAAACCTACTACAAGTCCTCCAAGTAAAATCATAGTACCGATTTTAGATGCATTGTTTCCAGAAGTTTTAGCATTTAAAGTTTCTTTGATTGAAGAAATAATTGTAGGGATAAGCTTTATAGCTCCGATAAGTCCACCAGAAAGCATCATACCAGCTCCGATGTATTTTACATAGCTACCAGCGATATCACCAACTCCCATAGCGTTAATAGAAACATCAGGGTTGTTCCAAACTACAGCGCCTTCTTTTCCTAGCTCAGAGAAATAACCGATAAGAGGAAGAATACCGAAGTTTGAAAGAAGTGAACCAGCAAACATAGTAAGAGCAACTTCAAGACCTACTATAAATCCGATTCCTAGTAAAAGTGGGTTTACTTCAAGCTGAAGTCTCCACTTGTAAAAGCTTTCATTAACATAGCTGATAACGTTATTTGTAACATTTAAGAAAGAACTAGTTACAACAGTTATAGCACCACCGATACCAAAACCAATTCCCATGAACTTCATAGAATCTCCAGCACCTTCTGAAGCAACAAGTGTCTCAGAAATAGCCATTGACTCTGGGTACATAAGCATTCCGTGCTCTTCAACTATTAGGTAGTTGTAAACTAGAGATGCAATACCTATTCCAAATAGTACTCCGCCAACTCCTACAAGGAAGCCTTCTAGGAATGAAATTTGAGAACCAATTAATAGTACAGCTGGTAATACGAAAATAATACCACTAGCTACAGACTCTCCACCACTTGCCATACCTTGAACAAGGTTTTTGCCAAGGATACCCTTTTGCTTAGCAAAAGCAGCTATAAATGCAGAACCTATAATTGATCCTGGAATACCAGCAGCAACTGTAAGACCAGATTTCATACCTGAGTATGCAGTAGATGCTGCAAAGATAACAGCAAGAATAATACCGATAATTAAAACAACTGTATTTCCGCCTGATTTAGAACCAGTAGAAATATATGGAACGTAATCTTTTCCAGCTACGCCACCATATGCATCTTTTGATAACTTATGATCCATAAGTCTACCTCCTTAAAAAGTTTATAATTATTAATGCAAAACACATTATATCATATACTTTACATATATAATGTTAATTATTTATATAAAAATAAAAAGTAAATCTATTGGCAAAATTTCAACAATTTTGATAGTCAGAATTGAGAAAAAATGTTTGCGAATCAAGTATTGATAGTGTTTTACGTAAAAGACATTTACTGAATATTAATGAATATAATAGGGGTTAATATTAAATAATAATTAAAATTTAGCAATAAGATTCCTATCCATTACAAAAATATAAGCGTGTACATAAAGCTTGAAATTTTTTTATACAGACAATAAAAAAATAGCTCCTATATAAAATAAGAGCTATTTGAAATAACTTATTAAATTAAAAAACTATAACTGAACTGACTGAAGCGATACTTCTTTTTTTCCACCAGCTACCATTTGCTTTCCTACTTCTTTAAAACCAAAAGCTTCATGGAATTTTAATGACACTGGGTTTGGTGGTTTAATATCGATTTCAGCAGTCACTCTATCAACTCCAGTAGATTTTGCATGATTAAAAACTTCGTTATAAATAAGTCTTCCTATGCCCATGTGCTGATAATCCTCTGATACCACCACTCTGTCGACATATAAAAATTTATCGTAATTATCTAAGAACCATTTGTAATTTACACTAGCATAAGGCTTGTTTTCTCTTACTGCAATTAAAAAAGCAGCAACCTTTCCATCTACTTCTACCACTTTGAACATCTCAGCCATATTACCAAGCTCTGTAAGTGAACCCATATCCAAGTCTGAAAGAAAATGTACTAAATCTTGATTTAATTTTAAAATTTCTTCTAAATGTTTTTCAGTTGCGTCGAGTATAATAGGTTTATTGTTCATATCCGTCTCCTTTGATTTTATTATATAATGATACTATAATTTAGTTTATACACTATAGGGAGGTAAAAAACAATGGATAAAAAAATTGGATTTATAGGATGCGGAAATATGGCTCAGGCAATGATATCAGCTTTAGTCAAATCAAAGCTAATAGAGTCAAATCAAATAATAGCAAGCAATCGTTCAAAAAATATACTTGAGAAAATGAATAAAGAATATGGCATTACTATTGCATCTAACAACATAGAAGTTGCAGAAAAATGCGATATCGTGTTCTTAGCTGTAAAACCAAACCTTTATGAAATGGTTATGAAGGAAATCAAAGACAGCGTAACAAAGGATAAGATATTTGTTTCAATAGCACCAGGAAAGACTATGGAGTTTCTAGAGGCTCATCTAGGGGCAGATGCCAAAATTCTTAGAACTATGCCAAACACTCCATCTATGGTAAGCGAAGGGATGACAGCGATTTGTCCAAATTCTAACATTGACTCAGAAGAGCTAGAGTTACTTATTAAGCTAATTGAAAGCTTTGGAGCAGTAGAGCTAATAGAAGAAAAATTGTTTGATGCTGTAGTTGCAGTATCAGGCTCATCTCCAGCCTATGTATTCATGTTTATAGAAGCAATGGCAGATGCAGCAGTGATTCAAGGAATGCCTAGAGCTCAGGCATATAGATTTGCAGCTCAAGCAGTGCTAGGAAGTGCAAAAATGGTACTAGAATCTAAGAGCCATCCGGGAGAACTTAAAGACATGGTATGCTCGCCTGGAGGTACTACTATAGAAGCAGTAGCAGTGCTAGAAGAAAAAGGGATGCGCTCGGCTGTAATAGAGGCAATGAGGAAATGTGCTCAAAAATCTAAAGGTATGTAAAAGCAAATAAATCATTGCGACTAGTTTTGATTGCTAGAGTTCTTGCTTGTAAGTAATTTTTGTGAAAATTTATATGATAAAACTGTGCTTATAGATATTAATATAAATCCTATAATAAAGTCCTTGATAGATGCTATGGGTGGAATTAAAGTAGTTATTGAGCCTAATACAAAACCCAAAACCATGAAATAAGTCCATCCGTAGTATTTTTTAAACATATAATTAATACATTTTGACAAAAACAAAGTTGAAAAACCGAATCCTAGTCCTAAAGGAAACAAAATATCTATTTTAATAGAGCCTATTGCGTCCAAAATTAAATTATAAACTCCTGCATACATCAATAAAATTGATGAGCTGATTCCAGGTATTATGGTTCCAAGAGATATAACACCACCATAGAATATGCTTTCTCTAAAACTAAGAGATGAAAGCGTTTGAACAGCAATAGAATCATTCTCCATAAAAGCAAAGCCTACTGTCAAAAATAATGTGAAAAACATAGGCAAGAAATAATATTTTGTAAAGCCTTGTTTTTTCGCTTCATTAAATATAGAGGGAAGGGATCCAATCATTATTCCAACAAAAACGAATTTAGAGGCAAATTCATGCGAAACGAAAAGATATTCCAATATTCTGCTAAATCCTATAATGCCTATCGCAACACCTAAGCTAATAGAACATAAAAAAATCATCTTGGATTTGAAATCCACGTAAAAATTGCCTATAGCATCAGTAATTTTATCATAAATTCCAAGCATCATGGCAAAAGTACCACCACTTACTCCAGGAGCTATACTTCCTATTCCTATTAAAATCCCTTTTAATATATTCTTTAATATCATTAATTAGTCCTCATTTTCTTTTTGATTTATTATTTAACAATGAAATGTCTTCTAAAGTTTAACAATGAAATGTCTTCTAAAGTTTAACATTTGAATTATCATCTTACAACCTGATAAATGGTATATCACTTAATTTTCAGTTGACGTAATCATAAATTAGTTATAAAATTATTATCAAATTAATTTTGAAGGATGTGAAATTTAATGGAAGACGAATCGGAAGAAGCGGATAGGTATTTTAGTATAATAAGATTTAAAAAAGGAATAATATTTTTTAAAACTTCATCCTACCATCGCAGGCCGTAATCCAGTTGTTGCTGTTTTTGGGTCTTTTTTTATTGTAATTTTTTAGGAGGATGATACTATGACTACACAAATTCTTTTTTTAATATTATTGATAGGAGTAAATGCTTTTTTTGCAGCTTCTGAGATAGCCCTGATTTCTTTAAATGATAATAAAATAAAAATAATGGCTGACGAAAAAAATCTCAAAGCCATACAGTTAGTAAAATTGCTAAGTGAGCCAAGTAGATTTTTAGCAACCATTCAAATTGGGATAACATTAGCAGGTTTTCTTGCCAGTGCATTTGCAGCAGAATCATTTGCTGATCCACTAGTGAATATTATCAAGGCTTACGATTTACCAATCACGGATTCAGTTTTAAGAGTATTAACAGTAACTGTAATTACTATAATACTATCCTATTTTACGCTTGTACTTGGAGAACTAGTTCCAAAAAGAGTAGCAATGAAAAAAGCAGAGTCAATAGCTTTTTTTGTGGTGACTCCATTAACCGTACTATCAAAGGTAACAAGTCCTTTTGTAAAATTTCTTACAGCTTCGACAAACTTTTGCGTAAGATTATTCGGAATTGATCCGAGTTCTAATGATGACGATGTCACAGAGGAAGAAATAAGAATGATGATAGATGTAGGTGAAGAAAAAGGTACTATTCATGAGCGAGAAAAAATTATGATAAATAATATTTTTGAATTTAATAATAAAACAGCAGAGGATATTATGACTCATAGGATGGAACTTGTAGGAATACCTCATGATATTGGATTGAGAAAACTTATAGATATAGTTAAAACTGAGCAGTATTCTAGAATACCAGTTTATAATGAAAGTATAGATAATATAATTGGGGTACTATATGTAAAAGATTTATTGCCACTAATTGTAGAAGAGGCAGAAGATGATTTTGAATTAGATTCTTACATTAGAAAGCCTTTTTTTGTTCCCATTCAGAAAAAAATAGACGAGTTATTTTTTGAGCTTCAAGCTACCAATATTCATATTGCAATTGTTATAGATGAGTATGGAGGTACCGCTGGGATAGTAACAGTTGAAGACTTGCTTGAAGAAATTGTAGGAAATATTTTTGATGAATACGATGAAGAAGAGGATAAAGAATTTAAACAAATAGATGAGACTATTTTTGAAGTAAAAGCTATGATTAGCTTAGAGGAGCTAGAAGAACATTTAGAAGTTGAGCTTCCGGTAGAAGAATATGAGACATTAAATGGATTTTTAATCGGACTGATTGGAAATATACCTTCAAAGGATGAAGAAATTGAGGTTCAGTTTAAGAATTTATATTTTAAAGTAACTGAAGTTACAGATAAAAGAATAGAAAAAGTTATTATAGAAGTAAATAATGAAGATGATACATCTACAAAAAACAACTATCTAAAAGAGGATTTGAAATATTAGATACAATAAGATTATACATGTCAAACACTCTTTTGGTAGTGTAAAATAATTTGTGTTTTATCCTCTGAATTGGGATAATCATAAGAAAGTTTGATGATTGAAAGAAAAGTTTTAAGAGCTAAATACAATCAACAATTTAAAAACATTGAAACATAACGACAAAAAGGCTGTCAAGAGGCTTCATTTCTTGACAGCCTTTTAATATACAATTTAAATCTTTATTCTTCCTTCAAAATTATTTACAGTCTCATTAATTGAATAATATGTAAAGAATCATATCATGCATATCTTGTTTCTGCCGGTTTTCTTTGCAAGATATAATTGCTTATCAGCAGATTCAATCATACTTTTGCAACTGGTTTCCTGAGTTGGAATTACACTGGCGATACCTATACTTACAGTTACGAAAGGTTCAACCAAAGAATTTTCATTTGGAATTTTAGAGTCATAGATTTTCTTTCTAATATTTTCTGCTATTTCAAAGACTTCTTCATTTGAGTCACCTACAAATATACTGGCAAATTCCTCGCCACCGTATCTAGCTAAAAGACCCTTTTTTTCACAAGTATACTCAGAAGTCATAGATGCGATTTTCTTTAGACACTGGTCCCCCTCTTCGTGACCATATAAATCATTATACGCTTTAAAGTGGTCTATATCAAATATCATAAGAGATAGCTTTCTATTGGTATTAAAGCAATAATTCAACTGCTCCCATAAATACTCATCAAACTTTCTTCTATTAAAAACTCCAGTAAGTCCATCTAAGTAAGAAATACTTTCAAGATAATCTCTGTGCTTTTTAAGCTCAGAATGTGTATTGACCCTAGCCTTTACGATAACAGGGGAAAAAGGCTTAGAAATATAATCTACAGCTCCCAGCTTAAAGCCATAAGTTTCATCCTCAACGCTGATTTTTCCTGTAATAAAAATTATAGGAATATTTTTAGTTAGAGGAGTATCTTTTAATTTTTTACATACATCATAGCCACTGATACCAGTCATTACGACATCTAGCAAAATAATATCGGGCAAGGTATCAGAAAAAATTAAATCTAATGCCTGCTCTCCACTACTCGCTGTTACTACAACATAATCATCCTTAAGCACATCAGTAAGAATAGCTAAGTTAATTTTTGTATCATCAACTATTAAAATCTTTTGTTTGTTATGATTCTTATGCATCTTCTATACTTCCCCCAGATATAATTTAGCAGATATTTTTTAGATTCAAAATTTTTATATAGAGTAGATTGTATCATAGGAAAATAGAACTTACTATCATAATAGTTCGAAATATTTATAATTAAATATAAAATTAAAATTATACTGTATCATTAATAAAATTAATGCTTAGATTTCTAAAATGGATGTCATATTATGATTGAGTTTTCTACGTTTAGTTTATATTTTAAGACATTGGGTATTTGATATATAGTAATCTAATAAAAATTTCAGATATATAAATTTGCTTAATTTAGTTCTAAGTGTGAATAGTAATTTGATTGAAAGTTAAAGGAGGAATGAACGTGGGCATAGTTTATGAAAAAAGTACAAATAAAAGTCTAACTGAGGCAATCAGTTCTTTAGAGAGTAATTTAAAGGAAAGTGGTTTTGGGATACTATGGCAGCTTAATTTCAAAGATAAATTACAAGAAAAAGGTCTAGAGTTCAAGGATGATTTTGTAGTATTAGAGGTATGTAATCCAAAGCAAGCAAAAGAAGTTCTAGAGGAAAACATTCATATAGGTTATGTTCTTCCATGTAAGATGGTAGTTAGAAGAGAAGACGATAAAACTTATATAGGAATGACAAGCCCAGAGGCCCTTATTGGATTGTTCGAAGGTAGTGACTTAAAAGAAGTTGCTAAAAAAGTTGAAGAAGCTCTACAAAATTCAATAGAAGCTTCACTGTAAAATAAGCCTTGCAAAGGCAGGGCTTATTTTATAGATTATTTCATTATGATGACTAGTTTTATACACAATAATTTATAGTTCGCTAATTAGAATAGCAATTAAAATAGCAATAGCACCAAAAATCATTTTAAGTGTAATAACATCGCCAAGAATTAACACAGCAATAATAGTTCCAAAAACGGCTTCCATGCTAAGAATAATCGATGTAGCTGTTGGACTTGTATATTTTTGGCTTAGGATTTGAAGATAATATGCAGTAGCTGTTCCGATTATCCCGAGATAAAAAACCGATAGACTAGTTGGTGAAGTGATGTCAGTAATAATAGTTATAAAACTAAAATCTTTCATAATAAGTAAAAAAATTGTGGATAAAATCCCTATTACTCCAAACTGTACAGTGGACATTACTGCTGCATCTTCTCTATCAATATAATAGCCAGCTATTACTATTTGAGCAGCAAACATAATACTACTAATTAGAGTTAATATATCACCTATGTTGATGCTCATATCACTGTTAAATGAAAGAAGAGAAATTCCATAAAAACATATTGCAGTACCTAAATAGGTTTTTAAATTTGGCGTTTTCTTAAATGCAAACCAAGTAAGAAATGGAACGGCAATCACATATGCTCCACTTAAAAAAGCTTGCTTACTAGCTGTAGTATAAATTAATCCATAAGTTTGCAATATAAAAGCTAAAAATAAAGCAAGCCCACATAAAAAACCACCTATACAATTTTTAAATTTAATGTTCTTAAATTTTTTTCTAAAAATAGTAATCATTAGAATAAAGGCAATCATAAATCTTGTTGCCATGAGGCTTATAGGAGTTAGTCCATAAAGAGCCATTTTATTAAAAGTAAAAGTTGAACCCCAAATAATAGCAACTAGAACTAATCCGATTAGTGAAGCATTCTTTTTTGAAATCATTACTCAATTCTCCTTAAAAAAATATTTATCCCCAATAAGTTTCCAAGTATTCTGTCAATTTTGACAATCCCTTTTTAAGAATATCTTCACTATTTGCATAGCCAATTCTTATATAACCTTCCATATCTAGAACTTTACCAGGAACAAGCATTACGCCTGTTTTATCTAGTATATCTTTGCATAGCTCTTCTGAACTTATATCCATGGAATACTTTAAAAATGCTGTTGTACCACCTTTAGGGCGAATATATTTTAAGTGTTTTGACTCGTTAACCCATTTATCTAGTATTTCTATATTTTTTCTTACTATGGAAAGACTTCTTGCTAGAATCTTATCTTTGCTTTTTAAGGCAATAGTCGCAAGATAATCGTCTATCATACCACAGCTAATAATATTATAGTCTCTTCTTTTGTTGGCCATTTCAATAAATTGTTTAGAACCTACTACCCATCCAATTCTAAGCCCTGCAAGAGAAAATGTTTTTGAAAGACTTGCGGTGCTTATACCTTTTTCATATAAATCTACGATTGATGGAGTAAAGCCTTCTACATGATCAAGACCACGATA
Organism: Acetoanaerobium noterae; assembly: GCF_900168025.1. Classification (NCBI taxonomy): domain Bacteria; kingdom Bacillati; phylum Bacillota; class Clostridia; order Peptostreptococcales; family Filifactoraceae; genus Acetoanaerobium; species Acetoanaerobium noterae. Next base: position 557,576 of record NZ_FUYN01000001.1, on the reverse strand, counting down.
TACCTCATCACACAGAACATAGGCATCAACGCTTCTTGCTACATCTACTATTTGATTTAGCAAATCAAGACCTATGACAGAACCAGTAGGATTATTAGGATTATTAATGCTAATAATTTTTGTGTTAGGTTTAATTAGCGATTTTAGTTCATCAATATCAGGAATAAAATTATTTTCCCATCGTAATGGTAATATATCTACATTGGCTCCTAGAGACTCTGGAATAGAATAGTGCTGTTGGTAGGTTGGTAAAACAGATATAGTATGGTCGTTAGGTTCTATAAGAACATCATAAACAAGAGCATTTGCTCCTATTGTTCCGTGTGTAACTGTGACATTAGCTATATCGATATTTTGATATAACTTACAAATCTCTCTTCTAAGGTCTAGGGAACCTTCTATGTCGCCATATGTCATCTTCATTTTTCTAATATTATCAAAAGCACTATCTTTTATATCTGACATCTCAAGCAATTCATTTATAGTGATTGAAGAAACACAAGTTTCAGCAATATTGTATAAAGCGTTATTTTCATACTTTGCCATCCACATTTCTACTCCAAAATCTTTTATATTCATGGTTGACCTCCCGTGCTTTATTGTAATTTAGAATTTAACTTCAGTACCGATATTGATTTTTTTTGCTTTTTGAATCGCGATGTATCCTGCAGCTATGTCTTGAAGACCAATACCTGTAGAATCGAATACAGTGATGTCATTATCAGATGTTCTTCCATCATATTCTCCATTTAATACATCACCGATTTCACAAATTATATCTTCTTTAGTTATTGTGCCATTATTGATTCCAACCTCAAACTCTCCCACACTTACAGATTGCAAAATATCATCTGTAAAAAGTTTTGCAGATTTAAGTATATTTTCATCGATTTCCTGTTTCCCAGACATGTCTGAACCCATACAGCTAAAATGAGTGCCAGCTTTTACCCACTCTTTCATAATCAAAGGTTTTTTAGATGGGGTTGCAGTAACTATAATGTCAGAATTTGCTACAGAGGTTTCTAAATCTTGTACAGGGATATATTCTATACTATCTAACTTATATTCAAACTTAGATATAAATCCTTTAGCAGATTCGAAGTTAATAGGGTCATATACAAAAACTTTTTTTAATCCTTTAATTACTGTTTGCATTGCTCTTATCTGATAAGAAGCTTGATGACCTGAACCTACCATTAACATTACTTCTGAATTATTTCTAGCTAGATATTTTGCTCCAATAGCTCCTGCGGCTCCTGTTCTCATTCCAGTCATATGTTCTGCACTTATTGTCCCAATAGGCAGTCCTGTACTTGAATCGAAAAGCATAACAATTCCAGAAAGCGATGGCAATCCTTTAGAAGGATTATTACCAAACCATGAAACAAGTTTTAATCCGTAAACTCCCATTTTATCAAGTGTGCCAGATTTAATATCCATATCAGCAACACCTTTTTCAAATTCATGAAATACTAGAGGAAAAACCTTTCCGCTTCCGCTGGATTTCTCTTTGTAAACATTTTCTATACCTTCTATAACTTCTTCTAATTCTAGCAACTGCCTTGTATCATCTTCTGATAAAACAAATATTTTATGCATTTTGTTTAAACCTCCTTTTTATTTAATAATAAGGTAATTTAAAAAATGTATCTTTGTTTTGAATAATAAAAAAAGCCATTACTTTTGTATTTGTTCACAAAAGTAATGGCTAAGGTTAAGAGTTAAAATCGTCGTGTAATAAATGAATTTTAATTGCTAAAGATAAATTCTCATAAAAAACAAAATCATTAGCATTGGGGTCTAGTTTTTCGCGGAGTTTATTCATTCGATATCTAACCGTATTTTCATGAATAAAAAGATTGTCTGCAGTCAATTTTGGATTTCCCTCACATTTAATATAAGCAATAGCAGTTTTTATTAGTTCCTTAGAAGAATCAGATGGATTATGTGTAATCGGATTGAGGTAATTTTTCATATATTGGTTTATATGCTTGGATTGCTGATTTGATATTATAATGCTCCAAGTTCCTAAATCAGAATAATTTTTTCTTTCTTCAGATAATAATTTAGCAACTTTATTACTCCATATAGCTTCTTTAATACAGAAATCCAGATTAATTACAGGATTGTGTATTGAACTAGTTCCCACTGTGTAATTCGAGATTTTAATACCAGTTAAATTAAGAATATCTAAAAAAGATTTTTCGAATTCTGATTTTAAATCCCTATTAGATATTAATATTATTAAAAAAAACTCGCGATACTTATATAGAAAGCTTTTTTCATCACGGTATGAATGATTATTGTAGCTATTTATTATATAGGTCATATCTATAGATGATAAAGGAATATATGGACTTAGACAAAATGCAACCGAATATTTTAAAGGAGAGATTCTCATCTCTTTAGAAATAAATCCAACTTCACCACGTTCTAAATCGTTTAAATACAATAATTCTATTTTTGTTTCAATTCTTTTTATCCAATCTGATACTTGAATTATATTATCAATTTCAGTGATGATTTCTTCAAAATATAATGAATTGTCAAACAAAACAATAGGAAAATCTTTATTGTTACAAAGGTCAATGATGCTTTGAGGTATTTTTTTAAAGAAAATATTTTTAATGGCTAAACCACTAACTTTAAGGGCTATAAGCTGTTCGACCATTTTCAAAAGTTCAGATTCATCCCCATTAGTAAACATAAGGCTTGCAACTAAAAAATCACCATAACCAAACGGCTTATTATTTTCAAAAAAACCTTCAATTGAAAATTCATAATCTATTATACCTGTTTTTATAACTTCGCTTTCTAACCCAGCACAACCACATACCACAGGGAAAGCACTTAGACTACTATTTTTTATAACATCGGATACTGTAATCATAATTCAACCTCATATTTTCTATTTGAAGTATTTTAAACCTTTTTTTACTTTGAATATATTATATACTGAATTATTCATATAAAAACACAATAAACATTAAAAGATTTCGATATAACAAAAACTAATATTAAAATTCTATTGACCTTTCGTTAAGTATTAAAATGACTGACCATCATTGCTAAACCAATATCAAAGCGATAAAATAGAAATAGTATATATAAAAATACCCCCAAACAATTAAGTAAACTAATCGGAGGAATAAACATGACAAGTGCAGCGCAAAGAGCTGAATTACAATCACAAATATGGAAAATAGCAAATGATGTAAGAGGTTCTGTAGATGGATGGGATTTCAAACAATATGTCCTAGGAACATTATTTTATAGATTTATAAGTGAAAACTTTTCTAAATACATAGAAGCAGGAGATGAAAGTATAAACTACGCAGAGCTTCCTGATGATATCATAACTAGCGAAATCAAAGACGATGCAATCAAAACAAAAGGCTACTTTATATATCCTAGCCAGCTATTTGAAAATATTGCAAAAACTGCCAACACAAATGAAAGCCTAAACACAGACCTAGCATCTATATTTTCAGCTATTGAAAGCTCGGCTAATGGATATCCATCTGAGCTAGATATCAAAGGACTATTTGCAGATTTTGACACTACTAGCAATAGACTAGGAAATACAGTAAAAGATAAAAATTCTCGCCTAGCCGCAGTTATAAAGGGAGTTTCAGGGCTTAAATTTGGTGAATTCGAGGATAACCACATAGACCTTTTCGGGGATGCCTATGAATTCTTAATATCAAACTACGCCGCCAACGCTGGGAAATCAGGAGGAGAATTCTTTACGCCTCAGAGCGTATCTAACCTTATCGCCAAATTAGCAATTCATGGTCAAGCCTCAATCAACAAAATCTATGATCCAGCGGCTGGGTCTGGCTCGCTATTACTTCAAGCAAAGAAGCAATTTGATGAGCATATAATAGAAGATGGATTTTACGGTCAAGAAATAAATCATACAACATATAACCTTGCTCGTATGAATATGTTCCTACATAACATAAACTACGATAAATTTCATATAGCACTTGGAAACACTTTATTAGACCCTCATTATGGAGATGAAAAACCTTTTGATGCAATAGTATCTAACCCTCCATATTCTGTAACTTGGATAGGAAGTGATGACCCTACCCTTATAAATGATGATAGATTTGCACCTGCAGGAGTTCTAGCTCCAAAGTCAAAAGCAGACTTTGCCTTTGTACTTCATTCACTGAGCTACCTATCAAGTAAAGGTAGAGCCGCTATAGTATGCTTCCCTGGTATATTCTATCGTGGTGGAGCAGAGCAAAAAATCAGAAAATATTTAATAGACAACAACTTTGTAGAGACAGTAATATCACTAGCTCCAAATCTTTTCTTTGGAACTTCTATAGCTGTCAATATCCTAGTCCTATCAAAACATAAAACAGATAACAAAACCCAATTTATAGATGCAAGTGGAGCAGATTTCTACAAAAAAGAAACCAATAACAATGTTCTAACAGAAAAACATATAGAAGAAATAATGAAGATATTTGACACTAAAGAAGATATCCCTCATGTTGCAAAATGCATAGATTATGAAGCTATAGTAGATAATGACTACAACCTATCAGTAAGCTCATATGTAGAGGCAAAAGACACAAGAGAAATAATAGATATAAATGAGCTAAACAAGGAAATAAAGACTACTGTAGCAAAAATAGACAAGCTAAGAACTGAGATTGATGAAATAATCGAGGTGATAGAGGGATGATACAGTCAAATTTTATGGAAAAGTTGCTTGATGGGGTTGAAGTTGAGTGGAAGACATTGGGAGAGGTTGCAGAAATTTATGGAGGACTTTCTGGAAAAAGTAAAAACGATTTTGCAGATGGAAATGCTTTATATATTTCATATAAAAATATATTTGATAATATAGAAATAAATTTTGATAAACTTGAATCTGTTAAAGTATCAGATTCAGAAAATCAGCATGAAGTAAAGTATGGCGATATTTTATTTACAGGTTCATCAGAAACTGCAGAAGAAGCTGGAATGTCTTCAGCTGTTACAACAAAATTTACGAACAAAATATATTTAAATAGTTTTTCTTTTGGAGTTAGATTTAATGATGATATTAATATAACACCAGAGTTTTCAAAGTACTTATTTCGCAGTCATTTTATGCGTGTTGAAATTGCAAAAACAGCTAGTGGAGTCACTAGATTTAATATATCTAAAGCAAGATTTAAAAAGATTTTAATCCCTATCCCCCCTCTAAAAGTACAAGAGGAAATAGTCCGCATTTTAGACACCTTTACAGAGCTTACAACAGAGCTTACAACAGAGCTTACAACGCGTAAAAAGCAATATACTTATTACCGTGATAAGCTACTTAGTTTTGAAGAAGGAGAAGTTGAGTGGAAAACCTTGGGAAGTGTGGTAGAAATTCAACGAGGAAAAAGGCTTGTTAAAAGTGAGTTAGAAACATTAGGAAAATATGCTGTTTTCCAAAATTCTATGGTTCCTCTTGGATACTATCATAAAAGCAATGTTAAAGCTAATACAACTTTTATTATTAGTGCAGGTGCAGCTGGTGAAATTGGTTACAGCAATGTTGATTTTTGGGCTGCAGATGATGTTTATTTTTTCTTGCATAATAATAAAATTAAAAGCAAATATCTTTATTACTTTTTATTAACCCAGAAAACTAAAATTTCTAGTCAAGTTCGTAGAGCAAGCGTTCCAAGATTGTCAAAAATGGTAGTTGAGAAGCTTATCATTCCAATCCCACCTTTACTGGAACAAGAAAGAATAGTATCCATCTTAGATAAATTCGATGCCTTAACATCATCTATCACTGAGGGTCTACCTCGTGAGATAGAGCTTCGTCAAAAGCAATACGAGTACTATAGAAATATGCTTCTTAGCTTTCCAAAACAGGAGGTCTAGTCATGGCAGATTATAAAACTATTGCAGAATCAAAGAAATTCATAGTTCTAGATAAATACACTAAGTGTCCACAGGTAAATGAAGCATATCAGAGCGAATACAATTTAGAGAGGGAATTTATCACTGATTTAGAAAATCAAGGCTATGAATATGTACAGGGGCTAAATAATACCGAGAAAATTCTAGTTAATATTCGGATTCAGCTAGAGGAGCTTAATAAAGTTAAGTTTACAGATGCTGAGTGGGTTAGATTTTGTGAGCAGTATTTAGACAAGCCTAGTGATAATCATATTGACAAGACTCGTAAGATTCACAATGACTATATATTTGATTTTGTGTTTGATGATGGGCATATTCAAAACATCTATCTAGTAGATAAAAAGAATATTGCAAGAAATAAAGTGCAGGTCATTTCTCAGTTTGAGCAAAAAGGTTCTCATGCCAATAGATATGATGTGACTATCTTGGTAAATGGTCTACCTCTAGTACAAGTAGAGCTGAAAAAAAGAGGAGTAGCTATACGAGAAGCCTTTAATCAAGTCCATAGATATAGTAAAGAGAGCTTTAACTCTGAGAACTCTCTATATAAGTATGTGCAGATTTTTGTGATTTCTAATGGTACTGATAGCAGATATTTTGCTAATACTACTAGGCGTGATAAGAACAGCTTTGATTTTACTATGAATTGGGCAAAATCAGATAATACTCTTATCAAAGATCTAAAGGATTTTACTGCTACATTTTTTCAGAAAAATACTCTGCTAAGTGTATTACTCAAATACTCAGTGTTTGATACTAGTGATATTCTCCTTATTATGCGTCCATATCAGATAGCTGCTACTGAGAGAATATTATGGAAGATAGAAAGCTCATATCAAGCAAAGAAGTGGAGAACTACTGAAAGTGGTGGGTATATTTGGCATACTACAGGCTCGGGTAAGACTCTTACAAGTTTTAAAGCGGCTAGGCTAGCAACTGAGCTGAGCTTTATTGACAAGGTGTTTTTTGTGGTAGATAGAAAGGATTTAGACTATCAGACTATGAAGGAATATCAGCGTTTTTCTCCTGATAGTGTCAATGGCTCAGAAAACACAATAGGGCTAAAGCGAAACATAGAAAAAGATGATAACAAGATTATAGTTACTACTATTCAAAAGCTAAACAATCTAATGAAAAGTGAAACAGACCTAGCTATATATGATAAGCAGGTGGTATTTATTTTTGACGAAGCCCACCGCTCACAATTTGGTGAAGCTCAAAAAAATATAAATAAGAAGTTTAAAAAGTTCTATCAATTTGGCTTTACAGGTACTCCTATATTTCCAGAAAATGCTCTAGGCTCTGAAACTACAGCAACTGTATTTGGCAGGGAGCTACATTCTTATGTAATCACTGATGCCATAAGGGATGAAAAGGTACTTAAATTCAAAGTGGATTACAATGATGTGCGCCCAAAGTTTAAAAATATAGAGACTGAGCAAGATGAAAAGAAGCTATCGGCTGAGGAAAACAAAGAAGCTCTTCTTCATCCTGAGAGAATTAAGGAAATATCTCAGTATATCCTTAATAATTTTAAGACAAAAACTCATAGATTGACTGCAAATGGAAAAGGGTTTAATGCTATGTTTGCAGTTAGTAGCGTAGATGCGGCAAAGCTATATTATGAAGCTCTAAGTAATCTTCAAAAGGGCAGTGAAAAACCTCTTAGGATAGCTACTATATTTTCATTTGCGGCAAATGAAGAGCAAAGCGCTATAGGTGAGATACTAGATGAGACATTCGAGCCTTCTGCTATGGATTCTAGTGCAAAGGAATTCCTAGGCTTAGCAATAAAGGATTATAATGCTATGTTCAAGACAAACTACAGCGTAGAAAGTAGTGAGTTTCAAAATTACTATAGAGATTTAGCTAAAAGAGTAAAGGAAAAAGAAATTGATTTACTAATTGTTGTAGGGATGTTTCTGACAGGATTTGATGCTCCTACTCTAAATACTTTATTTGTGGACAAAAATCTTAGGTATCATGGACTTATCCAAGCATATTCTAGGACCAACCGTATATATGATTCGACCAAAACCTTTGGCAATATCATTACTTTTAGAGATTTAGAAAAAGCAACTATAGATGCCATTACTTTATTTGGAGATAAAAATACTAAAAATGTAGTTCTAGAAAAAAGCTATACGGAATATATGCAGGGCTTTACAGATGTGGCAACTGGAGATGCTCGCAGAGGATATGTAGATGTAGTAAAGGAATTAAAAGAGAGATTCCCAGATATAGATAATATAGTTACGGAAAAGGATAAAAAGGATTTTGCTAAGCTATTTGGGGAATACCTAAGAGTTGAAAACATCCTGCAAAACTACGATGAATTCACAGCTTTAAAAGCTATACAGCAGCTAGATATTACTGATGAAGAGCAAGTAGAACAATTCAAGGTTACTTATTATCTAAGCGATGAAGAAATACAGGCTATGAAAGAAATAGAAGTTCCAAGCGAAAGAACCATACAAGATTACCGTTCTACCTACAATGATATACGTGACTGGCTAAGAAACCAAAATGCTGGAGAGAAACCAGAAAAATCTACTATTGATTGGGATGACGTTGTATTTGAAGTAGACCTACTTAAATCTCAAGAAATCAATTTGGATTATATTCTAGAGCTTATATTTGAGCATAACAAGAAATCAAAGGATAAGGAAGCCTTAGTTGAGGATGTGCGTAGACTCATTCGTTCTAGTGTGGGAAATCGTGCAAAAGAAAGCCTAGTAGTTGACTTTATAAACCAAACAGACCTAGACAAAATCAAGGATAAGGCTAGCATCATAGATGAATTTTTTACATTTGCCCAGGCAGAGCAACAGCGTGAGGCAGAAGAATTGATAATCTCAGAAAAACTCAATGAGGATGCTGCTAGAAGATATATATTAAGCTCATTAAAAAGAGAATATGCAAGTCAAAATGGAACAGAGCTTAATGAAATCTTACCTAAAATGAGTCCACTTAACCCTGAATACCTCACTAAAAAGCAGAGCGTATTTCAAAAGATAGCTGCTTTTGTGGAGAAGTTCAAAGGGGTGGGGGGGAAACTATAACTAAATAAAGAGTGGAGTTTATATTTCAGGAGGATATTGAAATGCAAAATAAGTTATTTAAAGTATTTAATATAATCATGATTATAATAGTACTAACTTTAGTATTAACAAATTGTAGGAGTGAATATTCGATTGATAGTGAAAACTTGTCCTATAAAGTAGATGAGTATGTCAGTGCTTTAAATAAATTAAATTCAAATCCAACTGTTAATGGAACTATACTGATTGCAAAAGGGAAAGATGCTATTTTTAATCAAAGTTATGGGTTTAGTGACATTGAAAATGAAGTTGAATTTAATAATCAAACCAAGTTTAGGATAGCTTCTGTCACGAAACTCATTACTGCAATAGCTATTATGCAATTAATTGAAGACGGAAAACTTGGACTTGAAGATGAAATATCGAAATATATACCAGATTTTAATAGAGGGAAAGAAATAAAAATACACCATCTTTTAACACATACCTCAGGGATAATAAGAGATCCTGTTGTGACAAACACACAGTACGTTTCCAAAGAAAAATTGATTAATAGTTTTAAATATAGAAATTTGGAATATACCCCTGGGACACAGTGGAGGTACAGTAATTGCAATTATCAAATATTGGCTTACATTATAGAGAAGGTATCTAAGCAAAGCTATGAAGATTATGTAGAGCAAAATATTTTTAAACCTGCAGAAATGCAAGATACCGGTTGTGATATAGGAAAAGATGAAATAGAAAATATTGCTGTTGGATATTATTCTTTAGATGGCGAAATTAAGAAAGCATCTCCAGTCAATATGTCTGTAACTTTTGGCTCAGGACATATTTATTCTACAGCACAAGATATGTATAGGTTATACAATGCATTAATCTCAGAAAAACTAATTACTAAAAACAGTTTTAAAGCTATGTCTAAAAATAATACTAAATTAGATATGGAATTTGGATATGGTACGTTTATGGGAAATATTGCAGGACATAGATGGATTGGACATTCTGGAAACTTATCAAATGGATATAGTTCAAGTTTTGTGATTTTCCCAGATGAAGATATAGCAATTATTTTATTGACAAATATATCATTCCAAGATATGAACGAGTTGACAAACACAATCGGAGCAATCATATTTAATAAAGATTATCTTCTTCCTAAAAAAATTGAGGCTGTTAAGCTTAAGAATGAAGTACTTGAAAAATATGAAGGAGTATATAAGTCGAATGACGGGCAGAGAGTCAAAATTAAACTTGTAGATGATAGGTTATGCGTTGTTGGAGAAGCATCTACTTTTTTTGAATTGGTTCCATACTCAGAAACAGAATTCTATGTTAAAGAGCATCAGTCAACAAAAATAAAAATGCTTCTAAATAAAAAAGATGAAGTAGAGGGTCTGATTTCTAAGGAAAACTCAATGATAATAGAAGCTAAAAAAATAGAATAAAGTTTAATCCATTGTTGAAGTTTGCATGTCAAACTTTCACAAAAATCAAAAAGTACTTAATTCAAAAAGCATAAACATGCTTTATACTCCAACAATTAATAAATTAGGAATTTATAGTTTAGTTTTTGATTCATATGGTCTTGGATATTACTTAGACAATCTTTCAAATGGGAATCAAGCTATTTCCCATGGAGGGATAGCTGAAACTATTTGAAGTGTTAACAAAGCCAGTATTATCTTAGAAACGTTAGAAATTTAAAACTAAAGAATAAACTATGTAAAACTTTATCAAACAACAAAAGCCTTGCAAATGCAAGGCTTTATGTTTGTTCTTCATATTGGTGGAGATGACGAGAATCGAACTCGTGTCCGAAATCCATTCAATAAAAGCTTCTACGAGTGTAGTCGTTGAATTTAAATTTCGCTTCCTTGGCGCCCCAACAACTAAGCTCCCTATCAGCTACATCTGAATTATTCTACTTTATGTCCAGATATCCACAAAGCAGTGCCCTACTATCTGACGTTTTCATCCAAGTCGTAGGAATCTCGGTGAAAACGAGCAGCAACTAAGCCGCTAAAGCGTAATTTTCGTTTGCGTTTAATTTAAGTTCCCCATAGTTTTACGTGATAAAGAGGAGTTACACGACTCGCTACCCGTACCTTCAAGACCCCGTCGAAACCATTACATCCCCGGTTGCAAACGTAGTATCTTAATGATATATTAACACAGAATCTTCAAAATGACAATTTACATAGATATTACAAAATGAAGATTCAAATGCTTAGTTTATCGTATAGGAATAAAAGTTTAAAAGTGTTAAAATATACATAGCATTTATATTATAGCAAAAGGAGAGCTTAATTATGCCTTGGAAATTAAAGTATGAAAAAGATGACGATATGGTAGCTTTGGATTTTGAAACAAAAAATCAACTAGATGATTATATTAAATCAAATAATCTAGAGCATGCCTGGAAAGTAGTAGAACAAATTAAGGCTGTTGTTCCAGCTGATAAAGAATAAGCTAAATTTCCATAAGTAGAGCCATTCTGCCAGAGCTTTCTTTATCTCTTCTGTAGGAATGAAATCTCATATCAGAAAAAGTAGATAGGTTACTCAGGTAGATATGCTCTTTTAAGATTTTGTTATCAAGGGCAACTCTTTGAATTATAGATACCAAATCAATATGATATTTGTTAGCTTTTTTAGAGATTACTTCATCAGCAAAACTAAATGAACTACGAAATATTTTAGCTACATCCTCATCCACTTCAAAATCATCATATCCTATAGATGGCCAGATAAAGCAGTGAATATCTGATGGCTTTGAATCATAGTTTGAAATCATATCAGTTATTGCTGATTCGATTATTTTTAGTGATGTGCCTTTCCAGCCTGAGTGAACAGAAGCTAAAACTTTATTTTTAGTATCCCATAAGGTTATAGGTGTGCAGTCTGCATACTGAGTTATTAAGGTAATGTTAGGCATGCTTGTTATGAGTCCATCTGTATTATCTAGATATCTGCCTAGGAAAAATTCAGTTCCATCACTTAAGGAGTTTATTATTCCTATGTTTTTGTCGTGGATTTGCTGTGCGAAGTAGGTTTGCTTGGAGTTTAGCTTAGCAAATGCTTTTGCTTTATCATAGTTTTGAATTAGGTTTGATTTATCATTGTTTGTTTTTACTCCCATATCCTCTGGATATGTTGTAAAGCAGTGCTTGATTCCGAGGTTACTTAGCTCGTCCCACTGCATATAGCGTGATGATTCAGAAGCAATAAATTTAAGAGACATTGTTACCTCCTAGATTATTTTGTTTAATTTAATGGTAATTTGAGTATATCATATCATAGCATGAGTATCGATTCTTATATGATGTTTGTTAGCTTTATAAAAAGGAGATTGAGTGTTATGAAGTTTAATGAAGGCTATTTTGATAGTCAAGGAGACATCAAGGTATACTATTATAGCTGGGTTCCTGAAAATCCAAAAGGAGTTATCCAAATAGCTCATGGCATGTGTGAGAAGGCACTAAGATATAGTTATGTAGCTGAAAAATTAGCGCAAAATGGATACGCTGTTTATGCAAACGACCATAGAGGGCATGGAAAAACAGCAGCCATGGAGTATGGATATATGGGCAAGGGCGATGGATTTTTACTTATGGTGAGAGATATGAAAAGTCTCACTGATATTATTGCGAAAGAGCATCCAAATCTGCCGATATTTTTGCTGGGACATTCTATGGGCTCTTTTTTGAGCGTAAGATATGCTCAGCTTTATGCAAATCTTCTTTCAGGTGTGATTTTTTCTGGGACTGGAGGATTTGACCAAGTAGCATCAAGTAGAGCAGGAGCAAGGCTTGCTAGAATTTCTATGAGCATTTTTGGACCGAAAAGAAAGGCTTATTATATAGAAAAGACCACTAAAAAGCTATTTAATAAAAGAATAGATAAGGTTATTACTGGGGCTGAGTGGTTATCTAGAGACAACAAAGTAGGAGAAGATTTTGCAAGTAAAGCAGATTTAGGTTTTATCTTTACTTCTTCAGCATATTACTATATGTTTAGAGGGATAATAGAAAATTTTAATGAAGCAAATATGAAAGCTATTCCTAAGTCGCTAAAGATATATTTATTCTCAGGGGAAGAAGACCCTGTTGGAAATTATAGTGATGGGGTAAAATATATGTATAGTCTTTACAAGGATCAGCTAGGTATAGCTGACGTTACACTTAGGCTTTATGAAGGAGCAAGACATGAGATGCTCAATGAAATCAATAAGGATGAAGTAATAGAGCACCTGATTGATTGGTTAAATAATAGGAGTTAGTACGATTTGTAATAGATTTGAGATGAACTAAGGAGGAGTTATTCATGGTAAGTATAGACATTCCAGGTAAAGGGAAGATGAATATAGAAAATCTTGTACTTGATTTTAATGGTACGATAGCCTATGATGGCAACATTAAAAATGGCATTAGAGAAAAAATCCAAAGAGTACATGAGATGGGAATAAATATATATATTTTGACGGCAGATACTTATCATCAGGCTGCTGAGCAGTGCAAGGATATGCCTATTACTTTAGAGATTTTTGATGTGGATAACGCAGCTCTTAGCAAAAGAGAAATCGTGAACAACATAGATTCAAAGATGACTATGACCATAGGAAATGGAAACAACGATGTAGAGATGTTTGAGGAAAGCATATTATCTGTTGCAGTCATAGGAGATGAGGGATGCGCAGTAAAAGCTATTTTTGCAGCGGATATCATAACCAATAATATCGACGATGCGATTGATTTATTATTAAATCCACATAGAATCAAGGCTACACTTAGAATGTAAGAACTAGGAAGGAGTGCGCTGATGCTTAGAATTTTTAAAACTATAGATGATGTGACTGGCGAGATAGATGAAATGGAAGATGGCGCATGGATATATATGGTTAGTCCTACCCCAGAGGAAATAGAAACTGTAAGGCTAAGATACAACGTAGATGAGAGTCACATGAAAGCAGCACTTGATGAGGAGGAAAGCCCTCGTATAGATGTTGAGGATGAAAGCACTCTTTTTATTATTGACGTTCCAGTTCCTCAGGAAGACCCTAGTGGTAGGCTTTATGGAACTATTCCTATAGGTATAATTATTGCAAAGGAAGCTATTATAAGTATATGTACTAAAGATGTAAAGATTCTTACTGACCTTATAAAAGGGCGAATGAAAGGCTTTTATACTTACAAGAAAACTAGAATTATACTTCAAATCATGTACAAAGTAGCTACTTATTTCTTGCTTTATCTAAAGCAAATTGATAGAGTGAGTGTCCAAGTAGAAAGAGAGCTTCACAAATCGATGAAGAATAAAGAGCTTATTCAGCTATTATCTTTAGAAAAATCCTTGGTTTACTTTACCACGTCCTTAAGAGCAAATGAAATGGTGTTTGAAAAGATGCTAAGGCTCGATGCAGTTAAAAAGTATCCAGATGATAAAGAATTACTAGAAGATGTAATCATAGAAAACAAACAGGCTATAGAAATGGCAAATATCTATAGCAATATACTAAGCGGTACTATGGATGCCTTTGCTTCTGTGATTTCAAATAACCTAAACATAGTGATGAAGGTGCTTACATCTATCACTATAGTTATGGCTATACCAACTATTATTGCAAGCTTATTTGGAATGAACGTGCCAGTGCCTTTTGCTGCCAACCCAATGGGCTTTTGGATAATTATTTTTATAGCATCAGTAATGTCCTTTTTAGCAGCACTATTTATGGTGAAAAAGCAGTTGTTTTAATAGCAATAAAAGACAGTGTAAACTAAGGATTTATTATCCGAAAATATACACTGTCTTTTTTGATAAAATGTTTTAAAAACTTTAAAATCAGGATTGTTTAAAACAAGTAATTAGCATGAGTTTTTATTACTTATTTAGCTAAGGATTTATAATATACTCAGGAGCAACCTGCGCCTCATCTGGATTTTCTGTGTAATTTTGTATTTTGTCACTTGAAGGTTCATCTGATTCTTTTGGTAGCAAAGGAAGCTCTTTTAAAAGGTTTTTTGCTCCATTAAGATGAACATCGTTATGAGGGACAAAAAATATTTTATAGGAGGTATAAAATGATATTGAAAATACAATGGCAAACAGAGAAAGAATGATGACTAAGTATAGTATAAATCTTATAATTGCGTGCTTTAGTTTATTTTTCATAATCCACCCCTGAGGCTATTATACCCAAAAATAATAAATGAAATACAATTTTTAGAAAATTAAAATAGCTTTTCATGAATAAACATTTATGTTATAATCGCGGATGATTGGAGGGGAAATTATGGTAAGTAAGAGACAGCTGACAAATATTTTGGAAAATACTCCTGTAATACCTGCTATAAAAAACGAGCAAGGATTAAAGAAGGTAATAGAAACAGATAATAAAATAGTATTTATTTTGAATGCTGATATTTTAGGGATAAGGAATATAATTGAAACTTTGAAAAAACACGATAAAATCCCATTTATTCACGTAGACATGATAACAGGATTTGCATCAAATCCTATAGTTATAGATTATTTAGTTTCCCAGTATAAAAATGAGTGTGGAATAATAAGTACAAAATCAAGCATGATAAAAAAAGCTATGGAATCGGATGTAAGGGTAATACAAAGATTATTTGTATTAGATTCACTTTCTATAGAAACCAATATCCAGCAGATTAAAAAAATGCGACCTGACGCAGTAGAGATTATGCCTGGAATAATTCCTAGAGTTATTAAAAGGATTAAGTCAGAAATACCGGAAATTCCAATAATAGCAGGAGGGCTTATTGAATCAAAAGAAGATATCATGGATGTATTAAAAAGTGGAGGAATAGCTGTATCTACGAGCAAAGAATCTCTATGGGATATATAGATTAAAGAAAGTGAAATCTATAAGTTATTGATATCAATATGTTTTGACTAGGTCAATATTTGGAATATTTAAAATAATTAAAAAAATTTCAGGAAAACGTTTGACAAAATTTAAAACCTAGGATAATATAGTTACAACAAGTCCATATAAAATTTATTTTCAATGACAGGAGATGGGAGAGTCGTGAAATTTCACGATTCTCCTTTTTTTGTTTTTTGAAAATGGGACTAACAATTTAAAGGGGGTTTTACTATGATTTCACCGTTTTTAGCAGAAGTAATTGGAACAGCATGTATTTTACTTTTTGGTAGTGGAGTAGTTGCTGGATGTGTACTTAAGGATTCAAAAGCCGAAAATGCAGGCTGGATTGTTATTACTTGGGCCTGGGGTATAGGCGTAATGCTTGGAATTTATGCATCAGGAAATATCAGTGGAGCTCATCTTAATCCAGCTGTAACCATAGCATTGGCTACTATAGGAGAGTTCCCTTGGGCGAGCGTTCCATCTTATATTTTGGCACAGTTTATAGGAGCATTTATAGGATCTACTTTGGTTTGGGCAGCGTATTATCCTCACTGGGAGAAAACAGAAGACAAGGGAGCGAAGCTAGCAGTATTTTCAACTGGACCAGCAATTAGAAATCTTCCTGCAAATATGCTTACTGAAGTGATTGCAACATTTATTCTAGTATTTGCAATTTTGTTTATAGGAACTAACAATATAGCAGATGGCATGAACCCATTTATAATCGGACTTTTGATTTTAGGACTAGGACTTGCTTTTGGTGGACCAACAGGCTATGCTATGAATCCTGCTAGAGATTTGGGACCAAGAATAGCACATGCAATACTTCCTATAGCTGGAAAAGGTGACAGTGATTGGGGATATGCTTGGGTGCCAGTTGTAGGACCAATAATTGGTGGAGTACTAGGAGCTTTGACTTTTGCTATGATATTTTAAATAAATGCGATTAGAGTTATGATTTTTGAATATATATCAAATAATAGAACATTTAGGAGGATATTATGAAAAATTACATACTAGCGTTTGACCAAGGTACAACTAGCTCTAGAGCAATAGTGTTTGATAAAGATGGTATGATAGTGGGCACATCTCAAAAGGAGTTTACTCAGATATATCCAAAGGCTGGATGGGTAGAGCACGATGCCATGGAGATTTGGGGAACACAAAGTGGTGTAGCTAGAGAGGTTCTTGAAAAAACAGGAGTAAGACCAGAAGAGGTAGCAGCTATAGGAATAACGAACCAAAGAGAGACTACAGTAGTTTGGGATAAAAATACAGGAAAACCTATATATAACGCTATCGTATGGCAATGCAGAAGAACAGCTGCTATATGTGACGAACTAAAAGCAAAAGGCTTAGAAGCTTCAATTAAAGAAAAAACGGGTCTTGTTGTGGATGCATACTTCTCAGGAACAAAGGTTAAGTGGATACTTGACAATGTAGAAGGAGCCAGAGAAAAAGCTGAAAATGCAGAACTTCTATTTGGAAATATAGATACTTGGCTTATTTGGAATCTAACAAGAGGAAAAGTACATGTTACAGATTACTCTAATGCGTCAAGAACCTTACTATATAATATAAAGGATTTAAAATGGGATGATGAAATTTTAAGTGAATTAGGGATTCCTAAATCAATGCTTCCTGAAGTAAAACCTTCTAGCTGTGTATATGGACATACTGACCCACAAACTTTTGGTGGAGCAGAAATTCCTATAGCAGGAGATGCTGGAGACCAGCAAGCTGCATTATTTGGACAGGCGTGTTTTGAACCAGGTATGGCAAAGAACACATATGGAACAGGATGCTTTATGCTTATGAATACAGGGGAAAAGCCAATTGAATCTAAAAACGGCTTGCTTACAACTATAGCTTGGGGAATAGGAGATAAAGTTGAATATGCTCTTGAGGGAAGTATATTTATCGCTGGAGCATCTATTCAGTGGCTTAGAGATGAACTAAAGCTAGTATATGATTCAGCTCAATCAGAGTATTATGCAAACTTAGTTGAAGATACAAATGGAGTTTATGTAGTTCCTGCGTTTACAGGACTCGGAGCACCATACTGGGATATGTATGCAAGAGGAGCAATACTTGGACTTACAAGAGGTTCAAAGAGAGAGCATCTTGTAAGAGCGACACTTGAATCTATTGCGTATCAGACAAAAGACGTACTTGAGGCTATGCAGGAAGACTCTGGAATAACTCTAAAAGATTTAAAGGTAGATGGAGGGGCAGCGGCAAACAATTTCTTGATGAAATTCCAAGCTGACATCCTATGTGTTCCAGTTAAAAGACCTAAGGTTTTAGAAACAACAGCTCTAGGAGCAGCTTATCTAGCTGGACTTGCAGTAGGCTTTTGGAATGACCAAAATGAGATAAAAGCAAAATGGGCAGTAGATGAAGAATTTACAAATTGTATGCCAGAGGCTCTTCGTACAAAGAAATACAATGGCTGGAAAAAAGCTGTTAAGAGAGCTATGGACTGGGAAACTGAAGAATAAAATATATTAACAAAAGCTTATTAGAAAATGGAGAAAAGCTTAGGCTTTTTCTCCATTTTTTGAATTTTGGACATAGTTTAGGAGGCGTAACGATGTATGATGTTACAATAATAGGAGCAGGGGTAGTAGGAGCTAGCATTGCTAGAGAGCTATCTAGATATATGCTTAAGACTCTAGTTTTAGAAAAAAACATAGAGGTTTGTCAGGGGACGACCAAGGCGAATAGTGCCATAGTTCACGGAGGCTATGATGCATATGAGGGCAGCTTAAAGGCTAAGCTAAATGTATGGGGAAACAAGCTTTACTCTCAGCTTACAGAAGAGCTAGAGGTTTCTTTTGATAGAATAGGCTCGCTAGTTGTTGCATTTAATGAAGAAGAAATGAAGGAACTTGAGGTTTTATACAAAAGAGGGCTAAACAACCAAGTAGAAGGCTTGGAGCTAGTAGATGGAGATAGAGCTAGAGAGCTTGAACCGAATTTATCAAAAGAAGTTATAGGAGCACTTTATTGTAGTAGTGCTGGAATAGTATGTCCTTTTAATATGACCTTTGCTTTGATTGAAAACGCTATAGAGAATAATGTAGAGCTAAAAACAAGTGAGAAGGTTGAGTCTATAGAGAAACTAGATGAAGGATTTAAAATTACAACATCAAAATCAGAATA
Organism: Acetoanaerobium noterae; assembly: GCF_900168025.1. Taxonomy (NCBI): domain Bacteria; kingdom Bacillati; phylum Bacillota; class Clostridia; order Peptostreptococcales; family Filifactoraceae; genus Acetoanaerobium; species Acetoanaerobium noterae. The sequence goes on along the minus strand of NZ_FUYN01000001.1, from coordinate 538,557 downwards.
TAAAACAAAATACATAGTAAATGCAGCAGGTCTATATTCAGATAAAATTGCTAATCTTATAGGAGACAATGAATTCGAAATTCTTCCTCGAAAAGGAGAATATAGAATTTTAGATAGAAACGCAGGAGATAATGTTACAAAGGTTATATTTCAGGCACCTACTAAGGTAGGTAAAGGGATATTGGTGGCACCTACTGTACATGGAAATATAATAGTAGGGCCGACAGCAGATAATGTTGATAGTGTTGAAGATACTACAACTTCAAGCTCAGGAATTGAGAAAGTTGATGAGCTATCAAGAAAATCAATACCGAATCTTCCTCTGAATCAGAGCATAAGAGTTTTCGCAGGAGTGAGAGCATCTAGTGATAAAAAAGATTTTGTGATTTATCCTTCAAAAAATGCCAAAGGGTTTATAAATGTTGGAGGAATAGACTCTCCGGGTTTAGCATCTTCACCTGCTATTGCCAAGTATGTAGCGAAGCTACTTAATGAACAGGGACTTGAATTAGAAGAGAATCCATCATTTAATCCTAAGAGAAAGGCTATTTTAGGATTTGAGCATATGAGTCTTGAAGAAAAGAAAGAAATCCTAAAGCAAAATCCTAAATATTCCAAGATAATCTGTAGATGCGAGAGTATAACAGAAGGAGAGATAATAGAGGCTATAAAAAGACCAGCAGGAGCTAGAACTCTTGATGGAGTAAAGCGAAGAGTAAGACCAGGCTCTGGAAGATGTCAGGGAGGATTTTGTGCACCTAGGGTTATGGAGATTCTATCTAGAGAGCTAAACATACCTATAGAAGAGCTAGTTAAGGAAAATCACGGTTCAGCCCTTGTAGACTCAAAGATTAAAGGCGGTGACAGGTAATGAAGTATGAAGTAGTCGTAATAGGAGGAGGACCAGCTGGACTAGGAGCGGCTGTAGAAGCAAAAAAAAGCGGAGCAAACTCAGTCCTTATAATAGAAAGAGATAGAGAACTTGGTGGCATCTTGAATCAGTGTATCCATAATGGATTTGGACTTCATGAGTTCAAAGAAGAATTAACAGGACCAGAATATGCACAGAGATTTATAGAGCAGGCTAAAAAATCTGATATAGAAATAATGCTAAACACCATGGTTTTGAATATAGATGATGAGAGAAATATAATAGCACTAGGAGAGCAAGGAATTATGGAAATACAGGCAGGTGCTGTTGTGCTTGCTATGGGATGCAGAGAAAGAACCGCTGGAGCTATTGCAATAAACGGCTACAGACCAGCTGGAGTATATACAGCAGGAATGGCTCAGAGAATTATAAACATGGAAGGCTATATGGTAGGCAAGGAAGTAGTTATATATGGCTCTGGAGATATAGGTTTAATTATGGCGAGAAGAATGACTCTCGAAGGAGCTAAGGTAAAGGCTGTCGTTGAGATTATGCCATATTCTAGTGGACTTTATAGAAACATAGCACAGTGTCTTGAGGATTATGATATCCCTTTGATGCTATCTCACAACATCCACGAGATTCATGGAAAAGACAGGATAAATGGAGTTACAATTTCAAAGGTTGATGAAAATAGAAGACCTATAAAAGGCACTGAGGAATTTATTTCATGTGACACCTTACTGCTCTCTGTTGGCTTAATACCAGAAAATGAGCTATCTCAAAAAGCAGGGATAGCAATTGATAAAATTACTAATGGTCCAATAGTTGATAGTAAAATGCACACTCAAGTGGATGGAATTTTTGCTTGTGGGAATGTGCTTCATGTACACGATATAGTTGATTTTGTAACTAAAGAAAGCAGAATAGCTGGTAAAAACGCAGCCTATTATGTAAGACAGAGCCTAAATAAGGACAGCTATGTATCTACAAAAAGCAATAAAGGAATAAGATATATTATGCCTCACAAAATACTATTAAACAGCGAAGAGGATGTAAATCTATATATGCGTGTAGATGGAATATATAAAGATTCAAAAGTTATAGTAAAATGCGATAATAAAGAGATACTTTCTAAGAAAATGAGGCATATGATACCTTCAGAGATGATTAATATAGTACTTAATAATGAGCTTATAAAAGATTTGTCTGGAGAAATAACTGTGGAAGTGGAGGGCGAAAAACATGCATAGTGAATTGACTTGTATAGCCTGTCCTATGGGGTGCAGGCTTCAGATAGAGGAAACAGAAAATGGTTATATCATAGAAGGACATACTTGCCCAAAAGGCAAAAAATATGCACTTCAAGAGTTAGATGATCCTAGAAGAATGGTTACATCTACTGTAAGAGTAGAAAATGGATTTTTAGCTTTAGTTCCTGTAAAGACAGCAGAGCCAATTCCTAAAAACTTGATATTTGACGTTATGACTCAAATCAATTCTGTAGTAGTAGAAGCTCCAGTATTTTTAGGCGATGTTATAGTTAAGGATGTAGCTGGGACAGGGATAGATATAGTTGCAACTAGAGATATGCCCAAGAGCATCTAAGTAAAAAAGAGATAATATAGTTTAAAATCATAAAATTTATTATGGAATTTGAATTGATTAAGGATGATTTAAAAATCAAAAATATAAAGATACAAAACAAAAGATAAAAAATATCAAAAGAAAATGATTATCATTTCTCTAAATGGATATCTATATTAACAGATAACAAAAAAACTTTATATATAAAATATTAGATATTTTTAAGGAGAGATGAATTATGATTTTTAAATTACCTGAACTAAACTATTCTTATGATGCACTTGAGCCACATATCGATAAACAAACTATGGAAATTCACCATACTAAACATCATCAAGCTTATGTTGATAAACTAAATCAAGCTTTGGAAAAGTATCCAGAATTTCAAAATATGGAGATAGAAGAGATATTAAAATCTTTAGATAAGCTTCCAGAGGATATAAAAGCAGCTGTTAGAAATAATGGTGGAGGTCACTATAATCATGACTTATTTTGGAAGATTATGTCACCTGATGGAGAGAGAAAGCCTGTAGGAGAGCTTGCTAAGAAGATAGATGAAAAATTTGGAGATTTTGAAAGCTTTAAAGCAAAGTTTAAAGATGCTTCAGTAGGTAGATTTGGTAGTGGCTGGGGCTGGCTAGTTCTAAATTCTGATAACAGCATAGATATAGTATCTACTCCTAATCAAGATAATCCTATATCAGAAGGCAAGAAAGTTATTTTTGGATTGGATGTTTGGGAGCATGCATATTATCTTAAGTATATGAACAAAAGACCAGATTATATTGATGCTTGGTGGAATGTTGTAAACTGGAGCATAATCGAAGAGAGATACCAGTCTTTAAAGTAAAATTGAATAAATTTGATTAAAAAATCAGAGTGTAATATCAAAAATAACCCCACAAAAAAGCTATACTAATGTTTGATGGGGTTATTATTGAATTCACAATAAAAAGTGTAGATGAAGGATGCCTTACTTTGGCCTTTTGTTTACACTTGTTTTTTGTGTAATAATATTGTTAATCATAAACTTGAATTTTGGTATAATATATATAAAACTAAATCGTATATAAAACGGGAGATGAGTTATATGGGTAATAGGATTTATCGTTCGAATTCAGACAAAATATTAGGAGGAGTATGTGCTGGACTAGCTGAGTATCTAGACATAGACCCAACTATCATAAGAATTATTTGGGCAGTTTCATTTTTTTCAGGATTCGGTTTTTTAGCATATATTATAGCATGGATTGTTATTCCGCAAAGACCATATGGTATGGAAACCTATCATAATCAAACATATCATGCACCTAGTTATCCTAAAGAGCCTCAAGGCGAAGGTGAAGAAATACCAGCTGAAGAAGTAGATTATAATCAAAGTAATGAATACACAGCATCAAGTAAAGCAGAGCCAAACTATAACAAAGCTCCAGACTATAATAATGATAGAAGCGATAAAAGTGCAAAGGTTATAGGCATAGGACTGATAATAATCGGAGGAGGCTATCTTGCCAAGAAGCTTCTTGGCTTTATAAATATCGACGATAAATTGGTATTTAGTGCGCTTCTTATAGTAGTAGGACTATTTTTGATAAGTAAGAAAAATAAATAAAAAACAAGTAATAATATTAAACAATACTATAATCAAAGCTTGCAAATAAGTTCTAGAAATCTTGTTGATTACAAAATATTTATTACAATTAAAAGCCCAGATACATCATATTAAGATTTGAAATGGAACCTATAAAATAGACACTTGAAAAAGACTATTTATATAGGTTCCATTTTATGATGATAATCAAGGCTTATTTTTATGTTAAAAATAACAGGGCTACTGAAATCTTGATTAGAGTTAATACAAAAGACTATTAATTTTCTTTTAGTTTTTGTTCTAAATCCTTAGCGTACTTACTCATACTTTGGTTTATATGAGGAAGGTTTAATATTGAAAGAGGTTCATTTGCTTGCTCCATAAGAGCAAAGTTCGGAGCTAGCCTAAATCCTTTATTAAAGCAAAAAGCTGATATTATTTGCCCTGCAACCATGTCGAAACCTGAGTTTGCAGATACGATAATAGCGTAGAGGTATTTATCAGAAAAATCCTTTTGTCTATAAATATAGGTCATCCTGTTAATCATGGCGAAATAGTTTGCTGGCATAGAGTCGTTGTAGTTTGGACAGGCAACAATTAGGGCCTGTGATGAATCAAGAGATTTGAATATATCCTTTAGCTTGTCACCTTCATAATAGCACACGCCGTGATTAGAAAAATTCATGCACTGCTCAAAGTCACAGCCTCGGCAGTCCATTATTCTTTCCTCAGCTAATGAAAATATGCTTTTTTCAATAGATAGGTTATCTAATATCAGCTTCATAAGAGCATAGGTGTTTGACCTATCTATGTGACTAGCATGAACTGCAGTTATTTTAGGGTTTTGATTTAATTCATGCTTGTCATTTTTTAGCCTTTTGCCTAGATTCATACATTCTTCGAGGCACAGCTGTTTTAAAGATATATTGTTCAGCCTTTGTTTGTTTTTGAAATTATTATAGCTTTCTATAGCTTCGACCATAGGCTTTCCGATGAATTCTAGACCCATGTTGTTTGTCAAAAATGCTATATGGCTTGAAAAATATTTTGTGTAAAAAATCGTCTTGCTAAAGCATAGGATAGAGCCTTTGCAGCCACTAAAAAATTTAGGCGAGCTTAAATATGCTTTGTGAATGAGCTTTAAAATACTAGTATCAACACCGCAGATATCAGCTTCCCAGGCAAATAGGACTTTGTCATGTTGCTTTAGTGAAGGAAGATTATCTAGAGCTACAAATTTAAAGTCAGAATAAGAATGACAAAAAGCATTAATCATTTCTGAGAGCTGGATTGAAGGTGAATCCGATGAAAATATATATAGCATTGTTCTATTCCCCCTAGGTTAACCAGTTGTCTATATTATAAATCAGAAAAAGTAACAGCTAGTTTGTTTATTAGCTTTTCAGGCAAAGCTAAAGCTTCTATTTGGACACCGCTTTTAGTAAGCCTATTTTTACAGCCTAAGAATTTCCCGTTTATAAACACTGAGCTATAATGCCAGTCACCTCTTATTGTGGCTAGGAGGCTAAGACAGCCTGAAGACAGAGCAGGTGCAATATAAGGCTTGAAGCCTGTGGCTCTTACATCTAAATTTGAGTGCAGAGCAAGCTGAGTAAGCTGCTCACTTAAGTCTTCATCGTAATTATCTATGCTATTTGCTATGATTAGACCTTTTCCGTGAGGGCCATAGGCTCTTCCTTCTTCTAAATACGAAGCTAAAGCAGGATTTCTTTTAGCGTGATATACTGCTCTTGCATGCATCACTCCTAGTCCATACCCTTTGATTTGGTCGCTTGCTAGACCTAGGTAATCTTTGGTTCCAGAATCATCAGTATTGCTTTGTTCATAGGCAACTCTGCATAGCTGGTCTACTGGGTCAGAAAGAATGGCAAAAAGACCTTTGAACTTAGCTTCTCTAGCTTTTTTTGCATATATTTTTAGTATCTTAGAGTTTTGTTCTAGCTGAGCCATTCGTACATCCTTTATTTCACTGCCAACTGGAGGAATAAAGGTAGCTACTGTAAATGCGAGCACATCACAATCAAAGATGTCATTTTCATCTAGGCGAATAACCTTTGGCATACTTAGTCCGTCAAAGTGAATTTGCTCCATCTCTTGTTCATAGCGAAGCATTTTGTTTTCATCCTTATCGTAGATGCCTATAGTTGAGATATGGTTACCTCCTGTAAGCTTCAGCCCTGTAAGAAGCGTTCCGCCTACATCTCCTAGACCTACTATGTTAAGGTGTATAGGTTTAGAGGCTGGAAGAGGATTATTACCTAAGCAATCTTTCCAATTTGGATGAGATAAATTAATGCTCATCACTCTTTGAGCTTTTATTAAGCTCAGAAAATCTGGATCTATATTATTTTGAATATCACCAGCTTCTTGCTGATAAAGAAGAGATATATCTTCTTTATCAGCATTCATTAAGCCTATGCTATCTAGTAGGAATGAACGTCTAAAATCACCTTTAGGCTGAATAGTAAAATAATAGATGTCATCAGACTCCTCGATATTCTGAAATTCAATTAGATTAGAATCTGATAATAAGCTTTGAAACGCTTTTTCTATGGCTTCATTTTGAATGCATAACACTTTGCTATTAGTTTTGAAATATTTCATAGGTCACCTACTTTAGTATCATTTTTTTAAGTCGTTTAAGCCTTTCTATATCATCGAGTACATATGATGACGGAGTTTGATTTTTTGAATACTCCAAGTTGTTGCCATAGTCTACTACTCTAGGGTAGACCAAAACCTCATTTAATGCAGAAACTGTGAGTCTTCTCTCAAACAGCTCTTCATAGACTTCTTCTAAGCTCTTTAATATGGCATAAGCATTTTCAAGGCAAGTCATAGAGAAGTTATATAAATCATGAGCATTTGTATCTTTAATATAGTGTGGAGAGGTGTATGGAAGTATGAGGTTAATAGATGGAATCATTGAACCTATTAAGTTAGCATCCTCAATTCCATCTCCGCTAATAAACGGATAGAGGATTCCCTCGTTAAACCATACGTTTAATTTTGGAATAAAATACGCACTGTCCACATCTCTGCCTTGGATTTCCATAAGCTCTTTGCCTTTGCCTGTTAATATGCCTACAATTACTTTAGACACTTTGACATTCTGTCTTTTTAGTATTGGATCTAGAGCGTTGATTCTATATCCTTTGTTCAAAATATCATCCACAAGGATTACTTCTTTAGCAAAAGATTTGATGGTTTTTACCTGTTTATCTAGAGATAGATAAAATGGATAGGCTCTAACAGTAAAGCCACTCAAATCTTTGTTGAATATTTTTTCTGTGTGAAGCGATTTTGACACGGTATTAGGAATAATTAGCTTTGAAAGTATGTGTCCAAAAGGTACACAGATTTTTTCACCTAATTTTCTTGGTACAGTAGGTGTGTGTGGCACTTGATTTTCCTCACAAATTTTAGCAATTAATTTTTCCTTGAACATCCTATTGTCAAAAGGAATAATTAGATTTGCTGGATAGAGCTTTGCAATAGCAGTCTGAAGATTTGTTCTAGTGCTTTCAATAGTAGACTGTATTTTATCGTTATTTAAAAACGGCTCTTTAATAAAGTTTTCAAGGTCCAAGTTTAAAGTACACGGGTTGCTCATATTGACGTAGTAGATGGATTTTCGACTCTGAATATGAGTAAAGCCACTAAGCGTTATAATTTCTTCTAAAGCTTTATTTTCGCTAGACATTGTTTCATTTGAGTAAATCATGAAGGTGTAGTCCTTGCCTAGTGAATATGTCAGGGTTTCTGTAAATAGTATAGTCATTGTTTCTTTATTTCCAAATATTCCGCCTAGGTGCACGATTCTACCTACATATACATTTCTAATAAAGTCACATACAGTTTTATCTTCAAATCTTGAATATATGCTAGTTGATGGAAGCCACTTGAATACTGAAAAACCTAGTACTTCACTAGAATGATCGTTTAGAAGCGCTATACATCTTGTGTTTTCATCATCTATGAAAGCAAAAAGCTTATCCAAATCTACATCTGCAAAGCTCTGAGCTAGCTTGGCTATTATAGTTTTAGGCGGATGCTTGTAGATTTCAACTCTTCTATTTATTTCTTTAGCATCAGACTTAAATAGAGGTTCTTTTTTATACAGACCTTTGTCGTAGATATACTTTTCACAAAGAGGGTCTACCATGTTTGAAATATCTTTATCTTGGTCTATACAGCTTCTTATAAGAGTTGAGCTAATATGAGTAAATGCATCATCTAGCTGAACATAGGTATATGGTTTCTTTAGATATTGCTTGAAATCCTCTTGTTCATTTGCATCTTTAGGAAGCTGCATGTCTTCTCTTTCGAAAACTATATGAGGAAGCTCTCTGATTTTATAATCTCCTCTATAGGCTGAAGCGTTGTATATTACATCCTTTCCAGTGACCATGTGTACGTCTCGATTAGGAAAATTATTTACAAGGTGGTCTACATCCTTGTCATTAGCTATGTTTACAGGCATGCTACTAGGATAAAGATAGATATCAAATTCATCAGCAACAGCCATTCTGGCTATTTCTCTTCTTATCATGTGAGGCTGAGTTCTTTTTGACCACGAAAATTCATCTACAGAAAGGTAGACTTCGAGCCCCATATCTCTAATAGTTTTTGCGATGCTTTTATGACCTAAGGTAAATGGATCAAAGGTTCCAGGGAAGAATGCAATGTTTTTTTTGTTTTCATACTCCACAGCTCCATTTTCAAGCTCGTACTCGCAGATATATCTATAAATTCTATTCATGCTTGAACCTATGCTGAGCTGACCGATATCGTCTGTTTTTGGAGGAAGCAGGGTTAACATTTTTTTAGCCATTTTTTTAAATATGGATGCTTTTAAGGCCTCATCTATAGTAAGGCAATCGAAGATATCCTTTGAAATCACTTCTAAAGCTGCTCTTCTCACTTTCTTTTCATAGTGGACTAAAGCACACATGAGGATTCCAACTATACGAAACAGGCTTTTGTAATTCCTGCTTTCTTGAGGATAGTTTTCGTAATATCTACTATATAAAGAGATATATCTTCCTAAGGTTTTTAAGATAAGAAATACTATGTTTGATTCTGATGTCTTAATATTCATTTCAAAATCATCTAATATCTCATCAAACTCCTTAGGAGAGATGTAAAGCAGGATTTCGCCTAGATAATGAGGTATGAACTTTGCAAATTTATAATCTTGCATCTCAAGTGAACGTATGAGCTCTATCGCTATATCGTTTCTTTGCTCAATATTCAAGTGAGGGAAAATCTCAATAAGTGAATGCCCAGCTTTTGTTCTTACTATTTCTATTTCGCTGACCTTTAAAATATTGCAAAAGTGCATAGCTGTATATGCGCCCATATAGTTGATGTTTTCGAGGGCATTTTTTTTCAAAATGTCAATGTGTACGATTTTTTGAATAAACGAAGTAGCACTTTTGAGATTGTTTAAAAATATTTCTGAAAGTCTACTTTTAGTGCTTTGCATAGCTTGCTCATAGAGATATTCTAAATCTCTTATGCCAAGTGCTTTAGAAAGCTCTAGAGAAAGATAATTAAATGAAATATTGTCAAGATTACCTATATTGTTTTGAAGGCTTTCTTCTATTGTGGAATAAAGCACGCTGTCTTTTGTTATTTTATGTCTGTAGCCTATTAGTAGGAGCAAGGCTAGGGCTTTGATGTCTTCATTTTCACTTTTTATAGAATGTAGAGCTAAGAATAAAGCATCATTAAGAGTATTTTCATTTCTTAACTCTATGCTGATAAGTGCAAGCAATAAATATTTGATTTGATTTTCTTCACCTGCGTGATTAGTTAGTAGTTTTGCACATGAATTTTCAAAGTCAGTTCTTAAGCCATCTGGTATATATATGGACACTGTTTTGATAAAGTAAGCAAAAGAAAGCCCGAGCCATTTTTTGTGAATAGGAATAGTTTTTATATTGGGCTCTATCATTTTTGTAGCATACTGAGAAAATAATTCTAGAGCATTGGTTTCTGGATTATCTATAACGGCATTTTTAGGAAGCTCTTTTCTATATTCTTCATCAAAATTTGATATGAGCTTACCTAGGAAGGTGGCTGATTCTATTCGAATATCTTCTTCATGATGGACAGTCATATCAAACAAGAATTTCATCATAAGTAGTTTTTGCTTTTGTGAAAGGTGAGTAGAGTATTCCTTAAATACGTCTATATACTCTCTGAGTCTAAGAGGATTGCGCTCTGTTCTTGCGTATTCCAGCAAATGAGTTAGTGAAGCTTCACTTCTAAGCAGATGCATTATGGTTATATTTTTAGATATTGAATAAAATTTGAGGTTATCAGTGATTTCCTGGTCAAATAATAAAGCATAAGGCTTGGGCTTTGCACTTATTTTAGGCTTTGATTCATCTAGGATATCTATATTTAAGGATAATAAATAGTTCTCAAAGTCTTTGAGCTTTCCATAGGCTCTTTTATATCTGATAGTTTTTTGTTCGTCGACATTATCTAGCTTTTCTAGAATTACATCGAAGGATTCGTCTAAAGAAAAAATATTCATTTTTCCCTTTGCATCATTTTTTACTCTAAAATCGGAATAGATAAGAACTAAGGATTCTATAGGAAGATTTTCAAGCTCAATATCCCAAACAGAATGATTAGTAGCTATATGACCTATCATAGGCATAGCATTATCCTTAAACCATTTATCAGTATAGTAATAGTGAAGATAAGGAACTCTAGAGACCTCGTCGCCTATGCAACCGAATTTGCCTATATCATGCCCCATTGAGGCAGCTGAAACCTTCCCTAAATCTATTTCTACATGCTTTGATGTCATTTGCTTGCCTATAAAAGTTGCTAAGTGATGAATCATAATTACATGGTCAATTGTATTAAATCCTTTGAATTCCAATCCTAGCCTCATGGCTTCATAGATATATAGATTGTAATATGACTGGATAAATGTTGAGTATTCTGCAGAAGATTCGTAATGAGAAAACTCATCTTCATCTAAAAGCTCAACTTTATATTTTGAAAGATTTGATTCTGCGTCTAAATCTTTTTCTTGAGAGTAAAGCTCTCTAAGAATTAACATAAAAAATTTATACAAATTAAGAAATTTACTATCATAGGAAAATTTGTCAGGAAATGACAGGGCAAGTACGTATTCATACAAATCCTTTTCAAAATTTGACGATTCAGGATAATTGTACGAATTTAACAAAGGTGTAAAGAGATTTTTTAGCTTTGAGTATGAAAACTCAAGATTTTTTTCCATTTCTATCAAAGTTGTCTTATATTCTTCAGATTGAGCTATGGTTTTTAATATCTCATGATGAGAATCAAGTAGTGAAATGACATCCTGTGAATATATCAATCCCTTTATTTTATTTAGCAGGCTTTTCATAGCATGATACCTCCTTTATAATAGGAATATATAGAAAAATATATTGTTGTAATTTGATTATATCAAAACTAACTATTTTAGGGGGAAAATATGTTTAAAAATGTTTTGAAAGCTGGATTTTCAGACATTACTTTGGAAGAAACCTATATGATTTATCTATTGGCAAAAGCTCAAGCGGACGAAGAGGTTTGCGAGTTAGCTCTATTAATGAATCAGCTGCTTAATGAAGATGGTGATTTATCAGGGCTATTCAGTAAGGCTAGCGATAAAGCTAAAAAGCTTATCGATATAGTGTTTCAAAATAAACAAATACTACTTGAGGGTAACACTGAAAAATATTTTAATTGGATAAGGAATTTCAGAAATGATTCAATTAAATATGTGATTTGCGCAAAGGCTCTTGCAAATTTGGAGCTGTATCCAGATACTATGCAAAAAAATGATTTATTTAATCTTGTAGCTGCTTTAAATATGGATAGAAGACATACTATATATGACCATCTTTGCTGCAAAATAGAAAGCTGCTATAAGGAGGTTCCACTGAGCTATTTTTTACAGGACAAAGACATTGACGAAATTTCTGAGGTTTTTGATATTGATAAGGCTATGAATAAACAAAAAGATATAAATAGAGTTCATTGTGGTATTATTAGAGTGCTAGAGACTTTGGACAGCAATTATAATGAGCTATTTAGCGATGATACAAAAGCATTTTTTGATAGATTTAATAATATTGCAGTGTCCACAGAGTATGATAAAGATAGTGCAAAGGTTATTTTGACGATGTTTTACCTTTTGGAGGAATATTTTATGTTTAAGTGGGAATATATAAGAGAGCAAGGCCTAGAGGGCTTTGTTGAAAAATATATATGTTTTGACAAGTAATTATTTAAGGAGAGTGAACGTACTTGGATACGATTGATTATTGGCAGGGGTTATTTTTAATTGTTTTGATTGGGGCATCAGCTTTTTTCTCAGCTTCAGAGACAGCATTGCTATCGCTTAGTAAGATTAGGCTTAAGCATATGGTTAAGGAAAATGTTAAAAACGCTAAAAGAGTTGAAAAGCTTTTGGATGATCCAAATAGATTAATAGGAACAATATTGATTGGAAATAACGTTGTTAACATTGGAGCATCTTCTATAGCTACAGCTCTTGCTATAAAGCTGTACCCTAACGGAGGAGTAGGTATAGCGACCGCTATAATGACAATTTTGGTTCTTATATTTGGAGAAGTAACACCAAAAAACTTGGCGATTCAGCATTCAGAAAAGTTTTCGCTTAGAATTACTCCTATTATAGACTTTTTGGTTAAACTGCTTTCTCCTCTAGTGTTTGTACTTACGAGAATAACTAATCTCATAATAAAAATTTTAGGCGGAAAGCCTGATGATAAAAAGCCGTTTATTACAGAAGAAGAGCTAAAGACTTTAGTCGATGTTTCTAGTAAGGAAGGGGTACTAGAGCACGAAGAAAAAGAAATGATTTATAATATTTTTGAGTTTGGAGACCTAAGAGTAGCTGACGTTATGATTCAGAGAATGGATATAAAAGCAATATCTGTTGAGGATACTTACGATGAGATTATAGGGATGTTCAAAAATGAGAAATTCTCTAGACTACCTGTTTATGAAGACACTATAGATAATATTATTGGAGTTCTTTATGCGAAGGATTTATTCTTTTTGGATAGAGAAGCAGATAGGCTTAATTTTGATGTGAGAGACTATATGAGACCTCCATTTAACACTTTTGAATTTATTATGATATCTGATTTTTTCAAGCAAATGCAAGGTAATAAAATTCATATGGCTACTGTTCTCGATGAATATGGAGGAGTAGCAGGAATAATTACTATGGAGGATATAGTAGAAAGTATTTTCGGTGAAATAGACGATGAATATGATGATACTGAAGAAGAAATTGAAGTGATAAAAGAGGATGAATATGTTGTGAATGGAGCAGCAAGACTTTCTGATTTAAATGATATGCTAGGTATTAATTTGGAATCAGAGGATTTTGAATCTGTTGGAGGCTTTATTATTGGAGAAATAGGAAGGCTTCCAAAAACTGGAGAGGTAATACAGCATAAAAACATAAAGTTTATCATAGAAAACGTGGATAAAAATAGAATTAAAAAGGTAAGAATTTTTACCTGATTGAACAATTGCAAAGCTTATAGGGAAATGTGACTATAGACATTGCTGGATATTTATGTAAGAATTAAAGTAGTGTGACAAAAAACAAATCTAAAGAGGTGTAAAAAATGAAAAAATTATCACTAATTATGGCAGTTTTAATGATTATGCTTTCAACTATGGGCTTTACAAGTGTTGAAAAAGCATATTGGGAAGAAAACAAAAAAATAATGCAGTGGGAAGGCGTAGAGTCTGATCAAGATCTTAGTCTTAATTTTAAAACCACTGATGGATTTTCAATCAATTACAAAATGGATATTAAATCAAAAGGTATCATGAAAGATATGGTAACTTATATTGAGGTAAACACAGAGGCTCTAGAAAATTCTCCAGCCATTCCTCAAATTAAAATGTATACTAAAGGCGCAGATTTATATATCAATAAAGAAGCTTTTCTTGCTTTTGTAAAGCTATCTAGCCAAAAAGATATTGAAATAGCTGAAGATTTTGTGAAGATTACAAACGAGCAAAATGTAGAAATAAGTGCTTCACTTATGGATGAAATTATGAAATTTGTAGAAGAAATCGACTTAGGAATGGATATGGGTATGGTGCAAGATGGAAATAAATATACCCTTAACTTAGATTCTGATAAAATGATTGACTTATTAGATGCATATATGAGATATATCTTCAACAACATGGATAAGCTGCCTTCTAGCTTAATGCCAGCAGATTTTAAAATGACTGAAGAAGAAAAGCAAGAGATGCTAGCAATGTACGATGCTTTTGTTACTCCATACAAGGATACTGCAAAAGCAGCAATCAAAGGAAGCGCTTACTACCAAGTTGATACTTTTGAAGAATCAAAATACTCTCAAGAAGCAGTTCTAGATATCAAAACTCCTATGGGAAATGGAAAACTTGCTATGAATAGCGTATCAAACAAAGTAAGCGATTTAAAAATTTCTCTTCCTGCTTCAGTTAAAGTAGTTAATCAAGAAGAACTAAATGAGATGATGATGCCTGAAATGCCACCAATGCCACTGTCAATTAGTCTTGACGGTTCATATGTAAATTTTAAAGGAAATGATTTTACTGAAGGCAAAATAGAAATTAAAAATGTTAATGGAGCAACATATCTAAATGTAAATCAATTATCTAGATTACTATCTACTATAATTGAAACTAAAGAAGATTATATTAGAACTACTGATTTAGCTAATCTTGGATTTGATGTACAATGGAATGCTGAGTCAAAAACTATAGATATCTATTAAGATAAGGCAATATAAACTGAACATGAAGGTACAAAGCAGAAGAACAATCTTTTGAATTGTACCTTTTTTTTGCCAAAAATTAGCTGATTATAAAAATAATTTTAAGGGTATATATTCCTAGTAGCTTTATAATGAAAAGATATGGGGTGTGGATATGACTTTTGACTTAGATACTGCGCTTAAAGATAGCTTCTATATGATTGCTTCGTTTGATGAAACTGGAGATATTATTTATAAAAATAATAAATTTAATATGTACTTCCCTGATGTTAAGTCAAAAGATGATTTCATGGACATAACCTATGAGCAGGAAGTTTTTAGCAGAAACAGGAAAAGAATTATTGTGGAATCACCAGATATGGATGGGATAATTAAATTTGAGGTTAATTATTCAAAGGGCATAAGCTCTTATATAGGAACTAAAATTAATTATGATGAAATTATTGAACTGGGTCATTACACAGGGATACCTGTAAAAAAAGATAAAGCTAGACTTAACTCCAAAATATCAGTATCAAAAACTAAAATGAACGCTTATGCTACTATGCTAGTAGGTAAGGATGAAAAAATAAAGTATATAACTGATAACATATATGAGATTCTTGGCTCGAATATTTACCTAGATAAAACTCTTACTGAAGTTTTTGGAAATGACATAGCCTTAGAAATAAAAAATAGAATCAACTATCTAAGAGTATTTGACGATACTACTCTAGAAATAGATGGTAAACTAATAGTTCTATCTGAAATGAATTCAAAATACTTAGTCGTTAATATCTATCCTTATTCTGCTAATGTTATGAATAAATTTGAAGAGGTATCATATTTAAGATATAAAATAAAGAATCTAGAATCCGAGATTAGCTCTAGAGATAAATTTATTAAGGCTCAAAAGGAAGTCTACAAAAATATATCAACAGTTGACAGCCTTACTAAGCTATATACTAGACGTTATCTTATTGATAGATATAATGAAGCTCTAAATAAATCTAAGAATTATGGGTATAAATTCTCCCTTATAAATTTCCATATAGAAAATTTCAAAAAAATAAATTCTGATATAGGGTATGATAAAGCTGACGATTTACTTAAAAAGCTATCAATGCTTATTAGAAAAACCATGGACCATAAGCATGATTTAGCTTTTAGAGTTTCAAGCGCTGAGTTTGTAATTTTATCTTCATTTATAACCAAGGAATTAGCTAAAGATAAATATGAATCGATAAGAAATCAGTTTCAGGAGCAAACTGGATTTGATTTGAAGATGAGGGTTATAGATTCTGAGGATGAAGTTGCTATGAGTGAAAATACTGCACTTACCAATATAGAAGAATAAGAATTCTCCAATAAAACTATATGTATTGCTAATTGCTCCTAAAAACCTTGTTTTATTTAAAATTAGAAACTTGTTGTAGTGACAATAAGAACTTTATTGTATTAATAAAATATTAAAGGATTGCTGATGAATTATGTCTTCAGCAGTCCTTTTTTAATTGTGATTTTTAATTAAATCAAGTGGTGTATTTTAATCTAGAAGTTATTTAATATACAGCTCGCTCAGAATACTTCCATTGTTTTCTATATCAATTAGAACTATTTTACCTGAATATATGATAGCAACTGATCTTGAACCATCTTTTGGAATAGAAGTGCTTCCAGGATTTAATACTATTAAGGAATCGTATTTTGTAAGCTCCTTTTTATGAGTGTGTCCATAGATTAAAATATCGGCTTTAAACTTTTTAGCCTCTTCAATCATATCCTCTTTTGATTTAGTATAGCCATGGGTAATCAATATATTTAGATTATCCGCATCAAGAACTGTATAGGGACTCTGGATAGGGTGATTTATAACCATCTGATCAACATCGCTATCGCAATTACCTTTGGCAAATACAATATTATCTAGTGCATTTATTTTTTCAGCAAGCTCCTTTGGATTGTATCCTCCAGGGATATCATTTCTAGGACCGTGATATAATATGTCGCCTGCATGAATTATTTTATCGCAATCTTTAAGATAGCTCATTGCCATTTCAAAAAAATAAAGACTTCCATGGGTATCGCTTATTACACCTATTTTCATTTTTATCATCCTTTCTGATTCTTTACAGAAACTTTTCTGTTACCTTGCTCCAGAATTCATATCCCCCAAGTCTAAGCAGCTTGATGTTTATAGTAGAGGTCTGAAAGGTAAGGTCTACTATTTGATTATATCTATGCTCTATTCCGTCTGTAACAAATACCAAAGAGTCCTCAAACCTATATTCAGGGCTGATTTTTACTATTGCGTCAGAGGGTAGGATTATGCTAGAGGTAAAGGATCTATAAGCATTTGTATTTATAGGAGATAAAGGTGTTACTTGTATGAGCTTTAAGCTAGGGTCAACTATACTTCCTCCTGAGGAATAATTATATGCAGTAGAACCTGTGGGAGTAGATAAAATAACTCCATCTCCACTAAAGCATTCTATAAAGTTAGTATTTACGCTGAGGTTTAAATGAATAGTTCTACTTTTGTCACCTTTGACTACGAATTCATTGATAGCCTGTAGCTCAACACAGCTAGTTCTAGTGCAGATTAATGCCTCTATAGGATGAATCTCTTGGATAGTATATCTTTTATTTATATAGGCATCTATAAAGTTGTCTATTTGGGGAGGCATAATCTCTTGAAAAAAGCCTAAGTGACCTGTGTTTATACCGATAATCGGTACCTCTGGAAAATCATAATCGTGAAGTGTTTTTAAAAAGGATCCATCTCCTCCTATGGCTATAAATAGCTCAGCTTCAGGGTCAGGCTTTTCTAAAACCTCAAAGCCAGCAGATGCTAGCTTGGTACGCAGTATTTTAGCTGTTCTTATAGAACGATCATATGAGTTATACGTAATAATTATTTTTCGCTTCAATCGTATCGCTCCTGTCTCAAATTTAGATATTGCGATGGAAAATTAGGTTTAAGTAAATGTCCAGTTAATATATAATAATTGTAATTACATATACATCATATTATAATTTGACTTTGTATGCAAAGCCAATTATAATGTTTAGAGTTTTACTATAAATATATAAAGAATCTCTATACATAATAACAAGCAGTGATTTAGCTAAAGAATAGAATTAATATATGAATGCTAAAGGAGTTTAAATATGTGGTTTAATAACCAGCAATATAATAAATTAGTATGGAAAAATGAATCGAGAAACGACACCCTAAAGCAAATACTCCTAAATGATATGGGAATATCTCTTAGGTTACTATACTCTTTGAAAAAAGATAAGCAGATATTTGTAAATAAAAAATTTTACAAAATGCATGAGCTTGTAAATATAGGAGATATAATAGAAATTAATTTGCCGTATGAAGCAAATGAGTACGATGCTGAAGATATGGATATAAAACTACTTTATGAAGATGCAGATTTGATGGTTGTAGAAAAAGAGCCTTTTGTGGTGGTTCATCCGACTAAAGGACATCAAAGTGGTACTCTTGCCAATGGACTGATTAAGCTATTTAAGGATAAGTCAATAAATTCTAAGATTAGATTCGTAAATAGGCTAGATAGGGATACGTCAGGAATTTTAATAGTAGCAAAGAATAGCTACTGCCATAGTATACTTACTAAAGATGATGCAATGCACGAGATGGGAAAAAAATATTATGCTGTTGTAAGTGGGCATTTAGAGAAGGAAAGCGGAGTAATTGACCTTCCAATAGATAAAAGTGAAGATGGTATAAGAAGAATGGTTTCAGAAAAAGGACAAAGAGCAGTAACTAGATATAAGGTTATAGATAAACTAAAGCAAGCAACACTACTTGAAATATCATTGGAAACAGGTAGAACGCATCAGATAAGAGTGCATTTTTCTCATATAGGGCATCCCCTTGTGGGAGATGAGCTATATGGTGGAGATATGAGTTTATTAAATCGACAAGCTCTTCATTGCTTTGAGCTAGGATTTTATTCACCTAGAAAATCTGAAATCATCTATATAAAATCAGAGCTCCCTCATGATATGAGAGAGCTGGTTAAAGAGTTGACGCCTACTTATTGATGAGCTTCTACATATTCTACCATTTCTCTAACCGTAGTAAATTGCTCGATAGCTTCTTCGTCTACTTCGATAGAGAATGCATCTTCAATGGCCATAATGATTTCAACAGCATCTAGAGAATCTATTTCGAGATCTTCATTAATAGATGTATCAAGTGATATCTTACTTTCATTTATACCAAGATGCTCTGCAATGATAGTTCTTATTGTTTCATAAATCATAAATTCAATCCTCCTAAATCAACACTATGAGTTCTTCGAAGATAGTTTATTATAAAGTAGCCCATTTTGCAATAAAAATATTGTTATATTATAAAGGAGGTCAATCTTGAGGTATAGGAAAGCTAAAAATTACAAAGAAAAATTGTCAGTATTTGAAGGAAAAACCTATATTGATTTAAGCTCGATTACAAAGCTGGATATAAAAGAAGCATATACTAAAAATCAGCCGTTAATGCTTGAAATAGGCTGTGGTAAGGGTGGATTTTTATTAGAGCTAGCTAGGAGAAATCCTGAAGTAAATTATTTAGGGATTGAAAAAAATGATGCCCTTTTGTTAGAGGCAGTAACAAAGGCCTCCGAAGAAAATCTAGATAATATAAAATTTGTAAGCTTTGACGCTAGTAAAATAGAGAATTTTTTTGCTAAGGGTGATGTCTGCAGAATATATCTTAATTTTTCAGATCCTTGGCCTAAAGCTAGACATCATAGGAGAAGATTGACTAGCAGATGTTTTTTAAGTAAATATACTGAGGTTTTAAATGAAAGCAAAAGCTTAATATTTAAAACAGATAACAGAAACCTTTTTGAATTTACTTTACTTGAGTTAAGCGCAAGAAAAGACAGCTTGATATCAGTAGATTTAGATTTGCACTCTAAGGATTTTGAACCAGATGATGAAAGGCTTATATTAACTGAATATGAAAAAAGATTTATGGCACAAAAATTACCGATTTATCGTCTAGAGGCTCAGCTTTTGGGTAATAATAGGTTGTAAATTATTAATCGATACGATTGGGGGAGGGAAAAAATGGCAGTAACAATTAAAGATGTCGCAAAGATGGCTGGTGTTTCTATTTCTACAGTGTCTAGAGTAATTAATAATTCTAAGCCTGTAAGCAGTGACATTAGAGATCAAGTACTTAGAGTGATAAAAGAAACTGGATATGTTCCAAATCCAGTAGCAAGAAGCTTGGTTACAAAAAAAAGCAATATTATAGGAGTTATAGTTCCTGATATATCGAGCTTGTTTGTAGGAGATTTACTTAGTGGAATTGAAGAAATAGGAAGAATGTACGAATATGATATATTTCTTTGTAATACCTATGGAGAATCAGAAAGGGAGCTTAAATATATCAACCTTCTTAAATCTAAAGCAGTTGCAGGTATTATATTTGTGAGTGAAAAACTAGAAAAGCCACAAATAGACTTGGTTAAGGAGAGCCAAATTCCATCAGTTTATATTAGTAAAAATGCTAAAGATTTTGACGTATATTCGATTGGAATCGACCATAAGCAAGCTTCTTATGATATGACTCACTACTTCATAAACAAAGGGAAGAAAAAAATTGCTTTTCTAAGAGCATCAGTGGAAGATAATATTGAGGATTCAGAAAGATATAAAGGCTACAAAAAAGCTCTCGAGGATTCTGGAATTGATTTAGACAAGAGCTTGGTGCTTCAGGGTGATTCGACTAATGAATCTGGATATAGGATAGTAGAGATGCTGATAGAAAAAGGAAATATACCAGAGGCTATATTTGCATCGAGTGATGAGCTAGCAGTTGGTGCCCTTAATGCACTTCTTGATAACAGGATTAATGTGCCAAAGGACGTTTCTATAGCTGGGTATGACGACACTAGAATAGCTTCTATGATTAGACCTTCGCTAACAGTTATAAAACAGCCTATTTATGATATGGGTGCAGTGGCTGCAAGAATCATTGTAAAATTAATCGATAATCAAGATGTAGAGGAAAAATATATCATTTTACCACATACATTGATTGAAAGACAAAGCTCTTAATTATTTGTATTTAACACAAACGTAATTTGTAGTATAATAATATATATAGAACCTGGGGTGTTCGTTTATCAGCTTTAAATTCAACCGACATATTTTATACGGGAACTTTATAGTTTGGTAGTGGAAGAAATGCCTGAAGAAGGACTTCTGAAATTAACAACAAAGTACCCACCTGGGTTGATCTCGGGTATTGAATTTGGGCAATGACGGCATCCTGGGTTTTGTATTCATACTTTTAAAAATTAGTTTTAGATATACTCCATACTCAACTAGAACCATAATTGAGATTTGGAGTATTTTTTATGTCAAAAAATCCTGCAAAATGCAATTTTAAAAATGAAATTTTCATAACTTCGTATTTAATTATTGCAAAAAAACATGCAAAAAATCTCAAAAATGTTGAAAAATAAAGATAAAAACACGAATGGATATTTCAGGAAAATGTTTTTAAAAACACAAAAATGATTTTATGAATGTTAGATTATGCATTGACAGATATAAATGCAAATGATATTATAGGATTATAAAATTGCAAACAGATTATTTTATTATGGAGGTGCATAGCATGACAATGCAAAACAAAGTAGGTAAAACAACTGATAAAAAAGAAATTAAAGGATTTGCTTCGCAAAGAAAGTGCGGATTTATTACTTGCATTCATTGCATAAATGAAAGATGCACTACTAATAAATGCGATATGTTTGAAAGAGAATATATTCAAGAAGGTTAATAATCATACTATTTAAGCTTGCCTCGTAAAATGATGGCAGGCTTTTTTAATTTCGTACTGAATTTATTTTATGATAGAGATAATTTATGACTAACTTAGCAATTTTTGATTATTTTTTTTATTTATCATATAATGTAAGCTATATTAGTTAAGAAAAATACTATGGATATATAAAGAGGTAGCTATGGAAAAATTTAGAATTGATTTTAAAAAGGAAAATGGACCAAAGTATATCCAGCTTTATAAGCATATTAAAAATCTGATAGAGAATAGTAAGATAGAAGCTTCTGAGAAGCTTCCGCCTCTAAGAGAAATGAGTGCTTTTTTAAACATTAATATATCTACATCCGTAAAAGCTTATGATTTGCTTGAAAAAGAGAAATATATATATAAAAAAGAAGGCAGCGGATCTTATATTTATCCTCAAGCTTCTACCTCAAAGGAAGTGTTAAAAGCTGTTAGATTTGATCTTGCAAATCCTCAAGCTAATATGTTTCCGGTCGATAAATTTAAAGAGGCTGTGGCTATTGCTATTGAAAAAGAAGGGGAGACTTTATTTGATTATCACGAAGGCTTAGGATATGAGCCACTTAGGATGAGCCTTTGTGATTATATGAAGAGTTTATCTATAGAAAGTGGGCCAGATAGGATACAGATTATATCTGGAGCCCAGCAAGGAATAAATATAATTGTAAATTCTATACTTAATTATGGGGATGTCGTGTTTATTGAAGAGCCTAGTTATCCAGGAGCAATTGATGTATTCAAAGAGCATGGAGTAAAGGTCGTAGGGATTCCTGTACTTGACGATGGAATTGATATAGGCATTCTAAAAATGAAGCTGGAAAAAATTAAACCTTCGATATTATACACCATGCCCAATTATCAAAACCCTACAGGTGTATGCTATAGCGAAAAAAAGAAAAAAGAGATACTGAATCTTGCTAAGCAGTTTGACTTTATGATAATAGAAGATGATTATATGAGTGATTTTGATTTTAATAATACTAAAATAAAACCTCTTAGAGCTTATGACGAAGAAAACAGGGTAATATATATTAAGAGTTTTTCAAAAATACTGATGCCAGGGCTTAGAATAGGTTTTATGGAAATGCCTATTCACGTTAGAAATATAATAAGTAGAATAAAATATTCTATGGATATATCTACATCGAGCTTTACTCAGCTTTCACTATATTATTACATGACTTTTTTCGGGTGGAGAAATCATTTGGATATCATAAAAAAGGTTTATGAATCTAGATTTAAAATTGCGAAGAAGTATATAGATAGTAATTTTTCTGATATATTAACTTTTAGAAAGGCTTCAGGAGGTGTGAATTTCTTTGCAGCACTTCCAAAGGACTATAGCTCAATTGACTTAAAAACTTTCTTGGAGTCAAAAGGAGTTAAGATTCTTGAGGGACCCTTATTTTATTATAATATTAAAGCTGAAAATGAATTTCGAATAAGTATTGCACATATGCAAGAAAATGACATAGAAAACAATTTAAATACGCTTAAAAATGGTATAATAGAGTTCTTAAGTGATGAAAAAAATAAAATGAAGTATAAAATTCCAAATTAATGAGTAAGAGGTGAACCATGTCGGAAGAAGAATTGGTAAAAAGAATAAACTTTCTTTCAAAGAAATCTAAGCAAGAAGGTTTGAATGACATAGAAAAGCAAGAGCAGAAAAATTTAAGGCAAGAATACGTAAATAGATTTAAGAATAATCTAAGACAACAGCTAGATAGTATTAAAATTCAAAAAAATTAAGGAGGGCTTAGGATGGCTGAAAGAAAATATGTAGTTTTTAAACTTGACGAAGAGGAATATGGCATTGATATTATGAGAGTAAAAGAAGTGACTGAATTCGTTGAGGTGACTAAGGTTCCTAATACTCCTCACTTTGTGGAAGGTATAATAAATCTTAGAGGAGAAATTACTCCTATTATAAACCTTAAAAAGAGATTTTCAAAGCCTGAGGAAACAGCTAATGTAGCTCATAGAGTTTTGGTTCTTAATCTTGAGGATAAGCTTGTTGGATTTATGGTTGATGATGCTTCTCAAGTTATAACAATGGACGATAGTCAAATTCAAGAAACTCCAGCTATTATTGCAGGCGAGGATAAAAAATATATTGAAGGTATAGGAAAGCTAGAAGAAAGAATGGTTATAATATTAGACTTAGTACAAGTTCTAAATGAAACTGAGAAAAAAGAACTACTAGACATGTAAAAATAAAGGGCTATATGCTCTTTTTTTGCAATTTAGCTAAATTCTATATAGCAATTTGTAGAAAAAACTGTATATTATATTTATAATAATTTAAGGGGCTAGAAGGTTATGAATGAGTCAGGGTTTTCTCCTAAGAGTTTGGACAAAGTAATAAATGATGTCATTTTATCTATTCAAAGTGGACAGGAAGAGATATTCAATATTTCTGAAAACGTTTTAAAGGAATGCGAATTAATTCTTCAAGAAATAGAAAAATTTAAAGCAAAGGTTCTAGTTGTAATAAAAGAGGCAGAGAAGCTTACTAAGGAAGAAAAGGAAAGCAGGCAAAAACTTTTTTTAGTAAGCAAAAATATAGGAGAATATTCTGAGAGTGATATTAGAAAAGCTTATAATGAAGCTAAAGATAAGCAAGTTCAGCTTCTTTTAAAAAGAGAAGAGGAACAAAATCTTATTAGAGAGCGTAATCAGCTAGAAATCAGACTTAAAAAAAATTATGAAATAGTAGAGCAAGCTGAAAGTCTAATGTCTAAAATGAAATCTGTAATGGATTTTCTGGTATCAGATTTAGTGGATTTAGGAAAAACAATAAGTAATTTAGAGGATAAAACTCAAATCGGAATGAAGATTATCAAGGCTCAAGAAGAGGAAAGAAGGAGAATTGCAAGAGATATTCACGATGGTCCGGCTCAAAATATTGCGTCTTTGGTGATAAAAACAGAGATTGTTGAGAAGCTTTTAAAAAGAGGCAATATACATATAGAGGATGAACTAAAGGACATCAAAACACAGCTTAGAGCAGTTTTAAAAGAAATCAGAGGTATAATGTACGATTTGAGACCTATATCTTTAGATGAGGTTGGTCTTATTCCTACGATTGAGCGTATGGCTGCGGATATGAGTTATGAAAAGAATATTGCAATTGAGATAAAGAAAATTTCTGATTATCCAATATTCAATTCCTTAAACAAGCTAATCGTATATAGGATTGTCCAAGAATCTCTAAATAATATAATAAAGCATTCTGGAGCGAAAAATGTCGTTATACGTATGGACGTTAGACAGGACTCTATAAATGGCAGTGTTTCTGACGATGGAAAAGGCTTTGATGCCGACAGCCTTATGGAAGCCAAAGATAAGTCTTTTGGGCTTTCTTCTATGAAAGAAAGAGCAGAAATAGCTCATGGTTCAATAACAATAAAATCTGTAGTAGGAAAAGGGACTAAAATTATGTTTAGTATACCTAATGAGGAGGAGCCAAATGAATAAAATAAAAATTATGATAGTTGATGATCACGCCTTAATGAGAGAGGGTTTGACAAAAATTCTTGAGATGGAAGACAACTTCGAAGTAGTTTTTAAAGCGGCAGACGGATATGAGGCTTTGGATTATATAGAGCAAAACCCAGTAGATATTGTACTCTTAGATATTAATATGCCAAATATGAACGGTATAGAAACCCTTAAGAAAATGAAGCAGATGGATTTTGAAACTAAGATAATAATGCTTACAGTATACGACACTAGAGAGTATTTAATTGAGACTTTGAACCTAGGGGCAAATGGATATATGCTTAAAGATGCTGAAACGGATTCACTTGTAAAGGCTATTGAGGCTGTTTATAATGGAGGAAGCTATATTCATCCTAATCTTGCAGGAGAGCTGTTTAAAGAAATCAACAGACAAAGAGTAAGTAGAAACATAAAATCAGGGGTAGACTCACTTACGAGAAGAGAGTACGAAGTTCTTCTTCTGATAGCTGAAGGTATGAGTAACAAAGATATTTCAGATCATTTAGTAATCAGTGAAAAAACTGTTAAAAACCATGTTTCAAGTATTCTTAGAAAGCTAGATCTTCAAGATAGAACTCAAGCAGCAATTTTTGCAATCAAACAAAAACTAACAAACTCCTAGTCGAATGACTAGGAGTTTTTCGTTAAAATGGATAGAAGCTTTGTGAAAACCAAGTAGATTGCATAGCATTTTTAACTTCCTCTTCAAAGGAATCTCTGTGCTCTCTTTCCCATTTGGCAAGAGTGCTTAATAAATATTTTGCTTGCTCATCTTCAGTTTGCTCTAATGCTTTTTCATAGAAAGTAGCAAAGTCATTTTCCATAGCATAAGCCATTCTAAGTATTGGTAAATCAGATAAATCATATTCAAAATCAACATGCTCTAAATCTTTAGTTTTATTTTGAATGATACTTTCTCCATCAGCTTCATTTAAGTTGATTTCAGTAAAGCTGTTATTTTTCTCAAGGGAGTCTAGCTGTCTTTCTAAAATGCTGTAGTGCTCTTCTTCCATTGATGCTAAGCCTTCAAAGAGTTCCTTGATTTTTTTGCTAGAAACCTTGTCTTTGTAGAAGTTATAAAATTCTTGAGCCTTTCTTTCCATATTCATTGCATATTTTAGAATTTCTGTTGCATTTTTCATAGTTTTAGCCTCCATTCAAAAATATAATATTATAAAACACTATTACCTCATTTATTTACCCTCAATACGATTTTGAAAACAGCCACGAAATATTTATTTTATGAACATATTAAAACAATATGGTTAATAATATTCCTAATGGGGTAATTTCTTTATGTAGGTTAATAGATAAAGCTTAAGAACAGGAGTGATAAAAATGCCAATTGAAAAACAGGTTATGTCAGGTAATGCTGCTATAGCAAGAGGGTTTTATGAAGCGGGTGGAAAAGTCGCAGCAAGCTACCCAGGTTCCCCGACGGTGGAATTGCTAGAGCATGTTAGAGAATTTCCTGAAATTTATGCGGAGTTTTCTACTAATGAGAAGGTGGCTCTAGAAGTCGCTATAGGAAGCTCTATGGGTGGAGTGAGAAGTATGGTGTCCATGAAGCACGTAGGTGTAAATATCGCAATGGATCCACTTATGACTTTTACTCAAACTCATTTAAATGGAGGATTTTTATTAGTTACTGGGGATGACCCAGGAATGGCTAGTTCTCAAAATGAGCAAGATAACCGTATACTTGGAAAATTTGCTAATATGGCTATTTTAGATCCGAGTAATTCTCAAGAAGCGAAAGACTATACAAAGTTAGCTTTTGAGTTAAGTGAAGAATATAATTTGCCTATGATGCTTAGAATTACTAGTAGACTCTGTCACAGCAGAAGCGTTGTTGAGCTAGAGGAAAGAAAAGAAGTTCCAAGCAACAAATTTGAAGAAGATCCTGCAAAATACTGTATGCTACCTCCATATACCTTTAAAGCTCAATTTAATATGCAAGAAAGAATTGAAAAGCTATCAAAATGGGCAAATGAGGCAAACGTTAACAAATTAAACCATGTAAGTGACGATGTACTTATTATTACCTCAGGGTTGGCTTATGAAAACCTGATGGAAGTAACAGATAAGCTTAGCGTGCTTAAGCTTGGTATGGTTTATCCTTTACCTATGGATAAAATAAAAGAGCTTTCAAAAAAATATGCTCGTATAGTGATTATTGAAGAAATGATGCCTTTTATAGAGAATGAATTAAAAATTGAAGGCATATCTTGTGAAGGTAAAAAATGGTTCTCATTTACAGGTGAATTGAATATAGATGTAATTGAAAAAGGACTTAAAGATGCTGGGCTTATTAATGAAACGAAATATGAGGTAGCTAAGGTGGAAGAAACAATTTCTAGAGGCCCACTTTTCTGCTCTGGATGTCCACACAGACCAGTATTTGACATACTTAAAAAAGCTAAGGCTTTAGTAGTAGGGGATATTGGATGTTATTCCATGGGTATTTTATATCCTTTTGAAGTTTTAAAAACCAACATAAGCATGGGAGCTTCTCTTGGAATGATTAAAGGTATGAGGCTTGCCATGGATAAAATAGGAGATGAAAGACCTGTAGTTGGAGTTATAGGTGATGGAACTTTCTTTCATAGTGGACTTACAGGCTTTGCAAATCTTAGATACCAGCTTAAAGGTGATGAAAATATAACTATGCTAGTGCTTGATAACGGAACAACTGCTATGACTGGTGGACAGCCTACAGCAAGTTCAAAGCATAGAGATAATGTAGGGCAAGATATAAGTATAGATGAGCTTTTAAAAACTATGGGCTATGATGATATTCAAAGAATAGATCAGTTTGATTATCCTAAGGCCAAGGAAGTTATTAATGCAGCCATAAAAAGACCTGGAATTTCTATAGTTATTACATCTAGACCTTGCGCACTTAAATTTAAAATCAAAGAGCCTCATTTTTATGTGGACCCTAATATTTGTATAGGATGTAAAACTTGTATAAAAACTAATTGCCCTCCACTTAGAATGAAAAAATATGAGGGAATTGAAAAACTCAAGTCATCTATAGACAAAAATCAATGCGTAGGATGTTCTATTTGTGCTCAGGTTTGTCCAGTAAATGCAATAAAAAGAAGCGAAGTAGAGCAAGGAGGTAGCCATGAAAAATAAAAATTTAATCTTAGCTGGAGTAGGCGGACAAGGGCTTGTTCTAACTACTCAAATAATATCACAAGCTGCTTTTTTATCAGGACTTGATGTCAAAACAAATGACGTAATTGGTTTATCTCAAAGAGGTGGTACTATATGGGGAAGTGTTAAGATGGGTGAAAAAATTCACTCTCCAAATATAGCTCCAGGAGATGCAGATATACTCATTGCTTTTGAAAAGCTAGAATCTAAAAGATGGAAGCATATGCTAAAGCAAAAAGACTCTATAGCTATCATAAATGAGTATGAAATAGCTCCGACTTTAGTTCAGCAAGGAGATAAAGAATATCCTGAGGATGTGCTAGAAAATATGAAGCAAAAATCTGAGGTGATATCTCTTGATGCTACTGCAACAGGAGCAAAAATGGGAAATCCAGCAATAGCAAATATATTGCTTTTAGGAATTGCTGCTAGATATATGGATATTTCTGTTGAAACTTGGTTTAAAACCTTTGAACAATATCTACCTGCTAAATTTGTAGAGCTAAATAAAAAAGCTTTTATGTATGGATATGAGCAGGAATATTTAAAATAACTGACTAAGCTATGGTATAATTTAGTTAATAAAAAGTGATTGCTTAGCAGATGATTTCTGTAGTATTTACTATACGAGGAGCGTTTACTATGAAAAAGAAGATATCCTTGATACTGATAATATTAGGCCTTATTTTGATTTTGATTCCTATTGGAGGAAATATCTACAATAAAAATAAACAAGATGAGATGATAAGGGATTTTGAAGAGACCTTTCAGACTGTTTCCTCCACCGATGAGGGAGAGCCTTTAAAAGAAGGCGAGTTTGTAATTGTAGATATAAACTCAAATGACAATAGCAAAATCGATATAGGCTCTGTTATAGGGATAATCCATATCCCGAGGATTGAACTAACGCTCCCGTTAATGGAAGGAACTACTGAAAAGGTTTTGCTTCAGGCAATAGGACATATGAAAGAAACGCCTATGCCAGGACAAATTGGGAATGCTGCATTTGCAGGTCATAGAAGCCATACCTTTTCAAGATTTTTTAATAGGCTAGGAGAGCTTGGACTGCTAGATGAAGTTTATATAAAGACAAAGACAACTCAGCAAAAATATGAGGTATATGACATTTTGATTGTAAAGCCAACTGATATTCACGTTCTAGAACCAGATTTGGATGTGCCTACAATTACACTTATAACATGCCATCCAATGTATTCGAATAAACAAAGATTAATAGTAAAAGCAAAGCTTATAGAGGAAAAACCACTATCGGAAATTAAATAGCAAACAAAAAACAGGACTACGCGGTCCTGTTTTTTGTTTGCATTATATTAGTGTACTGAGTTCCGAATACGCCTACTAATATCATGAGTGAACCAATTATTTGGTTAATTGAGAAGCTTTCCTTTAGAAAAACTGTACCCATTATTATAGAGACAACAGTTGCTAAGTTTGCAAAAACTGATGCTTTTGATGCTTCTAGATACGTGAGGCTATAGTTGGATAGGAAAAAAGCGATTATCGAAGATACTATTCCGAGATATAGCAAAGCTGTAACAAATGCTGGATCTGACCATGGAGTAAAATATTGATTTAGATTACCGTTATTTATGTGTGTAGCTAGGTTTATAGCATTAAACACTAAAGCTCCATATAGCATCATAGAATATGTTCTCTCTGATGAGGTAAATTCCCCAGAGATTTTTCTTGAAATAATGCTATAAACAGAAGACGAAATTACAGCTCCTAAAAGTAAGATAATGCCTATAGGACTTGAGCTTTCATCAACCTGTTTTCCGTAAGCTATATATACAACACCAGCTACAGATAAAAGTATGAAGAAAATTTCCTGCTTAGTATTTTTTTCTCCCAGAAATATAGTTCCTAGAATAGCTACGCACACTGGAATAAGGGCAATCATAATCCCAGCCTGAGAGGATGCGGAATACTTTATGCCATAGCTTTCAAAAATAAAATACAAGATTGGCTGAGCAAAGCTTAACAAAAATAAATTTTTCATATTTTTTCCCTTTAGGTCGATTTTTATAACCTTAAAAAGTACCAGTATGCTCATAATAAGAAAGGCTAGTAAAAAACGATGAGCAATTAGCTCTATGGGTGTATGATTTGCAAGTGCTAATTTTGAAAACATAAAGCTCATACCGAAAATAGTTGCCATTAAAGTTGCTGCAATCTCTGGAAGATAGCTACGTTTTTCCAATATCAAATTCCTCCTTTAGCTGCTGTATCTAAGCTACAATCTAATCTGCTACATTGCTTTATAAAATCATTCATAATTTTTGCTGTTATACCCCAGATTATGTAACCGTTGTAATTGTAAAAAAATATTTTATAATTTCCAGTTTTAAAATCATAGTTTTCACCCTTAGTGAGTAAATTAAAGGGAAAATCTTCATCTGGAATAATGGACACTTTAGAATTATAAATATCAGGTTTTGTTTCAAAAAAATAAGATAATGGAACTAAAAAAATGTGGTCGACTTCATCTTCATTTATATTAATTTTCGAAAAATCCTTGATTATCCCAAGATAAGGATGAATTATTATATTAAATGGAGCAACAAAGGTATTCATTTCTGCAATTATTTCTATGTCCCCAGCTTCTATACCTAGCTCTTCACAGGTTTCTCTTATAGCTGTTTGCATAAAATTAATGTCAGAGAGTTCTTTTTTTCCTCCAGGAAAGGAGATTTCTCCCGGCTGAGCAGATATATTCTTTGATCTGACCTGAAAAAGTACATATACGGTATCATCGATATTGAGAAGTGGAATCAAAACTGATGATTCTAATGCACTGTCATGGTCTATTATATTTGTCTCGAAGTTCTTAAAATGGTGTTTTATTTGCTTAAAATAATCATGCATTTTAAAGTCTCCTTAAATTTATTTTGAAAATATATCATTAAGTTTTTCTATAAGAAGCTTGTTTTCCTCTGGTTTAAGTACACAAACTCTAAAATAGCTATCGTCTAATCCAGGAAAATTAGAACAATTTCTTATTATTATTTTATAAGGAAGCAGAGCCTGATATAACTCGTAAGCTGTTAGCTTTGGATTTAAAATTTTTGATAGAATGAAGTTCCCTTTAGAAGGGTATACCTTTAGCTGGTTTATTTTAGATAACTCATTAAAAATAAAGCTTCTTTCAGCCTCAATAAGCTCAAAGGTTTCAGCTTGATATTGCTCATCTAAGAACATAAGCTGTCCCATTCTATCTGCAAATATATTTATACTCCACAAATTCATATCACTCTGAAGATAGGATTTTATATTGGAATCACTCGATAATGCGTATCCAAGCCTTATGCCAGGAGTAGAGAAGAATTTGCTTGTACCTCTTATGACAAATAGCTTTGAAAATTCATCGACTAAAACACTGCTAGAGTAGATGCTTTGGTCTGTAAATTCAATATAGGTTTCATCAACTAAAATGTAAGCATCTGTATTTTGAAGTATTTGTTTTATTTCCTCAGAAGTTAAGATGCTTCCAGTAGGGTTATTTGGGTTACAAATAACTATTAGGTCACATTTATTTGAATTTGCATAATCTATTATTGAAGCTATATCGGGCTTAAACTCATTGCTTTCAGATAAAAAAAGCTCGAAAATATTTGAGCTTATTTTTGTTAGCTCTCTTTTATATTCTGAGTAGGCAGGTGATAAAATCATAGAATTTTGAGGATGTACATATTTTATAAAGCCTGAAATTAGACCTGTAGCTCCACTGCCAAGCAGAATATTGTCTTCTGCTGCATGAGTATAAGTGCTAATAGCTTGCTTTAATTCAGTATACGAAGGATCTGGGTAAATAGAAACTAGGTTCGGTTTTTTTGAAATCTCGCTAAGTGCTTTTGGACTAGCGCCAAAAGGATTGATATTTGAACTGAAATCCATAATTTCATCTATATTAAAACCATATTTCGATGCAAGCTCAAATAGATTAGCACCATGTTCGACTTTTGACATGATATAACCTCCAAATAATTTATTTTTAAAAAGAATATTTTGGATATATATAATATAAATCTTATTATACTTCATATTTGGAAAAATAATATAGCTTAGGAGGCTGGAAAATGAAAATTTATACGAAAACTGGAGATAAAGGTGAAACATCACTATATGACGGTACTAGAGTAAAGAAAAATTCTATTAGAGTAGAATCCTATGGTACTATTGATGAGCTAAACTCTCATCTGGGATTTGCTAGAAATTTTATTGAAGATAAGGATGTAAGTGAAAAGATATTCAAAATTCAAAAGAAACTTTTTTTTGTAGCAGGAGAACTTGCAACTACAAATGGAGAAAATTTTAAAAACAGAATAACTCTTGAACATGTAACTTCCCTAGAGGGATGGATAGATGAATATTTAAAGAAAATAGACAAAGTAGATGCCTTTATAGTTCCAGGTACTTCTCATGCTTCTGCTGCTTTACATGTAGCTAGAACGGTATGTAGAAGAGCTGAGAGAAGAATTCTTGATTTAGCTCATGAAGAAGAGATTAGCCCAGATTTAATTAAATTTGTAAACAGACTTTCTGATACTATCTATACTTTTGCAAGGTATTTAGAAAGTGAAATTATACTGATGAATTTTGAAGAAATGGGAAAAGAAAAATTATAAAAGTGTTAAATATAATATTACCTCTTTAAATTAAATATTAATGTGTGCTAGAATTAATTTACAAAGCTCTGCACGTGCAGAATATAATGCTACGTGACAGAGCTTTTTTTATGGATAAGTCAAGCTGAGTGAGAATTATAGATAATCTTTGTTATTGAAATAGTTATAATTTCAATATTTTATCTTATAATTAAATTATTTATTAGAGTAGTATACTAATTTTGGAGGTTTTAATAATGAATGTTTCAAAGGTTATGATATCAAAGGAAGAAATTGAATTAAAGGTAAAGGAAATAGCAAGCAAAATTGAAAAAGATTATGAAGGTCAAGAACTTTTTGTTATAGGAGTGCTAAAAGGAGCTTGCGTTTTTGTATCAGATTTAATCAGGGAAATAAATCTTCCTGTAACACTTGATTTTATGGCGGTATCAAGCTATGGAATGTCTACTGAAAGCTCTGGAATAGTTAGAATAATAAAGGATTTAGATATGGATATAACTGGGATGAATGTGCTTATTGTAGAGGATATTATAGATACAGGACTTACTCTTAATTATTTAAGAGAATACTTAGCGGCAAGACATGTAAAATCACTTAAAATATGTACACTTTTAGATAAACCTCAAAGAAGAAAATGCGATGTTTTAGCGGATTATGTAGGATTCAGCATAGAAGATAAATTTATAGTTGGATATGGAATAGACTGTAAAGAGCAGTATAGAAATCTGCCTTACATAGCAGCGGTTGAAGATTAATAAAATTTTTTCTGCAATAGATATAAATTTAAATTATTTTAATAATAATAAAACAATAATTGTTACAATTAAACAATTGATATAAAATAGAGTTAGCTAACAATTGATAAACAAAAAACTTTAGATATACATATAGAAATTTAAAACTGTTTGAAGATTTGAGATTTAATTAAAAAATAATATTTTTTATTGTGAATAAAGCAAGATTTCTTGGGAACATTAGCAAATTTTCATTTATTGGAAAGAGTTTTTTATTTTTAATTAGAGCTATAGAAAAATTTTATAAATAATGAAAAGAGATATTCATGAAGACATTAAACTATATTGTTTTAGTTTTATCTATTATTTTTGTACTTTTATTTACATCTATAGAAATAGTATCCGTGCTCAAACCTCTATATGAAGGTCAGTATAAATCAAATAAAGTATATGATGTAGCTTATGTGAAGGATTATCCAGTAGCTCAGGTTACTGACGATATTATATTGTATTTAGCTGATATTATAAATGATATGAATCAAAGAGGGTTTTTTAAAGACAGAGAGCATGTGCATATGATTGATGTAAAATTCCTCTTTGACCTTGGAAAAATTGTTAGGCTATTTAATATTATTATTATAGCTTATCTAATTTCTAGATTATCTAGAGAAGAGGATTTTGTAAAAAAATATCGAATTAGTTATATAGGCGTAATAGGGATAATTGTTGTCGTGGCAACGATTATAAGCAAGAATTTTAGCGCTGCATTTGTAAAGTTTCATCATATATTTTTTAATAATGATTACTGGATTTTATATCCATCAGAGAGCATCATAATAAATTTAATGCCAGAAAGATTTTTTATGAGTTTTACTGTTTATATTGGGATGATTTTTGCAGCTCTAAGCATACTATTTTATTTAGGGGTGTCAAACTTACACTGGAGAAGCGTTGACTAAGAGACAATTTTAATTCGAGCTACCATGTCTGAATCGATAGGAGGAGAGATTTTGGGGGAAAATGACTTAAGTATAAAATTAAATACCATAGTAGAAATTTCGCAGTTAGTTACATCTTCCAAAAGCTTTTATAGTATCAAGGATAAAGTTGTAGATAAGATGCTAAACGTTATATCTCCAAAGAAAGCTTGCGTAAATATATTCGACAGGTACGAATATAAATATGCATATTTAGTATGCAAAGATACTTTAGAATATATACCGAAGCTATTTGAAAAAGACCAAACGCCTCAAGGACCTAAGATACATATAGATATATATCCACCATATATTAAAGAAGCAATAGAAACTAAAAAACCTATATATATTAAAAGGCTAAGTGATGATCCAAGAGCCTCTGGAGAGCTTGAGATTGCGAATAAGGAAGGCTATATAGGAAGGGCTGTGTTTCCTCTTATATCGAGCAACTCAGTTGTAGGCTTTATGACTTGTTTTTTAGAGGAGGGTGAAGAGCTCTCATCAACCGATGTAGATTTTATTGATTCAGTAGCACTTTTGCTTGGACTATCAATGGAAATTACACGCTATAACGGAGACATAGATAGAATTGTAAAGAAGCTGAGAGAAGCTATAGCTTCTATAGCGAAAGCAACTGATGAGCTTTATAAAAACAAAGGAATAGATTCGTTCTTTACAATGATAAGCGAGCAAGTATGTAAGCTTACCAATAGTGAAGCCTCTCTTATTGTAGTAGAGGACCATGACATAAGAGTCAATACCATGGCTAAGTTTGGAAAAATAGAGGATTTTTCTCATATAGTCGAATTTGTTTTTAATGAAGAAAATAAACAAAGAGATGTTAAGCTATTCAGCAAAAAAGATTTACCAAAGCATATCGTAGACATGGGAATAACGTCGCTGATTTTTGAACCTCTAAAAAAAGAAAACGCAGTAATTGGACATCTAATTGCTATTAATAGCAAAAAATACTACAATGACGACTTAAAAATTCTAGCAATTTATGCTTCGCAAATAGTTTTGTCATTAATTATGTATATTAATAGCAGAAGAATTTTTGACAATAAGCTTATGGAAAGAGACCTAGAGATTGTAGGTAAGCAACAAGAGCTTATAATGAGCGATAAGCACATGAGATTAGATGGATGCGTAGCTATTGATTACTATTACAGTCCCTCTAGATAAATTGGAGGAGATTTTTGTAAATTAGTTAGGATGGATGATAGCAGAGCGATAGTGTTCATTGCAGATGTCATGGGTCATGGCATCTTATCAAACTATTTTGTTGCTATGATGAAGGGTGTACTTAAAACACTATTATCAGAGGAACTGACTCCAAGCAATATATTAAATAGAATGAATCGCATATTGTATAATGATTTAGATGCACTTAATTTATTTATAACAGCTAGAATAATGTATCTAGATTTTGATAAGAACATAGCAATATCTTCAAATGCTGGACATTTGTTTCCACTGTCATTTTTTAGAGATGAAGCAGGAAACTTGAAATATTCAGCTATGCAGACAGACGAAGGAATACCTTTAGGGGTTATGGAAGATGCTGAGTATGAACAGCATACATATGACATCTCGGATGTAGAGATGATAGCACTTTATACTGATGGAATAATTGAGGCAGGAAATATTGATGAATTAGAGTATGGAACAGAAGGATTAGCTGAGTTTTTAATTACTAATTCAGATAAAACTGGTGAAGAAATATGCGATATGATTTCTGATGAAATGCATAGGTTTACAGGAACTCAATATATGGAAGACGATGTTATGCTAGTTATTGTAAAGCGTGAGATGAAAGAGTGTGATTAATATGGATATCATGATAATAAATGCAAGCCCTAGAAAATCAGGAAACACTTCATATTTGGCTGATGAAGCGCTTAAAATTTTAAATAGACATGGCATACAGCCTACATATATTAACCTTAGAACTTTGGACTTTGAGCCTTGTATTGCTTGCGGATACTGTGATAAAACAGGAAAGTGCTTTATGAAGGATGACATGACACCACTTTATGAAAAGATTAACAAATCTTGTGGGACTATAGTCTTGTCTCCGGTTTTTTTTGATGGGGTGCCAGCAAAATTAAAAGCTTTTGTAGATAGAACTCAGGCTTTTTATGCAAGCAAATATATTCTTAATGAGCCGTCTATAGACAGGTACAAAAAAAGATTTGGATTACTTGTTTCTCTTGGTGGAGCAAAACCCTACGAGACACAATTTGTAGGGAATAAAACCATAATGGAGTTTTATTTTAGATGTATAAACACCAAGCTTTTAAATCATCTTCAAATTTCTGATATTGATAATTCTCCAGTGTGGGATAGAGAAGATTTTTTGAAAAACTATGAAAATGAAATTGAGGAACTTATAAAAAATATGAAAGCATCTATGTGTTAAAAAATTATTTTATTGATAATTCTAACTTGTAGCAAAATAAAATAAATAAGATTTGATTTACTATAACCATATACAGTATAATTAAGCTGATAGGTTTATTCTAATTATATATTATAGGAGGGCATTTGATGAAATTACCAATAGCACTATCTAATAGACATCTTCATTTAAGCCAAGAGCACATAGAAATTCTATTTGGAAGCGGTTATGAACTTACTCCATCTAAAGATTTATCTCAGCCAGGACAATATGCTTGTGAGGAAAAGGTTGATTTAGTAGGACCAAAAGGAACACTAAAAGGAGTTAGAGTACTTGGACCAGCTAGAAAGCAAACTCAAGTAGAGGTATCACTTGCTGATGCTAGAGCACTTGGAGTAAAGGCTCCTGTAAGAGACTCTGGAGATATAGATAACAGCCCTGGTGCAAAGCTTGTAGGACCAGCTGGAGAAGTTGAGCTAGAAAAAGGAATAATTGTTGCTTCTAGACATATACATATGAATATGGAAGATGCTGAAAAATTCGGCGTAAAGGATATGGATATTGTAGATGTTGAAACTGGTGGAGAAAGAGCAGTTGTATTCAAGAACGTACTTGTAAGAGCAAATCCAAGCTACGCACTTGAAATGCACGTAGACCTTGAAGAGGGAAATGCTGCAGGAGTAGCAAATGGAGATTTAGTAGAACTTATTAAGATTGGATAATTTGGAGGCAAAACATAAATGAAAAATCTTTCTAGATATATTGATCACACACTTTTAAAAGCTGATGCAACGGAAAACGAAGTTATTAAGCTTTGCAATGAAGCAAAAGAGTATGACTTTTTTTCAGTGTGCATAAATCCTGGATTTGTCGAGATAGCGGCAAAAGAGCTAAGTGAAAGTAATGTAGCTGTATGCACAGTTATAGGATTTCCTTTAGGAGCTAGCACTCCAGAAACGAAGGCTTTCGAAACAAGGGATGCTATTCAAAAGGGAGCAGCAGAAGTAGATATGGTGATTAATATTTCTAAATTAAAAGACAAAAAAGATGAGCAAGTGCTTAAGGATATAAAGGCTGTGGTTGATGCGGCTGACAAGAAAGCACTAGTTAAGGTAATCATTGAAACTTGTCTTTTAACAGATGAAGAAAAAGAAAGAGCATGCAAGCTAGCTAAAGATGCAGGAGCTGACTTTGTAAAGACATCTACTGGATTTTCTACTGGTGGAGCAACAAAGGAAGATATTGCTCTTATGAGAAAAACTGTTGGTACTGAAATGGGAGTAAAAGCATCAGGAGGAGTAAGAACCTATGAGGATGCAGTTACTATGATTGAAAGCGGGGCAACTAGAATAGGTGCAAGTGCTTCTATCGCTATTGTGACAGCTTCAAAATCCCAGTCTTCAGGCTATTAATTTGTTTAAAACGATTTTATCGTTTTATATATAGTTTCAATTTCTTATTTATCTAAAGTACAAATACACATACTAGGTTTTTGTGTATACATTGTACTTAAGAGTTTTTAACTAATTACTCAAATTTCAAATAACAAGGAGGAACAAATCAATGGCTAAAATTATGAAAACCATGGATGGAAACACCGCTGCTGCTTATGTATCTTATGCATTTACAGAAGTTGCTGCTATCTATCCTATTACCCCATCATCTCCAATGGCAGAATTAACAGATGAGTGGGCAGCTAATGGTCAAAAGAATATCTTTGGACAAGAGGTTAAGGTAGTTGAATTACAATCTGAAGGTGGAGCAGCAGGAGCTGTACACGGTTCATTATCAGCTGGAGCATTAACAACTACATACACAGCTTCTCAAGGATTACTATTAATGATTCCTAATATGTACAAAATTGCTGGTGAATTACTTCCAGGAGTACTTCATGTAACTGCTAGAGCAGTAGCAAGCCACGCGCTTTCAATATTTGGAGATCATTCAGACGTTATGGCAGCTAGACAAACTGGATTTGCATTCTTAGCATCTGGTTCAGTTCAGGAAGTCATTGATTTAGGCGGAATTGCTCACCTTAGTGCTATCAAATCAAGAGTACCTTTTGTACACTTCTTTGATGGATTCAGAACTTCTCATGAGATTCAAAAAGTTGAGCTAATCGATTATGCTGAGTTTGATAGATTAGTTGATAAAGAAGCTGTTGCTGACTTTAGAAAAAGATCATTAAACCCAGAGCATCCATATACAAAAGGAACTGCTCAAAACCCAGATATCTTCTTCCAAGCTAGAGAAGCATCAAACAAATTCTATGATGAAGTTCCTGGCGTTGTTAATGATTATATGAAAGAAATATCTAAAATCACAGGAAGAGATTATAAACCATTTAACTACTATGGAGCACCAGATGCAGAAAATATAGTTATAGCTATGGGATCTGTTACTGAAGCTTTAGAAGAAACTGTAGATGCATTAATTGCAAGAGGCGAAAAAGTTGGTTTAATTAAAGTTCGTCTTTACAGACCTTTTGTAGAGAAATACTTCTTTGATGTACTACCTGTAACAGTTAAGAAAATTGCTGTTCTTGATCGTACAAAAGAGCCAGGAGCAATGGGAGAGCCTCTATATCTTGACGTTAGAAACTTATTCTACGGAAAAGAAAATGCTCCAGTTATCGTAGGTGGAAGATATGGACTTGGATCAAAAGATACTACTCCAACTCATCTTCTAGCAGTATACAAAAATCTTAAAGCTGATGCTCCAAAGAACAACTTCACTATTTCTATTGAAGACGATGTTACAAACCTATCACTTCCAAATGATGAATTCTTAAGAATCGCACCAGAAGGAACTGTAAGATGTAAGTTCTGGGGACTTGGTTCAGACGGAACAGTAGGAGCTAACAAGTCTGCAATTAAGATTATCGGAGACCATACTGATATGTATGCTCAAGGATATTTCTCATATGACTCTAAAAAATCAGGTGGAGTTACAATCTCTCACTTAAGATTTGGTAAAACACCAATTAGATCAACTTACCTTATTGATGAGGCTGATTTTGTTGCCTGTCACAACCAAGCTTATGTTACTCAATATGAGCTTCTAAAAGGACTTAAAAAGGGCGGAACATTTGTACTTAACTGCAAATGGTCAGATGCTGAATTAGAAGAGCATCTTCCTTCATCAATGAAAAAATATATAGCTGAAAATGAAATCAAATTCTACACAATCAATGCTACTGATATAGCAGTTGAGATTGGACTTGGAAATAGAATAAATATGATTATGCAGTCAGCATTCTTTAAGCTTGCTGATGTTATTCCTATGGCAGATGCTGAAAAATATCTAAAAGAGTCTATTGACAAAGCTTACGGTAAAAAAGGTCAAAAAATTCTTGATATGAACTATGCAGCTGTTGATAAAGGAGCTGAGGCGCTTCATAAGGTAGAAGTACCTGCTGCTTGGGCTAGCGTTACTGCAGAGTCAATCATCACTAAAAATGAAGATGAGCCAGATTTCATCAAGAATATCCTTAGACCAGTTAATGCACAAGCTGGAGATGATCTTCCAGTATCAGCATTTGTTGGAGCTGAAGATGGACATATGCCTCATGGATCAGCAGCTTTCGAAAAACGTGGTATAGCTGTTAATGTTCCTGAGTGGCAAGCAGAAAATTGTATCCAATGTAACCAGTGTTCATTCGTATGTCCTCATGCTGCTATTAGACCTTTCTTAGTAGATGACAAAGAAAAAGCGGGTGCACCTGAAGGCTTCGAAACACTTCCAGCAATGGGTAAAGGCTTTGAAGGACTTGGATATAGAATTCAGGTTACTCCTCTTGATTGTACAGGCTGTGGAAACTGTGCAGATATCTGTCCAGGTAAAAAAGGTGAGAAGGCTCTTATTATGAAGCCTA
Source organism: Acetoanaerobium noterae (assembly GCF_900168025.1). Lineage (NCBI taxonomy): Bacteria > Bacillati > Bacillota > Clostridia > Peptostreptococcales > Filifactoraceae > Acetoanaerobium > Acetoanaerobium noterae. The sequence goes on along the minus strand of NZ_FUYN01000001.1, from coordinate 497,537 downwards.
TCGAAACTCAAACAGCTGAAATTAGAAGATTTGATTATGCTCATTCAAGTGTATCTTACAAAGAAAACTTAATGGCTAAAAATTCTATCAAAGGAAGCCAGTTTGCTCAACCACTTCTTGAGTTCTCAGGAGCTTGTGCTGGTTGTGGAGAGACTCCATATGCTAAGCTAGTTACTCAATTATTTGGAGATAGAATGATAATTGCAAATGCTACAGGTTGTTCTTCAATCTGGGGTGGATCAGCTCCATCTACACCATATACTAAGAATGCACAAGGCAAAGGACCAGCTTGGGCTAACTCATTATTTGAAGATAATGCTGAGTATGGATACGGTATGGCAATAGCAGTTAAAACAATGAGAGAAAGACTTAAAAATATAATGACTGAGCTAGTAGAGATGGATATTCCTGCTGAAGCTAAAGCTGCTTTCGAAGAGTGGATGACTTCTATGGAAGATGCAGATGCTAGTAAAGAAGCTACATTAAAAGTTAAAGAAGCAATTCTTACTTTAACTGGAGATGCTAAGAAATTAGGAGATGAAATCCAAGAAAAAGCTGACTTCCTAGTGAAAAAATCAGTATGGATATTCGGTGGAGACGGTTGGGCTTATGACATCGGATACGGTGGACTAGATCACGTTCTTGCATCAGGAGAAAATGTAAATGTTCTTGTAATGGATACAGAGGTTTACTCAAATACTGGTGGACAGTCTTCTAAATCTACACCTACAGCTGCAGTTGCTAAATTTGCTGCTTCAGGTAAAAAAGTTAAGAAGAAAGACCTTGGTATGATTGCTGCAACTTACGGTTATGTATATGTAGCTCAAGTTGGTATGGGTTCTGATAAGAATCAGCTTATGAAAGCTCTTATCGAAGCTGAGAAATACGATGGACCATCTCTAATTATTGCTTACGCTCCATGTGTGGCTCACGGATTAAGAGAAGGTATGGGAAGAACTCAGGCTAATACTCAACAAGCTGTAGAGGCTGGATACTGGCATTTATACAGATTCAACCCAGAGCTTAAGGAGCAAGGTAAGAATCCATTTACTCTTGACTCAAAAGAGCCAACTGCAAGCTTTAGAGAATTTATTGACAAGCAAATCCGTTATACTTCTTTAAAAGCTACTTTCCCTGAAATAGCTGAAGAGTTATTTGATAAAGCTGAAGAAGAAGCAAAAGAAAGATATGCTGGATACAAAAGAATGGCTGAAATGCAATACTAGAATTTAATTCTGATTAGTAAAAATCGGAATACTATAAAATGACCTGAAAATATAGACCCAGAAAATACATCACAAACTAAGACCCCTAGATGAAACTCATCTAGGGGTCACTTTATTTTTTTATCTTTCTATTTCATTAAATCTTTTTAAAACTTCAAGTAGATAGCTATATGTTCTTTGGATTGAAGAGATGCTAACGTGCTCATTTGGAGTATGAACATCTGCCATATTTGGTCCTATTGATATCATATCTAGCTCAGGAAGCTTTTCTTTAAATAGTCCACATTCTACTCCAGCGTGGATAGCTACGACTTTGCTGTCTTTGTTGTACATATCCTTATAAACATTTTCAAAATGAGTTCTAAGCTTTGAATCAGGATTGTATTGCCACTCAGGGTAATCAGAATCAGTTACAAGCTCTGCACCAACAAGATAAGCTAAAGCTTTATATTGATTTCTTATAGCTTCTTTTAAGCTACCTACAGAGCTTCTAGGAGCACATTCAAAGCTTACTGAAGAATCTGTAGTAGTTAGAACACCTAGATTAACTGAGCTCTCTACAAGATTTTCAATAGCATGACTCATACTCATGATGCCATTTGGAATCATCATAAGAGTAGCAATTGCAGTCAACTTTGAGTTTTCATCAAAGACCTTAGTAGAATCTTGCTTGATTTCAGAAACAACAACTTGAACGTTATCGTCCTTGCCTCTTAATTCATTTTTTAGAATATCATTCCATTTTGAGATAAGTGCTTCTACTTTAGCTTTGTCAGATGAATTTACAGCAATTACGGCATCTGCTTCTCTTGGAATAGCATTCATTTTAGAACCGCCATTGACATTGAAAAGTTCAAAGTTAATGCCTTCAGTTATCATAGAGTCTAAAATTCTACCGATTAGCTTGTTTGCATTACCTCTGCCTTTGATTATATCCATACCAGAGTGACCACCATATAGGCCTTTTACAGATACTTTTAAATCAACTCTATTGCTATCTACATCAGTATATGATACTGGAAGAATTAATTTAATTCTTGAGCCACCTGCACAGCTTACTAAAAGCTCGCCTTCTTCTTCAGAGTCGATGTTGATTAGATATTTTCCGTCTAGTTTTGAGCCATCTAATTTTAGAGCTCCAACAAGTCCTGTTTCCTCTTCTACTGTGAAAACTGCTTCTAGTGCTGGATGTGCTACATCTGATGAAGCTAAAATTGACATAGCCATAGCAACAGCTATTCCGTTGTCTGCTCCTAGTGTAGTTTCATCTGCATAGATATCATCTCCAACTATTTTTAAAGTAAGAGGGTCTTTATCAAAATCATGCACTTTGTCGTTATTTTTTTCATTTACCATATCCATATGGCCTTGAAGTATAACAGCAGGAAGAGATTCATAACCAGGTGTAGCTGGTTTTTTTATTATTACGTTCATATATTCGTCTTGAATATATTCTAAATTATTAGTTTTTGCAAACTCTACAAGATAGTCACTAACTTCCTTTTCGTTTCCAGAACCTCTTGGTATTCTTGTCAAATCCTCGAAATATGTGAAAACTTTTTTTGGTTCAAAATTTAATATTCTTTCCAAGATTATCACCTCTCAAATTTAATTAACTCTTACACCATTATATACTATTTATACAAAAAATTAAGTATTTTTTACAAAAGAAGTTTAGATATATAACAAAATAAATATATATAAAGAATTGAAAGAAAAATGCATAGAGAAAAATTTATAACATCATATATCAAAGAATGAAACATTATTAAGAAAGAGATTAAAAGATAAGTAAACAAGTTAAGGGTTATAGAAATAATAACGAATTCCTTGGATGTCTGAAGAACTTATTTTACCAATGCTTTTTAGGTGTTCTAAATGTGCCATGGCTTCAGAGCACGCAAACCATTTTTGAGCATTTGGAAACGCGTCAAAGCTCTCGGCTCTATAGTCCCAGTGCATAGCCGAAGCTATTTCTATAACAGTTGCTTTTGAACCATTTTCATCGAGCAGTCCTAGCACTTCACTTAGCCTTTCGAAGTGATGAGCTTTAATTTCAGCTATTCTTCTTTTGTAATCCTTGATTATATTTCTGTGAGATGGAAATATTATATCTATATCTAAGGCTGAAGTTTTATCTAAGCTAGATAGATATTCTCCTAGCATATCAGGATGCTCATCACCCCAAAAAGCAATGTTTGGAGATATAGAATCTAAAATATGATCGCCTGAGAAATAGATTTTCTTATTAGAATCATACAGAGATATATGGTCAGGCGTATGCCCAGGGACAGATATGACATTTAATTCGAAATCTGCTATTTTAATAATATCATTAGGCTTGACATAAGTGAAATCTATTGCTGAATCAGGACAATATGAAACTGCAGGATGGCTACTGAAAAAATCTTCAGATGCTTCCATTCCAAAAAGTTTTAGACTCATAACAAATAAATCTGAAAAGCTGTTCTGAATCATCTTTGTGACATATGAAGCATCATTGATGCTAGAATATACTTTTCCAGATGACTCTCTCTGAAACATGCTAGCTAAGCCACTATGGTCAGCGTGAAGATGAGTCAAGAACAAGTCAGTGTTTTTAATGTCTATGCCTAGCTCTTTAATTCCACTGAAAAAATCCTCGCTTGAAATTTGGGTATTAAACCCAGAATCTATTATCAATGCGCGATTAGCATCTGTTATAATATAACTATTGAGAGACTTAAGAGGGGTATTTGGCAATCTTACACTGTTTAGATAGATATTTTCATATACTTTTTGAATCACGATAGTACCTCCTTTTGCTATAATTATGAGTCTATATTAAAAATATAAAAACTACAATAAGGTTAATTGAGAGGATGATTTAATGAATCCTGTAAAATATATTGAAAGATTAAATAAAGAGCAAAAGACAGCTTACGATAAGGTTTTTGGACCACTTATTGTAATGGCTCCAGCCGGTACAGGCAAAACAGATGTAATAGCACTTAGGGCATATAATGCATACATCTCTGGAGTAAAGCCAGAAGCTATGCTACTACTTACTTTTACAAACAGAGCTGCTAAATCCATGAAGAAGCGCTTAGAAATTGTAATTGGAGATATTGCAAATAAAATTAGAATATCTACATTTCATGGGCTTTGTGGCTTTATCCTAAGACAAGAGGCTGTTAATCTTTTTTTGAGTCCCGATTTTATTGTTATTGATGAGGACGATTCTAGACAAATTATAAGAGATATAATAGTAAATAGAGGATATAAAAGTCATTTGTATTTCAAGGAAGAGCAGCTGTTTGTAGATTATATTAGACAAGCTAGAGAATTTCCATATATAAATGAAAAAAAGTTTGATGCAAAAGCATACTTTGAAGAGCTAATAAAAGAGAGAGGATTAGGATATTCTCTAGGCAGCCTAGCTGACTCTATCTCAGAAATATTAAACTCGTATGTTTCTCAGCTAAAAGCATATAATCTTATGGACTTCACATCTTTAGTTGTAGGAGTTTCAGGGGCTTTCAAACAGGATTCTATTAGACAGCGCTGGGAAAGCTATTTTGAATGGATAGAGCTGGATGAAGTTCAGGACACAAATATGATAGAGTACAAAATAATTAAAACGCTGTTTCAAAAACATGGTAATATAGCTTTGTTTGGTGACCTTCATCAGACAATATACGAATGGAGAGGCTCTCAGCCAAATGAGATTTTAAGGGATTTTAAAATTAATAACCCAGGTTATGACACGGTGAGGTTTGAAGAGAATTATCGCTCTACAAAGCTCATATTAGAAGCGGCAGAATCTTTCTTAGGAAATAGCATAGATAATCAAAATGTCTATGAAGATACAGAAAAAATAAAGGTTAGAGGATTTAAGAATTTAAATACTGAGCATGCGTATATATTATCAAAAATAATAGAAAATCAAAAGACTGATAAGGCATATTCAAATCAAGCTGTTTTAGCTAGGACAAATAAAGATGCTAAAACTATAGGAGATTATTTAGAATCAAATAACATACCTGTGTTTGTGATGGACAAAACTAGATTTTTCAGTAGAGAAGAAATAAAAAATGCTTTAGCCTATATTAAGTTGATGTTGAACCCCAAGGATATTTTGAGCCTGAAAAGAATAAATTCCGATTTAGTTGAAAAATTTTCTAAGGAGCAGGAAAAAGCATACCTTGAAATAGGACAATTTTTAAATGAGAAGGTTTATAAAACAAAAGATCCATACCTAGAACTTTTAGAAGCATTTGAATCAAATGAAGTAGTGGTATTTGACGTAGAAACTACAGGCCTAGATATAAAAAAAGATAAAATAATTCAAATAGCTGCTTTAAAAGGTGGGAAAAATGGAGTCATACAAAAATTTGAGAGATTTATAAAAATCGACTATAGTGTTGGAGATTCATTTAAGATTCATAATATATCAGATGAGTTTCTATTTCAAAATGGAGTAGACGCTAAGAGTGCTATTGAAGATTTCCTTTTATTTTCTCAGGACTCTGTAATAGTTGGCCATAATGTCAGCTATGACATAAATATCCTAAAAGAAAATATGAAGGCTATCGATTTAAATATAGTCAAGCTATCTAGTAAAATATTTGATACTCTAATACTTACAAGAAAAACCTATCCAGGATTTTTTAGCTATAAGTTAGGAAATTTATTTAAAGAATTTTCATTAAACCATACACCTACGCACAATGCTATGGACGATGTGATATGTACCTTAGAGGTACTTGAAAAAGTAGTTGCTAAACTATTAGAAAAACAAGCAAAAAGGCAAGCTGTATTCACAAAGTATCAAGATTATTTTTATCCTATTGCTAGAAACTTAGGGATATTAGCTGAGCTAAGCAAAGAGAAACGACCTCAAGATATACTGCATGAGGCTCTTATAAGAGCTGGACTTATTGAAAAATACAGCAAATCATCAGTAGAACTCGTTAAATTAAGAGAATTGTACAGGATATTTAGAGAATACGATAAAACTGATAAGCCGACATTAGAATCCCTGGCTGAGCTACTAGAAATTGCTTCACTAGGCAATGATACAGATAGATTTTTGAATATAAAAGACCAAGTACCTGTTATTACCGTTCATCAAGCAAAAGGCTTAGAATTCAATACGGTATACCTTTACAACGCCACTGATGAAAATTTTCCATCCTCTAGAAATCAATCTGGAGAAGGGCTAAAAGAAGAAAAAAGGCTTTTTTATGTGGCGATTACAAGGCCAAAATCAAATCTCTATATCACCTATAGCGTGGGAGATGAACAAGCTAAAGAGCTAAATAAGCCAAGTAGATTTATACATCAGATTGAAAGAAAGTATATAGATTTTAGGTAAAATTAGTATTAACGGAGGATAGCATGGAAAGAAAAATCATATCTTTACCCTGTGGAGCAAGCGTAGGTGGAGATTCGTTTGTTCAGGTAATGGCAGCTGAAGTATCTGGAATAAAAAGCAACTTAAAATTAGAAATGGAAGTTATGAATCTTCATTCTAGAGCATTAGTTGCACTAGATTATGAGGTTGTATTTTATAATTCAATTTTAGAAAAATTAAACAACGACACATATATCATAAGCCAAAAGGACTTTGTGATTCAAAGTGGAGACATAGGAAGTATTGGCAAGTTTTTTATACCAGGTGAATTTTCAGATGCTAGAAAAGTAGATATAATTCTTGTGAGGGGATTTTTTGAAGATGGAAATGCACTGGATTTAAAATATGAAAACTCGGAAATGGTTGTTTTAGAAGCTTTGGATAATAAACAAAAAAGCTTGCTTAAGGATAAAGCAGGAGAAGATGCAATATCTCTTGCTCAAAACAATGATTTAAGCTGGAGATGTGTATGTGGATATTTTAATGACAAAAATTCTAGTGTTTGTGGGAATTGTGAACGAAGCAAAATTGAAGTGTTAGAAAAATATTCTTCTATAGATATTTTTATCAAAGATGAAGAAAAGACCGATGTAATCGAAGAAGAAATAGCAGATGATGTTTTTGAAAAACAAAGTGATTTAGACAATATAGATACAGTAGCTCAAGCTACAATTGAAACACAAGGAAAGAATAAACCTAAAAAAGACAAAGTAAAAAAAGAAAAGAAAATAAAAGTTAAAAAAGAAAAAACAAATAAGACAGAAAGTAAAATGAATGGAATCATCCTAAAGTTTAAGTCTCTTGAAAAGAAATCCAAATTATTATTATCCGGTTCTTTTATCCTTTTGCTAGTGTCTATTTTAATATGGCTATTATTTAGATAGCTTATGGAAGAAACTTTTCTAGTAGTGAAATTCAAAATTTTAAATGGCATTAAGTAACCTTAAAAAATGACCACCCGATTGGGTGGTCTGATATTTTACACGTTGAATCTAAATAGCACAACGTCTCCGTCTTTCATTACGTATTCTTTACCTTCTGATCTCACTAGTCCTTTTTCTTTAGCTGATGCCATATTTCCGCCATGAACTACTAAATCATCAAAGGATATAGTCTCCGCTCTAATAAATCCTCTTTCGATATCAGAGTGAATTTTTCCTCCAGCTTGTGGAGCTTTAGTTCCATCTTTGATAGTCCATGCTCTTGATTCCATAGGTCCAGCAGTTAAGAAACTGATTAAGCCAAGGAGCTTATAGCTAGCTTGAATTAGTTTATCAAGACCAGATTTATCTAGCCCCATATCCTTAAGGAATTCAATTTTTTCTTCTTTATTGAACTGAGATATTTCTTCTTCTATTTTTGCACTGACAACAACTACTTCAGCATCCTCAGTTTGTGCAAATTCACGAACCTGCTTTACATATGGGTTGTCCTTAGCATCGTCAGCTACTTCCTCTTCAGATACGTTGGCTACATATATTATAGGCTTTGAGCTAAGTAAATTGAATGATTTTACTACTGCCTTTTCATCATCAGATAAATCAAGTGTTCTAGCAGATTTTCCACTTTCTAAAGTATCTAACACTGTTTTGATTAGGTCTACTTCAGCTGCTAGTGTTTTATCTGATTTTGCAGCCTTTTGTGATTTTGCTAGTCTTCTTTCTAGCATTTCCATATCTGAGAATATAAGCTCTAAGTTTATAGTTTCGATATCTCTTATTGGATTTACATTACCATCTACGTGAACCACATTGCTATCTTCGAAACATCTTACAACGTGTACGATAGCTTCTACTTCTCTGATATGAGATAAAAATTTGTTTCCTAGTCCCTCGCCTTTGCTAGCGCCTTTTACTAAGCCAGCAATATCGTAAAATTCAATTGCAGTTGGAACTAATTTTTTTGATTCGTAAAGCTCTGCTAATTTTTCAAGTCTGTCATCTGGTACAGCAACTACACCTACATTTGGCTCAATAGTACAAAATGGGTAGTTAGCTGATTCAGCTCCTGCCTGAGTTATTGCATTAAATAAAGTACTTTTTCCTACGTTAGGAAGCCCAACAATTCCAAGTTTCATATAATCTTTCCTTCCTTACTCTCTTAAGTTTATTATCGTGAAAACATCTTAATATAATAATTAAATTTTTAAAATATCAACACAAGCACATTATTTTGATTATATTATAGAAGAACGATAAATTTCAATACATTATTATACTTATTAATTCGTTTCTTTGCTATAATAATAAAATGAGACTTTAATAAAGGGTATAATATTAAGAATAAAATTTACATTTTGCATATTTTAAGGAGGCAAAAACTTGAAGGGCTATGAAAAAATAAATATTAATAATGGGATCAATTTAATGCTCATTCCTAGAGATAATTATAAAACTAATATAGTAACAGTATATCTTAAAAGACCTCTAAAAAGAGATGAGGTTACAAAGAATTCTCTTATTCCATCAGTGCTAAAATCTGCAACAGTTGGATATCCAAATCCTATAGCAATAGCAAAGAAATTGCAGGATTTGTATGGAAGTACAATAGGGGTATCGGTTGATAAAATGGGAGAAAGGCAAGTGCTTTCCTTTAGAATGTACTGCGTAGGAGATATGTATTTGCCTGAGCCTGTATTTGAGGATTCTTTGGCAATGCTAAAGGAGATAATTCTTCATCCACTTACTAACGACGGCGGATTTATAAGGGAATATGTAGATATAGAAAAAACAATCCTAGAAGAGGATATAAAATCAAAAATAAATAACAAAGGACATTATGCTGTAGAAAAATGTATAGAGCATATGTGCAAGCAAGAGCCTTTTAGTATATCTGAGGATGGATATATTGAAGATTTGGCAGAAATAGATGAAAAGAGCTTGTATTCTCACTATAAAGAAATAATTGAAACCTCACCTATAGATATTGTAATCGCAGGAAGCTTTGACAGAGATGAAATTATAGATACAGTAAAATCTAAATTTAATTTTGAAAGAAAAGAATTAGTAAAAATAGATAAAGAACAGATTTATAAAAAGCCTGAAGCTTCTTATATTACTGAAGAAATGGATATAAATCAAGGCAAGCTAGTTTTAGGACTCAGAACCAACATGGACTACAAAGATGAAAAATACTATAATCTTATGATGTTTTCTGCAGTTCTAGGAAGTGGAGCTCATTCAAAGCTATTTTTAAATGTGAGAGAAAAGCATAGCTTATGCTACTCAATTTATTCTTCGTTAGAAAAGCTTAAGGGGCTTATGTTTATATCTGCTGGGATAGAAATTTCAGATTACGATAAAGCTCTAGAGCTAATATCCAAGGAGCTTGACGATATGAAACAGGGAAATATTACAAGTGAAGAGCTTACAAATAGTAAGAAGTTCATAATAAATAACCTTAAATCCTTAAATGATAATTTATCAGCGCTTACTGATTACTACTACAGCATGAGCATCCAAGACTCAAATAGAACAATAGATGATGTAATTAGCCTTGTTAGTAAAGTAGAAATAAGCGATATTGTAGAAGTAGGCAAAGAAATATATCTTGATACAGTATATTTCTTAACAGGGAAATCAAATAATTAAATTTAAACCTAAGTAGGAGACTATATATGCAAATAATAAAAAATGAACTTTTGAATGAATATGTATACCATGAAAAACTTCATAACAATATGGACGTATTTTTCATGCCAAAACGTGGCTTTACAAAAAAATACGCTGTACTAGCGACAAATTATGGCTCAAATGACCTTGAATTTATAAGCCCACATACAAATGAAAAAATAAAAGTGAATGAAGGAATAGCACATTTTTTAGAGCATAAAATGTTTGAACAGCCAGATGGAAGCAATGCTTTTGATGATTTTGCCAAAATTGGTGCAAATGCAAATGCATTTACAAACTTTAATATGACGGCCTATCTTTTTTCTTCAACTGAAAATTTTGAAGAAGGACTTAGGCATTTGATTTCATATGTTCAGGAACCATATTTTACGGAAGAAAATGTAGAAAAAGAAAAAGGCATAATAGCTCAGGAAATTAAAATGTATGACGATAATCCAGATTGGAAGCTGTTTTTTAACACGCTAAAGGCTATGTACAAAGTACATGCCAATAGCATAGATATAGCAGGAACTGTTGAAAGCATCTATAAAATTACTCCAGATGAGCTTTACAGCTGCTATAAGACTTTCTACAGCCCATCCAACATGGCTTTATTTGTCATAGGAGAGCTAGATAAAGATGAAGTTATGAACATTGTAAAATCTACAGTAAAAGACGAATTTATGTTTGATGGTGAGATAAAAAGAATTGAGCCTTTAGAAACTGATGAGGTAAGACAAAAAGAGATTATTGAGCAGCTTGATGTATCAGTGCCTATGTTTTCTATTGGTTATAAAGATAAGGCAGCAGTTTTGGGCGCAAAGGACCTTATGAAAAAATCTATAGTGACTGAGCTGATTTTGGATATATTATTCAAAAAAGGAAGCCAGTTGTACGATAAACTTTACAGAGAAGGATTGGTCTTTGGCGGAATAAGCTGTGATTACACAGAGCACATCGACTATGGCTATACAATAATATCTGGAGAAACTAGAGATATAGAAGCAGTTAAGCATGAAATATTTTCAGCTATAGAAAGTGCAAAAATAGCAGGAATTGATGAAGCAGATTTTGAAAGAGCTAAAAAGAAAAAAATAGGAAGCTTTATAAAATCCTTTGACTCAATTGAGTTTATTGCCAATAACTATCTGTCATATTATTTTAAAGGTATGGATATACTAGACTATTATGAGGTACTAAAATCTATAGAAATTGAAGCTTTAAATGAAAGACTCAAAGAACATTTTGACAATGATATGAGCGTAATTTCAATTATTATGCCAAAAGAAGATAAGTAAGGGAGGATATTATGGATCCCGTAGCATTTAATTTATTTGGAATGGAAGTTCGCTGGTATGGAGTCATCATATCAGCGGCTATGATAATAGGTGTACTGTTAGCAATTAGAAATGGTAAAAAAGAGGGCTTCGTAGAAGACCACATTTTAGATGTGAGCCTACTTGCTTTACCTCTTGCTGTTATTGGAGCTAGGCTTTATTATGTAATATTCAATCTTGAGCTTTATCAAGACAACTGGTTATCGATGTTCAATACAAGAATGGGAGGTATGGCCATTCATGGAGGACTTATAGGAGGAATCTTAGGTGGCCTAATCATTTGTTTTAAGCGTAAGATGAATGTGCTTAAGGTGGCAGACATAGTAGCTCCTTCAGTGATTTTAGGTCAAGCTATAGGCCGATGGGGTAATTTTATCAATCAGGAAGCCCACGGAGGACCTACTAATTTGCCTTGGGGTATAATGGTAGATGGAGTAAAAGTACACCCCACATTTTTATATGAATCTATCTGGAATCTAATAATCTTTGTTTTTCTTATGAAGATTTTTAAAAACAAAAAATTTGATGGACAAATGGCAAGCATATATCTTATAGGGTATTCTATAGGAAGATTTTTTATAGAGGGCTTGAGAACCGATAGTTTAATGTTTGGGTCGTTTAGAGTGGCTCAGCTGATTAGCGCATTGATGATAGCTTCGGGAATTTTATTATATAATTTACTCAAAAATAAAAAAATTGGCCCAGCTTATCGTGAAAATTAATAGAGTGTAGGAGAGGAAGCTTGTGGAATTTAAACATGTAACTGTGTTGCTAAATGAAGCTGTTGACATATTGGATATAAAGCCAGAGGGAATATATGTCGATGGTACCTTGGGAGGAGCAGGTCATTCTCTTGAAATCGTAAAAAAGCTTACTTCAGGAAAGCTTATTTGTTTTGATCAAGACATTAATGCTATTTCTGCTGCAAAGGAAAAGCTAAAGGATTTTATGGATAAGACTATACTTGTTCATAGCAATTTTGAAAATTTAAGAGAAGAGCTTAATAAATTAGGCATTGAAAGCATAGACGGATTTTTAGTGGATCTGGGAGTATCCTCTCATCAGCTAGATGTTCCAGAAAGAGGCTTTTCTTATATGCAAGATGCACCACTAGATATGAGAATGGACAATAATGCAGAGCTTTCTGCATACGATGTTGTTAACACATACTCTGAAGCTGAGCTTAAGCGAGTTATTAAGGATTATGGCGAAGAAAATTGGTCGGCTAGAATTGCAAAGCTTATTGTTGAAAGAAGAGCAACTATGCCAATAAGAACGACCTTTGAGCTAGTAGATGCTATAAAAGCGGCTATACCAAAGAAGATGAGGGATGAAAATCAGCATCCTGCGAAAAGAACCTTCCAAGCTATTAGGATTGAGGTTAATAGAGAGCTAGATGTAATAGAAAAGACATTGCTTGCAGCTGTGGACATGATGGATGAGGGCGGCGTTTTAGCAGTAATTACATTTCACTCTCTTGAAGATAGAATAGTTAAAAATGTGTTTAAAAAATTACAATATAGCTGCACTTGTCCACCTGAGTTTCCAGTATGCATATGTAATTCTAAGCAAGTAGTTGAAATTATAACTAGAAAACCTATACTTCCAAGTGAAAATGAAGTGGAAATGAATCCTAGGTCAAGAAGTGCAAAGTTAAGAGCGGCAAGAAAGCTCTAAGGCTGGGAGGATTGTATGAAAAAAGATACGGACTCAAATTATAAAAGCCGAAGTTTACAAAAATACTCAGGCTCGCACTCTACAAGAAAAGATAATCCTAGAAAGGATTTTCCTAAGAAAGAATCATCAAACACTTCATATGATAGAAAAGAGCCAGTAAGCTATGGCTCTCACTACGAATCATCTAGAGAAAGAAATAATATTGATAAGCCTAAGGTAAGGGAAAGCTCTCCAAGAAAAAAAATAGTAAAGAAAAGAAAAAAATTAGATAAAAAAACTGTAAGAACTAGAATCTTAATTTCTGTTTTAGGACTTTCCTTGTGTTTTGTAGGCGTTTTGTTTGGCTCGCTTATGTTTAGATATTCTATAATTTCGGAACTCAAATATGAAATTAATACCTTGACTCGTGATTTAGATGAGATAAAGAACCAGAAAAAGGAAATAGAAGTACAGCTAGAGCACTCGAACAGAAGTGATGTAATTGAAAAGATAGCAATGGAACAGCTTCAGATGCAGTATCCTAGCGATGACCAAATCGTATATATAGAGATAGATTAGAGAGAGTGAGATAATTGGCTAAAAAAGTAGTTGATATAAAAAAAACTAGAATTAAAATTTCAGCATTTCTTTTTCTTACAGCTATCTTTGCTTTGATAGTTAGATTAGGGTATATACAAATAGTAGCAGGACCTACATATTCTCAGGAAGCCATGAAGCAGCAATATAAGGATACTGTAATCTATCCCATGAGAGGGATAATATATGACAGAACTGGTAAAGAACTAGCAGTAAGTGTTCCTAAAAATGATTTGTGGATTGAGCCTGACAATATTAAAGACTCTGAAAAAGATGCTGCGATAGAAACTTTGTCAAAAATACTTGAGCTTGATAAGGAAGAAATTAAAAAAAGCTTGAGTTCTGGCAAAAAGAGGTTTGCTCTTGCAAAAAATATAGATTCGGATAAAGTAAAAAAAATAAGGGAAGCCAAGATATCAGGTATTTGGTTTGAACAGTCAAGTAGAAGGTACTACCCTTATGGGAAATTTGCTTCGTACGTAATAGGCCATGTATCTAACGAAAATGTTGGTCTTGCAGGAGTAGAGGCATCCTTTAATACTTACTTAAAGGGTATTCCAGGAAGAGAGATTTTCATCAAGGATGCAAGAAATAGAGAGATATCGACAAATAGCTTAAGCTATAATGAACCAGTGAATGGAAGAAACCTAATCTTGACAATTGATGAGGTAATTCAGCATCACATGGAAAGAGCTGTCGAGCAGGCTCTTGTAGATAACAATGCCAAGAGAGTTATTGCAATTGCAATGGATCCACAAACAGGAGACATCCTAGGTATGGTATCAAAGCCTGATTACGACCCTAATGATTCTAGAACTCCGCTTTATCCATTGTTTCAAGAAAAAATTGATGCAGCCCTAAGCGATGAGGAAAAGCTAAAAGAGCTATATACTATGTGGAGAAATCCTGCTGTAAATGACATTTATGAACCAGGGTCTCCATTTAAAGTTGTAACTGCATCTGCAGCCTTAGAAGAAGGGCTTGTGTATCCAGAAGAGTGGTTTAACGATATAGGTTACACCGAGGTTGCTGGAAGAAAGATAAAAAACTGGACTAGTAAGCCATTTGGTAGCATAACTTTTACTAAAGCAGTAGAGCAGTCCGTAAACTCAACTTTTATACAGATTGCACAAAGATTAGGAGCCCAAAAATTCACTGAATATATCACTGCTTTTGGGTTTGGAAAGCCTACTGGTATAGCGCTTCCAGGCGAAGGAGTTGGAATGCAGTATACAGTTTCTAAGATGGGGCCTGTAGAGCTAGCTACTACTTCTTTTGGACAGAGTATATCTGTCACACCAATCCAAATGGTAAGTGCAATTTCCGCAGTTGCAAATGATGGAAAGCTTATGAAGCCTAGAATTGTAAAAGAGGTTACAGATGAAAATGGTGAAATAGTTGAGTCATTTGAGCCTGAGGTAGTTAAAAGAGCTGTATCTAAAACCACTGCAGATCAAATGCTTGCAATTATGGAATCTGTTGTAGCCAACGGTTCTGGGTCAGCTACAAAAATAGATGGATATAGAATTGGCGGAAAAACTGGAACAGCTCAAAAGGTTATAGATGGAAAATATCAAAGCGGATACTACATAGCTTCCTTTGCTGCTGTTGCTCCTATTGAAGATCCTCAGGTGGCTTTGCTAGTAATAGTGGATGAGCCTAAAGGAGCTTCTTATTTTGGAAGTACAGTTTCCGGTCCTGTAGTTCGTCAAATAATGCAGGATATACTTAGGTATTTAGGAGTAAAGCCAAATGCTCAAGCTGTAATTGAAAATAATGACTCAAAAATTGTAATACCTGAAATTAGAAATAGAAAATACTCTGAAGTAGCAATCGAACTTGATAAGCTAGGAATAGGGCATGCTTTAGATGCTCAGCAAGAGATTGATACATCTGGAATAGTAATCGATTCCTTCCCAAAACCTGGAGATAAAGTTCCACAGGGGTCTTCAGTTATGCTATATATTGGATCATCGACGGATGAGACGATTATTATGCCTGATTTGAGTGGGAAAACTGTAAAAGAGGTCACTGAGCTTCTAAAAAATATGGGTCTTGAATTTACACCTGTAGGTTCAGGAAAAGCTGTAAAGCAAATGCCAAGTGCAGGTACTATGGTTAAAAAAGGCAACATGGCTAGTGTGGAGTTTGAATAGGCAATGCCCTTGGCATTGCCTTTAGAAGTTTTATAGATTAGTCGAATAGGAGAGTATTATGATTAAGCTTACAAAAAATCAAATTTTATCGTGGACTGGTGGAGAAAACAATTTCAAGGATTATAATCCAGAGATTGCTAATGTGGTAACCGATAGCAGAAAAATTCAAGAAAATGACTGCTACATAGCAATAAAAGGTGAAAATTTTGATGGGAATGATTTTATAGAGCAAGCAATAAATAATAAAGCTAGTGTTATTTTATCAAATAGACAGTCTTCGCATAAAGAAGTAATAACAGTTGAGGATACTGTAATTGCACTTGGAAATATAGCAAAAAAATACCTGATGCAATTTGATATAAAAAAACTAGCGGTTACTGGAAGTAGCGGAAAAACTACAACAAAGGATATGCTATACTACGTGTTTAACGAGCATTTTTCTACACACAGGACAGATGGAAACTATAACAATGAGATAGGGCTTCCTCTTACAGCACTGAATATAGATAAAGGATATGAGGCAGCTATTTTTGAAATGGGAATGTCGGCTCTTGGAGAGATTGATTATTTAGCTCAGCTTGTAAGACCGAATATAGCAATAATAACAAATATAGGTTCTTGCCACATTGAGATATTGAAGAGCCAAGAAAACATTTTTAAGGCTAAAATGGAAATTTCAAATTACTTGAGCAATGATGACTATTTGATAGTAAATGGCGATGACAAATATCTGACTTCTCTATCAGAAAATGAATATAAATTTAATTTAATTAAATATGGATTCAGTGGAGAGTGTCAGTTAAGAGCAAGTGACTATAAGGCAGTAGATGGGCAAAGTGAATTTTGGGTTACTGGTATGGGAATAAATAGAAGGTTTACCCTTCCTGCAATAGGCCTACATAATGTAAGCAATGCTCTAAGCGCTATAGCGGCTGGATTGATTTATAAAATTCCTACTGAGAAAATTCAAGCTGGACTTATGAAATTTCAGCCTTCAAAGCTTAGAATGCAAATTTTAGAAAAAAATAATATTAAATATATCAATGATTCATATAACGCTAATCCTGAATCTATGGAAGCTGTTATAACATCTTTTGAGAGCTATGCTAGAGGTAGAAGAATTGCAGTACTTGGAGATATGCTCGAGCTTGGTGAATTTTCAGTAGCTGCTCATGAAAAAATAGGTATACTAGCAAGTGAAAAATTTGATTTAGTATTTTTTATTGGAAGCCAGATGAAGCATGCTTTTGATAATTTTAACATAGATGAAAATACCGATAAAAGAAAATATCATTTTATTGATAATAATATAGCAATTGAGGAAATAAAGCGTATAATAAAATACGGTGATACAATACTTTTAAAAGGGTCAAGAGGCATGAAGCTTGACGAAATATTTTCTGCCTTAACTGATGATAATATGGAGGGTTAAATTTTGAGTTATTTCTTTGATTTTAAGATTATTTTAGCATTTATTATTTCATTTGGAATAGCATATATTATAGGGCCAATGCTGCTTCCGATGTTAAAAAAATTAAAATTTGGACAAACCATACGTGAGGATGGTCCAGCATCTCACCTAGTTAAAAATGGTACCCCAACGATGGGTGGAATTATTTTTATTATTTCTGTTGTGCTTACTGTGATAATATCCGGTAGATATAGCAATGAAATCTGGTTTGCTCTAAGCTTTATGCTTTTATTTGGATTAGTTGGATTTTTAGATGATTATATTAAGGTTGTACTTAAGCGCTCGCTGGGACTTAGAGCATATCAAAAAATAATACTTCAGTTTTTATTTGCACTTATTTTAGCGATTTATCAAAAAAATACAAGTCCTATGGGAACACAGCTTATAGTTCCATTTTTTAGGGACATGACTTTAGATATAGGAATATTATATGTACCGTTTCTTGTATTTGTAATAATAGCTATCACAAATAGCGTAAACTTAACAGACGGATTAGATGGACTAGCAAGCAGCATAACCTTTGTAGTTGCAACCTTTTTTACTTTGATGGCAATTTATACAGGCTATGGTCATTTGGCGATTTTTATGGCTGCTGTTTCAGGAGGCTGTGTAGGCTTTTTAAGAGTTAATAGATTTCCGGCCAAGGTCTTTATGGGTGATACTGGCTCTATGGCACTTGGAGGAGCAGTTGCAGCCGCAGCAGTTATATTAAATCTATCACTACTTGTACCTATAGTAGGTTTTATTTATTTTGCAGAGAGCTTATCGGTAATCATTCAAGTGTTTTCATTCAAAGTGTTTAAGAAAAGAGTGTTTAAGATGAGTCCTATTCACCATCATTTTGAGCTTTCTGGATGGAAAGAAACTAAGGTAGTTAAGGTTTTTTATTTGGTGACTATTGTTTTATGCTTTATAGGAATATTTGCGATATAAAGGAGAACTTCTATGAAAAACAATATAATAATTGTGGGACTTGGAAAAACAGGCTTTTGTGTTTTAGACTATTTTATTAATCAGGATGTAAATATTCAAGTTTTTGATTCTAAAACAGATTATGATTCTGATAAAATAGCTAAACTTTCTTCAAATAAAAATGTAATTTTTAACTTAGGGAAGAATCCTACTGGAGATGAAGAAGCTGATATGGTTGTCATGTCTCCTGGAATTTCGCTTGACCTAGAGTTTGTAAAAAAATTTATATCAAGAAATATTGAAGTAACAGGTGAAATTGAGCTTTCATATAGATATGGCAAGGGCAGATTTGTTGGAATTACAGGAACTAATGGTAAGACCACAACGACTACTTTGGTTGGGGATATATTTAAGGCATATAAATCAGATACGAAGGTAGTTGGAAATATTGGATATCCCGCACTTGAGCAGGCAGTTGTATCAGACGCTGATACTTTTTTAATTACAGAGCTTTCTAGCTTTCAGCTTGAGTCAATTAAGACGTTTAGACCATATATTTCAGCTATTCTAAACATTACTGAGGATCATCTAAATAGGCATAAGACTATGAGCGAGTATATGAAAGCTAAATTTAGGATTTTTGAAAATCAATCATCTGATGAATTTCTCGTTTTAAATTATGATGATGAACTGCTTAGACTAAGTCAATCTGAAATTAAACCTAAAATAATTTATTTCAGCAGAAGGGAAATTCTAAAAGAAGGAATTTTTGTTGAAAATGAGCAAATAGTTGCTTGTATTGGCAATACTAAAGAGTATATTATGGATGTGAAAGATATTTTACTTCTTGGGCAACATAATTTGGAAAATGTTCTAGCTGCTGTATCGATAGCGGTACTAGCAGGGATAGATAAATCTATCATAAAACAGGAAGTAATGAATTTTAGAGGCGTAGAGCATAGATTAGAGCTTGTTAGAACTTACAACGATGTAAATTACATAAACGATTCAAAAGCCACAAATCCAGATTCATCAATTAAGGCTTTAGAAGCTATGAATACACCTGTTATTTTAATAGCTGGAGGAATGGATAAGCAAAGTGATTACTCAAGCTTTATTGACTCATGCATTCCAAAAGTCAAGCACCTTATTTTGCTAGGAGAAACAAAGGATGTTATAGAAAAAACTGCGATTTCAAAAGGCTTATTAAACATTACTAAAGTAGAGGATATGAAACAAGCAGTAGATGTGGCTTTTTTAAAGGCTAAAGAAGGAGATACTGTACTGCTTTCCCCTGCATGTGCTAGCTGGGACATGTATGAAAGCTTTGAGCATAGAGGAAAAGATTTTAAAAACTTTGTACTTGGCTTATAGTTAAATGGAAAAATTTCTGTGGCTGAGTAGCAATCCTTGGTTTTTTAAATAATCATATTTCCTAAAAATAATATGGGTGGTAATTATGGAAAAAAACATAAGAAAATCTTCAGGAAATTTTGATGCTTGGATATTTTCTCTTACAGGTATTTTAGTTTTATTCGGTACCATAATGGTTTTTAGTGCGAGCTATGTTCAATCAGGGGTCAAACATAATGACCCTTTATTTTTCCTTAAAAAAAATATTGTATTTTCGATAATAGGCTTTGCCGGAATGCTATTCGTATCAAAAATTAATTATAAAGTTTATAAAAAATTTGCCCTTCCCCTTATGGGCGTAAATATTTTATTATTGCTGATGACAAGATTTTCGCCACTAGGAATAGAATTAAATTATGCTAAGAGATGGCTTGATATTGGTTTTTCTACTTTGATGACATCAGAGGTTACTAAGTTTGCTTGTATTATAATGACAGCTACAATCATAAGCAATAGAAAAAACCTAATAAATAATCCCAGCACTATAATTCAGCCATTTATTTATGTAGGACTATCGGTTTTGTTAATAATAATTCAGCCAGATTTATCAACTAGCGTTACTATTTTGTTTGTAACCTTTGGAATGCTTTTTATTGCAGGGATGCATTATATCTACGTATTAGGGATAGCTGGAATGGGAATATTTGGAATCATACTTCTGATTTTATTTGAACCCTATAGGTTGAAGCGATTTACTACATTTCTAGATCCATTTAAAGATCCTCTTGGAAATGGTTATCAAGTAATTCAATCTCTTTATGCTCTTGGTTCAGGAGGGATTTTCGGACTAGGTCTAGGCAAAAGCAGACAAAAGTTCTTTTATCTTCCAGAGCCACAAAATGATTTTATATTTGCAATTATAGGAGAAGAGCTGGGATACATAGGAGGTATTTTTGTACTTATATTATTTGCATTTCTAATTCTAAGATGTCTTCAGCTTGTTGTGAAAGCTCCTGATATGTTTTCTTCTATGCTAGTTGCTGGTATAACTCTTCAGATAGGAATTCAGGTGCTTATTAATATTGGAGTTGCTACCTCTTCTATACCAAATACAGGATTGCCACTGCCATTTATAAGCTATGGAGGAACATCACTGGTGATTTTTATGTGTGCTATGGGCATAATACTAAATGTGTCTAGATACTCAAAATAATGTAATAAAATTTTATATATATAATATGAGATATTGAAATAAAGGAGAAAATTTAATGAAAGTAATAGTTTCAGGGGGAGGAACTGGAGGACATATCTATCCAGCTCTATCCATAGCAAATTCTTTTAAGGTAAATAATCCAGACTGCGAAGTGACCTATATAGGAACGCCAAATAGCCTAGAAGAATCTATTGTGCCTAGCTATGGATACAAATTCGTACCTATTGAAGTAAAGGGATTTCAACGTAAGCTTTCTTTAGAAAATATAAAACGTTCATATAAGCTTATAAGCTCTATTTCTAGAGTGAGAAAAATTTTGAAAGAAGAAAAACCAGATATTGTAATAGGTACAGGAGGTTATGTTTCTGGTCCTGTTGTTATGATGGCTGCGCTTATGGGTATAAGAACTGCTATACATGAGCAAAATGTTTTTCCAGGAATAACAAATAAGCTACTTGGGAAAAAAGTCAATAATGTGTTTTTAGGCTTTGAAGAGGCAAAGAAGTTTTTTGATTCTAAGAGTAACCCTGTGTTCGTTGGAAATCCAGTTAGAAATGAAAATTTTTCTATGACAAAATCTGAAGCTAGAGAAAAGCTTAACTTAAAACAAGAAAGCTTTATTCTACTAAGTGTTGGAGGAAGCGGAGGGTCTAAGAGTCTTAATAAAGCAATAAGAGATATGATTCCACAATTTGTTACTAAGGATGTAGTTGTGGTACATGCTACGGGTAAGTTCCATTATGACACCTTTGCCGAGGGTTTTAATATTGAAGATTACAAAGAAAATATAAAAATATATCCATATATAGAAAATATGGGTACTTATATGGCAGCAGCAGACGTTATTGTGTGTAGTGCTGGAGCTATAACGCTGGCTGAAGTAAATTATCTTGGGAAGCCTAGTATAGTAATTCCTAAAAAATATACTGCGGAAAATCATCAAGAATACAATGCAAAAACAATTGAAAGCGCTGGAGCTGGATTTTGCATATTAGAGGATGAGCTTTCAGCTGAGGTACTTAGGGAAAAACTATATAGTATTATGGAAGATGATAAGCTTAGACAAGCTATGGAAGAAAATAGCTTAAGCTTATCTAAGGAAAATCCTGCTCAACTGATTTATAATATTTTGATGAAGAAAAGTGAATAATATGGAAAGAATTAATACAAGCAAAAAAAAAATAATTATAGGCATATTTGCATTCTTGATTTTGACTGTTTTTGGCTATTTATTTCTACCTTATTTTTATTTTGAGAATGCAATTGTATTAGGGGAAACTAGCCTATCAAAAAAAGAAATATTAGAGCTTTCTAAAATAGATAAGGATAATAATATTTATAAAATTAGCCTGAAGGCAGCAGAAGGAAACATAAAGAGCAATCCATATATAAAAGATATAAAAATTAAAAGAAAATTTCCAAAGACACTTGTTTTTTCAATAAAGCAGAGATTTGAGTCAGCTATTATACCTGTTACTGGAGGCTATGCAATAATAGATGAAGAAGGAGTTGTCCTTAAAATCCAAACAGATGTTGCAGCTATGCAAAAACCAATAATCAGTGGAATAAAGCCTGTGAAAGTTCAGCTAGGAAAGAAAATCCCAATAGAAAATGAAGAGCAATTTACAGCTATACTCAGTATGATTTCAGTTTCTCAAAATGCAAGATTACTTGAGAGCATATCCGACATAAACTTAAAGAATCTAGAAAATATATATATGACAACCTCAAATGGTATAACGGTGCTTCTAGGTGACGGAAGTGGACTTAATGACAAGATGCTTAGACTAAATAAGATTTTGGTGGACTTGCACACTAAAGGAATCCACTATGGAGTAATTGATATGAGATATAATAGTAATCCTGTGTATAGGGAAGGATAGATTTAGTATGAAAAAGGAAAAGTTAATTTTTCTTATTTTTAGCTTTATAATTGGTATTACAATTGCCCTACAGCTTAAGAGTATAGATGACTTGACCGGTGGGGTAGCTTCGTCTCAAAAGTCCAGACAGCTTCAATCTGAGCTTAAATCTCTTAGAGACAAAAAACTAGGTCTAGAACAAGAGCTACAGGCATTAGAATTGAAAGCCAAGGAGCTAAAGGATTCTGAACTTCAAGAGGATTATATGGAGCAGGAGCTAAGAAAGGAAATTGATAAATTTGAGCTCATGCTAGGTCAAAAGGAAGCTATTGGACCAGGAATCGTAATTAAATTTCAATCCTCAGATCAAGAATCTCAGCAAACAGCTCTACTTACATATAATTATGAGCTTTTACTTTCGGTTATCAATAAGCTAAATGCTTCAGGAGCAGAAGGCATTGCCATAAATGAAGAACGTTATGTAAATACTACTTTTTTTCAGCTAGTTGGAGATAAGCTTTATGTCAATGGGAATCCTATTTTTGAGCCTTATGAAATAAGAGCAGTAGGGAATCCGGATACTATGGAATCGGCATTAAACTTAAGATATGGGGTTTTATGGGAAATTCGAAAACACTATAATATAAATGCCAGTATAGAAAAAAAACCAGAGCTGAAATTGCCAAGGTTCACAAAAAATGTTGAGTTTAAATACTCTATGCCAGTAGAAAATTAAGGGTGAGAAAATGTCGGGTAATAAAACAAAAATAAATATGTTGGTTTTTATGACTTTTCTACTGGGTATTATTTTAGTGCTTCAAATAAAAAGTGTTAGTTCTACTCATGGATTAGTCACCTTAAAGTCAATCCAAGAAATAGAGAAGCAGATTGAAGTAGAAAAAAACGAAATTATAAATCTTAATAATTTAATTAAGCAAAAAGAAGATGAGTACAAACGCTATGAAGATGAGCTTGACAATAGTGGCTCAATAGTTCCAGTACTACAAGAACAGAAGCTTATGATGGCTGACATATCTGGAAGCACGGATATTAAGGGCAGAGGAATTGTAGTAGAAATCAGAGATAGTGATAGAGAAATAAAAGATGGAGAAAACCCAAATAATATAATCGTGCACGACCAAGACGTGCTTCATATAATAAATGACCTCAAGCTTGCAGGAGCTGAGGCGCTATCAGTAAATGGACAACGACTTCTTTTTATGTCTGAGATAAGATGCAGTGGACCTACAATTACTATAAATGGAAAGACCTTTGGGCAGCCTTTTGTGATTGCAGCCACTGGGCCTCTAGATGAAATGAAGCAAGCTATTACTGCGCCAGATTCATATGCCTACTTACTAAAAAGTGTTTATGGCATAGGAATAGATTTTTTTACAGAAGAAAGCTTAACTATACCTAAATACAGCAAGACTATTAATTTTAAATATCTAAAGGAGGCACAGTGATGATTTGGGCTATTATTGGATTAGCACTAGGTGTTGTAGTTGGTTACTATGTGCCATTTACTTACCCTGATAACTATTCACTTTACGTTTCAGTAGCAATACTTGCTGCGATGGATTCGGTTTTTGGTGCTATAAGGTCATCTATGGAAAATACCTATGATAATCTTATGTTCATCACAGGTTTTTTTACTAATGCAATACTAGCTGGATTTTTAGCTTACCTTGGAGATAGGCTAGGAGTACCTTTGTATTATGCGCCTATTATTGTGTTTGGTGGAAGGCTATTCCAAAATTTTGCATCTATAAGAAGACTTATTTTTAATAAACTTTACTCATCAAAAAAGAGAACAATGACAAAAGAACTAGAATAAGTTAAAATAAAATTATATATTATTTTGCGCAAATACTAGTTTATAGATTATAATAAAAGTATTAAAATGACGAATAGTTAATTTTAGGAGGGCATGCCATGCTACAATTTGATATTAGTACCAATGACAGCAAAGAAAAAATAAGAATAGTAGGGGTTGGCGGCGGAGGAGGAAACGCTGTTAACAGAATGATTCATGCAGGAATAGTAGGGGTTGAATATATAGCTGTTAACACAGACTCTCAGGCTCTTAACAAATCAGAAGCTGAATCAAAACTTCAAATTGGAGAAAAGCTAACTAGAGGGTTAGGTGCAGGAGCAAATCCTGAAATTGGACAAAAAGCTGCTGAGGAGAGTATTGAGGATATCAAAAATTCTCTAGACGGTACAGATATGATTTTTATTACTGCAGGTATGGGAGGCGGAACAGGAACTGGAGCAGCTCCTGTTGTAGCTAGAATAGCAAAAGAATTAAATATACTTACAGTAGGAATAGTTACAAAGCCGTTCTTTTTTGAAGGACCTCAAAAAATGAAAAAAGCAGAAAAGGGAATTGACGAACTTAAGAAAAATGTTGATACCTTAATTGTTATACCAAACGACAGAATATTAGAAATCTGTTCTAAAGATACAAAAATGGAAGACGCTTTTGAAATGGCAAATGAAGTACTTAAGCAAGGCGTTAAGGGTATTACAGACATAATTAAAGTACCTGGACTTATCAACGTAGACTTTGCAGATGTTAGAACTACGATGCTTGACAGAGGAATTGCCCATATGGGTACTGGAAAAGCTAAGGGAGAAAACAGAGCTCTTGAAGCTGCAAAAGCAGCTATTCATAGTCCATTACTTGAGACTACTGTTAAGGGTGCAAAAGCTGTGCTACTAAATGTTACTGCATCTAAGGATACTTTTACAATACACGAGTTTAATGAAGCTTCTAAGTTTATTACTGAAGCTGTAAATAGAGATGATTCTGAGATAATAGTTGGAACGGCTTATAGTGAGGATGCAGGAGATGAAATAAGCATCACTGTTATAGCTACAGGATTTGATGGACATCCAGGAGGATTGGAATCAAAGACCTTTAATCTGCTAGATGAGGCCGAAGTGGCCGAGGAGGAAATAATAGCAGAAGAGGAAGAAACAAAGGAAGAAGTAGAAAGTCTTGAGCTTCCTCCGTGGTTAGTTAGAACCAACAAGAAATAAGCTTTATACATGACCTGAAAAAGTCTGTCTCATTTTGAGTAGACTTTTTTCTTTACCAATTTAAAAATTTTGAGGTGGATGAAATGAAATGCCCTTACTGTGATTTTGATACATCAAAGGTTGTTGATTCACGACCTATTGAGGAAGGCAATTCCATAAGACGAAGAAGAGAATGTGAAAATTGTAAAAGAAGATTTACTACCTATGAGAAAATTGAGCAAGTAAATGTAATGGTAGTTAAAAAAGATGGAGCAAGAGAGTTCTTTGACAGAGAAAAAATTTTAAAGGGAATAATTAGATCCTGTGAAAAAAGACCGATATCAATAAAGCAGATGGAAAATATAGTTACTGATATAGAAAAAGAAATAGTAAATATGATGCAAAGAGAAATTTCCAGTGAAGAAATTGGAAATCTAGTTATGGATAAACTCAAAGATATAGATGAAGTAAGCTATGTTAGATTTGCTTCTGTATATAGGCAGTTCAAGGATGTGAATAGCTTTTTGGATGAACTGAAAAATATAATAGAGGAAAAAAGCAAAAAATAGCTAATATTTATTTACAAACTTAACATGAGTTTTACAAAAGAAGGTTAATTTTCATATATACTTGTGCTAGGGTGATTGGAAAATAGCATGGAGGTAGACTATGAATAAAAAAGTATTAATTGTAGATGACGAAGAAAATATAGTTGAGCTTCTGAAGTTTAATATGGAGCTTAAAGGATACGAAGTTGAATATGCCTACGATGGAGAAGAAGCTTTAAAAAAAGCAAAGGATATAAAACCAGCATTAATTTTACTCGATTTGATGCTACCTATTATGGACGGGACAAAGGTTTGCAGTAAGATAAGAGAAGATGAAGAGTTAAAAGATACACCAATAATCATGCTTACAGCTAAAAATATGGAAAAAGACAAAATTTATGGCCTTGAGCTAGGTGCTGATGATTATATCACTAAGCCATTTTCCATAAAGGAATTGATGGCTAGAGTAAAAGCTGTCACTAGAAGATATGCAGCTCCGAGCCAGCCTATTATGGACACAAGCTTAGAAATAGGTGAGCTTTATATTGACATGGAAAATTATGAGGTTTTTAAAAGAAATGAGAAAATTGATTTAACCCTAAAGGAGTTTGAATTATTAAAGCTTCTTGCGTTAAACAGAGGAAAGGTTCTAACTAGAAATTATCTTCTAGATAAAATATGGGGATATGAATATTTTGGAGAAACTAGAACTGTAGATGTCCACATAAGGCATTTGAGAAAAAAAATAGAGGATAACGATAAAAAACCTCAGTATATAGAAACTATAAGAGGAGTGGGGTATAAGATAAAATGACAATGGAAGCCATTATGAATGTTTTAGTTTTTCTGTTAGCAGCAGCGACTATTCTAATGGGCAAGTATACTCTTTCACTTAGAAGATATGTAAAAGAGCTAGGAAAAGCTTATGATGAAGTAACTAAGGGAAATTATATGGCCCAGATAAATTCATCATTTTCTGGAGATTTAGGTAAGGCTGGAAAAAGCTTTAACCTTATGACTAAAGAAATATATGGTAATATAGAAACACTCAAAGATAGAAACTCAAAGCTTAAAGCAATATTAAAAAGCATATCAAATGGTATAGTTGCAATAGATAAAGAACAAAATGTACTTCTTATGAATAAGGCAGCTAAAAATATCTTTGATTACCATGAAACTGATTACGAAGGAAGACCTTTCGAAATGATAGTAAAGGATCAGAGATTGCTTTTATGTATTTTGGATTTGTTTCATAAAAGAGAAAGAGCGCATACCCAGCTTCATCTTGGAACGGTTGATTATAAAATAAATGTAGACCCAATTAGACTCGATGACAATGATAAGATTGTAATAGGTGCTATAGTAAATATCGAAGACATAACAGAGAGAATAAAGCTTGAAACAATTAGAAGTGATTTTGTTGCAAATGTTACTCATGAGCTCAAAACTCCACTAACTTCAATAAATGGCTTTGTCGAAACCTTAAAATCAAATGCTGGAATTAATAAAGCTATGAGAACAAAATTCTTAGATATAATTGAGGTTGAATCCAATAGGCTTCAAAGATTAATTGATGATATACTTATACTATCTTTTATTGAAGGCAACAAAAGCCATTATTCAAATGAACCAGTAAACTTGGCTGATATAATAAATGAATGTATAAATTTAGTTTCTGAAACAATAAAGGACAAAAATGTAACTATAGAGTTCAGCCCTATGGACAATGAGATTTATTTAAAATCCAATCCTGATTTGATGAAACAGCTGATACTGAATCTTATCGACAATGCTATAAAATATTCTAAGGAAGAAGGCTTTGTAAGGCTGACACTGCTTGAGGATTCTAAAAAGATTCTTTTCTCGGTTGAAGATGATGGAATAGGTATACCAAGTGAAGATATTGATAGAATTTTTGAGAGATTCTATAGAGTAGATAAAGCTAGAAGCAAAAAAGTCGGAGGAACAGGTTTGGGGCTTGCAATTGTAAAGCATATAGTGTTAAACTTAAATGGTAATATAAAAGTTCATAGTGAGCTTAATAAGGGAAGTAAATTTATTATTGAATTTCCAAAAAACGATAAAGATGACTCCAAATAACGATTGAGTTTATTGGAGTCTTTTTTTGCATTAATGCCAAAAGGGCGCTAGTGTGGTATATTAGTATGTAGTTGAATATTGGAGTGGATGAATGTGGAACTAAAAAAAATGAAGTTTGAAAACAAAATAACTAAAATAGAGCCAGATTCTATTGCAGAGGAACTGGAAATAGAAGTAGGAGATATCTTAGTTGCAATAAATGCGCAAAAAATTGAAGATATAATAGAATATCAGTTTCTTGAAGCTGATGAATATATTGAGCTTGAAATAGAAAAGCAATCTGGAGAACATATTATATATGAAATTGATAAGGATATAGATGAAGCCTTGGGCTTAGAATTTGAAAATCCAATTATAGATTCAGTTAAAACCTGTAGAAATAAATGTATTTTTTGCTTTATAGATCAGCTTCCAGAGGGTATGAGAGAAACACTATACTTTAAAGATGATGATTCTAGGCTTTCGTTTTTGCAGGGGAATTTTATAACTATGACAAATATGGGCGATAAAGAAATTGATAAAATGATAAAATATAGAATAAGCCCAGTAAATGTGTCTGTACACACAACAAATCCAATACTTAGAGCAAATATGCTTGGCAATAGATTTGCAGGAGATGTACTGGATAAAATGAAACGACTTAAGACTGCAGACATAACTATGAATGCTCAAATTGTACTTGTGCCAGATGTAAATGACAAAGAGGAGCTAGATAAAACCATAAATGATTTAGCTAGCCTATATCCTCAGCTTAACAGTGTTGCTATAGTTCCAATAGGAATAACAAAGTATAGAGAAAATTTATGCAAGGTTGAAATTTTTGATAAAGAATCAGCAAACGAGGTTATAAATCAGATTGAAAAAATTCAAAATGAGCTATTGGATAAATTAGGAACTAGGTTTGCTTTTCTATCTGATGAATTTTATGTGATGGCAAATAGAAATCTTCCAACAAAAGAAGCTTATGAAGGCTATGTGCAATTAGAAAATGGAGTTGGGCTTATATCGAAATTAGAACATGAAATTTATGAAGAGCTTGAAAAAACACCTAAATTTCCTATAAATAGGCATATTTCTATAGCGACAGGAAAAAGTGCTTTTGAGTTTATAAATAGTATGGCTAAGCTCATCATGAAAGAATTTGAAGGTCTAAAAATTGATGTGCATATGATTAGCAACGAGTTTTTTGGCGAAACCATAACAGTAGCTGGATTAATAACGGCTAGTGATATTGAAAAGCAGTTAAAGGATAAGAACCTTGGACAAGAGCTAATTATACCAAGAAGTATGATGAAAGCTGATGAAGACATTTTTCTGGATAATATTACTCTAGATGAACTCAAGCAAAGACTGAAAATAGAAATTATCATATCAGAGGTTGAAGGAAGAGACTTTATAGATAAGCTTGTAGGAAGAGTACAAAAGAATTAGGAAAATATATAAGGGCAGTTTAATGCCAAAAAGAAAAGCTTTTAATAGCTATTACCAAGATTATCTTTTTAGATGAGGGTTTGGTGTTTGAATGTATAAAAATAAGAATTATAAAGGAGTATGATTTATGAATCCAATAGTAGCAATAGTTGGAAGACCAAATGTCGGGAAATCGACATTATTTAATAGGATTGCTGGAGAAAGAATCGCAATAGTTGAGGATACCCCAGGAGTTACGAGAGATAGAATATATGCTCAGGCAGAATGGGTGAGTAAGCACTTTACAATTATAGATACTGGAGGAATAGAGCCGGATTCTGAGGAGCTGATTCCTAAAAAAATGAGACAACAAGCAGAGCTGGCTATGGATATGGCTCAGGTAATTCTATTTGTAGTAGATGGAAAAGCTGGACTTACTCCATCAGATAGAGATGTTGCACTTATGCTGCTAAAAACTAAGAAGCCAGTGCTTTTAGTAGTAAACAAAGTAGACAATAAAAATCTACCAGATGATTTTTATGATTTTTATGAGCTAGGTTTTGGAGAACCAATACCAGTATCTTCAAGTATAGGTCTTGGAACGGGAGATTTACTAGATGAAGTTGTTAAAAACTTCCCACAGGATATGGATACTGAGCTAGATGAAGATGTTGTAAAGGTAGCTATTGTTGGAAAACCAAATGCAGGAAAATCTTCGATTCTAAATAGACTTATTGGAGAAGAAAGAGTTATAGTAAGTCCGATAGCAGGAACTACTAGAGATGCAATTGACACCTATATAGAAATGGATGGAAAAAAATATCTGTTCATAGATACTGCAGGGATTAGAAGAAAAAGCAAGGTTTACGAAAATATTGAAAAATACTCAGTTATTCGTGCTTATGCTTCAGTAGAAAAAGCCGATGTAGTTTTAACTGTTATAGATGCGACTGAAGGAATTTCTGAGCAGGATAGTAAAATTGCAGGGCTGGCACATGACGCTGGAAAGGCGTCAATAGTTGTAGTAAATAAATGGGATTTAATTGAAAAGGATAATCACTCAGTAAAGGAATATACTAAAAAAATTAGAGAAGAGCTACCATTTATGCAATACTGCCCTATTCTTTTTGTATCAGCACTTACTTCACAAAGAATGGGAAAAATAAAAGAAACTGTAGATTTCATTTTTGATGAGGCATCAAAGCGTGTAGCTACAGGAGTACTAAATGATGTAATCGGAGAGGCTGTAATGATGAACCAACCTCCATCTGATAAAGGTAAGCGTCTTAAGATATACTATGCAACTCAAGTAGGGGTAAGACCACCAACGTTTGCAATTTTTGTAAACGAAAAAGAGCTATTCCACTTTTCTTATCAGAGATATATTGAGAATAAACTAAGAGAAAACTTTGGATATGAAGGAACTCCTCTTAAAATATACGTAAGAGAAAAAAATAGAAAATAGCTTTGGGGGTACAGTTATATGAGCTGGATTTCGATAGTATTGATAAGTTATTTATTAGGAAACATTTCACCATCGTATTTTATAGGTAAAAAATTTAAAAATTTAGATATAAGAGAGCATGGTTCAGGAAACGCTGGAACTACAAATACACTTAGAGTGTTGGGAGCAAAATATGCGCTCATAGTTTTTGTGATTGATTTTCTAAAAGGTCTAATTGCAACGCAGATAGGCTACAAAGCAGGCGGACTGGAGTTTGCTCTAGTTGCTGCAGTGGCTGTTGTATTTGGACATGTTTTTCCGGTACTGCTTAAGTTCAAAGGTGGTAAAGGAGTAGCAACTAGTGTTGGAGCACTTCTTGGCCTATTTCCTATTTATGGACTTATCGCGCTTTTGCTTGCGATAGCGCTTATAATGAAGACAAGATATGTATCACTTGGCTCTATTGTGGGTATGTCAACGCTTCCATTTATTTTATACTCAGCGCGTCAGCCTAGAGAATCAATTATAACTAGCATTGTTTTGGCAGGGTTTATTATATTTACTCATAGAGAAAATATTAAAAGACTCATAAACAAAACTGAGAGAAAATTAGGAGAGAAAACAAAGTAGGAGGATAATATGGATACTATTTGTATTATGGGAGCAGGAAGCTGGGGAAGTGCCTTAGCTTTGCTTTTAAATAATAATGGACATAAAGTGAACCTATATGTTAGAAATGAATCTCAAGCAAATGAAATGATTAATACAAATAAGAACAGCAAATATCTAGGAGATATAATTATACCTTCTGAGATAAATATTTTTACAGATTTAGACTCAGCGACCAAGGATGCATCAGTAATAGTGCTAGCTGTCTCTTCTCAAGCTACTAGAGCAGCTGTTTTGAGTCTCCAAAATAAAATCAGTTCAAATGTAATTTTAGTAAATGTATCGAAAGGCTTGGAAAAAGGCACTAATAAAAGAATATCTGAGGTTGTAGGAGAGCTTTTGCCAAGCAATAGTTTCGTGGTTCTATCAGGACCATCTCATGCAGAAGAGGTTGCAGTAAAAATGCCTACGACTGTTGTAGCAGCTTCTGAAAATATTGAAGCAGCTGAGTATATTCAGGATGTTTTTAGCAGTGAGTTTTTTAGAGTTTATACAAATCCAGATGTAATTGGAGTAGAGCTTGGAGGAGCCTTAAAAAATATCATAGCCTTTGGAAGTGGAATTATCGATGGACTAGGCTATGGAGATAATACAAAGGCTGGAATAATGACTAGAGGACTTGCTGAAATAGCTAGGCTAGGAGTTGCTCTAGGGGCTGATATATCCACTTTTGCAGGTCTATCAGGTATAGGAGATTTAATTGTAACCTGTACATCTATGCACTCAAGAAATAGAAGAGCTGGAATAATGATAGGTCAAGGTAAAACTTTAGAGGAAACCCTAGCAGAAATACAAATGGTAGTTGAAGGGATAACTGCAACTGAGGTAGCCTATAATCTAGCTCTAGAAAAAAACATAGATATGCCTATAACAGCTGAAATATATAAGGTTTTATACGAAGGCAAAGACATTAAAGAAACTATAAAAAGTCTAATGACTAGAACAAAAAAACATGAGACTGAGGACTTGATTCATTTAAAATATTCAGAGTTTTAAATACTAGATTTTTATTTTGCCATCTTAGGCTATAAACTATCAATAAGAATAAGAAAGTGTGAAAAATATATGCCAAAGTCAAAAAAGAAACGTTTTAATTTATTATATTTTTTAATATTTGGTTTTATGCTGTATTTTTGCTTTCATGTATACTTTGTTGTAAATGCGGCTACTATTAAAACTTACACTTTAGATTTGGGAGAAATATCTAATACTATAGAAAAAGATGTACTTATCCTAAGAGAAGAATATCAGCTTAAGGCTCCATCTGCAGGATATGTATCCTACTTTGTAGATGAGGGAGATAGAGTTAAAAGAGCAGATTTGGTAGCAAAAATTCAAAATGAAGAGCTAAGTGGAGATGAACAGTCGACACTTCAGATTTTAAACAGAAGGATAAATGAGTTGAAAAACAACGCAGCTATTCAAAACCCTGAAAAAGAAATTGAAGAGATAAATAATAAAATTGATTTTTTATATACTGATATATCTCATAGAATTGCTGAAAATGATATATCTTATATACCAGATTTAAAAGAGCAAATTCTTACGCTTATGGATAGAAAAAAGCTTCTAACAGGTGCATCGAGTCTAGGAAACATGACTGTGGAGCAGCTTGAATCAAAAAAAGCTGAAATTCAGAATAAGCTTAGCTCGGAAAAATTTTATATAAAATCTGTTAATCCTGGAGTTTTAGCTTTTTATAGCGACGGTTTACAAGATGAATTTTCTATTATAAATAAAGACAAGCTATCTGTTACAAAAATAAATAAATTTCAAGATAAAAATCTAGTATCAGAAAGCGAAAGTGTCAATCAAGGAGATGTAATAGCATCTATTATCAACAACCACATGTGGTACTTAGCTACTGAAGTTACACCTGAGGATATTAAGGTAATAGAAAGAGGCAAAGCAGTTGAAATCATTATTGATAAGGAAACTATTAAAGCAAAGCTAGAAGACTTTTATAAAGGCGAAGATGAAAAATTTGTTGGGCTATTCAGTATTGAAGATGAAAATTTTGATTTTACTAAAAAGAGAAAGTATAAGGCTCAAATTTGCTATGAAAATCCTAGCGGCTTATTGATTCCAAAAGAAACTGTTACTAATTATGAAAACAAAAAAGGGGTATTTATAGTAAATGAGGTTGGAAGTGCTGTATTTAAGCCTATTGATACTATAGCTGGAGAAAATGAAAAATATTATGTATTGAGGTATGACCCTAATGCCTTACAAAACTCAGAAAATATAAATCTTTATGATGAGCTTATAGTATCTCCTAAAAATATAAAAGATGGACAGAGGGTGAGATAATGAGTCAAATTAAGACTAATATTGAATTTGTAAAAGAAGAAATAAAAAAGACACTAAATAAATGCGAAAGAAATGACGATGTAACTCTCATAGCTGTGAGTAAAACTGTAGGGGTCGAACAAATAAATGAGGCTTTAGACTCAGGAATTGAAAATTTGGGTGAGAATAAAGTCCAAGAGGTAGAAAAAAAACATCCAAATGTATCAAAAAAAGCCATTTGGCACCTTATTGGCACTTTACAGACTAACAAAGTAAAATATATAATAAAGACAATAGACTTAATTCATTCATTAGATAGAATACCTCTTGCAAAAGAAATTGATAAAAGAGCTAAAGAAAACGATTTAATCATGGATTGTCTCGTTCAAGTGAATATATCACTTGAGGATTCAAAGCATGGGTTACTTGCAGAGGATGTTGAGGCTTTTGTTAAAGAGGTTTCTTTGAACTATAATAATATAAGAATTGTAGGACTTATGGGAATGGCTCCCTTTGAAGCTGAACCAGAGCAAACTAGACCTTATTTTAAAAAGTTAAAAAACCTATTTGATGAATTGTCAAGTTTATCACTTGAAAATGTAGAGATGAAGTATCTTTCGATGGGCATGACCAATGACTATAAAATAGCAATAGAAGAAGGCTCTAACATGATAAGAGTAGGAACAGGCATTTTTGGTGAAAGAAATTATGTATAGGAGGATTAGTTATGGCAGAAAAATTATCAGGAAAGATTAAAGACTTCCTTTTTGGAGGTTTAAGAGAAGATGATTTTGAGGATGATGAATATTTTGAAGAGGAAAACCTTTCTGTAGCACCAATTATTTCAAAGGCTTCATCTAATAAGGTTGTAAATATCAATCCTAATCAGCAGCAGATGAAGGTTATAGTTTATGAACCAACATCATATGATGATGCACCTACTATAGTTAATAGCTTAAAAACTAGAAATGCTGTAGTTGTAAATCTTGAAAATATCCATGATCCAGAAGTTTCAAAAACTATTTTCCATTTCTTAAATGGGGCTATTTATGCTATGGATGGAGATATTAGAAAGATATCAAAGGCTATATTTGTTCTTGCTCCTTCAAATATAGATATCGATGGAAACATTAAAAAAGAGCTTGAAAGTAAAGGTCTATTTAGATGGTAGACAAAAGGAGATTTTAGATGTGGGCAATTAGGACAGCTGTTAATTACTTTTTTGAAATCGTACAACTATTGGTGCTAATAAGAGTAATATTGTCATGGGTTCCAAATGTAAATATGTATTCTAAGCCAGTGAAATTTATTTATAATGTCACTGAGCCTATAATGGAGCCTGTTAGGGAATTTACTGCAAGATACATAAATCTAGGGCCAATAGATATTTCACCTATAATTGTCTTGTTCCTTCTAAGTTTTGTTAGAAATGTAATTTTAAGACTATTGTTTATTTTATAAGTGAGAGTTAAATGGATAAAGAAAAGCTAACTTCTTTTATAAAAAATGTTGAACTTAAAAAAACTATAATTAAAAATCTTTCTAAGGCTGAAGGGGTCATTGACAATTATGACATTAGGAATACTGACTTTATGAACCCTTTTGAAAAAAAGAACTTCATATCGATTCTTAAGGGACTAGATTCTATAGGGTTTAGAGAGTGTAGTCCTTCAGCTATGCCCGAAAGGAGTATAATACAGATATTTCCAGAATACATAGCAGAAGAGTCTTTAGAAAAACCCTATGATATTATAAAAATAAGCGGAAATTTTAAATTTAATAAGCTCAGCCATAGAGACTATTTAGGAGCATTATTAGCTCTAGGGATAAAAAGGGAAAAGCTAGGAGATATTCACGTTCATGAGGACTGCGCATATATAATTGCAGACAAAAATGTAAGCCACTATATAATGTTTAACCTAACTTCTATAAACAAGGCTTCAATAACAGCCAAAATAATAGATGAATACGATTTTGAAGAATCTATACCAAATTATCAAGAAAAAATTATCACCACTTCTTCGAGAAGAGCTGATGCTGTAGTTTCTGAAATTTTCAATCTTTCTAGGGCCAAAATTCAAGAATATATATTAAAAGAAAGATTGTATGTGGATTTTGAGCTATTTACTACAAATTCAAGAGAAATTAAGGACGGCTCTTTGATATCACTTAAAGGATATGGAAGAGCTATTTTTGATGAAGTTATATCTGAAACTAAAAAAGGCAAAATGAGGGCTAGGGTAAAAAAAGTACTTTAGGAGGATATATATGATTACACCACTTGATATAGAAAACAAAGAATTTAAAAAAGGCTTAAGAGGATATAACGAAAATGAAGTCGATAGCTATTTAGATGAAATCAAAAAGGAATATGAAAACCTTTATAGGGAAAACATAGAACTTAAAGATAAGTTAAATGCACTGACTGAGCAGATTAAAAGATATAAGACCATAGAGGAGACTTTAAAGGAAACTCTTATTGTAGCTCAGCAGACTGCTGAGGAAGTAAATGCAAGTGCCCAGAGAAAATCATCGCTTATAATTGATGAGGCGCATCATCAAGCGAAGAAAATTGTAGAGCAGGCAAACAACGATGTTATTCAAATTAAAAAGGATTACGAAAACATCAGAAAAGAATTTGTAATATTTAAAGGAAAGTTTAAATCCTTGCTAGAAGATGGAATTTCAAGTATTGAAGAGACATTCAAAGATATAGAATAAATTCTTGCGTTTTTTAACAATATAGTATAAAATAATCACTAAATATGAATACAAAAAGGCTATGATTAGGAGAGTAACTGATATAAATATTTCAGAGAGTAGAGGAAGAGGTGGGAACTCTACATAGGATTATCAGTGAAAATCACCTAGGAGCTAAAAAATCGAAAATAAGAAGTCTTTATTTAGTAGATTTTTTCATCTTGCACGTGTT
This sequence comes from Acetoanaerobium noterae, assembly GCF_900168025.1. Lineage (NCBI taxonomy): Bacteria > Bacillati > Bacillota > Clostridia > Peptostreptococcales > Filifactoraceae > Acetoanaerobium > Acetoanaerobium noterae. The sequence continues at coordinate 460,332 of NZ_FUYN01000001.1, read as the reverse complement.
AAGTGCATTTGAGAGGTTCTGGCTAGATGCCATGAACAACTAGGGTGGTACCGCGGAATTATTCGTCCCTGCATTTTTGCAGGGATTTTTTTGTGTAGATAATATAAGTGTATTTTATAAGCTTATTGTCGAAATAATAAGGATTTACATTTTGAGTACGGAATATGATTTGAAGGGAGATATATTATGAAGTTTGAGAACTTGAACAATGCTGCAGTAAAAGATAATGAACAAAGCTTAACGGCATTTTGGAATGAGATTGACTTGCTAAAGAAGAGTGTAGAGGCCAGAGAGGATTCTCCGTCTTTTGTATTCTACGAAGGACCTCCAACTGCAAATGGTAAGCCAGGAATCCACCACGTTTTAGCTAGAACACTTAAAGATTCTGTATGTAGATATAAGACCATGAGTGGATATCAGGTTAAGAGAAAAGCAGGATGGGATACTCATGGACTACCTGTTGAGATTGAAGTAGAAAAAAAATTAAGCCTTGGCTCAAAGCAAGAGATTGAGGAATATGGAATTAAAGAATTCAATGAGGCTTGTAGAGAATCTGTATTTGAGTATGAGAGCTTGTGGAGACAGATGACAGAAAGAATGGGCTATCTTATCGATATGGATAATCCATATATCACTCTAGACAACAATTATATAGAATCTGTATGGTGGATTTTAGATAAGTTCCATAAAGAAGGCTATATCTATGAAGGACATAAAATTCTTCCATATTGCTCTCGTTGTGGAACAGGACTTGCTTCACACGAGGTTGCTCAAGGCTACAAGGAAGTTAAAACAAACACTTTGATTGCTAAATTCAAAAGAAAAGATGCAGAAAATGAATATTTCCTTGCATGGACAACTACACCTTGGACTCTAGCATCAAACGTAGCGCTTGCAGTATCACCAACAGAAGTTTATGTAAAAGTACAACAAGAAAGTGAAATATACTATCTTTCAAAAACACTTGCACCAAAGGTATTAAAAGGCGAATATACTGTTTTAGAGGAAATTTTAGGAAAAGACCTTGAGTACATTGAGTATGAGCAGCTTATGCCATTTGTAAAGCCTGACAAAAAAGCATTCTTTGTTGTGCTTGGAGATTATGTTACAACAGAAGATGGTACAGGTATAGTTCATACAGCTCCTGCATTTGGTGAAGATGACTACAATGTTGGAAGAAAATATGGTCTTCCAGTGGTTCAGCCAGTAGGCGAAGATGGAAAGTATATAGGTACTATCTGGGATGGCAGATTTGTAATGGAAGAAGGCTTGGATGTAGATATTATCAAGTGGCTAGCTGCAGAAAACAAGCTTTACAGCAAAGAAAAAATGGACCACAATTATCCTCACTGCTGGAGATGCCAAACTCCACTTTTATATTATGCAAAGCCAAGCTATTATATAGAAATGACAAAATTAAAAGATCAGCTAGTAAGCAATAACAACACAGTTAACTGGTTCCCAGATTATGTAGGAGAAAAGAGATTTGGAAACTGGTTAGAAAATGTAAACGACTGGGCAATATCACGTTCTAGATACTGGGGAACTCCACTTAACATCTGGACGTGCAGTTGTGGACATAAAGAGTCAATAGGCTCAATTAGTGAATTAGTTGAAAAGTCAATAGAGCCAATAGATGAGTCAATTGAACTTCATAGACCATACGTAGATGATATTCATATAAATTGCCCTAAATGTAATGAACAGATGACTAGAGTTAAAGATGTTATAGATTGCTGGTTTGATTCAGGCTCAATGCCTTTTGCTCAGCATCATTATCCTTTTGAGAACAAGGAAAACTTTGATGAGCTGTTCCCAGCTGATTTTATTTGTGAAGGAATAGACCAAACTAGAGGATGGTTCTACTCACTTATTGCTATATCTACATTTGTAATGGGAAAATCACCATACAAAAATGTACTAGTAAATGACCTTATACTAGATAAAGATGGCAAAAAAATGAGTAAATCAAGAGGAAACACTGTAGATCCGTTTGAAATGTTCGATAAGTATGGAGCGGATGTTTTAAGATGGTACCTACTTTATGTGTCTCCTGCATGGACTCCTACTAAGTTTGATGTGGATGCACTTAAAGAAGTTCAAAGCAAGTTCTTTGGAACAATTAAAAATGTATATAACTTCTTCTCATTATATGCAAACACAGACAATATAGACCCTAAGGAGTTTTTCATACCTTACAATGAAAGACCTGAGCTAGATAGATGGATACTTTCAAAATACAATAACCTAAAGAAATATGTGGAAGTTGAGCTTGAAAGATATGACATGACAAAAACTGTTAGAGCAATTCAAGATTTTGTAAATGAAGATTTATCAAACTGGTACATCAGAAGAAGCAGAAGACGTTTCTGGGATACTGAGCTTACTTTAGATAAAAAATCGGTTTACAATACAACCTTTGAGGTTTTGGTTGGAATAGCTCAGATGGTTGCACCGTTTTCGCCATTTTTATCTGAAGAGCTTTATAGAAAGCTAACTGGAGAGCTATCTGTTCATATAAGCCACTACCCAAGATGTAATGATGAGCTTATAGATGAAAAGCTAGAGCATAAGATGGACCTTGTTAAAAATCTTGTTACACTAGGAAGAGCATCTAGAGAAGCAGCTAAAATCAAAGTTCGTCAGCCTATAGGAAAAGCATATATAGATGCATCTTATGAAGCTATAATGAAAGATTTGCTTCCGCTGATAGAAGAAGAGCTAAATGTTAAAGAGGTTATTTTCTCTAAAGATATCAATCAATATATGAATTTCAGCTTAAAGCCTAACTTTGCAACGCTTGGAAAGACTCTAGGACCTAAGCTTAAGGAATTTTCAAGTAAGCTTTCAGCATTAGATGCTCCAGAAGCAGTAAATAAGCTTCAAAATGGAGATTCAATTGCTTTTGATTTAGCAGGGGAAAGCTTTACATTTACTAAAGACGATGTGCTTATAAATGTATCTCCTAAAGAAGGCTTTGACGTTGCTACAGAAAACAACTTATTTATAGTTCTTGATACTAATCTTACTCCAGAGCTTATAAATGAAGGCTTTGCTAGAGAATTTATATCAAAAATCCAACAAATGAGAAAAGCTCAAGATTTAGAAATGATGGATAAGATAAAAGTTTACTTTACTTCCACAGAAGAAGTTGCAAAGGCTATAGAGATTCACACTGATTACATCAAGGATGAAACCCTAGCTGTAGAAATAGTAAACGGTGAAACAAGCAATATGCAAGAAGATATAATCAATGGACATGATGCTAAAATAGCTGTTGAAAAACAATAAGCATAAAGAAATATAGATTTGTTATCAATATAGATTTACTTTATTGTCCATATAGTATTAAAAAGGATTCAAACATCAAAGTTTGAATCCTTTTTTTAATAAAAAAGTTTAAATTTTCTATGGGAATTATGATATTAGTATAATGAAATGTGCAGATTAATTTATATTAGAAAATAGTATATTTATTAAGCTATACCTATAAATTTGATTTAAGATAATATAGCTCTTTTGATATAAAAAAGATTGCTACAGATGAAGCTATAAAATCAGATATAACATTGCTTATAAATACTCCTTGAATACCCAAATAGTGTGGAAGCACAAACAAAAGAGGAATAAGAATAAGTCCATATCTTAGCAAGGACAAAATACTAGCTTTTTTAGGCTTACCTACAGCTTGGAAATATTGAGAGCTAACAGTATGAAGGCCTATAAGTGGTAGCATAAACAAATATAGCTTCATGGAGTAGTTTGTAAGACTAAGAAGCTCTTGATTCGAAGTAAATATTCCAGATAAAATCGAAGGATATAGCTGAATTATTCCAAATATACTAATAGATATAACAAAAGCTGAACCTAGCGTAAGGATAAGGGTCTCTCTTACTCTATCATAACGTTTTGCCCCGAAATTATAGCCAGCAATAGGCTGAGCTCCTTGAACTATACCTACAACCACCATATGATAAAAGCTGTACACTGCTTGCACTATTGTCATTGCAGCTAAATATAAATCGTTGCCATACTGAACCACAGCTCTATTGAATATAATATTTACAACAGTTGCAAAGATTTGCATATAAAAGGATGGTGCTCCGTTTTGTATTATTTCTTTTATAAAGGATTTCTCTACAGGCATAATGAATTTTAAATTAATTGGAAAGTTTTTGGATTTTGCAAATAGCCAAAATACCATTACGGTAACATAAGTTTGAGATATTACTGTAGCTAAAGCTGCTCCCTTTACACCCATATTAAAGGTGAAAATAAAAAGAGGATCTAGTAAAATGTTAATAACAGCACTTGATACAACTATTTTCATTGAGATAGAAGCTTTACCTATGGCTCTTAGAGAATTATTGAGGCAAAATCCAGGAAGACCAAAAATTGAACCTATGACCATAATAAAGATATAATCCTTTGCATAAGGATATACTTCTTTCGAAACATTTAAAATATCTAAAATTGGATTCATAAAAAGTATCATTATTAAAGAAAATAAAGCCATAGATATCATTATATATTTATAGGCTTGATGAAGTATTACTTCAGCCTCATGAGCTTTTTTTTCTCCGAGCTTAATAGAAATAAGAGTAGAAGAGCCTATACCAATAAGCAGTACAAATGCCATTTGAAGTATTTGAATTGGCATAGTTATACCTACACCTGAAAGCGCGAGTGGGCTTATTTTTTCTACAAATATTCTATCGACTATATTATAAACAGCTGAAATAAGCATGCTGGTTATAGCAGGAAGAGATAACTGAAAAAGTAAGGCAGGTATTTTTTTTGATTCTAAGTCTTGGTTCATGGTATCCTCCGGTATGGATTTTATTGTAAATACAAAAGGTTTAAATGGCTAATGGGCAATAGCCAATTGCTTTAATTTGGATTCTTATTTAATACAAAGTCACTTTACATTATATCAAAATCTATCTATACTATATACAATAATATAAATCGATTTTTATCGATATGAAGGAGGCTCTTATGAAGTATAAATTAGCATTTGTCTGTGTTCACAATTCTTGTAGAAGCCAAATGGCAGAAGGCTGGGCAAAGGAATTAGGCTCTGATATTTTTGAAGTGTACTCAGCTGGAACTGAAGAGTATCATGAAGTAAAGCCACTAGCCGTAGAAGTGATGAAAGAAGCTGGGGTAGATATAAGTAATCATAAACCCAAACTGCTATCAGACATACCTTATGAATTAGACATATTAATTACTATGGGTTGCAATGTAGTTTGCCCTTTTGTACCAAATAAGTTTATGCAGGACTGGGGACTGGATGACCCGTCAGGAGGACCTATCGATGGCTATAGAACGACTAGAGATATCATAAAGCAAAAAGTAGAGGAGCTAATAGAAAAAGTAAAATCAAAGGAAATTCAATTATAATTATCTTTGCTCTATTTTAGTACGAATTTTAGAGTATTTTATCCAAAAAATTTAATTTTATGATATACTTTGAAGGATTAATATACTTATAATAGAAAGTAAATCATAAATGTAAATTTTAGGAGGCTTGTATGAATAAAATAGGCATAATAGGAGCAATGGAAGAAGAAATAACTTTAGTAAAAGAGCTCATGAATGATATAACAGTTTCAGAGATAGCTGGACTTACATTTTATATGGGTAGAATCAATGACACCGATTTAGTTGTAGTTCGTTCAGGCATAGGAAAAGTAAATGCGGCTATGTGTACTCAAATACTTATAGATAGATTTGAAGTCAAGGCTATTATCAATATAGGAGTAGCTGGAGCTATTGCTGATGATTTAGGAATAGGGGATATAGTATTATCGACTAAGCTTATTGAGCATGACTTTGATGTTACTGCTTTTGGACATAAAAAAGGTGTAATTCCAAGAATGGATTCGAGCGTATTTATAGCTGATGATAAGCTAATAGATATGGCATCTGATGCGGCAAAAGATTTAAAGGATGTATATGTAAAAAAAGGCATAGTGGTATCAGGAGACGTATTCGTTTCTTCCTCTGAGCTTAAAGATGCTCTTCAAACAGAATTTAATGCAGACTGCGCAGAAATGGAAGGAGCAGCCATAGCTCATGTTTGTATGCTTAATAAAATGCCATTTTTAGTAATAAGAGCTATGAGTGATAAAGCAAACGGAGAAGCGCCAGGCAATTTCGATGAGTTTGTATTTGAAGCAGCAAAGAATTCAAAAAAACTTATACTCAATATGCTGACTAAGTAGAATGGAGGAATTACAATTGGATAAAAAAACTATATTTAGCGGCATGCAGCCATCTGGAAAACTAACTCTTGGAAATTATCTAGGAGCTATGAAAAATTGGGTAGCATTACAAGATGAATATAATTGTTATTACTGCGTTGTAGACCTTCATGCCATAACAGTTCCCCAAGTTCCAAAGGATTTGAGAAAAACTACATTAGATGTGCTTGCTCAGTATATTGCAAGTGGAATTGATCCTGAGAAAAACACTTTATTTATTCAATCTCATGTGCCTGAGCATGCAGAACTTTCATGGGTGTTAAATACAATGACCTATATGGGAGAGCTAAATAGAATGACTCAGTTCAAAGAAAAATCTCAGAAAAAAGCTGAAAATTTAAATGCGGGTTTATTTACCTACCCTGTGCTTATGGCTGCCGATATACTATTATATTCGACTGACCTAGTTCCTGTTGGAGAGGACCAAAAACAGCACTTAGAGCTTGCAAGGGACTTGGCACAGAGATTCAACTCTAGATACAGCGATACCTTTATAGTTCCAGAAGGCTTTATACCTAAAGAAGGAGCTAGAATTATGAGTCTTCAGGAGCCGAGCCAAAAAATGTCAAAATCAGATGAGAATCCTAATGCTACGATTCTCATGTTAGATTCTGCCGATGCTATCACAAACAAAATAAAAAGAGCTGTAACTGATTCTATAGGTATTGTTGCTTATAACGACGAGCAAAAAGGGATAAAGAATCTCATTAACATATATTCAACCTTTACAGGAGATTCTACTGAAGCTATAGTAAGTAAATACGAGGGTAAAGGCTATGGTGATTTTAAGCGAGAAACAGCAGAAGTAATAGTTGAAGGGCTAAGACCTGTAAGAGAAAAATATGAATATCTTATGGAGAATAAAGACTATCTAGAGGAAATCTATGCAAAAGGTGCAGCAAAGGCACATAATAAGGCTAGAAAAACTTTAGATAAGGTTTATAGAAAAGTAGGATTTGTTCAAGCTAAAAGATTTGAATAGGTGAAAGGAAAAAGTAGATGTACTTTACATTAATTAGCATTCTAATAATAATAGACCAAGCTATAAAATGGATTTCCAGAACAAAGCTCACAAAATTTGAATCATATCCTGTAATTGATGGTTTTTTTCATTTTACCTATGTAGAAAACAGAGGAGCAGCTTTTGGAATGCTTCAAAATAAAACATGGTTTTTTGTTTTAATAACATTGCTAGTCGTAGGCTACATGATTTATTTTACTAAAAAAAATAAAAATATAGATAAAAAGCTAACCTTTGTTTTAAGCATAATAACTGCTGGGGCTATAGGAAATCTAATTGACAGAATATGGCTTGGATTTGTAGTTGATATGTTTGATTTTAGAGGTATTTGGCAGTTTGTATTCAATTTTGCTGATATTTGCGTTGTAGTCGGTGGGATTTTGCTCATTTTTTTAATTATTAAGGACAAAGAAATTTTGGAGAAAATATGATAGAAGAAAAAAAATATTTTATAGTAGATGAGGAAGAAGAGGACTTAAGACTAGATGTGTTTATCTCATCTGCACTTAGTGATTTATCTAGAACCTATATCCAGTCACTCATAAAAGATAAAAAAGTTACAGTTAATGATAAGATAGAAAAATCAAGCTACAAGGTTGCTCAATTAGATAACATTTGCATTTTAATTCCTCCAGCAAAAGAGCTGGTTATTGAAGCAGAGGATATTCCTATAGAAATTTTATATGAAGATGAAGATTTAGCTGTTGTATATAAGGAAAGAGGAATGGTAGTTCATCCTGGAGCTGGAAATGCAAATCATACCCTCGTAAATGCTCTTATGTATCATTTCAAAGGGCAGCTTTCGTCTATAAATGGAATAATTCGCCCTGGAATAGTACATAGGATTGACAAGGATACATCTGGCCTACTTATGATTGCTAAAAGTGATATAGCCCATAGAGGACTAAGTGAGCAGCTTAAGGAGCACACAGTTCAAAGAACGTATACCTTTATATGCCATGGCAATATAAAGGCAGATGAATTTACAATAGATGCACCAATAGGAAGAAATCCAAGAGACAGAATGAAGATGGCTGTTGTAAGCGATGGCAAACATGCTGTGACTCATATAACAAAAATAAAGTCTAATGAAAACTATTCGTATGCTATGGCAAATCTAGAAACAGGACGAACACATCAGATTAGAGTGCATATGGCAAGTAAAGGACTTCCACTTGTTGGGGACACCCTATATGGTCCTCATAACTCTAAGTTTAAAGCCCAAGGACAGCTTCTTCATGCTAAGACCCTTGGCTTTGTTCATCCAGTAACTGGTGAGTTTATGTTATTTGAAAAAGAAGAGCCAGAAATTTTTAAATCATTTTTGCAAAGATTTTTACTTGATTAAACTGTAGTAAAAAGGTATAATCATTAGAGAATTTAATGGAGGCTTCAAAAAATCCATTAAAGGAGGGATAAGATGCAAGAAAAAGCTCTTATTATGGATGACAAGGCTATGGATAGAGCAATAACTAGAATTGGCCATGAAATTATTGAAAAAAACAAAGGTGTAGATGAGGTAGCTCTAGTAGGAATTAAAACTAGAGGAGTCCCACTTGCCAAGAGAATTGCAAAAAAAATAGAACAAATTGAAGGTAAAAAAGTCACTGTTGGCGAGCTTGATATTTCACTTTATAGAGATGATTTATCTGAAAAAGCTGATCAAGCTGTCGTAAAGGAATCCAATTTGGGATTTGATGTGACAAAAAAAATCATTGTATTAGTAGATGATGTGCTATATACAGGAAGAACTGTAAGAGCAGCACTTGATGCTATTATGGATGTGGGAAGACCTCTTACTATTCAGCTAGCTGTTTTAATCGATAGAGGCCATAGGGAGCTACCGATAAGAGCAGATTATGTAGGAAAGAATGTCCCTACATCAAAGCTAGAGGTTATTAAAGTCAGCATTGAAGATGTTGATGGCAAAAACTATGTTTCAATAAATGAGTAATATAATGTTAACCTTTTAAATCAGTCCAGGGAGGCTGAAAAGGGGAGAAAATATAGTCTTTCTCCTCGCACGTAATCATAAGGAGGAAAAGATAATGTCAGAAAAAGCTATTAATGTTTCAGAAGTTAACACTCAATCAGTAAGTACAGCATTTAATCAATTAAAAAGAATAATACTTGCAGCTCAGCATCTTATTGCTATGTTTGGCGCTACTGTTTTAGTACCAATATTAACAGGAATGAACAGCTCGGTTGCACTTGTATGTGCCGGTATTGGAACCCTTATTTTTCATTTATGTACAAAGGGTAAAGTGCCGGTATTTTTAGGTTCAAGTTTTGCTTTTATACCTGTTATTATATCTGTTGGCGAAATATATGGAGATTTAGCATATGCTCAAGGTGGAATCATGGTTGCTGGTATGATGTATGTGCTTATGTCTTTTATTGTAGCTGCCATAGGAGTAGAGAGAGTAAAAAGCTTTTTCCCATCTCAAGTTATAGGCCCTATGATAGTTGTTATAGGACTAAATTTAGTACCTGTAGCATTTTCAATGGCCTCAAATAATTTTATGTTAGCAGGAGTTACACTTGCTACAGCTTTACTTATAACATTTTTCGGTAAAGGCTTCTTCAAGCAGTTAGCTATAATAACAGCTGTTATTGTAGGCTATGTATTGTCGCTAAAAATGGGAGTAGTTGATATGACTCCAATTACAAGTGCAGGATGGTTTCAAATGCCAGCATTTACAACTCCTAAATTTGATATAGGTGCTATTTCGATAATCGCACCAGTTGTATTAGCTGTATTTATGGAGCATATAGGTGATATTACAACTAATGGAACTGTTGTTGGGAAAAACTTTATGGAAGACCCAGGGCTTAATAGAACCTTAATAGGTGATGGATTAGCTACAATGGTTGCTGGACTATTAGGAGGACCTGCAAACACTACTTACGGAGAAAACACTGGAGTACTAGCTATTACCAAAAACTACGACCCATCAATCCTTAGAATAACTGCTGTTATAGCAATATTACTTGGAACAATAGGAAAAGTAGGTGGGTTCCTACAAAGTATACCTCAAGCAGTAATGGGTGGCATCTCACTTATGTTATTTAGCATGATTTCGCTTATTGGAGTTAGAACTATAAGAGATAGCAAAATTAAAATGGATATAAAAAATGTAATAATTATGGCTGCTGTATTAATAATTGGACTAGGTGGAAATGTTGGAATCAATATTGCAATCCCTGTTACAGAGCAAGTTAGTATAGCTGGACTTAGCTTAGCGGCTTTAGTGGGAGTAATCCTTAATAAAATAATATATAGCGTAGCAAAATAATTAATCATTTAGAGCTATAAACAAAACTAAAAAGCTATATTAAATAAATTTTAATAGTAGAAATAATCAACTGTAAAATACCTCCAAACTAGAGAGTCTAACTAGATTACACTTTCTAATAAGGAGGTATTTTATTAGTTTTTGGAATAAAGATTGTGTGTAAATGGCTCTTATTATCATTCAAAATATGAGATGTATTTATTGGCATCAGTATTTTTAAGATATACAAAGTTAAACTCTCTAGTGATGTGGTTATTTTTTATTTTGAAGGTCATAAGCTTAGAATCACTTTTTGCAACAGCATTATAAACAAATGAAATTCCAGCCTCGTAAATAACGAGCTTTTTTATAACCTCAAAGCTGCTGATACAAGTAGTAGTTTTAAATGAATCAAGAGAATGATTATTATTTATTAGGATTTGCTCTAGAATTGCTCTAGTACCTGAACCTTCTTCTCTAATTATAAGATTTTCATCAAATAATGATTCGATGGGGACTTCTTTACCTGCAAAGGGATGATTTTTAGCACAGATGCCTATAAAGGCTTCTTCTCGTAGCAGTTTATATTCGTAGTGTGCTTTATCAAAAAATCCTTCTATTAAAGCCAATGAAATTTTTTTGTGATTTAAAGCATCAAGCAAATTGCTAGTATTATCAACATAAAGAGATAAATCAATATCTTTGCTATTTAATAGAGCTATAATATTATCTGTTATTACATAATCTCCAATTGTTTTTGTAGCGCCTATGCGTATAGCTTGCTTGATTTTCTTAGAAAGCTGGTTTTTTATAGTAGCTTGGTTATAGTCAGCAGATCTTAAATAAGCTTCAAATAATACTCCCTCAGGAGTTTTGGATAATTTTCTTGAGCTGTATTTAAAAAAATTACATCCGTAATAGTTTTCTAAAAACTTAATATGTTGAGTAACAGCAGGCTGAGTCATATTAAGCTCCTCGGCAGTAATCCTATAATTCATAACATCGCAAAGCTTTAAAAACGTATATATTCTGCTATCTAACACAAAACCACCTCATAATAAAAAATTATTGATTAATAAAATATAATAATTAGAATTTATCATAAAACAATGATAATATCAATTCATAGAATACAATACTTATTAAGGCAATAATAGATTATAGAAATGGAGTGACCTCAAGATGAGCAAAAAAATATTGGACTTATTACCAGGATTGGCTTTAGCAGTTGTTATTGCAATAGTAGCTAGATTTTTAGAAAATATGCTTCCTATTCATTTGATAGGAGCCTCTGTCATAGCTTTATTTATTGGGATGCTTATAAATCACTACTATAAGTCAGATAAATTAAAGCCAGGGCTAAAATTTACATCTAAAAAAATATTAAAATTTGCAATTGTACTTTTAGGAGCATCGCTTAGCATTAAAACAGTACTTACAATAGGAAAATTATCACTTACTGTTATGATATTTACACTTTTGACTTGCTTTGGAGGAGGATATATTATTGGAAAGCTTTTAAAGCTTAATTGGAAGCTATCTAATCTTATTTCTGCTGGAACTGGAATATGTGGAGGGTCAGCAATAGCAGCTATTGCTCCAGTAATAGAAGCGGATGACAACGATATAGCTTATGCAATTTCAGCAACATTTTTATTTGACATGGCTATGATACTGCTATTTCCTGTTATGGGAAGAGCCTTGGGACTTAGTGATATGGCATATGGATTATGGGCAGGGACTGCTGTAAATGATACCTCTAGTGTTGTTGCAGCTGGGTTTGCATTTAGTGAAGCAGCTGGAGATTTTGCAACTATGGTTAAACTTACAAGGACTCTTTCTATTGTTCCTGTAGTTCTCATTTTTTCAGTTGTAAGTGCTAAAATCAAGCAAAGCGAAGCTGGAGAAAAGCAAAATAGTGCGTATAGCCGCAAAAAAGTAAAAATTTCCTCTATTTTTCCTTGGTTTATATTAGGCTTCGTAGCTCTTACTATGGTAAATTCAACTGGTGTTATTCCTAACGAGTTTGGACTATTAGCAAAAGACATAAGCAAATTTTTAATGGTAGCAGCACTTGCAGCCATAGGATTAAATACTGATGTAACTGAAATGAAAAAATCGGGAATAGCTCCTATGGTACACGGCTTTATAATTTCTGCACTTGTAGTCATAGTAGCATTGGTAGTGGAGTATTTTATGGGTATAATATAGAAGTTTAGTTAGAATCTATTAGAGTTTCTTTTAATTCATTAAACTTATCATCTAAAATAGCTTCATCGGTTTTTGGAGCTATTTTAACTTCATCATTCTTAGAATTACTTGTTTCATAATATCTGTATAGAATATCGTTTATTTCTCCACCTAGCACTAATATTATTCCAGTTAGATATAACCAGAACATAAGGGCGATTACTGCCCCTATAGAGCCATATACAGCGCTATAATTAGCAAAGTTGTTTACATAAATACCAAAGCCATAGGAAACTAATAACCAGCTTGTAACAGCAAAAAATGTGCCTGGTAGAGAATTTTTAAAAGGCTGATTTACATAAGGAACTATATGATATAAAAGAGCTATTGTAATAAATAATATAAAAAATACAATGACCCATCTAATATAAACCCAAACAAAAACTATAATATTAGATATTCTAAAAAAATCAGCTATTAAAAATGCAACATTTTTGCCTAAAGCAGGAAGCAAAAGTGAAATCACAATTGCAAACCCTAAAATAAGTGTAAAAAAAATTGAGACTGCTTTTTTTGTTATAAAATTTCTTTTATTCTCTACACCATAAGCTGTATTTAAGGCTATAATCAGAGAGTCTACAGCCTTTGAGGCTGAAAAAAGTGAAGCTAAAAGACCAATAGAAAGTAAAGAGGTGTTTCTAGTCTCAACTACTGATTCTAGATAGCCTCTTAAGAGCACCACTATTTCTTCAGGTGCTATTGCACTTATTTCACGGATTATAGACTCTACAGATATATTTAAAAAACCCAAAAGAGCATTGAGAAATATTAAAAAAGGAAAAACCGAAAGCAAAAAGAAATAAGCAAGCTGACCGCCAGTTTGACTTATATTGTCTCTTGCAAATCTTTTTGGTAGCTCTAAAATCAAGTTTTTCAAACTATGCTTAGTTATAAGGTTTAGTGAAATACTTTCGTTTTTATCCAATTCAAACACCTCTGCTTTATCTTTTTAATTCCATCTTTTTCTATGTGTATACCCTAATAAGGATGTATTTCACATCAAAAATCTTCTGAAGATAAATTAAGTACCCATGAAGCAATTTTTAATTGTCCATGGGTACCAAGGAATAAAATTTAAGCTCTAAGTTTTACTACCTTTTCTTCATCAGGATTTACAAAAACTGTAGTTTGATTATCATAGATTACCATTCCTGGCTTTGCACCAGATGGTTTTTTAACATTTTTTCTAGCAGTATAATCTACGGCTACCTTTGATGACATTCTTGCCTTGCTAAAATAAGCTGCAAGCTCGGCAGCCTCCTCAAGAGTTTGGTTTGTTACTATATCTAATGTAGCTTTTATAATAACATGTGAGCCAGGGATATCTTTAGTATGGAGCCATATGTCATCAGGAGATGAAAGCTTTGTAGTAAGCTCGTCGTTTTGCTTATTATTTTTTCCAACTAGTATTGTAATATTATCTGAGGATATAAACTGCATAGGGGCTGATGCTTCTATGGCTTTTACTTTTTTGGATGAAGTTTTTAATTTCAAATAGCCTTCACTATAAAGCTCCGTTCTAATTTCTTCGAGTTCATTTAGAGATTCAGAGCTTTCGATTGAAAGCATTACGTTTTGTAGATACATAAGCTCTTCTTTTGCAGAAGAAATCTGAGAGGATAGCTCTGATTTTCTTGTTTTTAGCTTATTATATTTTTTGTATAAGGATTGAATATTTTCGCTAGGAGTTTTGTTTACATCCAATTTTATGGTGATTTCAGCAGAGCTGTCTTCTTGATTATAGTAATCTGAAACCGTAATCTCATCCATTCCTTTTTGGAGCATATAGATATTTGCTGTTAGCAAATCCGCTTGTTTTTTGTATTCTTCCATTTTATCTGTATCATTCATTTCTTGAAGCTGTTTTCCTAGCTTGTTTTCCAATCTTTCTATCTTAGTTTGAAGGAGCTTTCTCATGCTCATAGATTTCTGGCTTAATCGCTCATTTCTATCTTTTGAGCTATAAAATGTCTCTGTTGCAAGACTTATTGATTCATAATTTTCTATACTCAAAAATTCATACATGGTCAGCTTTATCAGGCTGAAATCGATATATTTATCTAAGCGCTTATCGATTACTATGCAGGGATGAAAAATTTCATTTTTAATTTGATTTATTATCCTTTCAAAGGAATTAAAAATTCTCTCAAGAGATATATCAGAAATTAAATTTGTAGATAAATCTAAATCTATCGATGACCTGTAGCAAATTTCTTTAGCAATTAAAGGACTGATTCCGTCATAGCTGTTATATATGGCTTTGTACAAAGGACTATCCTTTTCAGTGAGCTTAGATTTGAATTCACTTAAGCTAAGGTTAGAAAGGGGATTGATTTTGTTTTGAGAAGGAGCAAACTTATATTCCTTGCCTGGAAGAACCTCTCTTACTGAGCTAACAGTTATAGGAATTCTTTTTATAGAATCGAGAATTTTGTTTGATTCCTTATCCACTAAGATAATATTGCTATGTCTTCCCATTATTTCTATTGATAAAGTTCTAAGCTTAGGAGTTTTCAAATCATCTAGAGCCTCAATATCAATATTGATTACTCTTTCAAGCCCTTCTTGTGATATAGAAATTATTCTTCCACCTTGAAGATATTTTCTAAGAATCATCAAAAACATAGGAGCTTTTAAGGGATTTTCTTTTTTATAACTTTCAGTAAGATAAATCCTCGGATTCGAGCTACTTGCACTTATTAGCAGCTTGTAAGTTTTTCCTTCATTTCTTATTGCAAGAAGAACCTCATCCTTTTCTGGCTGAGTAATCTTGTCAATTTTTCCACCTTTTAGAGTAGTGTTTAACTCGCAAATGATGCCATATATAGTTAAGCCATCTAAAGCCATAAAACTCACCTTCTTAATTTAAAATTTTGTTGTGATAGAAAGATTATATTCAATATTTCAGATAATGTCCAATTCAGCTATATAATTAGGCAAGATAATAATTATCATGTTAATAAGATGTCAAATTATAAAATATTTTTAATATTTTATTCGATTTTCATTTATTTTTTTCTATTTCCTTTATATAATATACACTAATGGAAAAATAAAATTGCCACTAGGCAATATATAGTAAATTCAACGATTTTAGGCTTTGAATAATTTAAATAATTTTTTATGGACAAATACAGGACAAATTTATTTAGATTTTATGTTTTTTTGTTCAATTTCTTTAAATCTTTTGTCAAAATTATCGGCTATATTTTTATCTTTTTCATTTATTCCATGCAGGTATGTGTTAATGGTTGTTGATACACTTTTATGGCCAAGTCTTTTGGCTACTGAATGGATATCAGTACCATCATTTACTAGCAAGGATGCATTTAAATGTCTTAAATCATGAAAGCTTATATTAGGCAAATTGTTTTTTTCTATTACAATTTTCAATGTATAGTTAAAGAAGTTTTTTGACACTGGCCTTTGTGTATCGGGGTTAAAGAATATATATCCGTCCTTTGATATAATTTTTCTAGCAAATATGATTTCTCTAAGTGGCTGAATAACGAACTCTGGTGCTATTATGGTTCTATATGAATCATCCTTTGGGCCTTTCTCTCCTTCTATCTTGTAATTGTCTTTTGAAATCGAGTTTATTTGTCTTTCTATTTTTATAGTGTTAGTTTCAAAATCTATGTCAGTTGTTTTTAATCCTCTAATCTCAGATTTTCTAAGTCCACATCCTAATGCTAAATATATTCCAGCTCTTTGATAAACATTTTTTTCTTTATATGCATTAATCAGAGTGGATATCTGTTCTATAGATAATATTTCGTCCATATTGTTTTTTCTTTTCATTTTATTATTTTTAGGTTTACTTATTGTTCCGCTAAATGGGTTGTTAGGAATAAGCCTCCATAGCACACCTTTGTTGTAGATAAGCATAAATACTGCTAAAAACAATTTGATTGAGTCTGGTTCGTATGTTTTAGAGAGTTTATTTAAATACTTCTCTATAGTTATAGGTTCTATTTTGATAGCTTCTTTTTTGCCGAAAACTGGGAGTAATTTATCTAGACAGTTTCTGTATGTTATTACAGTATTAGGTTCTAAATTTTTATTTATATGATTTTCCCATACTATATCAGTTAGCTCTTGAAATGTTAAATCTCTAGGTTTGTCATAATCACCTCTTCTAACTCCGTAAATAAATTCTTCGTGTGCTTTTTTAGCTTCTTTTTCGCTTCCATAAAATGTATCTGTATAAGCTTTACCTTTATGCATTTTTCTAAATCTAAATACTCCAGGAGCTCTCTTATCTATACTCATTGATTATAATCTTCCTTTCTAAATGATTTAGCAAACGTAAGTTCGTTATAAATTTAAAAAGAAAAGCCCTAGGGCTTTTGAACAGTTAAATTATGATATAGGATGAATTATTGGAGCTATTTTTTTTGAATATATCATTATTTCTTTACCTTTATAAACCTTCTGAGCGCTATAGTTAATATTATATTCTTCAATGTGGTAATCGCTATAAAGTTCTTTTATTTTATTGACATTGTCATATGTTACAATCCAATGCTTATTAATTTTAGAAGTAGTGTTTCTCAATGAGGTATGATTATCTTCATTGTAAAAATTAGTATATAATTCTGGACCTTTTGCAAAATATGGAGGATCTAAA
The DNA here is from genome assembly GCF_900168025.1 of Acetoanaerobium noterae. NCBI lineage: Bacteria > Bacillati > Bacillota > Clostridia > Peptostreptococcales > Filifactoraceae > Acetoanaerobium > Acetoanaerobium noterae. The sequence goes on along the minus strand of NZ_FUYN01000001.1, from coordinate 442,887 downwards.
AAAATAAATGTTTTTTGTTTTTGTCTTGATACAATATTTTTTATAAAAATTTCTGCATCAAGATTATAAAAATGAATTTTTTTCTTATTTGATGATATTTTCATAATCTTATTAATAATATCCTTTTTATTAAATCTACAATCTAGAGTATAATTACCAGTTTGCTCATATCCTCCAATTGGGCCAGCAGATATTATTCCAGATCTATTGGTTCTATTTAAAAATAATGTTGAATAAGCTAATTCAAATTCAGTTACTATATCTTTTTTGTTTTGAATATTTTTTTGAAGCTTCCATTCATCAATAGTAACTTCTGTTGTTTGAATTTTTTTACATAGTTCAGATGCATTATTAAGAACTGTATTCCAAAATGAGTAAATAGATGTATCAATATCATTTAATACCAGTTTACTAACAACATTATCATATAGAAGTTGGAGTGAAAGGCCACATCCACCAGCAAAGGGCTCCACGTAAGTACATCCACTAAGATTGTTTAATCTGATTAATTCTTTAGTATATTTATATAGTTTTGTTTTTCCTCCAGGATATCTTAAGGGAGAATGAGTTATGGGCATAGTACCACCTACTTTCTACTCTTATAAGGATATCAAATATAATTATTCTTGGCCAGCCTTATATTGAATTAAAGGCAAAGATTTTTTTTCATATAGGTTATTTAGAGACTTTACAAAATTAGTTCTAAAATTTACAAAATTTTCATCTCTAGAATGCCTATTAATAAAAAAAGTTATATATGTATCAAAGTTTTTATCTGAAGCTGCCCATTTTTTATAATTTTTTGCAGGAGATTTTTGTAAATCAACTATTGTAAAAGACTGAATATTATAATCTGAAAAGTCAGATATAAAAGAATCTCTTTCTTTGTTATATTTAACAAAGAAATGGTCACTTCCTTTTAAAGAATAAATAAAGAAAACGATAGCTTTTTCTATACATAAGTCTTCAATGGATGGTAATTTTAGGACATTTAAATTATCTTTATATTTGTCTATATTAACATCTGGATCTAAAACAAAAATGGTGTCTGTGAAAAGCTTCTTTCCATTATCTATTAACAAAAAAATATTTTTATAACTCATACCATCATTAGTTTCATTTGATGTTAATCCTGTTAAAAAATCAACTTTATTTATGATATCACGAGTTTTTATTATACGCTTTAAGTAAGTTATAGCTAATTTATCTTCCATTATTATAACGGGTTTAAATAGAATGTTGTTTTCTTCGCTATCACGGAAAGTAAGTTCTTTATAGGCATCTGAATAAGTTGGATTTAGTATAATATTATAATTATTATCATCTACAAATTGAGTGCTGATGATATTCAAAACTATATCGTCACAGTTTTTCTTTTTTTGCATTTCGATTATACATTGAATAAGATATAGTGAGTGAGAAGTTAGAACTACTTGTACTTTATTTTTAGCGCTCCAAGTATATAAATATTCAATAAGTTTTTTTTGGGCAATTGGATGAAGACCAGCTTCTATTTCATCAATACACAATATTCCATTAAGACAATCCTTTCCAAGAGAATTCTTCTCGAACGCAAATAATTTACTTAATATATGACCTAAATTGTCTTCACCAGAGGATATAGAGGCATAATCATAATATGTTTCAGTAGGACCAAAAGTAGTTTTTATAGATTTATCCTCAACTAATACAGGATTATTAAAAGTTTGTTTTTGCAGAATTTTGTAATATCCTCGATCAATAAATTTTTTATATTCTTCAGTTAAAATTTCTTGCAAAGGCTTAGAATTAGTATCAACAATTGGATATAATCTTTTAAAGTTTAAATAGCTGGTATTAAGAGAAAAATTCCCCAATCCTTTTTCATTTGATTTACCAACAGTTATACGGTGTCTTGTATTATCAGAACTTGGATAAACACGAATTGGAGTTTCAAAATCATTTCCATCTATATCTTTAGCATTTAAGTAGTAAATATATTGTTTATTGTCTTTTTCTAAACTTAGGTTAAAAACTTCTTTTAATGTAGTTTTAAGTTGTTTACCAAAAATATCTTTAGCATCACTAGGACTGCTAAATGGATGAGCAATTAATCCTAATAATGTAGATTTCATAGTACCGTTTTTACCAGATATGACTGTTAGATTATTTCCTAAAGTAATTTCTTTATTTTTTAAACTTCTAAAATTACTTATTTTTATGCTATTAATTTTCTTGAATTTTATATCTTTATTGTCTTGGATATTATTTTTATCCATATTAATCCCCCTTTGTCATGATAACAATAATCTTAAGGCCTCCTTACAATTCTTAAATAGTAATTTAGTATATTAATTTTCTTTTCAATTTCGGATGGATTATTAGTAAAATGATAGAAAGATAAAAGAAATAATCTTAGAATTGTACCAATAAATAAAAGCTTTAATATGAAAATAATAGAATCAGGATACATTCCTTCATTGGGCCATTCTGGTATTAATTTTGTAGTAGTAGCTCCTGTTAGAAATAAAAGTGTAGAAGATGTATGAGTTTTATAATTATTAGATATATCTTCAAGAATTTCTTTTAGTAGTATTATTTTACATTGCGGATATTTCGAAAGTTCTCTAAAATATGAAACATTGCTATATATTGTTGCTGGATACTTTTTGATTTGCAGATCAAGAAATTTATTGATTTTCTTACATTGGAGATTATGGTCATATGAGGTTGAAATTTTATCATTTATTTCATTTTTAATTATTTTTTTTGTTATAAAAATAATAATAAAACTAAATGAAATTAGAATTAATATACTTAAATTAAAATCTAATAAAAAAGGTGAGTGTTTCATGATTAAAGCTAGTATGTAAGAGAAAATAGCAATTATAATAATAATTTTATAGTTTTTTCTTATATAAATAAAATTCATCTTTTTTATTGAACTGAGTATATTAAATAGAACACCAAATGTAGCACCTAAATATAAAGATAATACAATAAAATATATGCTTAAAAAAAAGTAATTATTTATTAATAGCTCTATATTTTCGTTTATAAAGTTAGACATATATTTATTCCTCGATTTTAGAATTTAGACAGACTTTAATCGTTTGCACGTTATTTAAATCTGTTTTCAAGTAAACTCATTAATTTCCATATAGCATCCACCCCCCTGGATAATATACTTATATCAAAGTTAATTAATATATTTTTTAATTTTTTTTAAAACCCAACTTAGCTATTATTAGAATAGCTATCTATACTTAAAATATGAATCTAACCAAGAGCAACGTCTAGAACCATCATGATAGTAAATCCAATCATACAACCTATTGTGGCTATATCAGTTTTTGAGCCACCTTCTTCACGTTGGGCTTCTGGAATAAGTTCTTCAATAACAACATAAATCATAGCTCCAGCTGCAAATGCTAGCGCATAAGGCAAAATAGGCTGCATCTTCACGACAGCAAAGGCTCCGATTACACCTGCAATAGGCTCAACTATCCCAGATGCTTGACCATATAAGAATGATTTTGTTCTGCTAAAACCTTCTCTTCTAAGCGGTATTGAAACAGCAGCTCCTTCAGGAAAGTTCTGTAAACCTATACCAATTGCAAGAGCTATAGCTCCAGCTAGTGAAGCTGAACTGCCAGTTCCTGCAGCTACGGCTCCAAATGCAACTCCAACAGCAAGTCCTTCTGGAATATTATGAAGGGTAATTGCTAAAACTAACAATACACTTCTTTGCCAATTTGTTTTAACACCTTCAGCTTGTGAAGTTTCTAATCCCATATGTAGATGGGGTAATAATTTATCAACTAAATATAAAAATGCTCCTCCGCCTAAAAATCCAATTGCAGCAGTAAGAAATGCTATTTGTCCGAGTTCTTCAGCCATAGTTATTGCAGGAGAAAGTAATGACCAAAAGCTTGCTGCTATCATAACCCCAGCAGCAAATCCAAGCATTCCATTAAGAATAGTTTTATTTATTGATTTAAAAAAGAAAACAAGTGATGCGCCAAGAGCTGTAACACCCCAAGTGAATAGAGTTCCTATGAGGGCTTGTTCAACTGGACCGAATTTTTCAAAGAAAAGTATCAATTGATTTCCTCCTAGTAGTATATTTATATAGATGAATACTCGCTGTTGAGTCTAAAAATAAATTTTTAGTGACATTGGAGATATTTTTATTATGTTTGCTTATTATATAAGTTGACTAGCTCTATTGATTAAATTATCAGCCAAATTATAAATATCATCCACTGATGAAATTTGATATTTTATATTTTGCTTGTCATTATCAGGAATTATGATAAATTTCACATTTTCTTTTAAGAATACTCTACATACCCATTTAGTAACTTTTCCATCGATTAATATTGCGAAATAAGAAAGAGTATCTTTAAATTGGACTCTTTGTACATCTATAGAATTTCTTAAGATTGATTTTACTATATAGAAAGATTCTAATTCTTCTTCTGTAGTAAGTATTTGATCGTAATCATCGATATTCTCAGGAATATTTTCTACTTCAAAATCTTCACTAATTATTTTTGTTTGATTTTCATCTTTATTTAGGGCGCTTTGAATTCTATCATTTACTAGTTCATTTATATATGAGTTTAAAGATTTTTTTACTAAAGGAGTATATCTATCAACCACATTTTGAGTTTTAACTCCTTCGTATACCCCAGAATTCAAAACAAAACGAACAAAATCCTCTGATGGATTACTAAATTCATTTTTTAATATATTTCTTATTAATCCAAGGTATTTTAATTCTGAAGCTGTATCCATAATCCTTTCCACGCTAAAGTTTTCTTTATGAAATTTTTTCAATTCGACTATGTGAGAATCTTTTAAATCAAGCATATTTAACTCAAAAAAAGGATTTTCATCCATTATATTTTGTTGATCTAAATCTGTATAAAATCTATATATAATTCCATTTGTTAATATGGCAAATTTAGCTTTTGTAGTTCCAAAATATCTAAACAGTTGAGAATCATGTTTGGTTAAAATGTCATTAACAGATTTTGCTTCAATAAGTAATACTGGCTCTCCATTATTATCCAAAATTGCATAGTCAACTTTTTCTCCCTTTTTTATACCAACATCTGCTACATATTCTGGGGTAAATTCTTGAGGATTGAAGACATCGTAACCTAGAATTTGAAAGAAAGGCATAATAAGTGATGTTTTAGTAGCTTCCTCAGTTAGAATATTATTCTTTATTGCGTTAGTCCTGTCAGCAAAACTTTTAATACTTTCTTCGAATCCCATATAAATCTCCTCCTATTATTTTTATATAAAATAAACAATTAATAAACTATTCAGATAATTTTTCTATCGTACATATGTTAGGCAAAGTAGTAAGTAATATTGCTTTCTTGTCATCTAAGTCAATGTAATCGAACTTATGAGATAGAAACTTAAGTCTAGCCAGTAGAAACTCATGGGGAACCTCAAGCTCCTGAGTCACACCATCAATCTGCCTATTGTGCATTTTTAAGAAAGCTTCTTTTAGTCTGTCGATAGGAAGTAAAAACTCAGTGGCCCATTTTAAAGCCGTTATTTCTGATTTATCCAGCTGCAATCTTCTAGTATAAGAGTTAAACATAACCCTAGAGTCTCCAACACTAGTGAAATGATGGCCAAGTTCTTCAGCTAAAACTATTTTAAATTTCATGGAGTCATTTTCTAATTTTTTATTTATTACAATTATTGGATAGCTAGATTCAGATTTTAAATACATTCCATCTATATGATTAGGAAGGGAATCTAAAATCTCTAGCTTGATATTTTCTTCTTCAATTAGTTGATATAATTTTTCTAATTGTCCCATAATACACCTTATCTTTAGGTAAATTACCTAATATATGTTTAAAAAAAATAACATTAAGCTATTTTTCTTTTCTATGCTTCTCTAACAAATTTTTAGCAAGATTAGATATTAATTCTCTATCTTCTTCAGGAAGCTCTTTATACCCATCTGTTTTAGAAAGCCAAAGGTCTATATCTTCATCTGTTTTTTCGGGAGCTTCTTTGTATGGGTTTTTTATGTCGGAGTTACCTAAGAGAAAGTCCAGTCCGACCTGAAAAAACTCTGCCCATTTTTGCAGTACTTCTACCTCAGGTATTCGCTTATTATTTTCATACTGAGATATAGCGGATTTTCCAAATTTATAATGATATTGTTTGTTGAATAAATCTACAAGTTCTTGTTGAGTTAATCCTTTTTCTTCTCTAAGCGCTTTAAATATATTTCCAAATTTATTCATATTCTACACCTCTAGCTTAATTATATTTCTTATTCACATAAAAAGAACAATAGTTCACAAAAAAGGAAACTTTTTTCAAAAAAAAGGTTGTAAGTTTTGTTTGCGTGTACTATAATTAGTTAACAAGAACGAAACAAGAGAGGAGGAACTTAAGAAATGCCAGTACAATCTAAGTTAAAAGGACTAATAGCAGAGTTTGGGTTATCACAGAAGCAATTGGCTAAACATCTTGGAATTACACTAAGAACTTTCAATGATAAAATTAATGGTAAAACAGATTTTTCGTTAAAAGAAGCTAGAATTGTTAGCTCTTATTTTGGGAAAACAATTGAAGAAATTTTTTTAGAGTCTGAGTTAACTCAAACGAAACAAAATTAAAAATTAGAGAGGAGCTTTGAAAATGAATTTACAAGTGTTAAACAAAAGAGAGCTATTAGGAAAACAGTTCGTAATTTATGGAGATTTAGAAAATCCATTATTTTTAGCTAGAGATGTTGCTGAATGGATTGATTATGATTTATCTAGTGTTAACAAACTAGTTAGTCAAGTTGATGATGATGAAAAGGTACGGAAGAATGTTCCGACCCTTGGTGGAAATCAAGAAATGTGGCTTTTATCTGAAGACGGATTATATGAAGTATTAATGCAAAGTAGAAAACCTATAGCGAAGGAGTTCAAAAAGAAGGTAAAGGAAATACTTAAAGACATTAGAAGCAAAGGAATGTATGCAACTGATGAACTTCTAGATAATCCTGATTTACTCATAAAAGTTGCTACTCAACTAAAGGAAGAAAGAGCAGCAAGGAAAGAACTTGAAACAGAAGTAAAAAAACAAGGTCAGATAATAGGGGAGCTTAGACCAAAAGCTGATTATGTAGACAGAATTCTAAAATCTAAAAGCCTACTTAATATAGGGCAAATTGCAAAAGATTATGGATTATCTGGACAAGCATTAAACAAGATACTTCACAATCTAAAGGTTCAATACAAACAAGGCAACCAATGGCTATTATATTCAAAATATCAAAGCAAAGGATATACACATTCAGAATCAATAGATATTCAGCTATCAGACGGTTCTACTAAAGTTGAACTTAGAACTAAATGGACTCAAAAGGGAAGACTGTTTTTATATGAATTGCTAAAAGATAATGGATATTTGCCAATGATAGAGAGAAATTAGGAGGGGTGTAAATGATTTACACAAAAATAACCACATGCCAAGGTTATGTAATTGAAATACCGCTAGATGAAGGTATCTTCTCAAATTGTAATCAATGTTGTAAAGAAATGGAGCTAGATGGCGAAGATATGTACCACATATTAGAAGAAGGAGATTTAGCTACAACAAAGATTCTTTGTGGTGATTGCACAGCTAAGAAATTTAAATAGGAGGGAAAGAAAATGATTGTAGTCAATACAACACAAAAAAACGCAGATAAATTTAACGAAAATCCTAAGAATTTTTTATTAGCTGAAGCTATGAAAATATTCACGGAATCAAATGATGAAAATACAAAGTTACAAGCTTTAGAACTGATTTGCAAGGTTGAGAGAACCTACTAATTAGGAGGTCGAAAATGGAAAATAGTCTTTTAATTTTTATGTTAAAAAGCATTGCATTTATTAGCTTCATCATTTTTATATGGTTCATAAATTTTCTTATTTTCAAAAAATTAAGAAGCAAATGCTTAAAGCTAGGTCATTTTTTTAATCAGAAATTGAAAAATAGGAATAAATAAACCAATAAAAGTAAGTGAAGTAACTACAACCGTGAATTGTTCAAAAGATAGTTCGCTTAAGCAAGCAATGATAAAAGCAGTAGGTAATAGTAAAAAAGCTAATGTGATTTCTATTTTATTCATTTGATCTGGCAATTTTAAAAAATAAGCAAAAATCAAATCACAAATAAGAAAAATAATGTACAAAGCTAGGCATGAATATAGGTATGTCAAACTTAAATCTAGAAAATTGATTTTTAAAATTAACGATAATGTAGATTCTGGCTTAATGATTCCAATTATAAAAATTTTTAAAACTGAAAAAGATGCTATTAACCCTGCAGAAATCAAGATGCTTGCAATAATTTTTTTAAAAATAAATTTAATAAATCTAATCATGAAATCTCCTCCTGAAAATTATTATAACTCAGTTGGGAATTTAAATTCTATAGAAAAAGAGGCAAAAATTATGGAAAAATTTATGAGCAGAAAAAGACTGGAATATTTAATGACAACATTCCTGGCTTTGTCTAATGAAATAAGCAATTTTTCTCCAACAAGTGCTGAGCTAGTTGAGAAATATAAAGAGTTTGATGAAAGCTTTAACAAAATTATTGATGAAGAAACTAAATATCTAAATAGTGTTTTATAACATTTTCTTAAAAAAATTATGAGGAAAGGAGATTGCTTATGTCAATTGAGGAAATGATTGAGCAAACGATAAAAAGCGTGCTTGCTGAAACTATTACTGAGGCTTTAGAGGAGATTGTTCCCAAGTCAAATGTAAAAGAGGTTATGAGTGTAAAAGATTTGGCTGAATATCTCAATATGTCTGAGGGCTATATAAGACAGGAAAAAATGAATATTCCTCATTTTTATTTAGGAACTAGGTTGCTTTTCAATAAAGAAGACATTGATAAATGGAGGTTAAGCAAATCAAATAGAAATGGAATGAGGAAAAGATTGTCAGTTGTATAAAAAAGAGCATTGGAGATTTTGAGGGATTCGCCAATGCCGAGGAAGGGGTAAAAGATGTTTTTTTACGATAAGGTTGATTGGATGGGAGTAGCTGACTTTCTATCGGCTATGTTTGGGAATGGAGGAATAATAATAGCTGTGTTCTTAAGACTTATATCCATATGGATATTATCTCCGATTATTTTTTCTCTTATTTATTTAGTACCGATTGTTGTTCTTATATTAATTATAACAAAATTGAAAGGAGTTATTAATGCGAAGAGATTTCATAAATTTCTATCAGGTAGCCAGAAATAACGCAGGTTTAACACAAGAATATGCAAGTGAATTGCTACACATAAGTATTAGGACATTATCTGATTACGAGAATAACAAATATAAGGTCCCGGATGAAATCGTAGTAGCTATGACAGAAAAATACAATGCATCATGGTTGCCTCTAATGCATCTTAAAAATATTTCTCCTGGTGTAAATCTAGAGGAGCTATGTCTTAAGGAGCTATCCGGGAGCACAATATCATTTCAAAGTTCACTTGGACACATCCAAGATGTGCTGAGGCATTTAATAGATGTAGTTTCAGATGAAGTAATAGATGAAAAAGAAGTTTACACTGTAAAAATTATACAAGAAAAATTATTTGATTTATTAATTGCAACACTAAACCTTATAGTTTCTCTACAAGAAAAAAGCCCATCGCGAGCTGGCACTCACAAAAGGGCTTAAGAAAATATTCTAAAAATATTATACCATAGGAGGTCCAAAATGATAATAGGTATTGAGAAGTTATCTAAAGAGCAAAAAGATTTGATGTTTAGAACAAATGAGCTGCACACTAAATGCGTAGGAAATGACTACAAGGACGGAATGAAAATCACTAAAGTTTGGTTAGACGAAAATAATACAGTATGTGTAAAGCTAAGAAATGGGGAATGGTACCACTACTATGAAAATGATACTTGGGCCTAGGAATTGGGATAGGAGTATTGAATTATGGATAACTGGAATGAATTCATAAAAACAATATCAAAGCTGCAAGGAGTTAATTCTATAACTTTTAATGAAATTACAAAGCCTTTGATAAAAATGAAATTAAAAGATTTCTTAGAAATATATAAAGAGTTTTCAGTTGTTAAAATTCCAAACGATAGTGTTTGCAAATTATATGTAGAAAATTTTGGCGTTATTATAGAAACTTTTGCTACATTTAATGATTTGAAAGAATTATAAGAAATCATGGAGGTACTTTATGAACCAAAATCTTGATGAAATGTATAACCAATATTGCTTAGACAATTACAAGAAAATAAATGGATACGATTACTTTGATGATTCATATGAAGATGATACAGAAGATGAAGGAGATGATGAGTAATGATAGCTAAGGTACTAATTCAAACCCTAGATTTAAATTATGAGCAGTGGCTTGAATATAGAAAAAAGGGAATAGGCGGTAGTGATGCTGCAGCCATAGCAGGGCTTAGTCCTTTTAAAAGTGCTATTTCAGTCTTTATTGATAAGACTGAGCCTAAGAGCGAACCTATAGACTCAGAAAGAATGAGAATAGGAAGGGATTTAGAAGACTATGTAGCTAAAAGATTTGAAGAAATGCTAGGTAAGAAAGTAAGAAAAAGAAATGCTATACTTCAGCATCCAGAACATGAATGGATGCTTGCAAATGTAGATAGATTAGTAGTAGGTGAAAGCGCTGGACTTGAGTGCAAAGTTACTAATTCATATGCTAAAAAGCAGTGGGAAGAAAGTATTCCACCAATGTATGAATTGCAATGCCATCATTATATGGCTGTTACTGGACTAGATAAATGGTATATTGCAGCACTGATTGGAAATGAAGCAGTTTCTATACATGAAATTAAAAGAGATGAAGAGATTATAAATTATCTCATAAATATAGAAAAAGATTTCTATGAGAATCATATATTGAAAAATGAGATGCCAGCTCCTGATGGATCAAGTGATGCTTCTGATTTAATAAAAATGATGTACCCAGATAGTGATGCAAGTGAGACTGTTGTGATAGACAAAAATGAATATATAGAAATGGTTAACAGATATGACCAAATAAATGAGCTTATTAAGACTTTAGAAAAAGAACAGGAGCTTATTAAGCAAGACATTCAAATGCAAATGAAAGAAGCAGAAAAAGCAATTATATCTGATAGGACAGTAATTTGGAAAACAGTTGAATCAAATAGATTAGATTCTAAGAAGTTAAAAGCTGAACTACCTAACATATATGAAAAATACACTAATAAATCTTCAAGTAGAAGATTTCAAATTAAATAAATGGAGGATGATAATATGTCAAATTTAAAAAATGAACTTGCAAAGAAAGCAAATAATAGCGTGACTGATGGTAATAAAGAACCTCAGACAATTAAAGATTGGATTAAGGTTATGGAACCAGCTATTAAAAAGGCTCTTCCAAGTGTAATTACTCCAGAAAGATTTACAAGAATGGCCCTAACTGCAATATCGGTTAACCCAAAACTAGCTGAGTGCACTCCTAAAAGCTTTATGGGTTCTCTTATGAATGCAGCCCAGTTAGGCCTTGAACCAAATACACCACTTGGACAAGCATATTTAATTCCTTATAAGAATAAAGGGAATATGGAAGTACAGTTTCAGATAGGTTACAAAGGCCTTATAGAGCTTGCATATAGAAGTGGTGAGTTTGCAAATATTTATGCTAAAGAAGTATTTGAAAATGATGAGTTTGAATATGAATTTGGCCTTGAGCCAGTTCTTAAGCATAAGCCTGCTAGTGGTAATAGAGGAGAAGTAATAGCTTATTACGCAGTATTTAAGCTTACAAATGGAGGTTTTGGATTTGAGGTTATGTCTAAAGAGGATATAACAAATCATGCTAAAACATACTCTCAGGCATATAGTTCATCTTACAGTCCTTGGAGCAAGAATTTTGATGAAATGGCCAAGAAAACTGTCCTTAAGAAAGTTTTAAAGTATGCACCTATAAAGGTTGAGTTCGTGAAACAAATAGTTCAAGATAGCACAATTAAGACTGAAATCAATTCAGATATGACTGAAGTAGAGAGCCAAAATGTGTTTGAAGCTGAAGAAACTGATTATGAAGTTATAGATCAAGAAGAAACTAAATAAACTGACAGGGAGGGTTTATCCTCCCTTAAAAGGAGGTGAATACCCTGGAAGGATGGATTAGTTTACACAGAAGTATACAAGAACATTGGTTGTATCAAGAACGAAGAGTCTTTAGTAAATATGAAGCATGGATTGACATGATAATGATGGCCAGCCATAAAGATAATAGGTTTCTACTTGGCAAGGAATTGGTTGAAGTTAAAAGAGGCAGTTTTATTACATCTGAATTGAAACTCATGGATAGATGGAGATGGTCAAAAGCTAAAGTTAGAAACTTTTTAAATTTATTGGAAGAAGACAAAATGATTTTGAAAAAAAGTGACAAAAAAAAGACCACCTTAACAATAGTAAACTACAACGATTACCAAGATAGAGAAACCACACAGAGACCACAAAAAGACCATACGGAGACCACAAAAAGACCACAAAAAGACACAATCAATAATGTAAATAATGATAATAATGTAAATAATAAAGAGATAGAGTACTCTATGCAAAATATTATCGATGCATGGAATGATTTAAAACTAACTCAAATTAAATCAATTAAACCCAATACAAATAGATTTAAGTTATTAAATGTTAGGGTTAGAGAATATGGAGAATCCGAAGTTATTAAAGCAATAGAAACCATTAAACATTGTCCATTCCTTTTAGGACAAAGCCAAAGTGGTTGGATAATTACTTTTGATTGGTTTATTAAGCCTAATAATTTCTTAAAAGTTCTTGAAGGAACTTATATGAATAATGGAACTTCAGATAAAGCAAAGAATAAAAATAATCAAAATTTGCAGGGAGCATATAAATCAGTTAGTAACGATGACTTAGAGAACCTGCTTATAAATAAAAGAGTTAGGGCTAGGAGTGAGGATTCTATATGAGTAATTTAGATAAGGCACTTAGATATATAGACAAACTGTATTTTAAGAAGAATTTACCGCTAGATAAAGCAATTGAAGCAGGAAGAGCTTATTTATCAGCTATTAATAGATTAAATTAGGAGGGAATATTAATGGAAAACATATCAAATTATTCAGATTATAAAAAGAAAGTTAAAGATATAAATGTTAGAAGTGAGATTTTTAATAATATGCTTAATATATTTGATAATCACATCACTGAAAGCATAAGAGAAATTGAAGAAAGCAATTTTGAAGGCGCAGAGATAACTTTGAAATTGAAAATAGAAGTTGTTGAGCAAACCGAAGATGGAGACCAAAATACAGGAATGCCATCATATTATTATAAACAACCTGTATTTAACTATAATATAAATTCTACTCTTAAAAAGACTAATAAATCTGAGGGTATTTATAGCGAAAAATCAGAGCTTTGTTATCAAAATGGAAAATATGTTTTAGTACCAGTGAACGAGCTTCAAATCAGTATTTTTGATGAGGTGAAATAATGAATATAGTAATGCTTATTGGAAGACTAACAAGGGATCCTGAACTTAAGTACATTCCTTCATCAGGCAACGCTGTTACTAATTTTGATATAGCTGTTGACCGCTCATACCAGGGTAATGATGGAAATAAAAAGACTGATTTTTTTAAGATTCAGGTGTGGGGTAAAAAGGCTGAAAGCTGTGCTAACTATCTTGCTAAAGGAAGACTAGTAGCAGTTAAAGGCTCTATTCAAAATAGGAGCTACGAGACTACTGAAGGAGAAAAGAGATACATTACTGAGATAGTTGCTGAAAATGTACAGTTTCTAGAATGGGGAGATAAGAATAAGGCTCCTGAAACAAATAACACATATGAACCTGAGGGTTTAGATTCAGATGGATTTCGTGCTCTTGATGATGCTGATGTACCTTTTTAGATAAGGAGAAGAATATGGACCTTAATCAATTAGTTGTAAAACAGAAATATCTAGACGATGTTGTTGTTAAGAATTACAACAGTAATCACTCGGATAAGCTTGGATTTTATTTAGATCATAAAGATTTTATAACTCATAGACTTCTTGGGCTTGTAGTAGAACTTGCAGAAGTGTGTAATGAGCAGGATTTACACAAGTATTGGAAAAACAACAAAAAAGTCGGTGGTAATACCTTGGAAGAGTTAGCAGATGTTCTTCACTTTCTATTATCGATAACTCACACACTAGGATATTCAGGAGCTGACTTAGAAACAGCTTACCTAGAAAAGTTTCAAGAGAACCTCAGAAGGCAGGAAAACGGATACTAGGAGGATATCATGAACAGAACCGAGAAGAGAGATAAAACAAGAAACTGGTATAAGCAAATAAACAAAATGTCTCTAGGACAGTTTGAAATATTTCTTGAATCATTAGTACAGCAACATGTCGATGAGACTGAGGAACTTATCGAAGCTGCACTAAGAAAAGAATTTAAATTTGGTGATAAAAGAATTACTAAGCTAAGAGAAACTGCTCAGGCTATGTATGACAGTAAATCAGAGGTGAATACAAATGACTAAAGAAGAATTTGTTTCTAGAGTTTCACATATGCAGTACTTAAATAAACTAAATAAAAGAATGATTGAAAGAGAGATAGAACACTATACAAGAGAATCAAAGTGCACTAAGTTCACTCATAAATTCAAACATGCTAGGAGGAAATGAAATGATTAGTGTTAAGACTAAGAGCTTTGAATATAGAATCAGCAAGGTTTCAATCTTAGAAAATGGAAAGCCAGACTGCTTCGCACAAAGAAAAAGAGAAGATGGTAGCTGGGGCAAAGTGGAAAGTAATACTCTTAGAAGGTTACTAGCTGAATTAGCACTTAAGCAAAATAGAGGAGTGAGAAACATTGGCCATAAGAATGACAATGGAAGAATATCAAGATTATCTAAAAAGAAAAAAAGAGCCTGCTAATAAAACCGTTGCAGCGGAAAAGCAGACTCCAAATAAAAAAGGCGGGGGAGCAATCCCCCATAAACAAAATAACACAAAAAGCAAATATAGCAATAGAAAAGTAAATATAGATGGGATAACATTTGACAGCAAAAAAGAAGCTAATAGATACAAAGAGCTTAAAATTTTAGAAAATATAGGAAAAATTAGTAATCTTGTATTACAGCCTATATATGTACTTCAAGAAAGTTTTGAGTATAAAAGTAAAAAGATAAGAGCTATAAAATATATTGGAGACTTTGAATATGTAGATAGTAAGACAGGAAACAAGGTGCTAGAAGATACCAAGGGATTTAAGACAAAGGACTATCTTATTAAAGTTAAATTACTTAAAAATAAGTATCCAGACATAGACTTTAGAGAATTATAGGAGGTTATATGACACAGGAGATTCGCTGTAAGTCTTGTAACAAGCTATTAGGGAAAGTAAGTGTAAAAACTGATCATGGAGATTTTGATATTAATCTTAAATGTGCAAGGTGCAAGCATCAACAAACATACACAGTACAAATAAATAATGTAGAGGACCAAGAGTCCCAGGAGTAAATCTTCCTGGGATTTTTCTTTTTTGAGGGAGGGCTAGATATGAAGGCAGATTACTATAAAGGGACTGAGAAGATTCTATACAATTACAACTATCTCAAGGCTAATCTTGAGATTAAGTTAAAGGAGCTACATGAGATTCAATTAGATGATGGAGTAAGTGGTATAAACTATGAGGGAGTTTCTACCTGCAAAACCTATAAAATTTCACAGCCAGTTGAGGATATAGCTGTTTTAAATCTAGAAATGATAAATAGCATTACACAAAACATTAAAAAGCTTAAATCTAAAATAAATAGCATAGAAATGAGCTTATCATTACTTAGTGATGAAGAAAGAGAAATTATTCAGATGAAGTACTTTGACTCGATGAACTGGCCACAAATTTCTAATAAGGTTAATATGTCAGAGAGGCATGCTCAAAGAATAAAAAACAATGCTATAAACAAGATGAAAGTTGGGCTATTTGGAATAATTGCACTTGAAGAAGAAGTTCCTATAATAAAATCTATGTAGATGTCGGTTTTATGTCATTTACACGTGTCGGTTTTATGTCGCTTTTGTGTCGTACTTTTGAGCGGAATGAGAGATATAATAGTAAGTGGATATTTATATAAGATTTTAGAAGAATATAGTTTATTTATTCACAAAGTAGTTTCCTTCTGATATAGTTAAATTAAAAATCAGGAGGTAGAATGAGATATGAAATTTTTAAAAAAAATAAAAAATAACTTATTAAGTATTATGTTATTGTTTCAAGTGTTAATTTCTTTTGTAGTTACATTTTTTTTAAATATTATTAAGGCAAATATTACTACTGAATTATTTTGGTTAATTTCTGTTGGATTAATAATTATGTTTATAACATCATGTGTAATGGATTACATTTTTAGCATAGGATTTATTAATATAGAAAAAGATAAAAATTATAAAATGTTATTACAAATTTTTGACGATAATGAGATTAGGAATTATTTAAATGAATCTATGGAGATTAAAGAGGATAATAAATCATCTATCATGATGGATAAATGCAAAATATATGAGGAATATCTTAAAAAAAATTGTGAATATTATAAATCTGAAACAGTTTATCCAATACTAATATCTATAATTGCTGTTGTTATTGCCATTCCTGAGTATTCTGGAGACAACAGTATGCAAGTTGGATTAAGAACATTTTGTATATCGTTAATTGCTTATGCAGTTATGTTAATGAGAATGGCGAGAGATTATTGGGAAAATGAGTTAGTAAAGCATAAATTAAAAAGAATAAATAATATAAATCTGGATTATAATAAAAAAATATAAGTACTTAAAATATTAAGTGGATACTATTTGATTTAGAAGTAACCTTTCATAAATGGGAAAAAGCAAGTAATATTATAAAATTAAAATTTTAACAAAGAGTAGCTTTATAGCTGCTCTTTTATTTTGGATTTAAACTGGATACTGCGACAATACTTAACAGTATGTTCATACATAGCAGGGGTGGGAGCTAGAGTATAATGCACACAATAGAACAATTAGTTGATTCAATCAAATCAGGTAATGAGATAGCATTTTATAAGAGTATGGTATGGCTTCGTAAGAGAAAGCAAATACTTAAAAGAGATAACTATGAGTGTCAGCATTGTAAACTTAAAGGAATGTATTCCAAAGCGGAAACAGTTCATCACATAAAACATTTAAAAGATTATCCAGAACTAGCAATTGAGGACAATAATCTCATAAGTTTATGTAATGTTTGCCACAATATAGTTCATCCTGAAAAATTAAAAATAATAAAAAAAGAAATTGTAAGTGAAGAAAGATGGGAATAGCCCCCCAGTCCGAAAAATAGAATTTTTTCTAAAATCTCTGGGAACGGTAAGGGGTGTAGACTGTAGACATTTTTAGTAATATCGCATGATGGTAGGTAGGGAGGTGTTGAAATGGCAAGAAAAAAAGCACAAACTTGCAATAATGATGTCAAAGAAACTAAAGAAGAATGGTTACAAATTGAAGAAGATTTACTAAGACAGATTGAAGAAAAGGGGCTATTACAACAGCACTATCGTTCCCTCGTTGCAGACTATATAGCATTTTGGCAAACTAAGAATATGTTAATAGCTGATATTAGAGATAGAGGAGTTAGTGTTGTTTGGGATAATGGCGGAGGACAAACTGGAGTAAAGAAAAATGATTCAGTAGCTGAAGTTGTAAAGGTAAGTGGACAAATGTTAAAGATACTTCAAGAGCTTGGCCTTCGGGGAGCGGATGTGAAGCCAGTTGAAAAAGCAGTCAAGATATAGAAAACCTAATTTTCATCCATACATAAATATTTGGATGGAAAAAGTTGAAAGAGATAAAGTTCCAGCATGTGAAGAACAAAAGCTTCTCATGAAATTTCTAAGAAAAGAATTGTATAAGAAAAGCATAGTTATTGATAGTGAAGTAATTGAAGAAACAGTAGCTCTAATGGAAAGAAGATTTTATAAGCAACATGATTTTCAAAGGTTTATGACTGCATTAATTGTAGGAGTAAGGCATAAGAGAAATGACATGTTGCTATTTAATCAGATTTTCATTGAAGGTGGTAGAGGTTTTGGTAAGAATGGATATGTATCTGCTTTAACTACTGCACTTATCAGCGAAGTTAATGGAATAAAAAACTATAATGTTGATATAGTGGCCACAGCAGAAGACCAAGCGAAAACAAGTTTTGAAGATATATATACAATGATTGATGATAACGAAGAGATACAGCCAGCATTTAATTACACCAAAATCAAGATAACTCATAAGGGAACAAATTCAACTGTTAGGTATAGAACAAGTAATGCTAAAACTAAAGATGGATTAAGACCAGGATGCGTTATATTTGATGAAGTGCATGAGTACACAGATTATAAGAATATTAATGTGTACACATCAGCACTTGGAAAAACTAAAGACCCTAGAAGAATATACATCACTACAGATGGATATGTAAGAGATGCAGTTCTTGATGATCTAAAAAATAAATCTAAGCAAATACTTAATGGAGAGATGCCACATAATGGGTTTCTTCCCATCATTTTCAAGATGGATAATCTTGACCAAATAGAAAATAAAAAATTATGGCCCATGGCAAACCCAAGGCTTCCATATGCACCTGAATTAATGCATGAGATGGAAATTCAATTCAATGATATGTACACCAACGATGCAGTAAAAGAAGAATTTATAACTAAAAGAATGAATCTTGTGTATGTTTCAGCTGATAAAGTGGTAGCAGTTTGGGATGATATCAAAGCTGCTTGCAGGGACCCGTGGCCAGATATTATAGGATGTGAATGCCTTGGAGTATTAGACTATGCAGATATAAATGACTTTGCTTCTGTAGGATTATATTTTAAGTATGGAAATAAAAGACTATTCAAACAGCATAGTTTTATACATGAAAAAGCATTAAAACTTAAACATTACAATATAGATATTGATGAAGCAGTGAAAAAAGGATGGGCAACAATAGTTAGAGATACTCCTACAATACCAGGCGAATTGATAGCTAGTTGGTTTGTAAGGCAATCTCAAGTGTACAACATAAAGAAAGTAGTAGGCGACCGATACAGGATATCAGGCATTTCGCAAGATTTTGCAAATGCAGGAATACCTTTTGAGGGTCGCTTTTTTGGACCCAAAACACATATGATGATACATCCATTTGTAAATAAACTTTTCACAGAAAGACTTATACAACTAGAAGATGATAAGTTAATGCGTTGGTATATC
Source organism: Acetoanaerobium noterae (assembly GCF_900168025.1). Taxonomy (NCBI): domain Bacteria; kingdom Bacillati; phylum Bacillota; class Clostridia; order Peptostreptococcales; family Filifactoraceae; genus Acetoanaerobium; species Acetoanaerobium noterae. Next base: position 423,606 of record NZ_FUYN01000001.1, on the reverse strand, counting down.
AACAATGTAGGAGTAAGAACTAATGAAGTAGGCAACAAAGAATTTTATAAAATAGAGCCTAAAAGAAGAAAGACAGATGGAATGTTTGCTTTTCTTCATGGAGTTGCAGCAGATGATGATTTAGCAGATGCAACAACAGTACATGAGATTTATGAGCCAATGATTTTCTAGATAGGAGGTGAGGACATGGGAATATTTAATTCGGCGTGGGAATGGTTCACTAGACAGGTAGGAGCAGATGGAACTATAACTTTAGATGCTTGCATTGAAAAATTACAAGCAGAGGCTTATTTCAAGAGACTCGCTATGCAGTGTTGTATTAACTTGATAGCAGATACTATCTCACTTGCTGAGTTTCAAACTTATGTAGATAAGAAAAATAAAAAGGGAGATAACTACTACTTGTTTAATGTTGAACCTAATGTTAATAGGTCTGCTTCTGCGTTTTGGAGATATGTAATAAGGCGATTAGTTTTAGATAATGAATGCCTTATTATTATAAGGCCTGATGGACAAATGTATCCAGCTGAAAGCTTCACTAAGAAAACCTATGCATTTGTGGAGAACATTTACACTGACATAGTAGTAGATGGATTCAAGCTTAATACAAGTCTTAAAGAAAGTGAAGTAATACATCTGCAGCTTAATGATGAAAGAATAACGAGCATAGTTAATGGGGTTTTTGAAACTTATAGTGAGCTTATAGCTTACAGTAAGAAAACTTATAAGAGATCTAACGCAAGAAGAGGTATCTTAGAAATTCCAGCGAAGACTTCTGAAAGAGATATAGATAAACAGACAGAAGAAAAACTAATGAACGAAAGATTTAAAAGATTCTTTGATGCAGAAAATGGGGCAGTACTTCCACTTAGCAATGGCTACAAATACACAGACTTAGCAACACAAGGGTATAAGCAAGGCTCTGATAGTAGAGATATTAAAGCCTTGATAGACGATATGTTTTACTTTACAGCTATTGCTTTTAAAATCCCGCCATCATTATTTTTAGGGACTGGGGCTGATACATCTTCTGCAATGATTTCATATATTAATTTATGTATAAATCCACTTGCAGACCTTATAGCTAGTGAAGTTAACAGAAAGATGTATAGAAAAGATGCATATCTAGCTGGTAATTTCTTAAAAATAGATACAACCAGAATTAAGCTTACGGATATCAAAGACCTAGCCAATGCTATGGATATTCTGTTTAGAGCAGGTGTTCATACAATTAATGATAATAGAGAACTCATTGGAAAGGAAAAGTCAGCTGATGAAATAGCTGATGAAGTATTTGTTACAAAGAACTACATGAGAGCAGCAGATATTCAGAAAGGGGGTGAAAGTTAAATGCCAAGACCTAATATTCAAAAAATCAATCCTAAATGTGAAGCAGTAAAGACTGATGAAACAGCAAAGCTATACTTATACGGAAACATAACTAGGAATAGTTGGTGGGATGAAGAAGCCATAACATCTAGTTCAGTAAAAGAACAACTAGCTAATTTGTCAGATGTTAAAAAACTAGAAGTGCATATTAACTCAGGAGGTGGAGATGTCTTTGAGTCTATAGCAATCCTTAATTTATTAAAGCAACATCCAGCAAGTATAAATATCTATATTGATGGACTTGCAGCTTCTGGAGCTTCGGTTATAGCTATGGCTGGTGAAAATATCATAATGCCTAAAACAGCTATGATGATGATTCATAAAGCCTGGACATTCGCGATGGGAAATGCTGACGAACTGAGAAAAACAGCAGAAGATATGGACAAGATGGACTCAGCAGTACTTGAAGCTTACAAAGAAAAGTTTACTGGTGATGAAGAAGATTTGAAAACTCTAGTTAAAAATGAGACATGGCTTACTGCTCAAGAGTGTTTTGAGCTGGGATTATGCTCAGAGTTATTCGAAGAAGAAAAGCCAGAAGAAGACATCAAAACAGCTGACGAAATCAAAAACTCTATCTTAGAAAAGATGAGAGTAAATGCACAAGCAAGAAAAGTTGATAAAACAAATAACATACTAAACAAGTTTAAAAGGGAGGAAATATAAAATGCCAAGACCAATGATAAATCCAGATTTAAGTAATACTGATGAGGTACTAATAGGTTTAAAAAATGATTTTGTTGCAGCACTTGAAAGTGGAGATGCTGACAATGTAGCAGCTGCACAAGTAGCAATGGCCCATCATATTCAATTAGGAGTACTTGATCAAGCTAAAAGAGAAGCAGTAGAAGCTGCAAGAATGGAAGCCGCTGACCAACATGCAAGAGCAGCCAGAAATATGAATTATCTTACTGCAGATGAAAGAAAATATTACAATGCAGTAATTGAAGCTAACGGATTTGAGACTGCTGAAGTAGTTAGCCTTATGCCTGCAACTATAATTGATAGAGTGTTTGAAGATTTAAAGAAAAAACATCCACTTCTTGATAAGATTAATTTTGTAAACACTGGTGGAGTTACTCAGTGGATTACAAGAACTAATGATGCAGAGGCCGCTTGGTGGGGTCCTTTATGCGATACAATTAAGAAAAAACTTTCTGCAGCTTTCAAAATAGAAGACATGAATTTATACAAGCTTTCTGCATATATGCCTGTTTGCAAGTCTATGTTAGTTTTAGGACCTGAGTGGTTAGACACATATGTAAGAACAGTTTTAGGAGAATCAATTGCAATGGCTCTTGAGCTAGCAATTGTTAATGGTACTGGTAAAGACCAACCTATAGGAATGATGAAGAATTTAGCAGGAGCAGTAGTTGAAGGAGTTTATCCAGATAAAACTCCAGTTGCACTTACTGAGTTTACGCCAGCTTCTATAGGAACTGCTATCATGGCGCCTCTTACTAAAAATGGTACAAAGATAGTAGATGCTGCTGATGTAGTGTTTATTGTAAATCCATTAGATTACTGGTCTAAGATTTACCAAACTATTATGACTAAAAATTTAAATGGTCAATGGGTTTCAAACTTCCTTTTCCCAATGGAAAATATTATCCAGTCCGTTGCAGTACCACAAGGTAAGATGGTAACAGGAGAAGCACCTAACTATTTTATGGGAGTTGGAATGGCCCAAAAGATTGAGCATTCAGACGAATACAAATTCCTTGAAGACCAAAGAACTTATCTTACTAAGTTTTTAGGAAATGGTAAAGCTAAAGATAATGAGTCATTCACTGTATTTGATATTTCTGGAATGGCTCCTGCAGTTTAGGAGGATAAAATATGAAAGCTAGAGTTAAGATTGCCTTTCAAGATTTAAAAGAGAGAGCTTTTCGCAATGCGGGGAGCTCTTTTGAATTGACTCCTGAAAGGTTCAAAGAGATTAATAATGCTGGATATGGAGTTTTAGTTGAAGAAATAAAAGAAGAAAAAAAGTCTAGTGAAGTTAATAAAATAAGTATGGATGATCTAAAGAAAATGAGAAAAGATGATTTAATATCTCATGCAAATAGTTTAAAAATTAAAGTATCTGAAGAAGATACAAAAGCTGAAATTATAGAGAAAATATTAGGAGCGTGATAACATGCTCGAAGAGATAAAAGGCTATTTAAAGATAACATGGTCAGATGAAGATAGTTCTATATCTACAATGATAGATGCAGGTAAAGCTTATATTGATTCAGTAACAGGAACAACTATTGACTATGAGTCTGATAACCAAGCTAAATCTTTGTTATTTGATTACTGTAGATACAGATATAATATGGCCACAGAAGAATTTGAAAGCAATTTTTCTTCTGTTATATTAAATCTTCAGCTTAAATATGCTTGCAAGGATATGGAAGTGACGCCATGATAGATAAGAAAACAAGGGTTAAAGATGCTCAGATGGTTTATAACAAGAAGATAACTATTCAGAAAAAGACAACTGCGAGAAATGAAGAAGGTATATATATTGACACTTGGATGGACTATGTAAGCGTTTATGCTTATGCTAAGAAGCTATATGGAAAAGAATACTTTGCTGCTGCAGTAGTTAATGCTCAAGATTCACTGAAAGTCTATGTTAGATATATTTCTAAACTAGATAGCTCTAAGGTAGATATCTCTACTACTAATCTTAGGATGATATTTGAAAATCAAACTTATGATATTAAAAATATAGACGATATAGGGTTTGAAAATAGAACCATTGAGATATTAGTAGAAAGTCAAAGAGGTGATGCACTATAGAACTAATAAACATTGATGAATTAGTTGAAGAAATGCAGGCCATGATGGAAACAGTGGGTTATTATGTTGAAGGTATTGTTGAAACTGCATCTTTAGAGACAGCAAAAGAAACAGTTAAAAAATTGAAAGCTTCTAGTCCAAAGAACAATGGAAAGTATGCGAAAGCATGGACATTTACTCCAAGAAATAATGGGCTTTCTAAATCTTATGTGGTCCATGTTAAAGCTCCACATTATAGACTTACGCATTTATTAGAATATGGGCATGCTACTAGAAATGGTGGTAGAGTTCCAGCAAGACCACATATTGCTACAGCAGAAAAAGAAGCTATAGAAGAATTTACTAAAAAGGTGGTGCAAGGAATTGAAGAGTCTTAGTGATTTAATAACTATACTAGATGAAACAGGATATCCAGTAGCTTTTAGTAGCTTTTCATCAGAAGGTTCTACTCAAGCTCCAGCACTACCATATATTATTGTTATGGATCCTTCAAGTGACAATATGTTTGCTGATAACACTGTGTATGTTCAAATTGATGAATACAGAGTTGAACTTTATGCTGAGCATAAATCAACAGCTACAGAAAAAGTACTTGAAGATGTATTTAGGACACATGAAATACCATGGAATAAAGATTCTGATTATATTGAGTCTGAGAAAATGAATAGAACTTCATATTATATTGAGATATAGGAGGGTAAAATGAATAGAAATAAAGTTGAATTTGGTTTGAAGAATGTACTTGTAGCAGTAGGAACAGAGGGAGAAGGCGGAGTAGTAAATTATGCAGCTCCAGTTGCTATTCCAGGTGCAGTAACTCTAAAGGTTGATGAGAAGTCAGACATGTATCAATTCTTTGCTGATGATAGAGTGTACTACTCCGAAGCTCAATCAGAAGGAGCAGAGGGTACACTAGAAATGGCACTATTTCCTGATACTTTTAAAACCGATGTACTTGGCTTTATAAGAGATGCTGATGGTGGGCTAGCTGAGAAGTTAAACCCTACAACTAAACCTTTTGCTCTAATTTTTGAATGTGATGGAGATGCAAATAAAGCAAGACATGTTTATTTTAACTGTAAGGCAGGGAAAATAAGTGATGAATATAAGACTGCTGAAGGGAAAAAGAATGTGAAAACTCAAGTGCTTCCTATAACAGTTATGGGTGATGCTAATGGATACATTAAAGTTAGATATAATCAAGATGAAGCTGGATATGATAAGGTGCTTACAGCTGTACCAACTATTACCCCAGCACCAGTAGTGCCATAGAAAAGAGGGCTATATGGAAAAGACAATATTAATATCAGGCAAAGAAGTTAGATTGAAAAATACAGGTTCATTTGCGCTTAGATATAAAGAGCAGTTTGGAAAAAATCCAATTAGTGAAATAATGGGTATGATAGAAGTTTTTAAAGATATGGATATCGATTCAATAAGTCCTGAACTAGATTTAGGAGATCTAAAAAAAATAGATTTTGATGTTTTTTACAATGTTACTTGGACTATGGCCAAGACTGCCGATAAAAGCATAGTTTCTCCACTTGATTGGCTAGATGAATTTGACGAATTTCCAATTATAGATATTCTTCCAGAAGTAATGGATATGCTGATTCAAAGTTTTACATCTACAATTCAATCAAAAAAAAACATGAATCATCCAGCAATGAAGCGGTAAATATTGAAGACATAATGGTGGGGGCTTCTATAAGAGGAATGCCCCTACAGATGTTTGAAGATATTACAATAGGGCAGATAGTTGATTATTGTATAACTTATAATAATATGCAAGATGAAGAAAAGGATGAAGATAGTCCTAGAATAAGAAAAGCAACTCAAGAAGACTTTGATAGATTGTAAATATATGAAATTTTTGCCACTCATTAGAGTGGTTTTTTTATGTAAAAAGGTGGTGAGATTTTGGCAGGTAACATAAAAGGAGTAATTATAGAAATAGGCGGGAACACCACTAAACTTCAAACAGCGCTTAATGATGTGAATAAGAATACTAAAAATGTTCAAACAGAACTTAAGGCAGTAGAAAGACTTTTAAAATTTGACCCAGGAAATACAGAAGCATTAGCGCAGAAGCAAAAGCTTTTAGCGGAGCAAATAGAAAACACTAAGAGTAAATTAGATACTTTAAAAGATGCACAAGAGCAAGCAAAAAAACAACTTGCAGAAGGTAAAATTGGTGAAGAACAATATAGAGCTGTTGCAAGGGAAGTAGAATTTACAACAAAGCAACTAAAAGATTTAGAAGAAGAATTAAAATCCACTAATAATAAGTGGAAAGAGTTTGGCGATAAAGCAAATGAAGCTGGCGAGAAAATGAAAGGTGTCGGCGAAAAGATGAGTTTAGGCATAACTGCACCTATCATGGCAATAGGGGCAGGTGCTATGGTAGCTTTCAATGAAGTTGATGGGGCTCTAGACACAATTGTAACTAAGACTGGCGCAACTGGAGAAGCTATAGAAACTCTTAGTAGTTCTTTTGATAATGTGGCAGGAAATGGACCTTATGAAATTCAAGCAGTTGGAGATGCAATAGGTGAAGTAAATACTCAGTTTGGACTTCTAGGTCCTGAACTAGAACAAACTACTGAATTAATGTTAAGATTCTCTGCGATAAATGGCCAAGATGTAACATCATCTACAATAAGTAGTAAGCAAGCTATAGAAGCTTTTGGTTTAACTGCAGCAGATATTCCTACTGTGCTTGATGCAGTAACAAAGACTGCACAAAACACAGGAATAGCTACAGATAAACTATTTGATTCTATAATAAAGGGTGCTCCACAATTGAAAGCATTAGGGTTGGATTTTGCTACATCAGCAGCAGTAATGGGTAGATTTGAGCAAAAAGGTATAGATGGCGGAAAAGCTTTGTCCTATATGGCTAAAGCTCAGGTTACTTTTGCTAAGGATGGAAAAACACTGCAAGAAGGAATGGGAGGGTTAATTGAAACTCTAGGAACTACAAGCAGTGAAACAGAAAGGCTTACTTTAGCTTCTGAATATTTTGGAAGCAAGGGCGCTGCATTTATGCTTAATGCTATTGAACAAGGTGCATTATCATTAGGTGATTTCAAGAATGCAGCCACAGATGCTACTGGAGCAGTTAATTCAACTTTTGAAGGAACACTTGATCCAATAGATAACTACACTACTGCTATGAATAATTTGAAGTTAGTAGGAAATGATTTAGCTTCAATCATGCAAGAAGTTATGGCACCAGCATTAGTAACTATATCTGAAAAATTACAAGAGTTTGCTACATGGTTTAAAGATTTGCCTGGACCAGTAAAAGAAACTATGGTTGTTATCGCAGGACTTGCTGCTGCAATTGGTCCTTTGCTAATTATATTCGGAACAATAGCAAGTTCTATAACATCTATAATTACTGTGTTTGGTACATTAGGAACTACCTTTGCAACAATTGGTGCAGCAGTAGCTCCATTAGGTGCTGCAATAGGAGCAATATCTTTACCTGTAGTTGCAGTTGTAGCTGCAGTAGGAGTACTGATAGCAGCAGGAGTAGCTCTATATAAAAACTGGGACGAAGTTAAAGCTTTTGCTCTAAAGACTTGGGAAGATATTAAGACTACCATTTTAGGGATACTAGATAAAGTTAAAGCTGATTTTAATAAATTTGGTACAGATATATCTACTTTATGGACTAATACATGGAATAGTGTTAAAACATTTATTTCAGACACTCTAAGTAATATAAGAATATTTATTACAACATTTATTCAAGTTATAAAAGATAGCTGGAATATGTTTGGAGAAAATCTAAAAATTGTTACAACAGCAATGTGGGATGGAATAAAGAATACTTTTTCTGTAAAAATTGAAGAAGCAAAAGATCTTGTAAGAAGAGGACTAGATGCTATAGTAGGATTCTTTAGAAATTTAAAGATACCACAGTTTAAGATTCCATTACCGCATTTTAAAATTAATGGTTCTTTTAGTCTTAATCCTCCATCAGTTCCTAAACTTGGTGTGGACTGGTATGACAAAGGTGGAATTTTTACAGGACCTACTGTAATTGGAGTTGGAGAAAAGAGACCTGAATTTGTTGGTGCGCTTGATGATTTAAGAAAAATAGTGAGAGAAGAATCTAACGAAGGCCAAAAGATAGAAAACAATTTTAATATATCTTCTCTTATTGTTAGAGAAGAAGCTGATATTAAAAAAATAGCTAGAGAATTGTATGATATGCAGAAAAGAACAGGAAGGGGGCTTGGAATGGCATGATAGGATTTAGCTTTAATGGAGTACATTCAAATTTTTATGATCTGCATATTAAAACGATAGTACCACCAAAGCCACCCAAGCCTAGGTATAAAGAAGTTAAAGTAATTGGAAAAGATGGAACATACAAATTTCTTGATGGATATGAAGATATTCCTATACAGTTTGATGTATTGATTTTAGGAACAATAAGTGAAAGGCGAGAAAAAATTAGAAATATTGGAGCATGGCTACAAGGAGAACACAATCTAGTAATTGACTATGATAATTTGGTAGTCTACAAAGCATGCTTAGTAGATATGGTCACACAAAAATTTGATATAAATTTTGAGGTTTTGAGAATTACTTTTAGTGCTAGGTTGGTGGTTTAGTAATGAAAATATTAGACAATAATCTAAACTTTATAGTAAATCTTGACAATATACTTGATGCCAAAATAAAGCAAGGAATTAATAAGGAATACAATCTTGAATTTACAGCTATCTTAGATTCTACTGCTAAAAATTATATTAATCATAACTATATAGTAGAAGCAGATGAAAATTATTTTGATATTGTTACTTTTGAACAGTATAGAAATGATGCTGGTTTATTTGTAAAAGCTTATTGTGAACATATATCTTATAGATTAAATAAAGTGGAGTATGATAAGGATTACTTCACTGAGGATGGAACTCCAGAATATATACTTTCTAAAATATTAGAAGGTACTGGATTTATTGTTAGTACTGTAGATTTTAATCAAATCCAAACATTTTCAATTCAAGAAAAACTATCGTGTAGAGCTATTTTGCTTGAGTTTGCATCGTATATAGGTGCTGAAATTAAGTATGATAAATTCAACATTTCTTTATTACAGCGACTAGGAAGCATAACAGGCAAAGAATTTAAGATTGGAAAAGATATTATTGGAATAAGAAAATTTGTAGATGCTAGAGAAAATGTAAATGGAATTCCAAAGCTCGCATATGATATAGATGTTGTCGAGCTTAAAACATTACCTGAATTTGGGCAGTTTGAAGAGTTTGGTTTAGGAGATACAGTAAAAGTTATAGATCCTGATTTAGAAATAAATACTGAAGTTAGAATTATAAGTTATGAATATAATCCACTTGAAAAAATCAATTCAAAAGTTGAAATTCAAAATTTTTTTAGTACACTTGCTGATGATATTTTTAGAATACAAAGAGATACTCTTGCAAAAGGAAAATTATATCATGGAATTAGAATTAGTCCAGATATGGGATTCGAAGCAATTAGAAGTGACGAAAAAGCTAGAGCATGGTTTAATTCAGATACCTTAGCCATGCAATCTAAAGAAGATGGCCAGTGGAAAAATAAGCTCTGGTTTGACCCACTTGAAGGAGTTTATAAATTTGATGGTTTATTATCAGCAACTGCTATTGAAGCTATCTCTGCAGAAATAGACGTAGTAGTTTCTGAGACAGTGATAGTTAATAACCTATATGCAAGTAGAGGTAGAATTGCGGAGCTAACAGTAGACCACCTTTTAACAGGAGATTTTTTAAAAGGTGATGAAACTCTATTCTACATTGAGGCAGAAAAGCAATTTTTAAAATTCATGCAAGCTCAGCGAAATGATAGCCTTCCTATGGTTCAATACACAACTAGAGATGGAGCGCTTTTGTTCTGGACAGATGAATATCAAAAAGAAATGCATACAGCAGAAACAGATTATCCAGTAATGGTATATCAGTATGATGCTATTCCAGTTATGCAGATGCAGTTTGAAGAAATTACTGATTCTGTTGGCAATTTAAGAGTTCCTACAATAACATTAGGCAGAGGAGATGGAGTTACTCCAATGTCAAGCAAAGGTAGAATTTATAAAGATCGTAAAGGTATGGTAGTTGAGTACTTCAAAAGTAATTCTGGTGATAGGCTCGCAGTTACTATTACAGATGATGGAATTGAAGTTCCAGGAAACACAGGTCCTAAAGGCTTAAGAAATATAGCAGTAGGAGCAACACCACCGACTAGCCCACAGAATAACGATTTATGGATTGATACTACGGGAGGAGTGATGTCTTAATGCCAGAAAAGTTAATGCGATGGAATGGTAGTGAGTGGGTTGAAGTAACGAGTTTAGTAAGAAATGAAGTGACTACAGTGGTTGGATTACGAAAGAAGTTGGAAGATAATTTGGTTCCCATTACACCAGCAGATGTAGCATTATTTGTTGATATTGACTTTATTAGAAAGGATTTAAATGTCAATTATGATGTTCGTGTTTCGGGCTTAACGAAGCTGTAAAAAAAGGAGATAGATATATGGCTCTAGTTCAAAATAAATATAGTTTTTCTTATGCGCCGTTAGCAGGTGATTTAGCATATTCAAAGCAAAATAGAATACTACTGGAAATTGTTAACTTTTTAATAAATAATGGTTGCACAATGGTATATTCCTATTATCCAGCAGCTACAGATACTAGTTCTAACAGATACACATTTCATGTTAGAGGCAATATTTATATAAATATTTATTTTAGTGGTCCATCAACTTTAAGTCTTAATTCGGGTTTTGGTCCTTTAAATTCTAGTGGTAATATAAATGGATATATGAATAATGCGCGTTCTATTTCTCCATTACCTTCAAGTGGGGTTTTAGCAATGAATTATGTATCATCTAATAATTATAAAATATTTTTATTGAATGATTATTATGTATTTTCTTGTTGTTTGTTTAACAAAGGATGGGTTAATTGCGAATATCATAATAATAGATTTGTTTTGGAGTTAGATGGTTTGTATTTTTTTTGCTCAAAAGTAACAGTGGAAAATAGTTTTAGCATGACCGATATTAATGATAAACATTTATTGCTAAATCCAATATTTACTTTTAATAAGGTACCAAAGAATGCTAATGATTTTAAAATTGATGATGATATTATTTATGTGGGTGAGTGTTATGTATATCCAGCAAGTATGGGCACCTTGCAAGAAAATATTTTTTATCAGGCAAGTGATGGTACTAAATATTTTAATGGTGGTTTATTATCAAAAATATTAATAGTTGACTAAAAAGGAGAAACTAATGTTTACAGGATTATTACTAATAGGCTTAACGTACTTAATACTGACAGTAATTATGTTATTTTGGAATAGATGATAATCTAATTATTTAGTTAAAGGAGCACCTTTATACTGGAGGGAGAGCATGATAGAAGAAAAACTATGTACTGAAAAACATAAGAACATTGAAGATAAGTTTGAAAACCATCAAAAAAAATTAGACGAGCATTCAGATGAAATTGATGATATAAAAGAAACTATAGGAACTATAAAAGTAGATAATCGTGAGTTTAAAACTAAAATTACAGAATTATGCAAGCAGCTCACAGAACTAACAACTACTATTCGCTGGTTTATTGGATTAATAGTAGGCGGTTTTGTAGGTTTCTTTTTTTATATGGTCCAGCAAGGGGTGTTATAGATGTCACCAAGAAAATCTATATCAGAGCTTGAAGCAGAACTAAAAGCTGCAAAAGAAAAAGAGAAAATTAAAGTTAGAGAACGAAGATATGTTGAAGCTAGTAAGCTAACTCTCTTTATTATTGTAGGCATCGTAATAGGTGCTTTTTTTATTGCTTCTTTTTTGGCCATAATAACTGGAGATACCACTTCGGCCACAAAAAATCTAGAAATTTTGACGAATTGGGCACAAATAGTCCTCGTGGCTATAATTGCTAAAAGTGGTTTCGAAAATCTCTCTAAAGGCAAAATACGAAGTCGAATTATAGCAAATAAGATTAGAAATAATGAAAATGTTACTGAAGGAGCTGAAGATTTTAGAAATGGTGTATAGGAGGAAGAAATGATAAACAGGAACAAAATTCTTGAAGCAGCTTTAATGCTGAAAAGTAAAAACATTAAATATAAGCTTGGAGCTAAGGCAATGCCACCAACAATTCCGAAGGTATTAGATTGTTCAGGATTTGTAAGGTACTGCTATAAAATAGTAGGAGTTGATATACCAGATGGAACTTGGTATCAGTGGCATGCGAGTAATTCAATAAAAGTATCAGATTTGAAAATAGGAGATTTAGGATTTAAACATGATCCAGGAGTTGAAAGAGGAATAAATCATATAGGAATCTATGCTGGAGATGGGAAGTGGATTCATTGTAATGCTAGTAGAAACGGCATCACTTTAGAAAAAACAACTATATTTCCTTATGCACGAAGAATCAAAGGTGTAAGTTTTACTAATGTGAAACCAGAGGAGGATGAGGACATGGCCAGAAAACCTGTATCACAAAAAGAACTAGATTATGGGATAGATGCTATAAATAACCTTGCTAAATTAAAGATTATTAATAGTCCAGAGAGACATATTGCTGATTTAAAAGAATATCCTTGGGACTGGAAAATGTGGGTTATACAGAATAATATTGCGGAAAAGTGTGGGGGTACTAAATGAAAATAGACTGGAAAAGGAAGTTATCTAGCAGGAAGTTTTGGGCAGCTCTTATAGGTTTTATAACGGCCATTCTTGTAGCTATTAATTTTACTGAAGCTGAAATAGCTCAAATAACAGCTATAGTTTCAGCATTTGCTACTTTGATTATATATATTCTAACTGAGGGATATGTGGACGGAAAAAGAGAAGATAATATATAAAAAAAATAGCCTACTCCTTAAATGTAGTAGGCTATTTTTTTTGCTATTAATTTTATGTTAATATTATTCTAAATCACCTTTTAAAATCACAGGAAAATTTATGGTAAAAGATAAATCTCAATAGCCTCATCACATTTATCTTTTTTATTATTATATCTTACATTAAATTTTACTTTACACTTATGGATATTTTGACCATTCTTGATATTTTTATAATTACGTAATGGAGCAAAATAATCAACATCCTTCGCTTTTATAAAGGAGAATCCTTTGTTTATTGAGACATTTATAACTTCGCCTTGGTGCTCTTCCTTTTTAATAGCAGTTGTTTTTTTATTTACAGGAGGTTTAAAAGCTGGATTTTTAATAGAACAAAGATATTTTCTTAATGCTGGGTGTACAAGAATATTATACATATAACCTGTTAAGATTTCTTCTTCTCCTCTTGAAGCCCACCTTTGCACACCTTTACTAATATTTCCAATTACACCAATTCTAAATAAGTCATCTAATAATTCATCGGGTTTATTAAGTACATTAGGAATAGGGTTAAATAATTTTTTTGTATTTTCGACCTGTATTAGAAATTCTTCATAAGTGAATTCCTTATAATAACCGTAAAATATTTTTCTGATTGCTTTTAATTCTTCACTGTTATATTTTGCTTTTAATTCTTCAATAGTTTCCATCCAGCTATCTTTAGAATATTCAATTATAATATGAGAGAACAATTTATTATCAAAAGTTTCATCACTTGGCCTCATAGTTTTTGCTAAAGTTAAAATCCTAATAATATCTCTAGGTCTAAACCAAGTTAATCTTAAAATATACTGCTCCATATCCTGACCTTCAGTAGTAGATCCAAACCACTTATTCCATATTTTATCGCTAGTTACTTCGTGACTTCCTGCATTTTTTTCTGAAAGTCTAATTCTATTAATAAATAATTCTATAAGGGGATGTCGAGTGCCTACAGCACAAGCTTCATTCCAATATATGGGATATCCATAGCTAGATATATATTTATTTACTTCCTTTCCCGATGCATCAACTGATAACAATACCTCGCTTCTTACACTACAAATGATTTTTATATTTAAAGATTGTTTTTCAAAGAGCTGATTCATTCTATAAACAGAAATTATTAAGTCTCTGATTAAAATTTGATCTCTACGATAACTTTCTTCTGATTCGTAACTCAACTCTAATTCATCTACAAATATAAACATTTTTCTATTTAAAGGAATAATATCTGCTAATAGTCTATCGGCTGTACTAACTGCATCATTCAATTTAGATTTATTGGTTTGAATATCATCAAAATTAAACTCAAAACCTAGTTTAGCCCCTAAATTGCCATCAAAAATTGCTCCATTTATTTCTACAGTAGCTTTAGCCAAACTTTTCTGAATTTTTTTAAATTTAGTATCCGGAAAAGGGTTTGTTACAAACTTTTCATATGTGTCCCATGCAGGATTTCCTTCAAACAATAAATTATCTTTTCCATGGTTTGAAGAAATATTTTCAACAATATGGCGGTGAAGTAACCATTTCCATATAATCTCATAATCAGCATTACTATAATTTTCTAAAGAATTCACAAAATTCTTGTCAATTAAACGAATCATATTTTCTTTATCATATGTATTGAAATTACTTTTAAATAGTATAAAAGAGTTTAATGAATTTAATTCTTCTTCCGCCATAATACCAATATATCTAAGTAAAGCTGTTTTCCCAGTTCCTTTTAATCCAGTTATAAAGCAGTAATGTTTTTCCCAAAAGCTTTTAACATCCAAATTTTCAGGTATTATATAGGTTTCTATAAACCTTTCTTTAACTTCGGGTGTTGCTTTAATTAATTCATCTTTTGCATCCATCATACCTACATGCAGATCTTTCATTTTTAATTTCTCCATAGTTTCCCCCTAAAAAATAATATTAGAATTATACCATATATTATTAATAGTATACATTCAACTTAGGCTTGATTATTATTATATTTACAGGGTATAATTATATTGAAAAATAAATCGAACTTACGAAGTTAATTTTTTACTGGGTTACTTACTTGTAATCTAGATTAATTGGGTAAATCCAATAGCGCAATGACGAGACTCTAGTCTCGTCATTTTTTTGTACATAAATTAATCTATTTTTAATACTACTTACTATTTATGTGATTTTAATACTATGATATAAATTTTTTTATATCGTAATATTTTTATACTTAAATTAATATGTCGCTCTATTTTTTCATAGTAAAAAAGAGTAGTCCTTTAAGGGCTTACTCTCTTTTTTTGTTTGGACAAATTTAGGACAAATTTTGTTTAAATTTTTCATAAACTATGGTAATCTATTTTTTACAAGTCGGTTTTATTGTTCAAAATATTTATATGCTTTATTGAATAGTGATGTATATTAAAAAAATACCATAATATACACTAATGGAAAAATACCTTGTAAAGGAAGTGTCTTATGTTATTTTGGAAGATGCAAGGTGCAGGCAATGATTTCATATTGTTTAATAATTTGGATGGAAGATATGTGGACTATTCACAGCTTGCAAAAAAATTATGTGATAGACATTTTGGAATAGGCGCGGATGGTATGATGGCTTGCGAAAAATCTACAAGCTGTGACATAAAAATGGTCTACTATAATCAAGATGGTAGTAAAGCAGATATGTGTGGCAATGGAATAAGGTGTTTTTCTAAATTTATTTATGAAAATAAAATTGTTGATAAGACTTCTTTTTTAGTAGAAGCAGCGGCTAGGAATTACGATATTAGCTTGATTACTCAAAATGACGAAGTTAAGCTAGTTAAGGTAGAGATGGGATTACCTACCCTAGAACCTAAACTAATTCCAGCTCTAACAAATTATGCTGAGTTTATAAATGAAGAAATTGTAATTGAGGATAGAAAATTTCTTGCAAGCGCTGTTTTAATTGGGGTTCCGCATTTAGTAATTTTTGAAGATGATATATCACTACAAGAATTGGATTATTACGGCTCCAGACTTGAACAAAATACAAAACTATTTCCTAAGAAAATAAATGTTAATTTTGTAAAGATAATAGATAAATCAACTATTGGTGTAAAAACTTATGAAAGAGGTTGTGGCTACACCTTAGCTTGTGGAACAGGGATGACATCGAGTGCATATATAGCAAATAAACTAGGCCTTGTAAATGACAAAGTAAAAGTTAGTTCTCCAGGGGGCGAGGTTGAAATAGAAATCCTAAAAGAAAAGCTTTATATGACTGGACCAGCTCAGAAAATATGTGATGGAAGGGTGGATGACGATTGGCTATTAGCATGACTGGATTTGGAAGAGGAGAATGTAAGACTGAAAAGTTTCAATTTACAGTGGAGGTAAAGTCCATAAATCACAGGTATCTTGATATAAATGTTAAGATGCCAAGAAAGATTATGCTTTTAGAAGAATGGGTCAGACAGCAAATAAAAAAGTATGTGCAAAGAGGTAGGGTAGAAGTTTTTATCAGAATGGAAAACATAGGTATCTCAGATGCAAAACTTTCAGTTGACACTGAGCTTGCGAAAGGATATTATGAATCTCTAGTTTTAATTAAAGACACCTTAAATACAAGAGATGATATTACAACTTCAGTTATAGGAAGATTCCCTGATGTAATAGTAAGCAGTGAAAATGAGCTAGACCAAGAGGAAATTCTATCCGTTTTAGAATCAGCTTTAGTGGGCGCTCTTACAGAGCTTAAGAAAATGAGAGAAACAGAAGGACAACTACTTCAAAAGGATACTCTTGAGCGTTGTGACGTTTTGGAAAAGGATATATTATCTGTAGAGGCATTGGCAGCTGATGTCGAAGCTGAATATAGAAATAAAATAAAACAAAAATTAGATGAATTTTTAAAGGTTTATGGATTTGAGTCAGATCCTCAAAGAGTACTTCAAGAAGCTGCACTGTATGCCGATAGAAGTAGTATTACTGAAGAAATCGTAAGATTTAAAACTCATATATCTCAGCTTAGAGACACAGTTATTAGCAATGATGGACTTGGAAGAAAGATGGACTTCTTACTTCAAGAAATGAATAGAGAAATCAATACTATTGGCTCGAAATCCTCTAACATAGATGTTACTTCTTATGTGGTAGATTTGAAAAGCCAGCTAGAAAAAGTTAGAGAACAGATACAAAACATAGAGTAGGAGTTGCCAATCATATGAAATTGATTAATATCGGTTTTGGTAATGTTGTTTCTGCTGCTAAGGTAGTAGCTATAGTAAGCCCAGAATCTGCACCCATTAAAAGAGTTATTCAAGATGCTAAGGATAAGGGCAGAGTCATTGATGCTACTTATGGAAGAAGAACGAGAGCAGTTATTATTACAGATAGTGATCATATAATTTTATGTCCAGTTCAGCCAGAAACTATGGCACATCGCTGTAATATAAAAGATGAGGGTCATCACGAAGAGTAAAAATAGGAGATTAATATGAAGAAAAAAGGTTTATTAGTAGTAGTTTCTGGGCCATCTGGAGCCGGAAAAGGTACTATATGCAAAAACTTCATGGAGCTAAATAAAGAAATGCTCCTTTCGATTTCATCTACAACTAGAAATCCAAGAGAAAATGAAATAGATGGAGTAAATTATAATTTTATATCAAAGCAGGATTTTGAGGATTTGATAGGGACAGATTCCCTTTTGGAATATGTTCATGTATTTGGAAACTATTACGGAACACCTAAAAAATGGGTGCTTGAATGCATAGAAAAAGGAAAAGATGTGCTTCTTGAAATAGAAATAGTAGGGGCCATGAAAGTGAAAGAAAAGTATCCAGATGCTATTTTGGTTTTTGTTCTGCCTCCTTCACTTAAGGAGCTAAAAAATAGAATTGTAACTAGAGGGACAGAAACTATTGAACAAATAGAAAACAGAATGGCAAGAGCAATGCAAGAAATAAAAACTATAGAAAAATACGACTACTTTATTTTTAACGACAATTTGACTAGAGCAGTAGATGATCTTGAAGCTATAATAAGCGCAGAAAAAAACAAAGTGAACCGATACAGCCAGGAAATTGTCAAAATTTATGAGGAGGAATTATAATATGCTTTATCCATCTATTAATGATTTATTAAATAAGGCTGATAGCAGATATTGCCTTGTAAACGAGGTATCAAAGCGTGCAAGACAGCTAGTTGAAGGAAGCGACAAAATGGTAGAGACTGTAGAGGAAAAACCTGTATCAGTAGCTACATTTGAAGTTTTCGAAGAAAAAGTAACTTACAAGACTACATATTTTGAAGATTTTATGTTAAACGAGATGGAGGAAGCTTCTAAGGATAATAATGAGGTGAAATAAATGTCTAAAACAGTAGTTTTAGGAGTAAGTGGAGGAATTGCTGCATACAAGGCTTGTGATGTTGTATCTAGACTCAGAAAAGAAAACGTACAGGTTAATGTGATTATGACAAAACATGCTACTGAATTTGTATCAGCACTTACATTTCAGAGCATAAGCCAAAATCCAGTTGCAGTTGAGATGTTTGAACCAGTTACAAATTGGGATATTGAACACATATCTTTGGCAAAAAAAGCTGATATTTTTTTAATTGCGCCAGCTACTGCAAATGTAATTGGAAAAATAGCAAATGGAATTGCTGACGACATGCTTTCAACTACAGTCATGGCTACTAAAGCTCCTGTAGTAATAGCACCCGCTATGAATACTAATATGTATGAAAATCCTGTCACTCAGGCAAATATTCAAAAACTTAAGGATTTGGGATATATTTTTATTGAACCAGGATACGGAAGACTAGCCTGTGGAGATTTAGGACCAGGCAAGCTAGCTGAACCTGATTTAATAGTTGAAAATATAAAATTTTTACTTAACAAGACTGATGAGTTAAAAGGGAAAAATGTTCTAGTAACAGCTGGCCCGACTCAAGAAGCGATAGATCCAGTAAGATATATAACCAATAAATCGACTGGTAAGATGGGTTATGCTCTTGCATATCAAGCAGCGCTTATGGGCGCAAAGGTAACTCTTGTTACTGGTCCTACAAATCTTGAGATACCTTTTGGAATTTCTGAGGTTATTAAAGTTAAAAGTGCTCAGCAGATGTATGAGGCAGTGACTTCTAGCTTTGATGAAATGGATATTGTTATTAAGTCTGCTGCGGTTGCCGATTATAAGCCTAAAAATATTTCAGATTCAAAAATTAAAAAATCTGATTCAGATTTAGTATTGGAGCTAGACAGAAATAAGGATATTTTATTTGAGCTTGGAAAACTAAAAACAAAACAAGTTTTAGTGGGCTTTGCTGCTGAAACTGATGATCTAATCGCTAATGCGCAAAAAAAATTAGCGAAGAAAAATCTAGATTTTATAGTTGCAAATGATTTAAAACAAGAGGGAGCTGGTTTTGCAGGAGATACCAATATTGTAAAGCTGCTGTTTGCAGATGGAAATATTGAAGAGCTACCGATTATGACAAAAAATCAGTTATCAAAAGAAATTTATGATAAAATCATATATATAATGCACAATAAATAAGCACAATGTGCTTATTTTTGTTTTACTTTGAATATAACGAAGTAATAAATCAAGTCTAAGTCAGGTGGCTATGTATGGTTGAAAAATATTGTAAAGTAATATTAATTCAAAAATCTAGATATATAGATAAAAAATTTACATATAAAACTTATCTCGATGTTTGCTTAGGTCAAATAGTACATGTTCCGTTTGGAAGAGGTAATAAGCAATTGGAGGCTATAATTGTCGAAATTCAAGAAAAATTGCCTTGCGATGAGGATAAGCTAAAAGAGATAGTTTCTCTAGGAGAAAAAACAAATCTAGACTATGACAAGATTGCTCTTGCATTTTGGATTAGAGATTATTATATGTGTAGCTATTTAGATGCACTAAGCTTACTTTATCCGTCTCAAATTAGAAAAGGAAGTGCTAAGTTTGAGGATTTTGTTGTCCTAAAGGACAAGCTTGCTTTGCAGCTTGAGTATTTAGACTTAAAAACAAATGCACATGTAAAAAAATACTTATATAAATTGATACTGGATAATGTGGAGTTATCAAGGGATAAATTAAATGAAGAATTTAAGGGTAAAAATATTTCTGCATATATAAATAATCTTAAAGAAAAAGAAATAATTGAGATTAAAAGCAGCAGAATTTTTAGAGACTCAAGCAATGACAATATAAATAATACCACCTATATAAGGCATGCTTTAAATAAAGAGCAAAATAATATATTTGAAGAAATAAGTGATGAGCTGAGCACCAAAAACAGACCTGTTTTATTAAAAGGAATAACTGGATCTGGAAAGACAGAAATATATATGGAGCTCATAGACAAAATGATAGAAGAAGGTAAAGGCTCTATAGTATTAGTCCCTGAAATTTCACTTACTCCTCAAACCATTGCTAGATTTACAGCAAGATTTAAAGCAAAGGTAGCTGTCCTTCACAGTCACCTTAGCGTAGGGCAAAGATATGACGAATGGTCAAAGATAGAAAATATAGACGCTCCAGTAGTTATAGGGGCTCGCTCTGCGCTATTTGCTCCAGTTAGAAATCTAGGACTGATAGTCATAGATGAGTGCCATGAGGATGCATACAGGTCCGAGCTTAACCCAAAATATGATAGCGTAGAAGTAGCATGTAAATTAAATGAACTTCAAGCTGTCTCAGTAATATTAGGCTCAGCGACCCCAAAAGTAGAGCAATATTACAAAGCTAAAAATAAGGAATACAAGCTAGTTGAGCTAAGTAAAAGAGCAAATAACAAGCCTCTTCCTTCGATTGAGATAATAGATATGAAAGAAGATGCGAAATTAGGAAATTTGTCTTTTTTGAGCTTTAGCCTGCAAACTAAAATAAGTTCAGCTATGAAAAAAAAGGAGCAGGTAATTCTGTTTTTAAACAGAAGAGGATATGCGAATTTTTTAAGCTGTGATAGCTGTGGACATGTACCAAAATGCAAAAACTGCGATATTTCTCTTACCTATCATAAGAAAAACCAAACCTTAAGATGTCATTATTGCAATTTTGAAATTCCATTTCATAAATCATGTGAAAGCTGCAATGAAGGTACAATGAAAGATATTGGAATAGGAACTGAAAGAATTGAAGCTGAGGTAAGGGAGCTTTTTCCAGAGGCTAAGGTGTTTAGAATGGACAAAGACACTGTAAGCAGAAAAAACAGTCATAGCGAAATACTTTCAGCTTTTAAGCATACTAAAGGAGCTATACTTATTGGAACCCAAATGATAGGTAAAGGCTTGGATTTTCCAATGGTAAGCTTAGTAGGAGTTATAAATGCTGACCAAGGTTTAAATGCTCCAGATTTTAGAAGCTATGAGAGAATGTTTAGCCTTATTGAGCAGGTAGGCGGGAGAGCAGGCAGAGGGGATATAGATGGAAAGGTTTTAATTCAGACATTTTCGCCTGATAATTATGTTCTTAAATACATTTTAAATCATGATTTTGAAGGATTTTATAGTGAAGAAATAAAATTAAGAGAAACCTTTAACTATCTTCCATACAGTAATATAATCAGGGTACTTGTAAGCAGTGTAAATGAACAAAACGCAGCTAATAGCAGTATGCAAATTAAGGATGCAATTATTTTTTATTTAAAGAAAAAGTCTGTTCATAATGTCAATATTATGGGACCTTTTCCTTGTCTTGTAAGTAAAATAGAAAATAAATACAGATGGCAGATTTTAATAAAAGATAGTGAAGTTGAAATTCATTTAATTAAGAGTATAATAAACTATATACTTACAGAAAAAAGAAGTGTAGTTCTTCTAGACAATGTAAATGCTTCAGTTGATATAAATCCTATCAATATGGTATAAATTCTATAGATAGGGTATAAACTATAGTTAAGAATACTTTGTAATCGAGAGATTGCTTATAAAACTATGATATTTTGTTATATTTATACCAAGATTGATAAATTATTTAAAAATTATGGAGGTAAGAAATGGCAATTAGAATTATTAGAACTGATGGAGACGAGGTACTAAGAAAAAAATCTCGCGCTGTTGATAAAATCAACGATAAGATTTTAGAGCTAGTAGAAGACATGATAGATACTATGTATGAAGCTGATGGGGTAGGACTTGCAGCTCCACAGGTGGGTGTGCTTAAAAGAGTAGTGGTTATAGATGTAGGAGATGGTCCTATAGTGATGATAAATCCAGAAATTCTAGAGTCTAGTGGTGAACAAACAGATGATGAAGGTTGTCTTAGCCTACCAGGAAAATTCGGCTGTGTTACTCGTCCGTATTATGTAAAAGCCAAGGCTTATGATACTGATATGAAGGAATTTGTGGTTGAAGCTGAGGAGCTTTTTGCAAGAGCTATTTGTCATGAAATTGATCACCTAGACGGAATTTTGTTTAAGGACAAGGTAGAAGGAAGTTTAAACGAAAGTGAGTAGATGCAGATGAAAGCTATATTTATGGGAACACCTGAATTTGCGATTCCATCCTTTGAAGCATTATATGAAAGTGATTTTGAAATAGCTTTAGTAGTTACTCAGCCAGATAGACCAAAAGGTAGAGGCAAAAAGCTTTCATCTCCACCAGTAAAATTAGTTGCTCTAGAGCATAATATAGAGGTGTTTCAGCCAGAGCGAATTAAAGACAGCGAGGCTATTGAAAAGATAAAGCAAGTAAAGCCTGACCTCATAATTGTTGTTGCTTTTGGTCAGATTCTTCCCAAAGAAATTTTAGAGCTTCCTAAATATGGGTGTATAAATGTACATGCTTCTTTACTTCCTAAATATAGAGGAGCAGCTCCGATTAATTTTGCTATAATTAATGGAGAGAAAAAAACAGGTGTGACTACCATGTATATGGAAGAAGGCCTAGATACGGGAGATATGCTTTTAAAAAATGAGGTTGAAATTACACCTGAGGATACAGCCTCTACACTTCATGATAAGCTTGCAATTGCTGGAAAGAAAACTTTAGCAGATACTTTAAAGGCTATAATAAATGCAGAGCTGGCACCTGAAAAACAGGATGATTCTATTTCAAACTATGCACCTATAATGACAAAAGAGCTAGGGAAAATAAATTGGGATAGGTCAGCAGAAGCAATATCTAATTTGGTTAGAGGGACTGATCCTTGGCCATCAGCCTACACGCTTTATGATAGTGCAGTACTTAAACTCTTTGCTCCAGTTGTTTTAGATAAGCAATCTAAAGAAAAACCTGGAACAATAATAGCTGTGTCGAGCGAGGGCATTGATATAGCATCTGCTGATTATATTGTAAGGATAAAAGAAATACAAATTAGTGGTAAAAAAAGAATGCCAGTAGGTGAATTTCTAAAAGGGAATGTATTAGAAATAGGAAAGGTACTTGGCTATGAGTAAGTTTTTGAAAAAAGCTTATCCTCTTTTAGAAGGAACTGTTGATTTGCTAGGTATAGATAAAAATCAGCTAAGAAAAAAAATGATAGATATGAGCAATAAAAAAACAAGAAGTAAGCAATTTCATTTAAAGCCAAATGAAATTCTAGTGCTGTTACCTCATTGCCTTCAGCTTCAAAGCTGTGACATAAGAATCACAACAAACATATACAACTGCAAAAGATGTAAAAAATGTGATATAGCTGAGATTGTTGCTGTTTGTGAAAAATACGGTGTAAATGTGGTAGTAGCTACAGGTGGAACCCTTGCAAGGCGAGCAATAGTGGATATAAGACCAAAGGGAATAATAGCAGTAGCCTGTGAAAGAGATTTGACTAGTGGAATAGTCGACGTCGGAGAAATGGATGTAATAGGCATTTTGAATGATAGACCAAACGGTCCTTGTATAGATACAAAGGTAGATATAAAAAAACTTGAAGAAGCAATATTGTTTTATTTAGGAGGAGATTAGGATGTATTATCCTTATTTTGACAGTACTATGATTGTACTGATTCCAGCTATAATATTAGCTATGTATGCACAAAGCAAAGTTAAATCAACATACGAAAAATATGTTAGGATAGCAAGTCAAAAAGGCTACACTGGAGCAGAAGCGGCTAGAGCCATTTTAGATAGAAATGGTCTTACTGATGTAAGAATTGAGCATATAAGAGGAACCTTATCAGATCACTATGATCCAAGAACTAGGGTATTAAGACTTTCTGATATGGTTTACAGAGGTAATTCTATTTCTTCATCTGCTATAGCAGCTCATGAGGTAGGTCATGCTATCCAGCATGCAAGAGATTATGCTCCACTTCGTTTTAGAAATGCAATAGTGCCTGTTGTAAACTTTGCATCGAATCTTTCTTGGTTGTTTATTTTGGCAGGTTTATTCTTGTCATTTACTGGATTGATTGATATAGGGATTATACTATTTACAGGTTCAGTAGTATTTCAAATTGTAACTTTACCAGTTGAGTTTAATGCAAGCAGCAGAGCACTAGATGAATTAGAGTCTGTTGGAGTACTAACTAGAGAAGAGATTCCTCATAGTAAAAAGGTTTTAGATGCAGCAGCTCTTACCTATGTGGCAGCTACAGCTACAGCAGTAGCTCAGCTTGTTAGATTACTATTATTAAGAGAGCGTTCTAGGGACTAGCGTTTTGCTGGTCCTTTGTTTTGAATATGATAATATAATTATAAAATGAGTAACTGTATTCATAAAGGAGCAATTATGAGCAATAATGCCAGAAAAATAGCATATGATATAATATACGATGTGAAGTATAACAAAGCTTATTCTAATATTTCAATCAACAAAGCCTTTAATAAAAATACTATCGATAACAGAGAAAAGGGATTTGTTACTGAGCTTGTTTATGGAACTTTGAGTAGGTTGATTTATTTGGATTATCAGATTGAGCAGTTTCTTGATATGAGAGCAAGTAAGCTATCCAAACAAGCCAAAACAGTTTTAGAAATGGGTTTTTATCAGCTTGAATTTATGGACAGTGTTTCTGATTTTGCATCAGTAGATGAAAGTGTAAAGCTTATAAAAAAAGTGGATAATAGAAGTGCAGGGATTATCAATGCAGTAATGAGAAAGAGAGTAAAGGAAGGAAAGGCCGAATACACAGACAAGATTTCAGATAAAGCAAAATCTCTATCTATAGAATTTTCAATTTCTGAGTATATAGCTAGAAGATTTTTGAAAATCTACAAAGAAGAATTTACTAGGCAATTATTAAGTAGCATGCTAGAAAAACCAAGTTTGTTTATTAGACTTAATAAATTAAGAAGCACAGAAGCTGAGCTATTTGAAAATCTTGAACAGCAAGATATATATTCAAAGAAAAATGATATAATAGATAGCGCGTATGAAATTAGTGGAATGAAAAATATTGGCTCAAATCCATTGTTTGTAAAGGGAGGCTTTGTTATTCAGGACTTATCCTCAATGCTTGCTGTAAAAGCCTTAAATCCTTTACCAGGAGATACTGTTTTAGATATCTGCAGTGCACCAGGAGGAAAGTCATTCTATATTGCGGACCTAATGGAAAATAAAGGTCAGCTTGACTCTATGGATATATCTGAGCATAAAATTCAAATGCTTAAAAAAAGAGCAGTTGAGCTTGGGATTGACATTATAAATACTAGAGTTATGGACGCTACTGTTTTTAATGAAGAGATGACTAATAGATATGATAAAATTTTAGTAGATGCACCATGCTCCGGCTTTGGTATAATAAGAAGAAAGCCAGAAATCAGATATAAGTCTTATGAAGATGTAAACCAGCTACCAGAAATTCAATATCAGATTTTATCAAATGCTTCAAAATATCTTAAGGATACAGGAAGCCTTGTTTACAGCACCTGTACGCTTGAGAAGAAAGAAAATATAGAAATAGTGGATAAATTTTTAGAAAATAATAAAGAGTTTTATTTAGAAGAAGAGCCAAAGGAGCTTTACCCACATATTCACAATACAGATGGATTTTTTATAGCAAAATTCAAAAAAGATATTAATAAATCAGTATAATATGTTTATATGTTAGTATATAATAATGGTAATTTGTTACAGAAAGGTAAATTATGAAATCAGATGCATTATCTCTAACCTTTAGTGAGTTAGAGGAAGAAATTGTTAAGCTTGGAGAACAGAAATTCAGAGCTAAGCAAATTTACCCGAAGCTATTTCAAGGAATTTCATCTTTTGATGAAATAGGAAATATCTCAAAAGTACTCAAGGAAAAGTTAAACGAGCACTTATATATTTCTAAGGTGTCAGTATATAAGGTGCTTACTTCAGAACTTGATGGTACTAGAAAATATTTGCTCCAGCTAGATGATAAAAATATTATAGAAGCAGTGCTAATGAGATATAAGCATGGGCTTTCAATTTGCATATCCTCTCAAGTGGGATGCTTAATGGGATGCAGTTTTTGTGCATCAACTATAGATGGACTAGTTAGAAACCTTACTGCAGGAGAGATGATAGGCCAAATTCTTGCTGTTCATAATGATGTAAAAGAACGTATATCTAATGTTGTAATGATGGGAAGTGGAGAGCCACTTGATAATTTTGATAACCTTATTAAGTTTTTAGATATAGTTCACCAAGAGGATTCTTTAAATATAGGATATAGACATATAACTATATCTACTTGTGGGGTAGTGCCTAAGATTAATGAACTTGCAAAATTAGGATATCCAATAAACTTAGCCATATCACTTCATGAAACCACTCATGAAAAAAGAAAAAACATTATGCCTGTAGAAAATGCCTATCCTATTGATTCGGTTATTAAGGCAGCAAAAGATTATGCAAATACTACAAAAAGGCGAGTTACCTTTGAATATGCACTTATAAAAGGTGTAAATGACTCAACCGAAGATGCAAACAGATTATCGAAGCTACTAAAAGGCATGCTGTGCCATGTAAATTTAATACCAGTAAATACAGTTGAAGAGCGTACATACAAAAGGCCAGACAAAGCTGCAATAAATGCTTTTCTTAGTGTTTTGAAAAGCAATCACATAGAAGCAACTGTCAGAAGAGAGATGGGAAAAGATATAAATGGAGCGTGTGGCCAGCTAAGACGAAGCATTGTTGATTAGAAAAGGGTGATAAACTTGGATTTTTCTTTTATAACTGACTGTGGAATGAAAAGACCTACTAACGAAGATTATTGTCATGCAGAAACTCTTATAATCCAAGGTGAGGAGACTGGTTTTTTTGCTGTGGCTGATGGAATGGGTGGCCATAACAAGGGGGAAGTAGCCAGTAAAATGGCTATTGATAAATTAAGAACCTATGTTTTTAGACATTTAGAAGATAATGCCGAGGGCGTAGGAGATTTAAAAATAATGCTATCAAGAGCTTTTTATGAAACAAACAAGCTCGTTTATGAAAAGGCCAATAAAGAAGAACAATTTGCTGGTATGGGAACTACCCTAATAGCAGCTATTATAAATTCAAATAACTTAATTGTAGCTAATGTTGGAGATAGTAGGGCTTATGTGTTTAGAGAGGATACCTTGCATCAGCTCACTGTTGACAATTCATATGTACAGGAGCTGGTTAAGCAAGGAGTTATAAAGCCTGAAGATGCAAGAACTCATCCTCAAAAAAATGTAATCACTAGAGCTGTAGGGACCGACAAAAGTGTAAGAGTAGATTTTTATCAGAAAGAGCTTCAAAAAAAAGATGTGGTTATCCTATGCAGTGATGGACTAACCAATATGGTAGATGATTCTGAGATTCAAAATATATTAAGAACCTGCATCAATCCACAAAATTGTTGTGACAGTCTTGTGGAATTAGCTAATAAAAAAGGTGGAAAAGATAATATAACAATCGTTTGTGTTATCCTATAATATCGTGAAAGATGGTGAAACAGTGAATAATAAAGTTTTAGGAAATAGATATCAGCTGATGGAAAAAATAGGAGAAGGCGGGATGGCAAATGTTTATACCGCTAGATGCCAGATACTTAATCGCATAGTTGCAGTAAAAATTTTAAAGGATGAGTTTTCAACCGATGAAGAATTTGTAAACAAATTCAAAAATGAAGCTCAGGCGGCAGCTAGCCTTAATCATCCGAATATTATAAATGTATATGATGTAGGTCAGGACAATGGCATATCTTACATAGTAATGGAGTATGTAGATGGAATAAATTTAAAAGAGCTCATTAAAAAAGAAGGAGCTTTAGAAGAGCAAAGAGCTATTAATATCGTAAAGCAGATAGCCTTAGCCTTATCAGAAGCCCATAGTAAAAAAATTATCCACAGAGATATCAAGCCACACAATATTATGATAACTAAAGACAATATGGTTAAAGTAGGAGATTTTGGAATTGCAAAGGCTGTAAATAGCTCTACAATTACTAGCGTAGGGGCAGTTATGGGCTCAGTTCATTATTTTTCTCCAGAGCAGGCAAGAGGGGGATATATGGATGAGAGAAGTGATATATATTCACTTGGAATAGTCCTATATGAGCTTCTTACAGGAAAGCTTCCATTTAGCGGAGAAACACCTGTAAATGTTGCTTTAAAGCATATTCACAGTAAGGTAGAGCTAGGTGAAGAGGATTTTGCAAACGTATCACAGGATGCTCAGAATCTTATTTTGAAAATGACTCAACGTAATGTAGATAGAAGATACAAGAATGTCGAGCAGCTAGTTGCAGATATTTCTAGCTTAGAGCAAAAGAAGCCTATAAATAATTTTATTGAAAGAGAAGAGGATTTTGAAACTAAAAGAATACTTTTTGGGCATCAAGAGCTTGACTTTTCCGATGATTATGATGAAGACTATGATGACGAGGAAATTGACATGAAACCAAATAAAAAATCAAAAATAGCGGATAGAAAGCCTAAACGAAAGCATTCTAAGACTATGTCCATTTTTGCAATAATCGCTGCCTTGGTAGCTTCACTGGTGTTTTTAGCCACTGTATTTATATTTTCAGGAGGAGAGCTTCTACCATCGAATGTCTTTGGCATTTTCTCATCGAATAAGATAGATACACCTTCACTTCTTGGAAAAACTCTTGAAGAAGCTGAAGAGGAGGCTACAAAGCTAGGGCTTAAAGTAGAAATGATATCTGAGGAACCAAATAGCAAATACGCAGAGGGAACTATTTCTAAACAAGAACCAACTGAGGGAGTAAAAGTAAACGAAGGAGAGACCATAAAGGTTGTTATCTCTAAAGCATTAGCAGAAACTGTAAGCGTACCTAGTGTTGAAGGGATGAAGCTTACAGAGGCTCTAGAATTACTTGAGTCAAAAAATCTGCAGGAGGCTGTAGAGTATGAATTTACTGATCAGGAAGAGGATATTATCCTTTCACAATCGCCAGCCGCTGGAGAAAGCGTAGAGGAAAGAAGTATTATTAAGCTGAAAGTTAGCAGAGGACCAGAAGAAATACTTGAAATGGTGCCATCTCTTGTTGGCAAATCCTTAGAGGATGCAAAAGCCAATATAGGCAATTTTAAAGTGGGAGAACTAAGCTATAACGAAGATAAATCTAAAAAGGATGGAGTAGTATTATCTCAAATTCCAAAGGCAGATACTGAAGCAAAAAAAGGCAGTGAAATTAATCTAGTAATAAATAGACTAGAAAAAGAAGAACAGCCTCAAACAATTAAAACTAGCATGGCTATCATGCTTCCTGAAAAAGAAACAGTTGCACTTCAGATAAAGGATTTGTCGACAGGAGCTGTAGTATATAACCAAACAATTAGACCAGCTGATTTAAATGGAATATTAATAGTGGATATAATAGGTAAAAATGGCGAAACTAAAGACTATGAAATATATATAGATGGTCAATATTATACAACACAACAAGTAGCTTTTTAAAAAGTGAGGTAGATGTGGAGGATGGAAACAGGAAGAATTATAAAAGGTCTATCGAGTTTTTATTATGTTAAAAACTACGAAGATAATGAAGTATATGAATGTAGAGCGAGAGGTATATTTAGAAAAGATAGCATAAGCCCAGTCATAGGAGATGTGGTAGAAATGACAGTAGTAGACCCTGTGACAAAGAAAGGCATGATTGAAAGTGTAAAAGAGAGGTCGAGCTATTTGTTCAGACCTCCTATTGCCAATGTAACGAAGGCTCTATTGATTTTTGCTGTAAAAAGCCCTGAGCCAAATCTTTCACTAATAGACAGATTCATAGTACTTGCAGAAAGAGAAAGACTTGATATTACTATTTGCTTTAATAAAGTAGATTTAGATACCGAAGGAAAATATGAGGATTATGTAAAAATCTATGAAAGAGCAGGTTATAAGGTCATTTCTGCAAGTGTAAAGCATGATTTAGATTTTCAAAAGATAAAAGATGAGTTTAAAGATAATATAACAGTAATAGCTGGCCCTTCAGGTGTAGGTAAATCGAGTCTCTTAAATAAAATCGATCCAAAGCTAAACTTAAAAACATCTCAGATAAGTGAGAAACTCCAAAGGGGTAGACATACGACAAGGTATGCTCAGCTCATTGAACTAGAGGAGAATGCACTAGTTGCTGACACTCCAGGGTTTAGCTCATTGAACTTGGACTTGATTGACGAGGTTGAGCTAAAAGAATATTTTGTAGAATTTCATGAATATGACCATGAGTGTAAATTTGGATTTAAATGTATACATGAAAATGAGCCAGGATGCAAGGTAAAGCAAGCTGTTTTAGATAAAGAAATACCAAACCAGCGATATGAAAGCTACTTGCAGCTATTAAAGGAAATTAGAAGTGATAAAAAACGGAGGTATTAAATACAATGATTAAATTAGCACCATCGATTCTATCAGCAGATTTTTCGAACCTTTTAAGTGACATCAAGGTTGTTGAGGATGCTGGATGCGAATATTTACACATAGATGTAATGGATGGACATTTTGTCCCTAACATTACAATTGGACCACCAGTTATAAGTGCCCTTAAAGGCAAAATTGATATGGTTTTTGATGTGCATCTTATGATTGAAAATCCAGATAAATATATAGAGGCTTTTGCTGATGCTGGGGCTGATCTTATTGTAGTACATCAAGAAGCTTGCACTCATCTTCACAGAACCATACAATCGATTAAAGCATTAGGGAAAAAAGCAGGTGTTGCACTTAATCCTGCTACGCCTATTGAAACTATAAAGCATATAATTCATGACATAGACATGGTTCTTATTATGACAGTAAATCCTGGTTTTGGGGGACAAAAATTCATTGAATCTATGATACCTAAAATAAAAGAGCTTAAATCACTATGTCTTAGAGAAAACGTGAATATAGATATCCAGGTTGATGGAGGAATTACTCCTGAAAATGTAAAGAAAGTAGTAAGTGCAGGAGCAAATATAATAGTTGCTGGATCTGCTATATTTGGCAGCAATGACATAAAGCAAACTGTTAAATTGTTTAGAGAAAATTCAGTGGTATAGATTATGAAAAAATGCTGTATATTTGTAAATGGAAATATGAAAACTTCTGAGTTTTATAAAGCAACAGCTTCTTCGCATGAGCTTTTGATATCAGCTGATGGAGCTTCAAACAGACTCTTTGAATTGGGAATTGTACCAGACTATATTGTAGGGGATTTAGATTCAATTAAGAGTGAAGTTGAAGAGTATTATAAAACTCAAAAAACAGTGTTTATTAAATTTCCAGCGAAAAAAGATAAAACAGATACAGAGCTTGCAATAGATTTAGCAAAAGACATGGGCTATTCAAATATTACTATGCTGGGTTTTCTAGGTGAGAGATTAGACCACATGTTAGGTAATATTTTTATGCTATATTATGCTCAGCAACTAGGGCTTAAGCTAGAGCTTGTAGATGAAAATAATAAGGCATGGCTCATTACTAAAGGAAAAACTAATATTTTAAATGAGAAGGGTAGAACCATATCCTTTATAACTTTAGGGGACAATGCTTATGGAATTACTCTTAAAGGATTTGCTTATCCACTTGATAATTATAATTTAGAGCTAGGCTCTACTAGATGCATATCGAACATAGTATCTGAGGATGAAGCTGAAATAGAGCTAGAGATAGGGAAGCTTATTGCTATCTTAACTAACCCAGAATTATAATTTAGCATGAATTAAGATTCCTATAATTAATTAACAATGATTTTATGTATTTAAAAAATTGGTGTTCAATTAGAATGATTATTTAGATAGCTTAATATAAATCTGCAATAAAAAAGACTTGAAATCTTCTTAATTAAATTAATTAGAAAGATTCAAGTCTTTTTTTAAGTACATTGGTTGTTATACAGCTCTTTGTACTTTTCCAGAACGTAAGCATCTTGTACATACTTTTATTGTCTTTGGAGTTCCCTCAACTACTGCCTTAACGTTACGCAGATTTGGAGACCAAGTTCTTTTTGTATGACGATTTGAATGGCTGACATTATTGCCGCTTACTTTGCCTTTTCCGCATACCTCGCAAACTCTTGCCATTTCAAAAACCTCCTTATTTAACAGAATGATTAATAGAAAACAAATATTATGATACCATACAGAGCCTACAAAAAGCAATACTAAGGTTAAATTTACTTGAACAAAATCTTGATATCATATATACTTTGAAAAGAGATAATTTAATAAAATAGGGTATAAATAAATTCTAAATAAAATAATATCACAGCGAACAAGGAGGTATATCAATGGCAGGTATCTTAGCAAATGAAAAAGGAAATGTATATATAGATAAAGAAGTAGTTGCTAAAATAGCAAGTCAAGCGGCAATGGAATGTTATGGTCTTGTTGGAATGGCATCAAAAAACAAATCTACAGGAATTGTAGAGCTTCTCCAAGGTCCAAATGGAAGTAAGGGAGTACAGGTTGACATTGCAGAGGAAACTGTTAGTATTGAGCTCTTTGTCATTATTCAATATGGAACTAAGATATCAGTAGTTGCAGACAATATAATCGATAGAGTTAAATATTATGTAGAAAATCAAACTGGACTTAAGGTAAGTAAAATCGATATCAATGTCCAGGGCGTAAGAGTTCAAAAGTAACAGGAGGTTCTTATATCACATGAGCAAAATAGATGCAGTTTTATTAAAAGAAATGATTTTATCAGGAGCAAATAACCTTGTAAATGAAAAAGCACTGATAGATAAATTAAACGTATTTCCTGTACCAGATGGCGATACTGGTACAAACATGTCACTTACAATTGAATCAGCTGTATCAGAGCTTGAAAGCTCTAATATAAATACGATTACAGAAATTGGAAAAGCAATAACCAAAGGCTCGTTAATGGGAGCTAGAGGAAACTCAGGTGTAATATTATCTCAGCTTTTAAGAGGATTCGCAAAATCTATAGAAAATAAAGAAGAGCTTACTATTGAAGATATAGCACTAGCACTTGATTCTGCGAGAGAAGTGGCATATAAAGCCGTAATTAAGCCTGTAGAAGGAACTATTTTAACTGTAGTTAGACAAACAGCAGAAGAAGCCTTGAAAATATATAAAAATCATAAGGATATGAAATTCTTTCTAGAGGAATTATTAGAGGCATCAAATAATTCACTTAATCATACGCCAGAGCTTCTAAAAGCTCTTAAGGATGCTAATGTTGTTGACTCGGGAGGAAAAGGCTTTGTTGTATTTTTTGAGGGCTTGTATCGTGGTTTCATAGGTGAGCCTGTAAAAAAGGATAAGTCTGAAAAGCTAGCACCAGCATTGTTTGAAGAAGAAGATATCCATATATTTGAAGGTGAACTTGAATTTGGATACTGTACTGAATTTATGGTAAAAACCACTAAAATAATACCTGAAGACTTTAAAAAAGAGATTGAAAGCTATGGAGACTCGCTGATTGTAGTTGGGGATGATGGATTAATTAAAATTCATATCCACACTAATAATCCAGGTGAGGTTATGGAAAAAGCTATAAATTATGGAGATTTAGATAGAATTAAAATTGAAAATATGAGGCTTCAGCATGAAGTTAGAATAGAGCAAAACAAGGATGCTAAAGCTGAGGTTGTATTAGAGTCAAGCAGAGCAGAAATTAACAAGGGCTTTGGTATAATATCTGTTGCTATGGGAGATGGACTTAGTAAGATAATGAAGGATTTTGGAGTAGACCATATTATAGAAGGTGGTCAGACTATGAATCCTAGCACAAAAGATTTCTTAGAAGCAATAGATAAAATTGAGGCAAATGATATCTTTATTTTACCGAATAACAGTAATATTATAATGGCTGCTACACAGGCTAGTGAAATTAGCACTAAAAATATAAAAGTTATTCCTACCAAAACAATACCTCAAGGTTTTCAAGCGCTTATGAATATGAGCTTACAATCTAGCTTTGAAGATAATTTAAGCTCAATGACTGAGTCTATTGGCTATGTAAAAAGCGGTCAGGTAACCTTTGCTGTTAGAGATACAAGCGCAGATGGGCTTGAGATATCAAAGGACGATATAATAGGCATAGGTGAAAAGAAGATTGTATCTGCAGGCAAAGAAGTAAGCGCCGTTACAAAAATGCTTATAGAAAATCTTGTAGATGAGGATAGCGAAATAATTAGCTTGTTTTATGGTGAAGATATCAATGAAGATGAAGCTGAGAGTCTTATAGAGGAATTAGAGGAAGCTTACCCAGATTTAGATATTGAACTATATCATGGGGGACAGCCTTTATATTATTATATTATTTCTGTGGAATAGATTATTTTATAGATAACAATAAAAAGGGAACCTCACGGTTTCCTTTTGTCTTTAAATCGAGTATCTATACTATTTTTTATAGAAAAAGAGGATGCTTATGAAATCAAGACTAGATTTGGAAATAGATATAATTCCAGGGATAGGGCCAAAGAAAAAAACTGTTTACAACAATCTGGGAATTAAAACCATAAAAGATTTGTTAATGCACTATCCCATGAGGTATGAAGATAGAAGACATTTTAAAAAGATTGCGGATGTACATTTTGAAGAGAAAGTTTGTATTGAGGGAAAGATTATATCAGTAGATTTAAAGAAGCCCAAAAAAAATATGGTTATTTTAAGAATATGTATTTATGACAATACCCAAAAGGCTTTTTTGACTGTTTTTAACAATCCTTATATACAAAGTCAGCTGACTATAGGAAGGACTATAAAAGCTTATGGTACGGCTAAAAGGATAAATGGGATATGCAATCTCAGTGCTCCTGAAATAGATTTTGACAATTACAGCAAAAAAACTGGAATAATATATCCAGTATATCCATTGACAAGAGGTTTATTTAATGATGAAATAATAAAGTCGATAAAGTGGGTATTGCAAAGCTTAAATATAAAAGAGCTAGAGTATCTTAATTCTAAATATAGGCAACAATTGAGGTTATGTGAGCTAGACGATGCAATAAAAAATATTCATTTTCCAAAGGATCCCCTACTCATAAAGGTTGCAAAATTCAGGCTGGTTTTTGATGAGTTTTTTTTGCTCAATATTGGCTTATCTAGCATTAAGCATGGGTTGGTTAAAGAACCAGGAATAAAGCATGAAAGCTCAGAAGAAACCAAATCTAAAATAGAAGCATTTGTAGAAGAATTGCCATTTGAGCTTACAAAAGCTCAGTCAAAAGTAATGCAAGAAATAACTCGCGATATGGCATCCCATAAACCCATGCAAAGACTGGTACAAGGAGATGTAGGCTCTGGAAAAACTGTAATTGCTATGATTGCGGCATATTATGCTTACATAAATGGATATCAATGTGCTCTTATGGCTCCGACTGAAATATTAGCGAAGCAGCATTACAATAATTTTTTAGATATATTTAAAAATACTAATGCAGAAATTAGACTGCTAACTGGAAGTACAACAGCAAAAAATAAAAGAATAGTTTATGAAGAGCTTTTAAATGGAAGCTGTGATATTGTAATTGGAACTCATGCTCTAATAGAAGATAAGGTTAAGTTTAACAACCTGAGCCTAGTAATAACAGATGAACAGCATAGATTTGGAGTGAGGCAAAGGAGCAAATTGCTACTTAAAAATCATCTTACAGTAGATATGTTAGTAATGACAGCAACCCCTATTCCAAGAACCTTAGCTTTTATTTTGCATGGTGATTTAGACATTTCTGTAATTGACCAGATGCCATCAGGAAGAAAGCCTATTAAAACCTTTGCATCAAAGAAGCAAGAGGCAAATAAGGTTTATGATTTTGCAAAACAAGAGATAGCTCTAGGACGACAGATATATATAGTGTGTCCACTAATAGAAGAAAGTGAAAATTTGGATATTCAAGCAGCAAATGAATTGTTTGAGACGCTATCAGAATCGGTATTTAAAGGATATAAGCTAGCACTTTTGCACGGGAAGATGAAAGCTCAAGAAAAACAGGAAATAATGGATGCGTTTTCAAGTGGAAGAATAGATGTACTCATATCGACAACAGTTATAGAAGTCGGAGTGAATGTGCCAAACTCATCTGTTATGATAATTCAAGATGCTCAGAGGTTTGGATTGTCACAGTTGCATCAGCTAAGAGGTAGAGTTGGAAGAGGAGAATATCAATCGTACTGTGTACTACTATATGAGGGTAAGAATAAATATATAGAGCAGAGAATGAAAATTATGCAAAATAGCAATGATGGTTTTGAAATATCACAAAAGGATTTGGAGCTCAGAGGACCTGGAGAATATTTTGGAACAAGACAGCATGGACTAGACAATTTTAAGCTAGCAGATATTTCGAAGCATATTTCCATACTTAATCTTGCCAAGGCTTTTGTAGATGAGGTAATGAACGAAGATCCAGAATTGAAAAATGAAGAAAACAAGGCTATAAAAATAGAATTAGATAAACGATTTAATAAATTGATGGGTTAATGGAGTGAACATATGAGAGTTATAGCTGGAAAGGCAAGAGGAAAGAAGTTACTATCTCCTCAAACGGATAAGATAAGACCTACTCTAGATAGAGTAAAGGAATCACTGTTTAATATTATCGGTTTCGAAATTAGAGATTGTAGCTTTTTAGATTTATTTTGTGGAAGTGGAGCCATGGGGATAGAAGCAATCTCTAGAGATGCAGATAAAGTTTATTTTGTAGATAGAGATTCTAGCTCTATTGAACTCACACAAAAAAATATAGAGTCTTGTAAATTTGATTCTACAAAATATAAAATACTAAAAGCAGACGCATTTGAGGCATTAAATTCGCTTGCAAACAAAGGAATAAAATTTGACTATATTTTTATGGATCCGCCTTACGGATTTCTAGATATAGATAAAATAATTGAGAAAATATCTCAGCTCGATTTATTAAACAGTGGAGGGCTTTTAATTGCAGAAACAGATATTGATGACTCTATATCTGAAGAGATAGGAAAGCTAAATAAAACTAGAGAAAAAAAATATTCAATAACCAAATTATCGTTTTACGAGAGGACTGAACATAATGGCTAAAATAGCAGTATATCCAGGGAGTTTTGACCCTATAACAAATGGGCATATTGACGTTATAAAAAGAGCGTCAAAGGTTTTCGATCATCTGATAGTTGCTGTTTTAGTAAATGACAGTAAAAAAAGTATGTTCACTCTTGATGAGAGACTAGATATATTAAAACACAGTATAGATAATCTAGATAATGTAAGCTTTGATAGTTTTTCAGGGTTACTTGTGGATTATTGCAAAGAAAAGCAATTATCAGCAATAGTAAGGGGCTTAAGAGCTATTTCAGATTTTGAATTTGAGCTACAAATGGCTCAGATGAATAGACAACTATATGATGAAACTGAAACAGTCTTTTTTACTACTAGTGAGCAATATTCATATTTAAGCTCAAGTCTAGTAAAGGAAGTTGCGAAATTTGGCGGAAAAATTGATGGACTTATACCAGATTATGCTATAATGAAGATGAAGCAAAAGTTGAGTAGGGGGGAGTAAAGTGGAGGTATTAAATCTTTTGGAACTTCTCGAGGATATAATTGAGGAAGGCTCTAAGCTGCCTTTTGGAAATAAGGTAATGATTGATAAAAGTAAGGCACTGGAGATTCTTCGTGATGTACGTATTAGTCTTCCAGATGAAGTAAAGCAGGCTGAATGGATTAATACAGAAAGACAAAGAATCATAGACGATGCAAAAGAAGAAGCAGAAAAGATGATTAAGGACACTGAGGATTACATAAAGCAGAAAGTTGCTGATAGTGAAATCACTAAAAAAGCTCAAGAAAACGCTAAAGAAATCATTGAAAAAGCTGAAAACAAAGCTAAAGACTTAAAGGATGGGTCTAGAGAGTATGCAATTGAAGTACTCAAAAAGCTAGACACGGATTTAGGGAAGTTAAATAGCAGACTACAAAAAAATATGCAAGAATTAAGAGAATTTGATTTATAAAATGAAAAAGATTTTATCAAGCCTAGGCTAAAGATAAAATCTTTTTTTGTTGCTAAAATACGGCTTTTATTTTATAAAGACAGGAGATTTATAATAATCTTGATCTAAATTAGAACCTAAGTCAAAAGCTTTTTTGCTAGTTCTGTTAATTAAATTATAAATTCTAGTAGCTTTAGTATCATAGTTAAAACTAATTCTTTGAAGCTCAGTTTCAGGTGTAAAAGC
The DNA here is from genome assembly GCF_900168025.1 of Acetoanaerobium noterae. NCBI lineage: Bacteria > Bacillati > Bacillota > Clostridia > Peptostreptococcales > Filifactoraceae > Acetoanaerobium > Acetoanaerobium noterae. The sequence continues at coordinate 385,008 of NZ_FUYN01000001.1, read as the reverse complement.
GGAAACCTTATTTATAATAGGAATAGAGCTAGTTTTCTTCATGAGGTTAAGAAGCTCAGTTCCTTTTTGATTAAAAGCCAAAACTCTAACATATGGAGCTGGTGAAGTGGTATTTATGATAATATTCATATCGCTTTTAGTTATTTCTAGCAAAATATTAAATAAAATCCTCTTAATTCTCGTGTAAGTAAATCTTTTGCTTTTAATAGAGCTGGCAAGCTCATCCAAGGTAGAAGAAGTAAGAGCCGCTTTATAAATTTTATTGTGGAGTCCTTCATTTACGTCAAATATATCGCTTAATCTATCTAAATTGCAAATTATATTATAGCGTATAAATTCAAAAAAACTTTCATCGTGAATTATTTTATCTAGCTTAACAAGCTCCTCAAGCATAGCATAGGTAGGCAGAGGAACAAAATTCTGCAAATTAATATCCAGAGTTGTTTTAAGCTGCTCCCTGATTGCTGTGGCACTGCAAATTTGCCCTACTAAATCTAAACTATTATATGTGCTTCCAGTCCGTTTAATAGTGTGGGGTGTTATTGAGCTTTTTTGTAGTATAAGCTGCTTAGTATATTCAAGCCCCAAAATATCGTTTGAGGTAGTGCTCAAATCCACCTTTGATATTGCTTTCAAAGCATTTTCTCTAGCTTTTGGATAAGGGATTCCTAATTTGAGATTTTCTTTTATTGAATTACTTAGAAGCTCGCTTTCATTTGCAAGAAGCTCAGATGCCATCAATAAGCTTTCTACATCGTTTGATTCGCTTCCAAAGACTAAATTATCTACCATATTAAGCTGGTTAAGTATTGAAATGCTACCTTTTGCAAATATTTCTGAGGACTGTGAAGCGAATAAAACTGGCAATTCGATTACTAAATCTACTCCGTTTTTCACAGCTAAAGCAGCTCTATGCCATTTATCAAAAAGAGCGGGGCCACCTCTTTGAATAAAATTGCCACTCATTATACCTATACAATGGGTGGCATTAGTTATTTGTTTGGATTTTTCAAGATGAAGCTTATGTCCATTGTGAAAAGGGTTGTATTCTACTATAAATGCTGTCGTTATCATGAAATCACATCCTTGATACTGTCGTGAATTTTTCTAAGGATACCTTTTTCTGGGTCTAACAATAGTTTTAGATGATGAGGGCTTTTCGATGCAGTTTGCAAAAATTTATCTTCGTTTATAATCAAATGATAGTTTCTTCCAGAGACTATTCCTAAGTTTGAAAGGGGTCTATTATGAGAAGTTATTACCCTTAGAATTTTAGAAATATTATTTTGATTTTTTGCTAAATCCACTTTTGCTATATGGTCTATTAGCTGATTATATTTTTCCAAAACGGTATTTACGAAGGATAGGATTTCGTCCTTAGGAGAATTAGGCAGTTCTTTTGAAGCTTTATACTCATCTTGCTTCAAGCTATATTTAGAGTAGTGCTCAGATTCGGAGTGCATTTTTTCTAAATGATCATAAAATTGCTCTTTTGAAAGCCAAAAGTTATCTGAAAAATTAAAGGTGCTATTTTGAATTTCAAATGAAGGAGCAGATTTTTCCACACTATTTACACTGCTTACAACAGTTTGACGAGATACTAAAATATCGCTTACTCTACTTCTATTTACTCTAGAAATTCTCATTTTACACCTCCACTAACTTATCTATATATTATATCGTAATTTGTATAGTATAATATAGGGCGAGGTGAAAAAATGAAAAAAGAATTTCAAAGATTAGGATTACTTTTTGGAGAAGAAAAAGTGGATTTATTAGCTAATAAACATGTGGCTATTTTTGGCATAGGTGGAGTAGGAAGCTATGCAGCAGAAGCTATTGCTCGAAGTAATGTAGGAAAAATAACCCTAGTTGATTTTGATGATGTGGATATTACAAATATAAATAGACAAATTCCTGCACTTTCGTCCACTGTAGGACAAAAAAAGGCAGATGTAATGAAAAGAAGAATTGAAGATATAAATCCTGATTGCACAGTAATAGTACTAGGCAAAAAATATCTGCCTGAAAATAGAGAAGAATTTTTTATAGAAGATTACGACTACATTGTCGATGCAATAGATATTATTACTTCGAAGATAGATTTAATAGTTGAAGCAAAGACTAGAAATATACCTATTATATCATCTATGGGAATGGGCAATAAAATTGATCCTACAAAAATAAAAATTGCAGACATATACAAAACTCATATGTGCCCACTTGCAAAGGTACTTAGAAAAGAATTAAAAGCTAGAAATGTTAAAAAGCTCATGACTGTATTTTCTGAAGAGCCGCCACTAAAGCCAGTTATTACTATAAGCAGTGAGAGTAAAAAAGTAGTTCCAGGCTCTACAGGCTTTGTACCATCTGTTGCAGGACTTATTATGGCTTCTAAAGTCATTTCTGATTTATTAGATATATGATTTTTTTAGAATAATATGGTAAAATAAGTTTAACTATATTCTTGAGAGGAATAAAATCTATGACTACCATATTCGAAGATAATAATTTATGTGTATTTTTAAAGGAAATAAATGGGAAAAGTGAAGTATGGCTAATAGTAAAAAATCACTCGACTCCGCTTAATTATTTTGATTCTATATGTAGAGATTTTCCTAGAATCAAAATATCTAATTTTATTTCCTTAAAAAAAGCTTTTGATGAACCGAATGTAAGCGTTTGCATTGGCGAGTATAAACCAAAGTATTTGGTTAGTGCTTCAAAGGATGAAATGTATGCCTACATAGATATAAATATGACTCAGAGCGAAATTGAAAGTTGTAATATAAATATAATTAAAACTGAAATTATTAAAGCACTCAATGAAGCTGGAATTAATGAGGGAATAGATTTGGATGAGATTTCAGAGGATATGGAGTCGTTTGCTAGATTAACCGTTGCAAAAGGGATAGAACCAGTAAGTGGAAAAGATGCAAAAATAACTTACTTCCAGCTGAGTGAAAAAAAACCTACGATCAAAAGCGATGGTAAAGTAGATAACTATGAAATGAATTTAATAGATAAAATTGAAAGAGGAGGCTGGCTAGGTGAAAAGACATTACCTACTTTAGGTCAGCCAGGAAAGACAGTGTTTGGGAAAACAGTAATAGCAAAGCCAGGAAGGGATTATATGCTGAAATTCGATGCTAAATCAGTAGATGAGGTAGTTGAAGAAGGGAAAATAATTCTTGCTGCTAAATTTGACGGAGCTGTAAAGTTTGAACACGGGAAAATTGGAGTGCATAATCACTTAGTTATTGATGAAAATGTAGGTTATTCTACTGGAAACATAGATTTTGACGGATATGTTACAATCCATGGAGTAGTTGAGGATTTATTTTCAGTAAGAGCGACTAAGGATATTTTCATAAAAGGAAAAATGGGAATAGGAGCAGTGGGAACAATACACTCCATTAATGGAGATATATCTATTTTAGGAGGAGTAAATGGAAAGAAAAAGGCTAAACTCATAGCAGGTAGAAATGTATATGTCAAATATGTTAATGAAGCTGAAATAGAGGCAAAAGGGGAAATAAACATAGGTTTATATGCTTATGAAAGCATATTAAAAGGAGACAAAGTGATTTTATCTCCAGATAAAGGTAAGGTAGTAGGAGGAGAAATACAAGCTAAACATCTAGTATCTGCAAATACCTTTGGAAACTCTATGGAAAAGGCTACTAAAATTCAAGTTAAAGGATTTGACAGAAATAAAGTAAACGAAGAGCTCGATGTAATAAAGGTAAATTTCAATGAGACCATAGCAAAAGCAAATAGATTAAAAAGAGAGCTTGAAATTCTTGAACTGAACCAGGAGAATTTATCTGAAAAAGATGAGTTTACCTATAAAGGAATGCTTTTAACTTATGAAAATCTAATTGATGAAATCAATAAACTAAATTATGATTTCAAAAAACTAGAAGAATTTTTAAGAACTAAGGGAGAAGGCGAAGTCAAGATTCTTGGCAGTGCATATCCTAAAACAGTACTAGATATTAAGAATCTTCAAAAGGTCATAAATAAGACTATGTCAGGATCTTTTTATGTAAAGGATAATAGTCTTCACTTAACACAAACATAAAGGAGTAATATATGGATACATGCATAAGACAAAATAAATGCATCTATAATATGGAAAAAATTCTAACTTCAGTAGACTATTTTTCTCAGTTTCTGAGCTTAGAACAGATACTATCTTATGGCTATGAATTTTTCCACGACACCTTGGGATTAAAAGCATCTGCTATATATTATTTGGATGATGATACTTATAAACTAGTGAGTAAAATAGGTTATGATTATGATATAAAATTAAAAGAGCATAAAAAAAACGATAAGATAAATAATATAGCCACTTTATACGGAAGAATATTATATGAGAATTTTCAAAAGTATTTTGATGAGGATTTTGTAGATTATTTTGATCCAGAACTGATTATTCCTCTTATTGTTAAGGATAAACTATACGGTTTTATAATATCTGATGGCTTTTCCTATGATAACAATCCTTACTCCAGTATTCTTAGTATGGAGTATCTTGAGGGTATGAAAACTTTATTAAATATGGCTCTTTCCAATACTCTCTTATACAGGGATTATAAGAAATTAGCAAGAAATATAGATAAAGAATTATTCCAGCAATTCTCTATCAATCAAACTACCAAAATACTTTTAGCAGAAACAGACATAGAAAAGCTTTATAGTTTATGCATAGATGTAGTTCGTGAGCTCACCTCTAGCAGTGTGACAGCTCTAATACTGTACGATTCTATTCGAAATAAATTTATAGTAAAGGGATACAGTGATATCATAAATTTTCAGAATTATTATAATGAATATGAGCTTTTATCAAACTCTATTGATATTCAAAAAACTGTATTTGATTTAGATAAGGACATGGATGAACTAAAAAGTATATTCAAAAATTCTGATGCATTAAAAAATCTTACAGCAAAGTATGTAGTACTGATAGGTAAAAGTCCTGTAATGGGTTTTATAACAGTTGGAGAACCAGTCAGTGGATCAGTTTATGATGACTCTACTTTGAATCAAATAGAAAATGTTGGAAAAACTGTTTATCTTGCTTTAAAAAATGCAAATTATATTGCTGAAATAAAGCAAAAAGAAAAAGAAACAGCACTGCAACTTAAAAACATAAAAAAGCTAAATTCTATGATTAGAAATATAAATTCCTGTTTGGAATTAGAGGAATTAATGGAAATAACCCTAAAGACCTTAGCAGTTGGATATAAAGTAAAGCAAGCAGCAATTGTATTAAAAGACTATAATGGTTTTTTACTTAAATCAATTGGATATAAATCTAGTGAACTAAGTATTAAGCCACATATATTTAGTGAAAGTTACGATGAAGTATTTTATAGTCAAAATACCGGTAGCATGGAAGATTTTATTAATATAAGCATAGAAGATGCTATAGAGTCAAACTGCATGATTTTGCTTCCAATAAAATCAGATTATATAGGAATGGAGGATGATTCTGTATTAGGCTACTTAGTGATAACTAAATTGGATGGAATTATGGAAGAAAGTCATATTGTAATATTTGAAACTTTAGCTAGTAGTATAACTCCTGTAATAAAGCAATTTCTTGAATTAAGAAGATTTAAAATTAAGGATTAATTATTATAAAAAATAAATTATATTTAAAAAGATATTCTAATTTTGGATATCTTTTTTTGTACTTTTGATGTATAAATAGTATAATAATATTATTATGCATATAATTAATGTTAATATAAATAAATCTTTTAGGAGAGTTTTGATGAAAAAAAGGGGATACAATAAACATAATATAAATCACTTTAAAGTAATGGTATTGCCTCTTATGATTACTGCTATAGCCATCTTTGTTGGAAACATATTGACCTATGTTTACAATAATATCATGATAGCTTTTTTCGTAAGTATCCTTGCAATAGTAACATTTTTATGGAGCCAAAATAAAAATATAATAATGCCTATAAAAAGACTTGAGCATGGTATTAATAAGATAGATTTAAGCAATAATTTATCTTATAGGCTTCCAATACATAGAAAAGATGTTTTTTATAGTATTTCACTTGCAATAAATGCTATCTTAAACAAAACAGAAGAATTATTTCATAAGATAAAAGATAATGAAGAAGCATTAATGAGCTCCAATGATGAGATTATGGCTGCGTACGAGCAACTTAGAGCATCTCAAATTGAGCTTGAAACTAAATACTCTGAAATTGAGCAATATAGTCAGGAGCTAGAAAAATTAAAAAGTCATATAGAACATATGGCTTATAATGATGAGCTTACTAATCTTCCAAATAGAAGAAGTTTTATGGAAAAATTAAGCAGTGAACTCGAATCTAAAAAGGAAGGCGCAATTATTTTTCTTGATATAGATAATTTTAAAGCCATAAACGATACTCTAGGACATGTACATGGAGATGAGCTCCTTAATAGAGTTGCGTATAGATTAAAGCTACTACTTGGAGCGAATGCCTTTATATCTAGATTTGGAGGAGACGAGTTTTTAATCTTAATAAGTGATATTGATAAAGAATCAGTAGAAAACCTTGCGAATTCTATACATGATATCTTTGATGAATCATTTTTGCTAAACAATAATAAAATCAATGTGGATTTTAGCATGGGGATAACTTTTTATCCAAAGGATAGCTCAGATATAAATCAGCTTATAATGAATGCAGATACAGCTATGTATCAAGTGAAAGCATCTGGCAGAAATCACTTTAAATTCTTTGATTTAGAAATGATTGAGTCTATAAAAGAAAAAGTAAAAATTGAAACAAAAATTAGAGAAGCTCTTAAAAATGATGGATTTGTCCTTCATTATCAGCCTCAAATTAAAGTAGATGCGCTTTCAATTTATGGCTTTGAGGCTTTGCTTAGATTTAAAAATGACACCTTATCCCCTGCTGTGTTTATACCTATAGCAGAAGAATCAGGACTTATAATTGAAGTTGGTAGATGGGTGACAAATGAAGCTATTTTGCAGTTATACGATTGGAAAGAAAGACATATTAATCTAAAACCTATATCTATTAACTTGTCAACAAAACAAATCATGGACAAAGGCTACATAGAATTTCTTAGGGCAGGTCTTGAAAAATATGCGATACCTCCTGAATTTATAGAAATTGAAATTACGGAAAGCATCTTGCTTGAAAAAACTGAAAAAACAATTGAATTTCTAAATGAATTAAAGCAAGTAGGTGTAAAAATAGCTCTGGACGACTTTGGAACAGGGTACTCATCTCTTAGCTATTTGACTTTCATACCTGTGGATAAAATTAAATTAGATAAATCACTAAGTGATAAATTTCTAGAGCTTACAAATATTAAAGTTATGGATAGTTTGATTTCGCTAGCACATAGTCTTGAGCTGGAGGTAATTGCAGAAGGTATTGAAGATTTGGAGCAATATAGAAGACTTAGAGTAGGAAAATGTGATTACATTCAGGGTTATCTTTTTGGAAAACCAATAGAAGTAAATGAAGCGGATAAAATTTATGATTCAAACTTATCATATGTAATAGCATAGCTTATGCTATTACATATTTTTTAGGATTATTAAAATTACAAAAGGCTTAAGGGGGAAAATGCCATGTCAGTTCAAAGTGTAAGAGAATTTTTTAAAAGTAATAATCTAGATTATAAGATATATGAACTTGAGGAGAGTACTGCTACTGTTGAATTAGCAGCGAAAGCTCATAACGTAGAGCCGGCGATGATTGCTAAGAGTATGGCTCTTAGGTTGAAGGAAAGATACATAATTATTGTCACAGCAGGAGATGCAAAGCTAGATAATAAGAAATTTAAAGATGAATTTAAAGAAAAAATTCAGTTTTTAAAAGGTGACGAGGTACCAGAGATAACAGGTCATCCAGTTGGAGGAGTTTGTCCTTTTGGGCTTAAAGAGAATTTTGATGTTTACTTAGATGAATCATTAAAACGTTTTGATTTTGTATTCCCAGCTGCAGGCTCTGCAAATACCTCAATAAAAATTGCTCCAGATAATCTTAAAGATATAACAAATGCAGCTTGGATATCAGTTTCAAAATAATTTTGAATAATTTCTTGACGTTTTATATAGCTTTATGTTACTATTTTAAAAATACCTAAGAATTTTAAATAAAAATTGAATACGTACAATACTTTAAAGAGGCTGCGGTTAGTCAAGAGTACTTTAATTAGGAAAGGGGCAACCGCCGAAGCATAAGCTAGACATAGCTGTGCTGGGACTATGTTTAATAGACATAGTACTGTTATTATGAGATTGCCCAATCTCATAATATTGCGCTTTATAGTGTTGGGGCAAAAGGGAACTTTTATATTTCTGTGCGCATATATATAATAGTCGTGAGCCTTTTGCTCACGGCTATTTTTTTATACGAAATTAAGTTAGGTGTTAATATCTTTAGTATTTAAGTCTGATATTGATATTGTTAAAACTTACTTTTGAGAGGATGATATGTATGAGTATTTTTACAGGAAGTGCAGTAGCATTAGTTACCCCATTTATTAACAATCAGGTTGATTATAAAGCATTAGAAAAATTAATAGAATGGCATCTAGAAGCTAAAACAGATGCTATAGTAGTTTGTGGAACTACAGGAGAATCATGTACACTTTCAAAAGATGAGAAAAAAGATGTGATAGCATTTACCATAAAAAAAGTATCAGGAAGAGTACCAGTAATAGCAGGAACTGGAGGCAACAATACCCAAGAAGCAATAGAGATGAGCTTATTTGCAGAAGGGATAGGAGCTGATGCCTTATTGCTTGTGACTCCTTACTACAATAAAACTACTCAAAGAGGTCTAGTTGCACACTACTTTGCAATAGCTGATCAAGTTAATATACCGATAATTTTATACAATGTACCATCTAGAACAGGCCTAAACATTCAGCCGGAGACTGTAAAAGAGCTAGCCACTCATAAAAATATAGTTGCAATCAAAGAAGCAAGTGGGGATTTAAGTCAGATAGCAAAAATTGCTAGACTTTGCCCTGCTGGATTTGACATTTACTCTGGAAATGACGACCAAATACTTCCAGTATTATCACTTGGGGGAGCAGGTGTGATATCAGTAGTTGCAAACATACTTCCAGATGAAACACACCAAATATGTGAATTATACTTTAATGGAATGACTAATGCTGCGACTAAGCTTCAGCTTGATATGCTAGATATAATCAATGCACTTTTTATTGAAACAAATCCAATTCCTGTAAAAGCAGCGCTAGAAATTATGGGGAAAATAAATGGAGAGCTTAGACTTCCACTTATTCCAATAAGTGATAGCAATAGAGAGCTATTAATTGAAAGCATTAAAAAATTTAATCAGTCTATGGGGGTGAGCGCTTGATTAACATAGGTATTTCGGGAATAAATGGAAGTATGGGTCAAATTATATACAAAAAAATAGTTGAAGATGATATGTTTAATCTAGTAATGGGAATAGACGCTAGACCAGAGCTTTATGAAAATAAATGTAGAGTTTTTGAAAAACCAGCTGATTCAGATATATATCCTGATTTAATTATTGATTTTTCTCACCACTCATGTCTAGATGAACTATTATTATTTGCAAAGGAGCATGGGATTAGTCTTGTTCTTGCAACTACAGGCTACGATGCAGCTCAAATTGAAAAAATACACAGCTATAGCTCAGATATTGCCATTTTATACTCTGCAAATATGTCTTTTGGAATAAATTTATTAAAGACAATTTTAGAAAAATATTCAAGATTACTAGATGAGCGAAGCTATGATATTGAAATAATTGAAAAGCATCACAATAAGAAAGTAGATGCACCTAGTGGTACTGCATATATTTTAGCTGATGCAGTAAATTCTAGTATATCCACCCCAAAAAACTTTGTAAATGGAAGACAAGGAAGAACCAATCCTAGGACGACAAATGAAATAGGGATACATGCAGTTAGAGGAGGAAACATCTTTGGTGAGCATGAAGTTATATTTGCAGGAAGCAGTGACATTATTGAAATAAAGCACACAGCACTTTCTAAGGATTTGTTTGCAGATGGAGCTATTGATGCTGCAAAATGGCTTTATGGGAAAGAAAAAGGAATGTACTGCATGCAAGATATGTTTGAAATTTAAAAATTAAAAACAAAAATATATGGTTTTATACGTAGACCATAAATTACGTAAATAATAAAAAGGAGATTATGATAATTAATTTATCATAAAAAACATTATGACTAACGAAACTAAACTAACAGATGCATATGAAATTGCTAGATTTATAAAGGAAGCTAAGAAAACCACTCCGGTAAAGCTATATGTTAAGGGAGACCTAAATTATGAAGCTATTAATGAATTAATGGTTTTTGGAGAAGGAAAATCGAGAATTTTATTTGGAGAAGCTGATGAAATAAATAAATTCTTGGAGCTAAATAAAAATCAGATTGAGTTTTATTATATAGAAAATGATAGAAGAAATTCCGCTATTCCTATGTCAGACTATACAAAATTTGATGCGAGAATTGAGCCAGGAGCAGTAATTAGAGATAGAGTATCTATAGGGAAAAATGCCGTTATAATGATGGGAGCAGTAATAAATATTGGAGCAGAAATTGGCGATGAAACAATGATAGATATGAATGCTGTAGTTGGAGCTAGAGGAACAATAGGAAAAAGATCTCATATAGGAGCGGGAGCGGTTATTGCTGGTGTACTAGAACCACCTAGTAAAACACCAGTTATAGTGGGAGATGACGTTCTAGTTGGAGCAAATGCAGTAGTGCTAGAGGGTGTAGTAATTGGAAATAACAGTGTAGTTGCTGCTGGAGCTGTAGTTACTGAAGATGTCCCAGAAAATACAGTTGTTGCAGGTTCACCTGCGAGAGTTATTAAGCTTAAGGATGATAAAACTAAAGAAAAGACTCAAATATTAGATGACTTAAGAAAATAAAAAATGCTTAAATTTATAAAAATCCTGATTTTAAATTCTACTAAATAAAATCAGGATTTTTATTATGAATACAATAGGGTTTCTAGGTGTCAATTAAAAATCTTTGATTGTATTAAGTTGGAACTGTTCTTAATTTGCTTTAAAGCAAATTTGTTGTTTTTGAATAAAACTGATATAATAAAAATTATAAGTTTAAAAAAATTATAAAAGATATGGTGCCCTTGATGGGTTAAAAGGGAAAGTGGTTAAATTCCACTGCAGCCCCCGCTACTGTATATGGGAACGAAATTCGATTAAGCCATTGGGAAACTGAGAAGGCCGAAGATTAGGATGAACCATGAGCCAGGAAACCTGCCTTATCTTATTATTATTACTATCTTCGGAGGGAGGATTGAAGTATTTATGTCGACACTTTCCTTTAAGGGTAAGTGTATTTTTATGCAAGGATACAAGCAGATTTAATAATTATATTTACGAAGGGGATATAAAAATGACATTTAATAAAAAAACCTTAGTAAGGACATTGATTTTATTTATGATAGCTTTGTTAAGCTTTACGGGTTGTCAGGCACCAGCCCAGACTGAAGAGGAGGAAAATATACAAACGAATACAGCGTCTAAGCTCTATCCACTTGAAATTACTGATTCTATGGGAAGAAAAGTTACTATAGAAAATGAACCTCAAAGGATAATATCCATAGCACCAAATATCACAGAGACTATTTATGCGCTTGGTATGGAAGCTAAGTTAGTAGCCAGGACGGATTATTGTGATTACCCTGAGCAGGTTTTAGAAAAGGAATCAATAGGGAGCCTGAGAGAGCCTAACATAGAAAAAATATTGGAGCTTGACCCTGATTTAATAATTGCATCTACTCATTTTGATCCAGATGTCTTAAAAAAATTAGAAGATTCAGGACTTACGGTAGCAGTTCTATATGGAGAAGAGAGCTTTGAAGGGGTATATGACACAATTTTAAAAACAGGAAGGCTATTAAATGCAGATGAAAATGCAAATGCCGTAGTAGCGGATATGCAAGCAAAGGTAAAGAAAGTTAAGGAGGCAGTTGAAAATCAGCCTAAACCAAAGGCATATTACGTAGTTTCTTATGGCGAAGGTGGAGACTATACAGCAACAGGTGAGACTTTTATTTCTCAGATTATTGATATGGCTGGTGGAGAAAACATAGCAAATGATGCCACAGGATGGAAATATAATCTCGAGGCACTCGTAGAAAAAGATCCAGATATAGTGATTTGTTCAAAATACTTTGAAGCAAAAGCAGGAATAAAATCAGCAAATGGATATAATGAGCTAACAGCAGTTAAAGAGGGCAGGTTATTTGAAATTGATAATAATATGCTAGATAGACAAGGACCTAGACTTGCTGATGGATTAGAGGAATTAGCAAAGATACTTCATCCTGACAAATTCTAATAATGACGAAATGAGGAAGGCTATGAGCTTTACAGAGAAAAAATCATTCTACAAATTAATGTTTATAATTTTGACAATAATGTTGATGTTAGGGATAGTGATATCTAGTATGACTGGAGTAGCAGATATTTCTATAGATAAAGCAGTGAGAATTCTATTGTCAAAGCTACCTCTTGTAGATGATTTAATCTCGCTTGATGATATTAAAAGAAATCAAATAACTATTATTTGGCAGATAAGACTTCCTAGAATAATCCTAGCAGCTTTTGTGGGAATGGGGCTGTCGGTATCAGGAGCAGCATTTCAGGGTATGTTCAAAAATCCAATGGCAGACCCATATGTGCTGGGGATATCATCTGGAGCAGCGCTAGGAGCTGCTATTGCAATGATATTTGGTTTAGGAGTAGGGGCTATAGGCATAGGAGGTGTTACTCTCTTTGCGTTTATAGGAGCTATTCTTACAGTAAGCCTTGTATATCTGATTGCAAAAACTGGAACGAAAATACCTGCAAGTACCTTGCTTCTTGCAGGTATATCAATAAATTACTTATTTTCAGCAGCAATATCGCTTTTGATGCTCTTCAATCATGCGCAGATTGAAAAAATAGTATTCTGGCTTATGGGAAGTGTTTCTGCAGCAAGCTGGAATCAAGTTTACATCTTAGTTCCCATTGTCGTTTTAGGAACTATAGGAATAGGTATTTTTTCAAGAGATTTAAATATAATGTTACTTGGAGAAGACTCAGCAAATAGCTTGGGAGTAGAGGTTGAAAGAGTAAAAAAAATTTTGCTTTTTATATCATCTATGATAGTTGCTTCGGCAGTTTCAGTAAGTGGTATAATTGGGTTTGTGGGTCTTATTGTTCCTCACACTATAAGATTGCTTATAGGCCCAGATAATAGAGTACTCATACCCTTTTCAGCTATTGGAGGAGCGATTTTTATGATATTAGCAGATACCATGGCTAGAGTTGCAATACCACCTACAGAGCTTCCAGTAGGATCAATCACTTCGTTGTTCGGAGCGCCGTATTTTATTTATTTACTTGTTAAAACAAAAAAGAAGGTGGCATGACCATATGTCTATTAAATTTGAAAGTCATATAAAGGTAAAAAACTTAGATTGGAGCTACGGAGCTCAAGTAGTTCTAACTGATGTGAGTGTTAATATTGAAAAAGGGAAGTTTTATACCATATTAGGGCCCAATGGCTCAGGGAAAACAACCTTAGCAAAAATAATAACTAAAACTATGGATACTCCGAAAAATAAGGTTTTTTTATTAAGTGAAGACATTACAAAATTGACAAATAAGCAAACTGCTCGTAAAATTGCAACTGTACCTCAAAATACAATTATAGATTTTGATTTTTCTGTTATGGATATTGTGCTTATGGGAAGAGCTCCTTATCTTAGAAGATTTCAGTCTGAATCTAGCCTAGATTTTGAACTAGCTAAGGATGCAATGCTAAAGACAAATACATGGCATCTAAGAGATAAGAAAATCGATCAGATAAGTGGTGGAGAAAGACAGAGAGTTATTATTGCAAGGGCGATTACTCAAGATACTGAAGTTTTAATCCTCGATGAACCTATTTCAAATATAGATATTCATCACCAAATTCAGCTTCTTGAAGTTTTGAAAAAATTAAATAAAGAAAAAAATACAACAATAATTACTATACTTCATGATTTAAACCTTGCTGTGCAGTATAGTGATGAGATTTTCCTTTTGTCGGATGGAAAGCTGGTAACTCATGGTAATCCACAAGCTGTTTTGACAAAGGAAATAATAGATGAGGTGTATAATATAGAAGTAGATATGGTGGTTCATCCTAGCACAGGAAAACCATATATTATACCAGTATTTAATGAGCTTCAAAAAACAGGAAGCTAAGAAAGGGTAAGTATGCGATTAAATAATTATATAAGCTCTTCAGGACTTTGCTCTAGAAGAAAGGCAGATGAACTAATTAAAAATAATAAAGTAAAAGTAAATTCGAAAATCGCTGATTTAGGATATCAGGTCAGTGAAGGTGATATAGTTGAGGTGGACGGGACCATAATTAAACCTAAAGAGGATAAGGTTTATATTGCACTATATAAACCAGTAGGTATTACCTGTACTACAGAAGGACATATTGAAGGTAATATTGTCGACTATGTGAATTATAAAGAGAGAATTTTTCCAATAGGAAGACTTGATAAGGATTCCGAGGGACTTATTCTTTTAACTAATGATGGAGATATAGTTAATCGTATATTAAGAGAAGAAAATCATCATGAAAAAGAATATATAGTAACAGTAGATAAGCCTTTAGATAGCAAGACTTTAAAACAAATGAGCCAAGGAGTAAGAATATATAATCCTGTAAAAAACACTTATACAACTACTAAACCATGTAAAATCCATAAGATAAGTGAAAAAAGCTTTAAAATAGTTTTATCACAGGGCTTAAATAGACAAATAAGGCGTATGTGTCAGCATTTTGGCTATAAGGTTAGAAAGCTAAAGCGTGTGAGAATATTAAATATCACTCTTGATGGATTATCCTATGGGAAGTGGAGATTTTTAACTCAAGCAGAAGTGGCTAGCTTAAAGACAAAAACAGATATCTAGCTCCAGTTGCATAGACGGAGTTAAATATCTGTTTTATTTTTTTAAAAAATACTTAGATTTAGTTCATTGGAAAGATATTCTAAAACTTTTTTTCCTGCCATGCTGTTTCCGTGAGAATCTAGGGCTGGACCTATAACAGCTATGCCCATGTTTTGAGGAGCCACTGCCATTATGCATCCACCTACACCACTTTTTGAAGGAAGTCCAACCTCAACAGAAAATTGTCCCGAGGAATCGTAAAGTCCGCAGGTAGTCATTATGGCTTTTACTATTCTGCATATTTCTATGCTCATCAATCTTTCGTTTGACCATGGAGTGATGCCGTTATTTGCTACCACGCTAGCCATTTTTGCAACGTCTAGGGCAGTTACTTCAATAGAACAAAGCTTAAAATATGTATCTAGGACATCCTCAACATCCTTTTCAATCAGACCAGCACCTTTTAAGTAATAGGCTATGGCTCTATTGGTATTTCCTGTTAGCTTTTCTGACCGATATACGGATTGATTTATATCTATAGCTGGGTTGTCTGCCATAATTTTAATCATGTTGTGGATTCTATTAAATTTCTCAATGCCGTTATCCCCCTGAACCATCGAGGTACATACAATAGCACCAGCATTTATAAAAGGATTAAGTGGTTTATGAGATTCTCTAGTTTCTAATTTTACCATAGAGTTAAACGGATCTGCTGATGGCTCCATTCCAACACTAGAAAAAACAGTTTCTTTTCCTTTATCTATGAGAGCACAAATTAAGGTCACTACTTTAGAAACACTTTGGATAGTGAATTTAGTATGTGAATCTCCAGCACAAAGCGTTGTATTGTCAATATTGTAAATACAGACACCTAAAGCATCCGGATTTTCTTTAGCAAGCTCAGGTATGTATGAAGCGACAGCGCCATGGGCAGTCCAATGTCTGTTATTGTCAATAGCCTCTTGAAGTATCTTTTGCATATTGTCTCCTCCTGTGGTATAAATCTAAAAGTTTAACACACTAAATACATTATAACGGTTTTTATCATATTTATGAAAACATTTTCCTTGATTTTGAAATATTATAGAAAAATTGCAAATTATTTCTAGAAGTATTATATAATATTGCTATAGAAATTGTTAATTTTAGGAGGTTTAGATGTGAATTTTAATATAAAAAAAGTATTATCCGTAGTTATGATGATTGTATACATTTTTTCCTTTGTAGCTTGTAGCCCATTTCAAACAGAAGAATATAAAGATTCAGATATCCCACAAATAAACGAAAGTGAAGAAAGCTTAGATGATTTAGAAAATCAATCAAATGAAGTATATGAAACTTCAAATTCATCTAATGCCGAGATAGATGAACAGGGTTATTACACAAGTAAAGCTGAGGTTGCACTATTTATTCATACTTACAATAAGCTTCCAAGAAATTATATAACTAAAAAAGATGCAGTTAGCATGGGATGGGAAGCCAGTGAAGGGAATCTATGGGATGTGACAGATAAAATGAGCATTGGAGGAGATAGATTTGGAAATAGAGAAGGTAAGCTACCTAAAAAATCAGGCAGGGAGTACTTTGAATGTGATATAAATTATAAAGGGGGATTTAGAGGACCAGAAAGATTAGTATATTCAAATGATGGGTTAATATATTACACAAAGGATCATTATGATAGCTTTGAATTGCTTTACAAAGAGGAGTGATTATGATAAAAGTAGTTTTAGATGGAAAAGATATGAAAAATAAAGACTATGTACATCTTTATATAAAGCATCAATTGGATAACAACGAATACTATGGAAATAATTTAGATGCTCTTTGGGATGTTCTTATGAGCTATAGTTCAAAGATTGAAATTAGGCTCATTAATAAGGAAAGCCTGATAGCTAATTTAGAAGACTATGGACATGCTCTTATAGATGTGTTTGAAGATGCATCAAAAGAAAATAAGAATGTTATATTTGAAATTCATAACACTCGTGAGGAGAAGCTATAATGAACTACAACCTAAAAATAATTCATAAAGAAGAATATCAGACATCCTCTTGGTTAGGAGGAACTACTACGCAAATGTTGATTTTTCCCGAGCATTCTAGCTACGCTGTGAGAGATTTTGCATTTAGAATTAGCTCAGCTACTGTGGATTTAGATAAATCAGAATTCACAGAGCTTAAAGGGATTAATAGGTATATAACTCCACTAGATAATATTCTAAGGCTTACACATAATAATAAAGATTTTATAGATTTGCAGCCTTTTGAGGTTTATAATTTCTCTGGAGCTATTCCTACTACAAGCTATGGAAAAGCCAAGGATTTTAACCTTATGCTAAGTGAAAAAGCTTCAGGGAATCTTAAATCAGTAAAAATAGACAAAGTGTATACTATGACTTTATTTAAGGAGACCTTGGAAGCTGGATTTGAAAATAGGTTTGAAATATTAATATCTCCATTTCATGATTTAAATATTAAGCTAGAGGATAGAGATATAACTTTATCAAAAATGGATTTGTTACTTGTAAATGCAAATAAACCAAATGCAAGCTTAGATATTGAAATTAACTGTGAAGAAGTAGCAGAAATTTTACTTTGTAGTATTAGTACAACCTGATAGTTTAACCAATTTTTGGGTATTATTATACAAAATAATACAGGGAGGGAATTTTATGAGTTTTATGGATAAAATGGCTCAGACGCTTAACAAGGTTGGGGAAAAAACATCGGAAGTTGCAAACACTACAAAAACAAAAATGGATATTGCAAAGGTTAAATCCAATGTTGACGAAAAGTATAAACTACTTGGAGAGCTTGTTTATACAGCATTAAAAGAAAATAAAACAGTTGACGAGCAGGTTCAGGCTTATATAAATGAAATTGATATACTAAAAGCAGAAATAGCAAATTTAGAATCACAATTAGGAGAATAAGACTGGAGGAATTCATATGAAAATTAAGACAAAAGATCAAGTATTATCACTTTATAAGTCAAGGTATCCTGCACTGGATAAATTTTTTCTGCAGCATCTAGGAGAAGAATATGATAGGTATGCAGACAAAATTTCAGCCATGAAATCAATCGAGGAGTTTGATGAGTTCTTCGATTCCGAGGTGGAACGAAATGAACAACTATATAGGGACAATGCCAATATAGAAGGGATAGAATCATCATTGTCAGATCAATACATGGCTGTTATGGCTGCTTACGGCATAATAATGTTTTTTAGGGATAATATTTTAGCAGATGAGTAAATATTTTCTACTGATTTTTCTATAGTTTTAAGATTCCAAATTAAACGATTACTTTCGCTTCCAGAATAATCAATATGGTTATTCTGGAAGTTTTTGTTTTCTAAATTCAAATTATTAAAATCAATGGTGCTTAGACTTACTATTACGTTATCTATAGAGCTTAATATTTTTTCACTGTGAATATCGAGGAAAGGATCCTCTTTATAGGCAAAATAAATATCGTAGGATAAATGGTTTATCTTTTTTAAGTCATCAATTATTGTTGAAATAGTAATAAGCTCATCTTTTTGGACGGCTTTGTAGGGAAGTGCTGATTCACTAAGCATAGTTTTGATGTTTGAATTCACTAATTCCACATCATTAAAAATGCTTTGATACAAGATATTTGAATTTTCATTAGAAATATCTGTGCATAAAAGTTGATTTTTTATATGAGTAAGGCCTTTTAAGGTTTGAAGCTTAACAAATTCCAATCGCTTGTGACCAATTTTTTTGTAATAAAAAAATGAAAATAAATAATTATAAAATATTGCTATTGCTACACCTAAGCTAAGGGCTGCGATTCTCAATCTAAAGGTGAGCCAGATGCTAGGCTCTGCAGCTGCATTTAGCTGTACAAACTGAGTCATATAAATACAAGTGAATATAGCTACGGGAGAAACCATTCTCCAGTTTATTTTAAGAGATACATATAATGTAAGTGCCATTCCTAGAGCTATAGTGTATACATTGATACCAAATAGCAAAATCAATATTCCAGTGCAAGCTGCTCCTAAAGTAGAAGCTAAAAGCTGATTAATTCCCCCTTTTATTCCAGATACATTAACAGGCTCGAGATTGTACATAACTCCTAAAAGAACGGATATCATATCCAGATTTGCTATAGGCATTTTTGAGCCTATGATATACCCAGTGGCAATTGCAACCATAGACTTTACAATATAGAGTTTAGAATCAAGAAGCATTGCTTCTTTATTAAATCCTAAAATATTCGAAATACTTTTCATTTTTGCCTCCACTATTAATTATAAAAACTTAGCCCCTAGAGAGGCTAAGTTTTATGTGTGTATTACAAAATACTACAAAGATTAAAGAAGGACTAAATAGCTAAATCATCGATTTTAGCGGCCATAATAAAGTCGTTTATACTAAGACCGTGGATTTTGTGAGTCAGAAGTATTACCTTCACTTTGCCCCAGCTTAGCTCTATATCAGGATGATGCCCTTCAGCTTCAGCAACTTCTCCAACCTTATTTACAAAATTAAGGGCAGACATAAAATCCTTGAATCTAAATGTTCTAATAATCTTTGTATTGTTATCAAGACTCCAGTCAGGATGGATAGCCTTCATTAATTCAAATAATTCATTTCCGTGAAGAGGTATAGTGCCAGTACTGCAAGCTTCACATTTTTTAGAAGACAAGTTATTGTTTTCGTTCATTTAAACCATCCTTTCATTTAACAGTATTAATTAAAATTATACCAGAAAATTAATTATAAATATGCTTTTTGCTTAAACATTAATGGTTAAATTGCAAAAATAAAAAAATACTTTGATTATCAAACTAAAATAGTTTAAAATAAATATGTATACTTTGATTATCAAAATATTTTAAAAGGAGAGATTACCATTAATAGTTTAAAGCCGATAAAATTAGGTGACCGCATAGCAAAGCTTCCAATAATACAAGGAGCAATGGGTGTTGGAGTGTCACTATCTTCACTTGCATCAGCAGTAGCACGTGAAGGTGCTATAGGAGTTATTTCAGGAGTTCAGATAGGCTATGATGAGCCAGATTTTTTATCAAATAACAATGAAGCAAATGTAAGAGCTTTAAAGAAGCATATAAAAAGAGCTAAAGAGCTTTGTGGCGATGGAATACTAGGAGTAAATCTATTAACAGCAATGAAAAACTATAAAGAAATGGTTGCGGCTGCAGTAGAAATGAAAATAGATTTAATAATTTCAGGAGCTGGACTTCCATTAGATTTACCTGCTTTAGTAGAAGGCTCACAGACAAAAATTGTACCGATAGTGTCATCAGGAAAAGCAGCAGCTCTTATATCTAAGGTATGGGACAAAAAATATAAAAGAATACCTGATATGGTTATAGTTGAAGGACCAGAAGCTGGGGGGCATTTAGGCTTTTCGAAGGAAGAACTGGCAAAAAATGAATTTAAACCGCTTGAAGAGCTAGTGACTGAAGTAATAGAAGCGATGAAACCATTTGAAGAAAAATATAAAATTCAGGTTCCAGTGATTGCTGCTGGTGGAATATACTCAGGAGAGGACATTGCAAAGTTTATTAAGCTAGGAGCGAGCGGTGTTCAAATGGCAACTAGATTTGTTGCAACTGAAGAATGTGATGCTCATATAAATTTTAAAAATTCATATGTAGATGCAAAAAAAGAAGATATAAGATTGGTACAAAGCCCTGTAGGGATGCCAGGAAGAGCTGTAGATAATGAGTTTACTAAAAAGCTAGACAAAGGCAATATTCCTGTAAAGCGTTGCTATGATTGCCTTATCCCTTGTAACCCAGCTACTACTCCATACTGCATTTCTCAAGCTCTTATCCAATCAGTGACAGGCGATATGGAAAATGGACTTGTTTTTGCGGGGACGAATGCTTATAAAATAGATAAAATAACTACAGTCAAGGATTTGATAAATGAGCTTTGCGAGGAAGCAAACAGTTATTTATAGAGAGTAATTACTCTTCTGTCTTGATAAGTTTAATTCATTGATGTATTCTTAAAATGATATTTTAGTATTATGTTCTTTTTAATATAGATACTCAGGAGGATATAACTTATGAAAGCAGAAATAATTGCTGTAGGTACAGAGCTTTTAATGGGAGAAATTTTAAATAGCAATTCTAGGGATATTGCAAGAGAGCTATATAATTTAGGGATAGATGTCTATCATCAATCTGTTGTAGGGGACAATCTAAACAGAGTATCAAAAGAACTTGAGACAGCTTTTGAAAGAGCTGATTTAGTTATAACTACAGGAGGGCTTGGACCTACAAGAGATGATCTTACAAAGGAAGCAGCAGCTCATTTTTTAAAAAGAGATATGATACTTGATGAAGCGTCAATAAAGCATCTTGAGGATTTTTTTGGCTCAAGAGGGCTTCCTTTAAATGAAGGCAACAAAAGACAGGCTTATTTTCCAGAAGGAGCTAAGATAATTCCAAATGAAAATGGAACAGCTCCAGCTTGCATTATAGAATTTGATGAAAAGGTTCTAGTCATACTACCTGGTCCACCAAGAGAAGTAATACCTTTGATGGAAAAATATATTATTCCATATCTAGAAAAAAGAACTGGCAAAGTATTTATTTCGGATATCATTAATATTTCAGGTATAGGCGAAGGGCATATGGAAGAAAAAATTATGGATATCATAGAAGCCCAGGAAAATCCAACTGTGGCTCCATATGCAAAAGAGCACGGACTTACACTTAGAGTTACAGCTAGTGCCAGAACTGAGCAGGAAGCGAAATCATTGCTAGAGCCTGTAGTAAAGAAAATATGCGATAGACTGGGTATGGATGTATACGCTATTGGAGATACGACTTTGGAAGCAGTTGTAGCATCTTTATTAATAGAGCAAAATTTATCTATATCAGTAGCTGAATCTTGTAGTGGAGGTCTGCTTGCAGGAAGACTTATAAATTATCCTGGAATATCCAAAGTATTTAAAGAAGGCTTTATAACTTACTCAAATGAATCGAAAATAAATACCTTGGGTGTTGATTATAAAATTTTATCCAAATATGGAGCTGTAAGCGAAGAAGTTGCAAAGCAAATGGCAAAGGGTGCTGCAGATAGAGCAAAGAGTGATGTTGCTTTATCTATTACTGGAATAGCTGGTCCAGATGGAGGGACAGATGAAAAACCAGTAGGGCTTGTTTATATAGGCCTGTACTTGCTTGGAGAAGTTAAGGTGATGAAGATGGACTCTTGGGGCTCTAGAGATAATGTTAGAAGAAGAGCAGTTTCTCAGGCACTAGATATGCTAAGAAGAGAGCTACAAATTAGAGCTTCAAAATAAATTAAAAAAGGGACTGTGAAAAATTTAGTACTTATCTGTACTATTTTTTTACAGTCCTTTTTTTGTTAACGAGAATAACTGTGCAGTTGCTTTCGCTTTTAGTTTGAAAAATATATGCCTATATATTTTTTGCTCGAGTCCCTATTATATTACGTTCTTTCTTTGGATAGGCTGTAGGATTTGGGTTATTTCCATGCCTATTCTATAAAAAGCTTCATGAGTAGAGCCACCTAAATGAGGAGTTACAGAAACATTAGGATGATTGCAGATTCTTTCATTAGGATGTGGTTCGTTTAGAAATACGTCAATAGCAGCTCCTTTGATATAATCGTTATCTAAAGCTGTAAGAAGAGCATTTTCATCGATTACTCCTCCTCTAGCTGCATTTATGATATAAGCACTTGGCTTCATCAAAATAAATTCTTCCTCTTTTATAAGAGGCTCAGGTAAATATGGTGTGTGTATAGAAATAAAGTCAGCTTTTGGAAGCAAGTCTTTTAAATCATGATAGGTTCCAGGCACATCGATATTTCCAAAATCATATAAATCGTTGTAGATAATATTCATTCCAAGAGCATCAGCTTTTTTTGCTAGGCATTTACCAATTCTTCCAAATCCTATTATGCCAAGAGTTTTACCTTTAATTTCAGTTCCCAAATATGCTGCCTTATTCCACTGTCCATTTCTAAGGCTTACAATTGATTTATTAATATTTCTAGCAAGGACTAGAAGATGTCCAAGGGCTAATTCTGCCACAGAGTCAGTGCTGGCATTAGGAGTGTTATAAACCTCAATCCTGAGCTGATTTGCATAATCCATATCTATATTATCTGTTCCTACTCCTGCTCGAACAACCATTTTAAGAAGTCCGTTATGGCCCTTTGCGAGTAGTTTTCTATCAACTCTTGTATGAGATTTTACAATCAAAACGTCTATAGTTTGAATTATATCCATAAGTGCATCGTAATCGTATTTCTGATTTATAATTTCATAACCAAAACCCTTAAGTATATCTATAGCATCTGCTTGAAGACCTTCATTTATTAATATTCTCATTTTATTTTCCTCCTGTATATATCAATTAAATTAATTTATCAATGGTTTCTAAATAAGCCTTTAGTTCTTCTATAGTGGTATCTGCCATATGTGCGATTCTAAAAGTCTTATCCTTTAGCTTGCCGTATCCATTTGAAAATACGTAGCCTTGATCTTTTAGTTTTGAAGATAGCATTTTTAAATCAGTTTCTCTAGAATTCACCACTGCTGTCACTGTATCGGAATAGTTATTGTCATTTACAAGGAGCTTATATCTATCTCTTGCCCAGTCTCTGGTAATATCAGCTAGTAGCTTATGTCTTTGAAATCTATTTTCTTTTTTCTCTATGTTAATTATTTTGTTTAATTTATAATCCAAGGCATACATATGTGATAGTGAAGGCGTAGCTGGATATTGGTAGTCCTTGTTTATTGTATACTCATACAAAGTGAGCAAATCGAGATAATATCCTCTGTTTTCAACATACTTAGTACGGTTTATTGCTTTATCTGATAGACTGCAGATAGAAAGTCCCGGAGGAAGCCCGAGGCATTTTTGTGTAGAGGTGACGCAAAAATCTATTTTACAAGAATCTACGTCTATATCTACTCCACCAGTTGAGCTAACTGTATCTACAGCAAAGATTATATCGCTATATTTTTTCATGACATTGGAGATATCAATAAGTGGATTTTCTACACCGGTAGAAGTTTCGTTGTGAGTTATAGCAGCAAAATCATAACAGCCCTTTTTTAGTATGCTGTCAATAAACTCTGCTTTGTTGCTATACCCTTCTTCTACTTCGTAAATATCAGCTTCTTTTCCGTTAGCTATTGCCATTTCATACCATCTTTTTCCAAAAGCTCCTAAGGAAAAGAACACTCCTTTTTTTAGTATAAGACTTTTTACAGCTGCCTCCATAAGTCCACTCCCTGAAGATGTGGACAGCAGTATAGAGTTTTTTGTATTCCACAGAATCTGCATATTTTCTGATATAGATTGTTGGAGACAGGAGGCTGATTTACTCCTGTGACTTATCATTGGGCTGGACATAACTTTTAATACATCTTCTTCTACATTTACTGGTCCTGGAATAAATAACCTCATGCTCTACCTCCTTAATAAATTCATTAACGCTAATTAAAATACTTATTATAACTAAGCTAATTTTACAATCTGGATTTTGGATATTAAAAAAGACTCCGTCCCACAAAAGGGACGAAGTCTAAACTCCGCGTTGCCACCCAAATTAACCGCTATCATTGATAGCTGTTCACTTTGACACCTTTAACGCAGGCTTA
Organism: Acetoanaerobium noterae; assembly: GCF_900168025.1. Taxonomy (NCBI): domain Bacteria; kingdom Bacillati; phylum Bacillota; class Clostridia; order Peptostreptococcales; family Filifactoraceae; genus Acetoanaerobium; species Acetoanaerobium noterae. The sequence goes on along the minus strand of NZ_FUYN01000001.1, from coordinate 360,358 downwards.
CGGTTCTGATTACTTGGATTTCCTCAGAACAGCTCAGAAATGGATTCCATAAAATTTCTCACTGATTCGCACCAAACATCAGCTCTCTGAACAGAAATTATAATGTACTATTTTTCTTCATAGCTTTTCTTGTTTATTTAATGTCAGATTGTACATGTAATAAAATAATAAGTCAATAAAATAATTTTATATTTTTATAAAAATTATTTTATTGCGAGCACTACATGGTTCGAGTTAGCACTTGATAAATCTGTTTTGCTTATCTCAGTGAGCTGATTGGACTATTATTCAAATAGCTCATCCATCAAATCTTCGATTGCTTGTTTTTTATTTTTAGTTTCTTCTATGCATAGATTTATTTTGTCATCTAGTAGTTCTATTACATCACCAGTAGAGATATTTTTTGGCAAGTCACTGATATTTATATCTATAAACTCATTGTTTTCAAGCTCTATAACGGCAATATCTCCTTCAAATCTATCTATTATTCCTTTCATAATCAGCCTCCTATTTATATTTTCTATAAGTGTAAGACCCTGGCTCTGTATTTGCAGTTATTGTTTTTCCATCTGTCCTAAAAATAATATCTCCTTGTTCATCCGTTCTGTATAAAGGGATACTGCTTGTTTCAAGTAAGTCTAGGACTTCCTTGTGAGGATGAGAGTATTTATTTTTATATCCACAAGATACTATAGCGGCAGAGGGCATAACAGCGTTTAATAATTCGGGACTTGTAGATGAATGACTTCCATGGTGTCCAAGCTTTACAACATCTGACTTAAGACTGTAGTCAGATGCTAGCATATCATATTCGTTTTTATATTCGGCATCACCCATAAATAAAAAAGATGCTTGATTATAGTCGAGTTTTACTACTATGGAATAGAGATTGTTATCACTTCCATAATCCTTTGATTTTATAGGAGATAAAATTTTAAGCTTTATATTTTCATCATAATCTAGCTCTCTATCAGCATAACCTTCTTTTATGGATAAATTTTTTGACTTAGCAGCAAGCAAAACAGATTCAAATGTATTTGTGGTATGGCTTTTTCTTGGAAGATAAAATTCTCCTATTTCAAAAGCCTCTATCACATCATCTAGACCACCTATGTGGTCAGCATCTGGATGAGTACCGATTAGTATGTCAATTTTGGATATGCCTTTTCTTTTTAAGTACGAGATGACTTCACTTCCTTTGCTGTTGTCTCCGGCATCGATGAGCATAGTCCTACCATTTGGAGAAATTATCAAGGTACTATCACCTTGGTCTACATCTATAAAATGAACTTGAAGTCTTGTATCCTTTTCTAAAATATCACAAGCTGAGAAAATAATAGAAGAAGCCATCAGGGCAAATATTAATAACACATTTAGAGAAAATTTTTTAAGTTTATTTTTATTGAAATTCATTTATGTCTCCTTTGATTTAACTAATTATTATAATTTTAATTATAACATAATCCATAAGGAAGGTATTTGATTAGAAAGAAGGTTATTGGTGTATAATTTTTCTTAGGGAGTGTTACATCGGTTACATACTGAAATGGTATGTTATAATATAATATTATGATTAAAGTTTTTTGAGGAGGAGATTACAATCAATAAATTGGAAGATGAATGTAAACTTAAGCCCATAGGAATAAATTCTAAGGACGAGCTTGAAGAGTATTTTAATAAGGTGAGATATGAAGCCTGTGAATATAGCTTCATGACTATTTATATGTGGCAGCATGTATTTAATACGAGCTATATGATAGAAGATGGCTATCTTAATATATTTGGACGAGTAAATGACAGTTATTTTGCTATCCAGCCTATAACTGAGCCTGAAAATTATCAAAAAGCCTTTGAGGCTATAGAAGGCTGCTTTAATGGATTGGAACAAAAATTAATTCTTAGAGCTGTTACTAAGCCATGGGTTGAATATTTATCTCAAAAATATCCTGATAGATTTGAGATAATTGAGGAGAGAGATTCTCATGATTATTTTTATGAAGCAGAAAAATTAAGGACATTATCAGGAAGAAAATATCACTCTAAGAAAAATCACTACAATAGTTTTTTAAAGGAATATGGAGATAGATTTGAGTATAGAAGATTAGGCTGCAAGGACTTTCCAGAAGCAATTGCTTTGATGGAAAGATGGGCTGAGGATAAGGAAAAGGACCAGCACTTAGTTGGGGAAAGACTTGCAGTAGAAAAGGTATTTAAAAATTATCCTAAGCTTACAGAAACCAAAGTCGGTGGAATTTATATAGATAATAATTTAGAGGCTTTTACTTTTGGCGAATTACTTAACCCTGATACTGTTGTTGTGCATGTAGAAAAAGCTAATCCTGAAATAAGAGGACTTTATACTGCTATCAATAAATTGTTTTTAGAAAATGAATTTCCAGATGTTGAATTTGTGAACCGTGAAGAGGATTTAGGCTTAGAGGGCTTGAGACAAGCCAAATTATCCTACAAGCCTATTAAGCTAGTGGAAAAGTACACTCTGATTGAAAAATAGGAGGGCTTTATGTCAGAAATAAGATATGCTTTGTATGACGATCTTAAAGAAATAAGAAATTTATGGGAATATTCATTTTCAGATGAGGAGAGCTTTGTAAATTATTACTTTGATAAAAGATACAATCCAGGGTGTAATTTGATTGCTAAGGAAACTGAATTACTTGCATCTCTTCAAAGAAATCCATATAAAATAAATATTAGTAAGGATTCCCAAAATACGGCCTATGTGGTAGGGATAAGTGTATATCCAGAACATAGGGGCAAAAAACTAACAACAAAGCTTTTAAATAAAGCTTTGGAGGAGGCCTATAACCTAGGAGAGAAGATATCACTATTGATGCCTATAGATACTGCTATTTATAGACGATATGGCTATGAAAACTGCTTTAGTTTATATAGCTTTGAGGTTAATCTATCTGATATTGAGTATAAAAATAACAAATCTGTAAATCTTGAAAGAATCACAAAGATGACAGATGAGCTTGCGGACTTGCTTATAGAAATTTATCTAGAGAAGGCAAAAAATTGGGATATTTATTTGGAAAGAGATAGAAATCATTATTACACTTACTTTGAAGAAATTAAAGTTGAAGCAGGAGAGATTTTTTTAGCAAAAAATAATGCTAATGAGCCTATAGGGTATATGGTTTTTTATCCAAAAATGGAACCATCTAAGGGTTATGTAAGAGAACTGTTTTACCTGGATTCTAGTGCTTTGGATTCATTTATGACGCTTATGGCTAGTCACAAGACTCAGCTTGATAGTGTTACTATACAGCAACCTATAGATTCTCAGCTTATGTATTATTTCGGATTTAACAATAAAATATCTGTAAGTCTAAAGCCTTTTATGATGGCTAGGATAGTAGATGTAAAATACGTACTTGAAAAATTAGCTAAAGATATGATTTTAGATTTAAGCATAAGGATTAATGACGGTATTTTGAGTCAAAACAATCAGGTATTTCATATTAAAAATGGCTCAGTAGCAATTTCTGATAATAAAGCTGATGCAATAATGGATATAGGAACCCTAACTCAACTTTATATGGGAACTGTATCAGTTTCGGCAGCTTATGATTTAGGAAAAATTGAAGCTGAAAATATTAATTTGGCTCAACTTAATAGACTATTTTCTTATAAAATTTCATATGTGAATGAATATATCTAATTTTGTAACGATACACTATTTATTGATACTGAATTAAGATTTATGTAGAATATAAGTAAGGAGGGGAAACTTATGAATAAAACTCATAAATTAGTTACCTATAGCTTACTTATAGCACTTGTTTGTGTGGGTACAATGTTTATCAAAATACACGTACCTGCAACCAACGGTTATGTTAATATAGGGGATGCATTTATTATTATTTCTTCACTTATGTTTGGACCTGTAGCAGGAATGATTGCAGGTGGCATAGGCTCTGCGATGGCGGATTTATTATCTGGATATGCACATTTTGCTGTATTTACACTTATAGTAAAAGGTATAGAAGGATATATCATAGGTTGGTTATTCGTTAAATTTGGAGGAACTAAGCTAGCTGGAATGTACAGCTCGTTAGCAGGTGTTGCATTTATGGTATTAGGTTATTTTATGGTTGAAACAGTTATGTATTCAAGCTATAAAGTTGCACTTCAGAGTATTGCATTTAACGGAGTCCAAGCGTTGGCTTCATTTATTATAGGGTATCCAGTATTTTCCTATATATCTAAAAATGTAAGACTTAAATTCAATGTATAATCACAGCTACTAAATAATTAATTTTAATATTAAATATAGCTATTAACGACCACATTATCCTTTTGGAGATGTGGTTTTTTGTGAATAAAATAATTGACTGAATATAAAAAATACTTCATCATATTAGATATAGAAAAAGAATGGATGAGTGACTATGAGAAGATACTCTTTTGTTATATTCATTTGTATTTTTATTTCAGCAGTGTTTACCTTGGTATACCAAGAGCGAAGCTTTATAGAGTCAGAACCAATTGAGGTTTATCGGGAATATCAAATAGACCAAGTAGAAAAAAGACCAAATTACACTATGCTTTACTCAGGGGATTCAGCCATAATTCAGTATGAATATTCTAGCTTAGATTATACTGATAATATCCTGCCAGGTAGCGTAATTGCAGTTGAAGGAAAAGTAACTGCACTAAAAGGACATCCTCAAAGAGGATATGCAAACTATTTAAGGTCAAGAGGATACAATTATTTGATAAATGGAAACATTGATGATATAGTAAGCCATAAATCAAATTTTAGAACACTCATATACGAAATAAGAGAGTATTTAGGAAAATATATAGACTCGATTTACAGAGTAGATAGCCCTTTTGTAAAAGCTTTGGTTTATGGAGATAGAGCAGAGATGAATGAAAATGATACAGAGCTATTTTCTAAAACTGGAATTTCTCATCTCTTGGCAATATCTGGTTTTCACATTGGACTTCTAGCTTCTATGGCATTGATTCTGCTTAAAAAGTTACCAAGTAATATTAGATATTTTATAGTTTTGGGTTTTATTTTTATATATGTCATAATTACTGGAGCAAGACCCTCTGCCATAAGAGCTGGGATTTTCTATTTGATGTATATAGCTAGCATTTTTTATTGCAAGAGATATGATGTTATTAGCAGTGCGTTTTTACTTTCAAGCGTGCTAATAGCTTTGAATCCATATATTTTATACGATGCTGGCTTTACATTGTCCTTTATGGCTGTTATTTCAATAGGTATGTTTTACCAAAGTATTAATGCTACTTTTGAAAAGACAAAGATACTGCATAAATACATAGCTAACCTTACTAGCATGACAATATCCGCTCAAGTTTTAACTCTACCCCTTACATATTTTTATTTTCAGAGAATATCAATTATATCAATTTTTTCTAATTTAATAAGCGTACCACTAGTTACTTTAACCTATCCCTTTATGTTATCGTCTTTAGTGCTTTATAAGATACCGTTTTTAGGGAATCTACTTATGAGCATGGTTAAAAGCCTGAAATTTATTTTGTATTATTTCAATCAAAAGATATCAGCGTTTTCTTTGTCTTATATTGACTTTGAGGCATCAAATATTTATACTACAATAGTTGCCTATGTTCTAATATTTACATTCTACTTTATCTTTGCTATCTATACCTTAAAGGAGAACAAAAATGAATTACAAGGATTTGCTGAAAAATATTGACAATGAAAAGGATAAGGTCTATCTCATCTATGGAGAAGAGGCTTATCGTATAGATTCTATATTAGATTGTTTTAAGAATAAGCTAGAGCCAGCATTTAGAGATTTTAATCTAACTGTTATTGATGACAAGGTTATAGATATTGATAGGATAATAGAAAACTTTGAATCAGTGCCTTTTATGGATAAAAATAGAATAGTAGTGATAAAAAGTAGTGAGTTCTTCAAAACTGGGACTAAGGGGCTGGCTAAAGAAGATGAAAAAAAACTACTAGCCTATCTTGAAAATCCAGCGGAAACGACTATAGTTTTATTTTGCCCGCCAGAGGTAGATAAAAGATCTAGTTTATTTAAGCTGCTTAAAAAAAATCACTGTATTTTTGAAGCAAACAAGCTTGAGATGAATGAACTTAAATTATGGTGCAAAGCCGTTTTAAAGAAATCTAATACCATTATTAGCGATTTGGAATTGGAAAGCTTTATTGAAAAAACTGGTTATTATTATAAAGAGTCTGGGAAAAGTTTAAGAGATTTAGAAAATGAGCTAGTAAAAATTTCAGCTTTATATCAAAAGCAAGGGAAAATTACAATTCAAGATATAGATTTAGTAATTCTTCAAAATTTCGAGAATAATGTATTTAGATTGATTGAAGATACCTTTAGCGGAGATTTTAAAAAGGCTTTGATTGAATTCAATCATATAATTGACTCTGGAGAATCTGCTCTTATGATTTTAACTATGTTTGGAAAACAACTCTCTATGATAACGAAATACCATATATTAAAGGCCAAGGGATACAATGAAGCTTTGATAGCTCAGAAGCTATCAGTTCATCCATATGCTCTTAAAAAGGCGGGTATACACTCTCAAAAATTAAAGTACAAGGAAGCCTTGGTGCTATTAAACCTTTGCCTTGATACAGATTACAGGATTAAAAATGGTCAAATTAATGAGAGAATAGGTGTAGAGCTTATTCTTACGAAAATATGTCAGCGCATTAAGACAGAAAAACCATCTAAGGTCTTTGCTTAAAAAAATCAACAAAAAAAGGAAGACCTCAGTCATCCTTTATGTAAACTATTAAAACCCCAAGGTATATGGGGTTTTTATTTATGGTAAGCAAATACCTTAGTAAGCTTTACTATGTTAACGAACTAAAGCTGTCCTCTGAATTAGTTAGCTTTAGCAGCGTTTAATCTAGAAGCTAATTTTGATACTTTTCTAGCAGCAGCATTTTTATGAAGAGTTCCTTTAGCTGCGATTTGATGGATTTTCTTTTGAGCGTACTTGAAGTTTTCAGTAGCAGCTTCCATATTACCTTCAGCTAGAGCAGCCTCAAATCTTTTGATTGCTGTTTTTATTTGAGATTTTCTCATTCTGTTAATAAGAGTTTTCTTAGCAGTAACAGAAATTCTTTTCTTAGCAGACTTAATATTTGCCAATATATTCACCTCCTGTTTTTTGGATTCTTCCAATTGGTCAACAAAAAAGATTGTACCAAATAAGCGAGCAAAAGTAAAGGACAAAAAGCTTTATAACGTAAAAAAATTATTAATTTAAGTAGTTTCAGAAAGCTTTATGAGATAAATGTTAAAAATCATTATAATTCCACTTCAATTATAAAGGCGTTTCTGATAAGATAAAGCATATCCTAAAAATTTATTTACTCATCTTTATATATTATATAACGAAAAGAGAGATTTGTAACATAAAATTAACATTTAAATAAGAAAATTATTTTTAAGGAGGAAGAAGTAGTTGGATAGACAAAGCCGCACAAGAAATTTTAGTATCATTGCTCATATCGACCATGGAAAATCAACACTAGCTGATAGATTGATTGAAGATACAGGATTAGTACAATCAAGAGATATGAAGGCACAGCTTCTGGACAATATGGATTTGGAAAGAGAAAGAGGAATAACGATTAAACTGCAGTCGATTAGACTAGTTTACAAAGCAAAGGATGGAGAGGAATACTTTTTTAATTTAATTGATACTCCAGGTCACGTAGACTTTAACTACGAAGTATCTAGATCCCTTGCTGCCTGTGAAGGTGCTCTCCTTATAGTTGATGCAGCTCAGGGAGTTGAAGCCCAAACCCTAGCTAATGTCTACTTGGCACTTGACCAAGATTTGGAAATAGTACCTGTAATCAATAAGATAGACCTTCCTAGTGCTAGACCTGAGGAAATTAAGACGGAAATAGAGGATATTATAGGACTAGATGCATCTGAGGCTCCTCTTATTTCAGCAAAAGACGGGACTAATATAGATCAGGTTCTAGAGGCGATAGTACATAAGGTACCAGCACCAAAAGGCGATATTGATGCACCACTTAAGGCTCTTATATTCGACTCGTATTACGATTCATACAAAGGAGTAATTTCTTACGTAAGAGTATTTGAAGGCAAAGTGAAAAAAGGCGATAGAATAAAGATGATGAATACAAAAAAGGTATTCGAGGTTACAGAAGTTGGAGTTGTTTCTCCTACTCATATTCCAGTAGAGGATTTAGTAGCTGGAGATGTAGGATATATAGCAGCTTCTGTTAAGGATATCAGAAGCTCTAGGGTTGGAGATACTATCACCTTGGCTGATAACCCAACAGAGCATCCTCTTCCAGGATATAAAAAAGCTACCCCTATGGTTTATTGTGGGATTTACCCTGCTGAAGGGGAAAAATATGAAAATGTAAGAGATGCATTAGAAAAGCTTCAAGTAAATGATGCAGCTCTAGAATTTGAAGCAGAAACCTCTGCAGCTTTAGGTTTTGGATTTAGATGTGGATTCCTTGGCCTTCTTCATATGGAAATAATTCAAGAAAGATTAGAAAGAGAATTTGACTTAAATATGATTACTACGGCTCCATCTGTATTATTTAGAGTAATAAAAACTGATGGGGAAGTACTCATGATACAAAATCCTACTAATCTCCCTCCAGTTCAGGAGATTGACCATATAGAAGAGCCTATAGTAAAGGCGAATATAATTGTACCTACGGATTATGTTGGACCTGTAATGGAGCTTGCTCAGGAAAGAAGAGGCAATATGCTCAATATGGAGTATCTAGACACCAAAAGAGTTACACTTCACTATGAGATTCCATTAAACGAAGTTGTATATGACTTCTTCGATTCATTAAAATCAAGAACAAAGGGTTATGGCTCATTAGATTATGAATTTAAAGAGTATAAAGAAGCAAAATTAGTTAAGCTTGATATTCTAATCAACAGAGAGCAAGTGGATGCACTTTCATTTATAGTTCACGAAAGTACTGCCCAAACTAGAGGAAGAGTAATGTGTGAAAAGCTAAAGGACGAGATTCCAAAGCATCAGTTCCCAGTGCCTATACAAGCAGCAATAGGAACTAAGGTAGTAGCAAGAGAAACGATAAGTGCATATAGAAAAGACGTACTTGCGAAATGCTACGGTGGAGATATAAGCCGTAAGCGTAAGCTACTTGAAAAACAAAAAGAGGGTAAGAAAAGAATGAGACAAATTGGGAATGTAGAGGTTCCTCAAAAGGCATTTATGTCAGTTCTTAAGCTAGATAAATAAATTCAATAATTATTTTTTAGTGGAAAGCGCTTCTGATAAAGGGAGCGTTTTTTTTCGTCTAATAATTTAGTGTTTATGAATTCTAGTAGATTCATAGTAAGGCATTGCTCTTTTTATAATATTGAAAAATAAAGACTATAGTGATATATTGTTTACAGATGACAAGACAGCAGGAAAGTCACTGGCATATTTTAAATATCAAATTTATAAAAGGAAGGCGAACCATGAAAGAAAACATACTTGAGCTAATAAAAAAACAGAAGCTTGAAGAGGATTGTGTAATTTTGGCGCATCATTATCAAATGCCTGAAATCAAGCAGGTAGCTGATTACATAGGAGATTCATATTATTTGAGTGCTTTGATAAGTAAGCTTAAAACACCTAAGATTTATTTCTGCGGAGTTAGATTTATGGCTGAAACAGCTAAAATATTATCGCCAGATAAAACAGTAATACTTGCTAATCCTGATGCTGGTTGTCCTATGGCCGATATGGTTTCACTTGATGACTTGATTGAGTTTAAGGAAAATAATCCCAACCATCTTATTGTTTCCTATGTAAATACAAGTGCTGATATAAAAGCTCAAAGCGATATTTGTGTTACATCTTCCGTAGCTCTTAATATAATGAACACTGTAAAGGATAAAGAAATTTTATTTTTGCCAGATAGAAATTTAGGGAGATATATCAAGGAGAAGACTAAAAATGAAAATGTTACTCTTTGGGAGGGCTTTTGTCCAATTCATGAAAGAGCAGAGCTAGAGGATATGAATGCTTTAAAATCTAAGCAGCCCGATGCTGTGGTGCTTATTCATCCAGAATGCAAATGGGAGCTGGTGGAGCAAGCAGATTTCGTAGGTTCCACAACTGAAATTATGGATTTTGTAAGTAAATCTGACAAATCAAAATTTATTATAGGCACGGAGCTAGGTGTGCTTGAGTCTTTACAGAAGCAGCATCCTGAAAAAGAATTTTTCTTGTTATACGATGAATTTGTATGTAAAAATATGAAAAAAACAACTGCTCAAGATTTACTTAATGCTATGCAAGGAAAAGGTGGAGAAGCAATAAAGCTAGATGAAGATGTTATGGTGAAAGCTTCTAAAAGTCTTTATGAAATGATTAAAAGGAGTTCGAAATGAAATACGATGTTTTGATTATTGGAGCTGGAATAGCAGGACTTTATACAGCTTTGTCACTTCCTTCAAACCTAAAAGTGCTAGTCCTATCAAAGGATGAGATAAATAATTGTAACACTTATAGAGCGCAAGGTGGTATAGCTTGCGTTTGGGATGAAGATGATGATTTTGAAATCCATATGGAAGATAGTCTTAAGGCTGGAAATGGAAAAAATAATAAAAAAATGCTAGAAATTATGGTTAGTGAAGGACCGGAAAATATCCAGAACTTAATTGATTATGGTGTGGATTTTGATAAAAACGAAAGAGGGTATGATCTGACGTTAGAAGGAGGACATACAAAAAGAAGGATACTGCACTATAAGGACACTACTGGAAAAAGAGTTATTGAAGTGTTGGCTCAAAATGCTTTTAAGAAAAATAATATAGAAATTAATGAAAGAACTATGGCAGTGGATATTGCCAAATCCAGGAATGGCTTTTTAACCACTGTTTTAGATGAAAATGAGGAGCCTATGTACATAGAATCAGATTTTACTGTGATTGCCTCTGGAGGCATAGGAAGGCTCTATAAATATACTACGAATGCATCTATCGCTAGTGGAGATGGAATAACTCTAGCTAGTAAAGCCGGAGCAAAGCTAAAGCATATGGATTTGATTCAATTTCATCCTACAGGACTATATGAAAACAGCGGGGATAGATTTCTTATTTCTGAATCGGTTAGAGGAGAAGGGGGAATCTTAAGAAATAACAAAAAAGAAGCCTTTATGCATTTATATCATGAAATGGCTGATCTAGCTCCTAGAGATGTAGTATCAAAATCAATGCTTAAGGAAATGAAAAATTCTAATTCAAACTATTTATATTTAGATGTAACAGCAAAGCCTAAAGAGTACCTAGAAAATAGATTTCCACATATATATAAAAGCTGTAAAAACAGAAAGCTAAGCATGGAAAAGGATTTTATTCCAGTAAGTCCCTGCCAGCATTACTTTATGGGAGGGATTGAAGTAGATGAATTTGGAAGTACAACTGTAGATAACCTGTATGCGACTGGAGAATGTGCTTGTACTGAAGTTCATGGCAATAATAGATTAGCAAGTAATTCGTTATTAGAAGCCTTAGTATTTTCAAAAAGAGTGGCTAAATCTATTGAAGGCAAGTACAGCAGATTAGAAAATACAGACATAAAATCTAATATTAAAGTAGAGGCTAGGATTCATGATAATTATGGTTTACAAGGCTTAAGCTATAATGAAAAAAAACATTTAGAATTAAGTGAAATAGAAAGCTTAAAAAATAAAGTTCGAGAGATAATGCAAAATAGCTTTTTTGTAAATTTTAATATTGATTATGCGGAAAAAAATATTGAAGCTATTAATGAGCTTAAGTTTGAATTAAATTTATATAAAAATAATAATAAAAATTTCTATGAGCTTGTATCATTAGCAGAAGTATCCAATATTATTTTAAAGGAGAAATTAAAAAATGCTAGAGTTTCAAATTGATCAACTGGTTAAAATGTGGCTAGAGGAAGATATTAATAATATTGACCTTGCTAGTAGTGTGATTTTTGATGAGGAGCATAAAAGTAAGGGTAAGTTTATGGCTAAGGAAGATGGAGTAATTTGCGGGTGGGATATAGTAAGAAGAGTTTTTGAGCTTCTTAAGTATGAAGGTGAGCTGAAGGTTTTAAAATCAGATGGGGCAAGCGTTCTAAAGGGTGAATGCATAGCTGAGCTTTATGGCCGGACAAAATCTCTTTTGATGGGCGAAAGAGTTGCTCTTAATATCTTGTCTCATCTTAGTGGGATTTCAACTAAAACAAATAAGGCAGTAAGCGTGCTTTCTAGAGGAAATACAAAGCTTTTAGATACGAGAAAAACAACGCCAGGGCTTAGAATACTCGAAAAATATGCTGTTAGGACTGGTGGTGGAGTAAACCACAGATACAATCTTTCGCAAGCTGTAATGATTAAGGATAATCATATAAAGGCATCTGGAGGCATAACAAATGCCTATGATAAAGTAAAATCTAAGTCAGGACCAATGACAGCTATAGAAATAGAGGTTAAAAATATTGAAGAGCTAAAAGAAGCTATTATGCTTAAGCCAAACTTAATACTACTTGATAATATGAATGATAATCAGCTTAGAGAGTGCGTAAACTTATGCAATGGTTTAGTGCCGCTTGAAGCTTCAGGAAATATGACCTTAGAGCGCCTAGACGAAATTAAAGACATAGGCCTTGATTATATATCGATGGGGGAGCTGACTCATTCAGTCAAAGCGCTTGATATATCGATGAAATTAATATAGAAAAATTATAAGTCCAGTTTAAGCTAAAATGTACAAATTAATTCTTACATTTTAGCTTAAACTGGACTTTTTTTAATTAAACTTTCTAATTTACTACTTTTTATGTAAAATAATAACACTAGATTCATAAGCTTCATTTTAAACTTAATTACTTTCTTCTTTTCAAATTTAGACTTTTTTGGTACAATTAAATGTAATATCTATATATTCTAAAAAAACGATATAAGAGGTGAGCTATGAACAAAAATATTAAGATTTTGGTAATAGTCCTTGTAATAGGAGCGTTGGCAGCTATTTATTTCAATAAAAATCTCTCAGATTCAAGTGGAAATACTCAAACAGATAAATCTGAGATAAATGCTACACAAACTGAGGAAAGCTATGAAACGACAACAAATGAATACTATGATTTAGCAATAGAAAATGGTTACCCTACATTTTTAGAATTTACAACTTCAACTTGCCCAGCCTGTAAGTATATGGAGCCTACAATAGAAGAAGCCAAGATAAAATTTAAAGGGAAAGCAAACGTAGTTGTTGTAAATTTAGATCTTCAGGAAAATGCTCATTTGGCGATGGCGTATAATGTAAGAGTAGTTCCTACCTTAGTGTTTTTAGATAATGATGCAGTAATTAAATCGAGAACTGAAGGTGTAACTACACTTGATGATATAGAAAAAATGCTTAAAGAAGCAGGTATGCAGTAATGGATGCTGTACTTCAAATGTTTTCTGCATTTATGCTAGAGCATATCTATATGGCTGTTCCGATAGCTTTTTTAGCGGGTGTCATATCAGCTTTTAGTCCGTGTGTACTCACAACAATTCCTTTGGTTATAGGATATATGGGTAATAGTAAAATATCGGATAGAAAAAAAGGGCTATTATATTCTCTGGTATTTACTTTAGGTTTAAGTATCACATTTATTGCATTAGGATTTTTGACAGCTTATGTAGGAATGATTTTTTCTGGATATGGGAAGCTTATATATCTAGTGCTAGCCTTTATTATGATAGGAAGTAGTTTGAATATACTTGGGATTATAAATTTCAAAAAACAGGAAAATGCTTGTAGTATAGAAGAAAAGCCTGTGAGAAAAGGCTTGTTTGGCATATTTACCTTAGGTTTATTTGGTGGATTTGCAGCTTCGCCTTGTGCTACTCCTGTACTTGCAGCTATTCTTTCTTTTGTAGCAAGCAGAGGAAATCCAGTGCTAGGAGTTTTTATGCTGATGGCTTACAGCATAGGAAATAGTATACTTGTGATTCTTGCTGGAGTTTCGGTATCTACTTTAAATAGCCTTGTTACACAGCCCAAATATATAAAGCTTGCGAACAATTTAAAAAATATTTTGGCTGTTTTTATATTATTTGCTGGATTATATGTGTTTTACCTAGCAGTATAGTTAATTAAGTATATGACTATAGATAAATAGCAGTCAATAATTTCATTTTTATACTATAAGATGTATTGTATTAAACAAAAAGGAAGTTGCTCTCAGTTACTACAAAAGCACTTCCTTTTTTGTTTAATATAAAAATTTTAGTTTAAGATAATAATGTTAAAAAAGCATAATTACTAAGCTCAAAGCCTTTTAATGTAAGACTTACTTTGGAAGCATCATAAATTAAAAGACCTTCATTTAAGAGTTTATCTAATTTGGGCTTGTAACTTGCTAAAAAATTTATGCTAAATCTTGAATTTATATCTTCAAAATTAATGCCTTCCTTCATTCGGAGCCTTAAAAATATCCATTCTTCAAAGGCCATAGTATCATCAATGAGCTCTGTGCTTTCTATTGGCAAACTATTTTTTGATAGTAAATCGATGTATTCTTCTATGCTACTGGTATTAGAATATCTGCTGTTATCGAAAAAAGAATGTGAAGAAACTCCAAAACCCAAATAAGGCTTGACTTTCCAGTAAGTTATATTGTGGCTACACTTTCTGCCCGCAAGAGCAAAATTGGATATTTCATAATGCTCATAGCCAGCTGATGTAAGCATATTTACGGCTAACTCATACATGTTTATATCCTCATCCTCGGTTGGAAAGGTTATCTTGTTTTCCTTATGAAGCTTATATAGCGCAGTACCTTCTTCTAATATAAGAGAGTAGCAGGATATATGATCTGGCTTTAAAGCTAATACTTTTTGAATGGAGGTTTTAAAGGATTCAATAGTTTGATTTGCAATGGCATACATCAAATCTATGTTAATATTACTAATTCCGTGGGCTTTGAGAATATCTATAGATTCTTCAAGATCTTTGAAGCTATGAATTCGGTTTAGTACCTTAAGCTCTATTTCATTTGCTGACTGAAGTCCAAGGCTAACTCTATTGATACCATATTGCTTCATGGCGATAGCTTTTTTTGAAGTAATAGTTTTAGGATTTGCTTCTATAGTATATTCTATATTATTTGAATTGCAATTTAGCTGTAGTATTTCATCTATGCTTTTAATCAGAAGTTCAAATAAATTGTCGCTTAAGCTAGTGGGTGTGCCACCGCCTATGAATATAGTTGAGATTTGATTTTTATCAATTGTAGATTTATACAATAGTAGCTCTTTTAATAAAGCATTTATATAGGGCTCATGAAAAGCAGTGGAATTTGCGAAGGAAACAAAATCACAATAAGAGCATTTGCTAAGACAAAATGGAATATGAAAATATAGACTTAATTTTTCTTTTTCTGGATAATTCATAATTTATTACTCCTCTTTGGTAAAGCTTATTTTAACTTGATATATTATACTCTACAGTATCCAAATAAAAAATAAAATAAATATTAGAAAAATAAATATTAAGATGTTGACAACTCAAAACAGAATAGTTATTATATATTTAGAGTTAGCACTCGAACATAATGAGTGCTAACAAATAAACCAATAATTATTTAATATAGATGTATTTGTTTGATAAAACGAGGTGACAGTATGGCGTCAAACTTAGAGTTGAGCGATAGAAAGCTTAGAATATTACAGTTTATAATTCAAGAATATATAGAGACGGCTGAACCCGTAGGCTCTAGGACTATTTCAAAAAATAAAACATTAGGCGTAAGTGCTGCTACTATAAGAAATGAAATGGCAGACCTTGAAGAAATGGGATTATTATTACAGCCTCATACTTCAGCTGGAAGAATTCCTTCCCATGATGCTTATAGACTGTATGTAGACAAGTTAATGGGTGTTATTGGACTTAATAAAAAAGAAAAGGATGAAATCGAAGGAGCACTTGTTGGGAATATAGAGCAGATACAAGAACTACTTGAGGATTCCTTAGCTCTGCTGACCCAGATAACAAACTATACATCTGTAGCTATCTCACAAAAAGTAGAAAAATCTAAAAAGATAAAGCAATTAAATTTAGTTCATATCGATTCTATGACTGCTGTTTTAATAATGGTTATGGAAGATGGGACTGTGAGAAATAGCAAGTTTAAATTAAGTGTTCCAGTTTCTGAAGAGAAGCTTGAGCTCATATCAAGGACATTAAATGACAATATAAGAGGCAAAATAATTGAAGACTTTGATATGAATTTTATTAATTATATTAAGCATCAAATCAAGGAGTACAATAAGATTTTTGACGATATGTTTACGGTTATGAAATCGAACATGGATAAAAATCTTTCTTTTAATGTACTACTAAATGGAGCTACTAATATTTTTAATTTCCCTGAATTTAGTGATATAGGCAAAGCAAAATCTTTTTTAAATCTTTTAGAGCAGAAAAACGAAGTAGCTAGCCTGCTAGAAGAAAAGGGAATACGAAAAGGCAATGTAAATATAATAATAGGCGATGACTCGATTGATGATGTACTGGGAAGCTGCTCGATTATCACAACAGAGTATGAATACAAAGGAAAAACAATCGGGAAGCTTGGAATAATCGGACCAAAGAGGATGGATTATGACAGAGCTTATTCTGTCATGAATTATATTACTAAACGCCTTAATAAACTTATGAACAATACTTAAATATAGATAGAGGTTATAAGAAAGGAGGATTTGAATTGTCACTTAATGACGAAGTCTTAAAAGAAGATAAAGACACCATAGAGGAAGGACAAGAAAATACAAATACAATGCAAAAGGAGCAGGAAATGACTCAGGATGATATCAGAGAGGTTGATGAACAAGAAGACTTGATAAATGAAGAAGAATCGGCTGAAACAGCTCAAATAGAAAAACTTCAGCAAGAAATTGAAGAAATGAAAGCACTTGCCCAAAGAACTCAGGCAGATTTTATGAACTACAAAAAAAGAGTTGAAAAAGAAAAAAGTGAGCTAACAGTATTTGCAAATGAAAAAATAGTAACTGAGATGCTTACAATTGTAGATAATTTCGAGCGTGCTTTACAAAGTGAAAAAGAAAATTCAGAAACAGCTTTTTTTAAAGGTGTAGAATTAATACTAAAGCAGCTTATGGATACTCTTTATAAATTTGGTTTAGAAGAGATTGATGCTTTGAACCAAGATTTTGATCCTAATTTCCATCATGCAGTAATCCAGGAAGAAGCAGATGAACCTGACAAGGTAATCGATGTGCTTCAAAAAGGATATAAGCTAAAGGATAAGGTAATAAGACCATCAATGGTAAAGGTTAGTAAATAGAAGCTATAAAAATACTTTGTTAAATCAGTAATAGCGATAAAAATTTACGAAATATATTGAGGAGGAAATAATAATGGCAAAAACAATAGGTATAGATTTAGGAACAACAAACTCATGTGTATCAGTTATGGAAGGTGGAGAACCAGTTGTAATTCCAAATGCTGAGGGAATGCGTACGACTCCATCTGTGGTTGCTTTTTCAAAGGATGGAGAAAGAATAGTTGGAGAGCCAGCTAAAAGACAAGCTGTTACAAATCCAGATAGAACTATTGCATCTATCAAAAGAGAAATGGGAAGAGACCATAAGGTTACAATAGATGGAAAAGACTACTCTCCACAAGAGATTTCAGCGATTATTCTTCAAAAATTAAAATCAGATGCTGAGGCATATCTAGGAGATACTGTAACTGAAGCAGTAATTACTGTTCCAGCATACTTTACAGATGCACAAAGACAAGCTACTAAGGATGCCGGAAAAATAGCAGGACTTAATGTCAAAAGAATTATTAACGAGCCTACAGCTGCTTCACTAGCTTATGGACTTGATAAAACTGACCATGAAGAAAAAATACTAGTATTTGACCTTGGTGGAGGAACATTTGACGTATCTATTCTAGAAATCGGAGATGGAACCTTTGAAGTTTTATCGACTAGCGGAAACAATCAACTAGGTGGAGACGATTTTGATGAAGTTTTAGTAAACTATATAGCAGATGAATTTAAAAAGACTGAAGGTGTTGATTTAAGACAAGATAAAATGAGCCATCAAAGACTTAAGGATGCTGCAGAAAAAGCTAAAAAAGAGCTTTCATCTACTTTAAACACAAATGTAAATCTTCCGTTTATCACAGCAACTGCAGAAGGACCTAAGCACCTTAATATGGACATCACTAGAGCTAAATTTGAAGAGCTTACAGCATTCTTAGTAGAAAAAACTATGGAGCCAACTAGAAAAGCTCTTGCTGACTCAGGCTTATCTATATCAGAAATTGATAAAGTAATCTTAGTTGGAGGATCGACTAGAATTCCAGCTGTTCAAGAAGCAATTAAGAAATTTACTGGAAAAGAGCCTCATAAAGGAATTAATCCTGACGAGTGTGTGGCAATAGGCGCGGCTATTCAAGCTGGAGTACTTGCTGGAGATGTTAAAGATGTTTTATTACTTGATGTAACACCTTTATCACTAGGGATAGAGACTTTAGGTGGAGTATTTACTAAAATAATTGAAAGAAATACAACTATTCCTACAAAAAAATCTCAAGTATTTTCTACAGCAGCAGACAATCAAACTGCAGTAGATATACACGTTCTTCAAGGAGAGCGTTCTATGGCAGCAGATAATGTTACTTTAGGTAGATTCCAGCTTATGGATATACCAGCGGCTCCAAGAGGAATTCCTCAAATTGAAGTTACTTTTGATATAGATTCAAATGGTATAGTTCATGTTGGAGCGAAAGATTTAGGAACAGGCAAAGAGCAAAAAATTACTATTACTTCAAGTACTAATCTTTCAGATGAAGAAATAAACAAAAAAGTTAAAGAAGCAGAAATGCATGCTGAAGAAGATAAAAAGAAAAAAGAAAAAATGGAAGCACTTAACCAAGCAGAATCTACAATCTATCAAACTGAAAAAACTATAAAAGATATGGGAGACAAAGTTTCTGCAGCGGAAAAAGAAGCAGTAGAAGCTGCGATTGCTGGATTAAAAGAAGTGAAAGACAAAGCTGATGCGACAGGTGAACAAATCAGAGCAGAAATTGATAAAGTAATGCAAGCAATCCATCCAATTTCACAAAAAATGTATGAGCAGGCTCAGGCAGAGGCTCAGGCTCAGCAAGGAGCAGAGCAACAATCTCAGGCTGGGGACGATGTAGTTGATGCTGATTATGAAGTGGTTGACGAAGACAAATAAAAAGATTAGACTAAATAGCAGACAAAAGAAATTATAGCTTGCAATATTGCAAGCTATAATTTTGTAGCTTAAATATAAAATAGTCGAAACTATAACTATAAATCAGTGATTAATAGGCGGTGAAAGTGTGGAAAAGCGTGATTATTATGAGGTGCTTGGTATCTCAAAAGATGCTTCAGAACAAGAAATAAAAAAAGCATATAGAAAAATGGCAATGAAATATCACCCTGATAAGAACCAAGGGGATAAAGATTCAGAAGAGCATTTTAAAGAAGTAAATGAGGCATACGAAGTTCTTTCAGACCCTCAAAAAAGAAGAACTTATGACCAATTTGGTCATGCTGGCTTCTCAGGTGGAGGCTTTGGACAGGGAGGCTTCTCAGGTGGACAAGGCTTTGGTGGCTTTGAAGATATTTTTGGAGATATTTTTGGAGACATGTTTGGTGGAGGCTTTGGTGGTGCAGGAAGAAGCTCTAGAAAGACAGGACCAAGAAAAGGCGCTGATATGAGACTAAGAATGGAGCTAAAGTTTGAGGAAGCTGCATTTGGAATAGAAAGAGAAATATCACTTCAAAGAGAAGAAGAGTGTGACACCTGTCATGGAAGTGGAGCAAAGCCAGGAACGAGTACTACTACTTGTCCTACTTGTAATGGAACAGGAGAGGTAAGACAAACTACAAGAACTCCTTTTGGCAATATGATTAACGTAGCTCCATGTCCTAACTGTCAAGGAGCAGGTACCATTATAGAACATAAATGTGAAACCTGCTACGGTCAAGGAAGAGTCAAAAAAGCTAAGAAAATCAATGTTAAAATTCCAGCAGGTGTAGATGATGGTGCAACTATTAAAATGTCTGGAGAGGGACAACTAGGCTACAAGGGTGGTCCTAGGGGAGATTTATATATAATCATAAATGTAATCCCTCATAAGCTTTTTGAAAGAGACGGCTACAATGTTTATCTTGAAATGCCGATAACATTTGTGCAGGCAGCACTAGGCGATGAAGTAGAAGTACCGACTTTAGATGGCAAAGTAAAATATAAAATACCTGAAGGAACTCAGTCAGGAACGGTATTTAGGCTTAGAGGCAAGGGGATCCCACATCTAAGAAGCACTCAAAGAGGAGACCAGCTAGTTAAGGTATCTGTTGAAGTTCCTAAGAAATTATCAGAAAAACAAAAAGATTTACTGAGAGACTTTGCTAAAGAAACTGGAACAGAGGTTAATGAGCAAAGCAGAAATTTTTTTGATAAAGTGAGAGATATTTTTAAGTAATTTTTTTAATTATGCCAGACTTTTCTCAGGAGGAAAACAATGAAATGGACTGAAATAAAAGTAAAAACTACAACAGAAGCTGTTGAAGCAGTTGCAAATATTTTTTATGAAATAGGCGCACAAGGTGTTGTAATAGAAGATCCTAATGATTTTTTATATCAGCAAAAAGATGAGCTTTCTTGGGACTATATTGAAGAAGAAGTATTTTTTAATGGTTATGAAGGAGCTATAGTTAAGGCTTATCTTTCTGAAGAAGAAAATGTTCTGGCAAAAATAGAATCAATTAGAGAGAGCGTTAATAATCTTCCTAGCTTTGGGATAAATATAGGCGATGGAATTGTTGAGCTTGAAGAAGTGAATCAGCAGGACTGGGAAAATGCTTGGAAACAATATTATAAGCCTGTCAAGGTATCGGATAAGATAGTAATTAAGCCTACATGGGAAGAATACAATGCAAAGCTAAATGAGTTAGTTATTGAGCTTGATCCAGGAATGGCTTTTGGAACAGGTACACATGAAACAACGAATATGTGCATCCAGGCTTTAGAAAGACATATAGATTCAAATTGTAGCGTGCTAGATATAGGCTGCGGAAGTGGAATTTTATCTATAGCTGCAGCTAAACTCGGAGCAGACAGAGTCTTAGGCGTAGATTTAGATCCAGTAGCTGTAAAGGTGTCAAAAGAAAATATAGAGCAGAATAATCTACTTGGCTTTGTAGAAATAAGACATGGAAATCTTATGGACGTTGTAACTGAAAAAGCAGATATCGTAGTTGCAAATATAATTGCTGATATAGTTATTAAGCTTGCTGATGAGGTTGCTAACTACATGAAGGAAGATGGACTTTTTATTTCATCAGGGATAATAATGCCAAGACTCGAAGAAGTTAAAAAAGCAATAGAGGATAAAGGCTTTGAAATATTGGAAGTTAATACTCAAGGCGAGTGGGCATGCATCACAGCTAAGACTTTATAGGTGATTTAAAATGGATAGATTTTTTATAAGACAGGAAATATCCCAATCAACTTTCATAGAGAATCAAGAGGATGTAAAGCATATATCGAAAGTATTAAGGCTTAGAGTAAATGACAAAATAGAGGTTGTAGATTCTAACGAAAAGGAATATCTATGCGAAATTATTGCCATTTCAAAAGACAGTGTTGAGTATAAGGTGATTGAAGAAGTGGCAATAAAAAGAGAACTAGGAGTTCAGATTAAAGTATATCAAGGAGTTCCTAAGGGTCAAAAACTGGATTTAATCGCTCAAAAGCTAACGGAAATAGGAGTATATTCTATTACCCCTGTTGAATTTAAGCGCTGCGTTAGCTCCATAAAAGAAGAAAAAGAAGATAAAAAAATTGCAAGGCTTCAAAGAATTATTTATGAGGCCGCCAAGCAAAGCAAAAGAAATCACATACCTAAGATAGAAAGTCCGATGACTTTTAAAGAACTCGTCAAAGAATTAAAAAGCAATACCATAAATATTGTTTTCTATGAGTGTGAAGAAGAAAATAATTTAAAATCTTACTTTGCTTCACTAGCTTTATCAGACATAGAAAGTATTGGAGTAATAGTAGGCCCTGAAGGTGGAATAACTCCTGAGGAAATAGAATTACTAGAATCAAATGGATGTAAGGTGCTGACTTTAGGTGCTAGAATACTTAGAACAGAAACAGCAGCAGTGGTTGCTAGTGCTATAATAGCATATGAAGCTGAAAATATACAAACATAGTAAGAATCTAACTGGTTATAAAAAGTGAGATTGCTAATGGAAATAGGAAACCTAGTTATATTCACAATAATTTTGTAAAATCAATGATGCTTTTAAAGTTCGTAGTCTAGCTTGATTAGACCTTAGGCTTTAAAAGCATTTTTGCTTTTTAAATTTCTATAATATACTTTTTTTATCTTGTTTTTTATGATAGAATCTTTTCTTGAATTATTAATAGGAGGAAGATTATGTTAAAACCTAAAGTGCAGTTGTCCTTATTGGCAGAGGATTTTTATAATAGATATCAAAGACATAAGCAAGTAGCATTTTTTACACTTGGCTGTAAAGTTAATCAATATGAGACAGATGCTATGGAGCATCTTTTTAGAGATGCAGGATATGAAGTAACGGATTTTGAAAGCTTTGCAGATGTATATGTGATTAATACTTGTACAGTAACCTCTATGTCTGATAAAAAATCAAGACAAATGATTAGAAGAGCAAAAAAACATAATGAAAATGCAATAATTGCCGTTGTAGGGTGTTATTCTCAAAAATCACCGGATGAAGTAATCGCTATCGAGGGCGTTAATCTTGTCATGGGAACTAGCGATAGAAACAAGATAGTTACAGAAGTAGAGAAGCTAGATGTGAAGGATCATGTTATTGAAGTAGAAGATATAATGAAGCAAAGAGTATTTGAAGCTCTTTCTATAGAAGAGACTTATGGAAAGACTAGAGCATTTTTGAAAATTCAAGAGGGCTGTGATAGATTTTGTAGTTATTGTATTATTCCATATACAAGAGGACCAGTAAGAAGTAGGCCGATTAACGATATAATTTCTGAGGTGAAATCTCTTGCGAAAAATGGATATAAGGAAGTTGTATTAACAGGAATCCATGTAGCTTCTTATGGCAAGGATTTGGGTGATATAAGGCTAATAGATGTAATAAAAGCAATTAATGATATAGATGGGATACATAGAATAAGAACTAGCTCAGTGGAGCCTCTTATTATAACGGATGATTTTTTAAGTGAGCTTAAAGAAGTTGATAAATTCTGTCCGCATTTTCATTTATCTCTTCAAAGTGGAAGCGATAGTGTGCTTGAGAGAATGAACAGACGCTATGATAAAGCAGAGTATAAATCGGCTGTCGATAAAATTAGAAAAATTTATCCTGATGCTGCGATTACTACAGATATAATAGTTGGATTTCCAGGAGAAAGTGATGCTGAGTTTGAAGAAACAAGAGCATACTTAGAGGATATAAATCTTTATGAGATGCATATATTCAAATTCTCACCTAGAGAAGGAACTAAAGCTGCAGCTATGGACAATCAAGTTAAGCCAGAGATTAAAAATCATAGAAGCGAAGTGCTTATTGAGCTTGCAGAAAAAAATAAGCTCGAGTTTGAAGAAAAGCTAGTTGGCAAAGAGGTTGAAGTACTTTTTGAGTCATCTGAAAATGGTATCTATGAAGGACATACAATGAATTACGTAAAAGTTCATGTGCAATCAGACATGGATTTAATTGGCGAGATAGCTCGAGTAAATATTGATAGACTAGAGAATAAAAAAATATATGGAAAAATAATACAAAATGAGATTTAATATTATGAAAATTCTAATTAATGAGGTATAATAGTGTAGATATATACATAGATTAGCTAGGGGGTGTTATAATGTCAGATTGTATTTTTTGCTCTATAGTAAATGGCGATATCCCATCAAATAAAGTTTATGAAGATGATGAAATATTAGCGTTCAGAGACATAGCTCCTGAAGCTCCCGTACATATTGTTATAGTTCCAAAATTGCACGTGGCTAATATTTTAGATTTGGATGAGTCAAGTGATTTAGGACAAAAGATGCTAAAGGTAGCATCAAAAATCGCCAAAGATGAGGGAATTGCTGAGTCAGGATTTAGGATTGTAAACAATTGTAATGCTGATGGAGGGCAGACAGTTTTCCATTTACATTTTCATTTATTAGGGGGAAGAAATCTTAAGTGGCCTCCAGGTTAAAAAACTCTTGAAATAATAGTGATTTCAGTTTATAATGATTTAGTATCAATGCCCAGCCAATAAATAGATTGACAACTCCATATTATCGTAACAGTGTTAGTAATGGAGGGGAGGGATAAGGAAATGGCAACAGAAGTAAAAGTTAAAGAGAATGAATCATTAGACAGCGCTCTTAAGAGATTTAAGCGTCAATGCGCTCTTTCAGGTGTAATGTCTGAAGTTAGAAAGAGAGAGCATTACGACAAGCCGAGTGTTAAGAGAAAGAAAAAAGCTGAGGCAGCGAGGAAAAAGAAAAGATAAATAGAGGTGAATGTTATGACTCTTAAGGACAAACTTATGGATGACCTTAAAGAATCCATGAAAAATAAAGAACAAGTAAGAAAGTCAGTGGTTACCCTTATTCGTTCTGCTGTAAAACAAAAGGAAGTGGATGAAAGAGTCGAACTCTCTGATGAAGATGTTTTAGCAATTATAGCCAAACAAGTTAAGCAGAGAAAAGATGCACTTGAAGAATTTAAAAAAGCGCAAAGAGAAGATTTAATCCTGCAGACAGAGCAAGAGATAGACATTCTTACGCAGTATCTTCCAAAACAGCTTACAGATGATGAGCTGGAGTCTATTATTCAAGAAATAATCAATCAAATTGGCGCATCAACAATGAAAGATATGGGCAAAATCATGGGCTTGGCTACGCCAAAAGTGCAAGGCAGAGCTGATGGAAAAAGAATCAACGAAATAGCTAAGAAATTCCTTAATTAACGCATACTAAGAGGCCTTTGGCCTCTTTTTTATATAACAATATTGTGAATATAGTAAGTTTTTTAGAAGCCATGAGCAAGTCTATTGATTTAATGGGTAGAGTTATTATTATCGCTTTTTAATTTCTGAGCATAGAAGGTGAAAAGGCTATGGAACAAAGCAGTATAATCGATAATAAATCTAAGCAATCTATAAAACAAAGAATAATAGCTAATAAAGAAGGGATAATAGTTTGGGGAGCTCTTGTAATTAATATGATTTTGGTATTTATACAAAGATTATATATAGGGGTTATGCCTGATTATTTAATGCAAAGGCTTAACATGGATATAAGTCAGCTCTCATTTTTGACATCGGCAGCATTTTATGGATATGCTGTATTTCAGATTCCATCTGGTATATTAATTGATAAAGTAGGAGTTAGAACCTTGAATATTTGGGGAGGGTTGTTGACTCTTCTGGGATCCATATTATTTAGTCTAACCAATAGTTATTATTTGGCATGGATAGCGAGATTTTTTATAGGTGCAGGAACCTCTGTTGTAATAATATCTATTATGAAGGTTCAGGCATTGTGGTTTAAGCCAATTTATTTTTCTCAGCTTTCGGCACTTATGGCACTGATTTCTAATTTAGGAATGTTTGCAGGGACTTTACCTTTGGCTGTATTAATAAAATTTACAGGAGCTCAAACTACTCTGTACATAATTTCGATACTTAGCTTATTAGGACTTATTTTAGTTTTATTTTTTGTAAGAGAAAAAAAAGAAAAAAATGAAGAGCTTGATGTGAGTAATATACATAAGGCTAGAGGTTTTTCTCAAGCGATAAAAGAGGTTTTGACAACTAGGGGAACCTATCCATCGATGTTAATAATCTTTTTTTTCATATCTACTATGACATCTATGATGGGACTTTGGGCAGTCAACTATCTTACAAGCGTATATGATATGAGTAAGATAGCAGCTTCAGGCTATGTTGTTTTCTTTACATTTGGATTTATTGCAGGCTCGCCTGTAATGTCACTATCAGATAGGCTGTTAAAAGGCAATTATAAGAAAAGCTTATTGTTTTTTACAGGAACATATTTTTTACTGTGGTTTTATTTTTTAATAATAAAAGCAGGAAAGCCTCCTGTAAATCAAATACCAGTTATATTTTTCTTGATGGGAATTGCAGTTATGGTTCATATTTTAGCATTTACAGCTTCAAAGGATGCAAATAAAATTGAAAATGCAGGAGTTGCTACTTCTGTAGTAAACACCATGGAATTTATAGGAAGCGGAATTATAAATTTTTTAATCGCGCTTAATCTACAAAGAGGCGTCCCTACAGAAAAAGCATTCTTAATAATACTTGTATTTTCTGCAGGGGCATTTATAGTTTCACTTTTTGTCAGATTTGACAATCAAGCTAATTCCTAGAATTATAAGTAGAATTGGCCAGAATTTATCAATGAACAAAAACAAGTTAAAGTGAAATAGGTTTAGGTTATCCCCTAAAAGAACGAGTCCGGATAAACAAACTAGGGAATTGAAGATTATATTTTTTGATCCACTAGGTCTCAGAAGGCCGTCTATGCCTAGGTAAATGATTATAAGCGGCCAGTAAATTCTAACGAGCTGCCAGGGAGTATGAGAAATATAACCTAAGCTGTTCAAAAATAATAATATACCTAACGTAATCAGCAGTAATCCTGATATTTTAGAAAAAGATTTCATTTGAGTAGCCTCCAGTTTTACTAGTTTTACTTATCTATTTCTATTATAACAATGATTAGTTTAAAAAAAATTACAAATTTTTTATAAATTAATGTTTAAAATAATATTTAAATGGTAAATATAAAATAAGAAGGATGAAAGTCCTTCTTTAAATACAGAAACTTTATTACACCGTATTGTTTACAACAGTTTCACAATTTCTAAATATATGATTTATCTTTTTAATTTTTAAGATAATCATATAAATAGAAAAAGATTTAAATCTTTAAAGTATGGTTTTAGGTTTGAAGTGTGAGTATTGAGAATTTAGGATTTTGAAAGATTTAAATCAATTTTTTAGAAACAAAATGTAAGAGTAAGAAAGTTTCAAAGCAACAAATTTTTAAATTGAAACAAGCTTTAAGAGTTTCAAATGAAACAAAGAGAAACAAAGAAGAACCAATGAAACAAATTTAAGAAGCAAGATTTAAAAGTTGAGTTTCAAATTTAGTTTTAAGTTTTAAGAGTGTTTCAAAAAGTTTCGATGATTCAAAGTTTCAAAGTTTCAAAGTTTCAAAGATTTAAAAAACCTTAGTAACAAAAAGTTTAAAAGAAAGAATTTTAGAAGTTTTGCTTGAGAACCATTTTAGAAATGTTTTTCACCCAAATGAATAAAATTTAAGAGGTAGTTAATGGATCAAAGTTTTCTAAACAATACGGATGGAACTAAAGTTTCAAAATGAGACCGGTTATAGTAGATAATTTACTTTAACCGGTCTTATATTTTTTGTTTATTGTATTTAGATTGTAATAAATTAACAGTTTAAATGGTATATACTTAATATAAAACAAAACGCTCAAAGCATAATGAAGGGGAGGTGTATCATGAAACGTATTTTATTAATATTTGCTCTTATGTTATCTATTATTCCTAGCTTAAGCTTTGGGGCTTCTGACAATGTGTACGTTATAGAAATAAGCGGGGAAGTCAATCCTGGAATGCTCAACTATGTAAGAGAAAATATTGAAGATGCAAATAATAAAAATGCAGACTTGATTTTATTTGAGGTGGATACATTAGGAGGTAGAATTGATTCTGCAGAGAAAATTAGCCAAGAAATATTAAAATCGAAAGTGAAAACAGCTTCATATGTAAACACTAAAGCAGAATCAGCAGGAGTTTTGATTAGCATTTCAGCCAATTCGCTTTATATGGCACCGGCTTCTACTATAGGCTCGGCTGAA
Source organism: Acetoanaerobium noterae (assembly GCF_900168025.1). Classification (NCBI taxonomy): domain Bacteria; kingdom Bacillati; phylum Bacillota; class Clostridia; order Peptostreptococcales; family Filifactoraceae; genus Acetoanaerobium; species Acetoanaerobium noterae. Next base: position 332,365 of record NZ_FUYN01000001.1, on the reverse strand, counting down.
CCAATACCGAATACTGAAAAAACTTTATCCTACTGGAAATCGCTTCTTGAAACCACAGCAGAAAAAAGAGGAAGGGATCCTAAACTAGTAGCAGCGATGGCAGATTCTTCTATAGAAATAGATAATTTAGTAGGAAAAGATAAACTGTTAAATCTTACGACAAATAAAGCAAAAGAGCTTAATTTTTCTGATGGAACTATGAACTCAAGACAAGAAATCTATGAAGATTTAGGATTAAGCGCTGTTAATGAAATTATTACAATGAGGAAACTTTCTGATAATATTATCGGATTTATATCATCATCGTTAATTAGTCAGCTTTTATTAACTTTAGGATTTGTAGGGCTCGTAGTTGAAGTTATAACACCGGGCTTTGGATTTGGAGGATTTCTTTCAATTGTTGGATTCTCATTATTTTTTGCAGGGTCTATTATTTCTGGAAGCACAACCTCATTTGCAATAATAGTATTTTTACTGGGAATAATTCTTCTGCTTGTTGAAATATTCATGCCTGGATTTGGAATATTTGGAATAGCAGGGATAGCTGGTATATTAGGAAGTATTGTAATGGCATCTACCTCAGTTAATCAAGCAATTATGTCAATTGGGATATCACTTCTTATCACAACTATAATAGTAGCTTTGATTATAAAGTATCTTCCTAAAAGGAATTTATCAAAAACCTTATTCCTTGGTACTAATTTAGATAAAGAAAATGGCTTTGTTTCATCGAAAGAAGATACCTCTTATATTGGTATGACTGCAAAAACTCTAACCTATTTAAGACCTTCGGGAAAAATTGACATAGATGGAAAAATGTTAGATGCTATTTCTGAAGGCAGGTATATAGAAAAAGATAAAATTGTGGTAGTATTAAGTGTAGAAGGCAGTAGACTTAAAGTAAAAGAAAAGGAAGGTGAATAACATGGATTTAGCACCATTGATTTCAATTGTAGTAATTTTTGTATTAATAATTTTCTTACTATCTATGTTTTTAAGCTTTGTTCCCCTAGGACTATGGGTTACAGCTCTATTTTCTGGAGTAAAGGTATCAATTATGACTCTTGTAGGGATGAGATTTAGAAGAGTTCAACCTATTAAGATAGTAAATCCTATGATTAAAGCAACTAAGGCTGGATTAAATCTATCTATTGATAAGCTAGAGGCTCACTATCTTGCTGGAGGAGATGTAAATTCAGTAGTAGATGCACTTATAGCAGCTCAAAGAGCAAATATAAACTTAGAATTTGAGCAGGCTGCGGCTATTGACTTAGCAGGAAGAGATGTTCTTGAAGCTGTTCAGGTTTCTGTTAATCCAAAGGTGATAGAGACACCTATTATTTCAGCTGTTGCAAAAGATGGTATTGAGGTGAAAGTTAAGGCTAGAGTTACTGTAAGGGCTAATATAGAAAGACTTGTTGGTGGAGCTGGTGAAGAAACTATAATTGCCAGAGTTGGCGAAGGTGTAGTTACTACAGTAGGTAGCTCTACAAATCATAAAGAGGTATTAGAAAATCCAGATAAAATATCCAAAACAGTTCTTGATAAAGGACTTGATTCAGGAACGGCATTTGAAATTTTGTCTATAGATATTGCAGATATAGATATCGGAAGAAATATAGGAGCTCAACTTCAAACTGATCAGGCTGAAGCTGATAAGAAAATAGCTCAGGCAAAAGCAGAGGAAAGAAGAGCTATGGCTATAGCTCAAGAACAAGAAATGAAAGCTACTGTGGTTCAAATGCAAGCTAAGCTAGTTGAATCGGAGTCAGAAGTTCCGCTAGCTATTGCTGAAGCGTTCAAAAATGGAAAATTAGGCATAATGGATTATTATAATATGAAAAATATTATGGCAGATACTCAAATGAGGGAATCCATAGCAAACAGTGAAGAAAGAGACCAAGAGCACGCTGAGTCTGATAAACATAAAAAGTAATAATAAATATACTTGCTGCATGATTATGTGGCAAGTATATTCTCTATTGTGAATTAAGCTTTAATCAAGAGAGGTGACAAAATGGATGGTTTGATAAGTTTGATTATTTTTTTTATAATTTCTTCGATTTTTTCAGGGAAAAAAAATGAAAAAAAGAAGTCAATTAAACAGAAAAATAATCAAAATATGAATGAAACAGCCTCAAATAACTCTCAGCGGATGGAAGATATTTGGAATGAAATGAAAACAGGACCAGCTAAAGACTTAATATCTATGGACAAAGTTGAAAGCCTTGCTAAAAAAGCCAAATCATTAAAAAACAAATCTATTGAAGCTGAGAAAAAAAGCTTTGAGAGTAAAAAAAATAAGTCAAACACTCAGACTTTATACAAAAAAGATAATGTAAATTACGATATTTCTGTTGAAAGCAATGAAGGTAAATCTTTAAATTCTGACTATGTTTTAAGAAGCGATAGTAGCTCTTTATCATCTTCTGAAACAGCTAAGCATAAGCGAAAAAAAGATTTATTTAGAAATCAAGATGATTTAAAAAGGGCAGTAATTATGAAAGAAATTATCGACAGACCACTTAGTGTGAGAAATCTTAGGAAATTTTAAATTAGGAGGGGTATGATTGAAAATAACGTATTTGTTTCACAGTGGCTTTATGGTTGAACTTGATAACAATCTATTTATTTTCGACTATTTTAAAGATAACTGTAAGAAAAACAGATATAGAGATTGTGGTCAGCTAAAACCTGAAGATATGCCAAAAGATAAAAATGTGTATATCTTTGTATCTCATGGACATTATGACCATTACGATAAAGAAATTCTTACCTTTAATGCAGATAATGTAAATTATATTTTTTATAAAGAAATAAGAGTAAAAAATGAACAAGACAATATTTATTATATGAATCCTTATGAAACTTTGATTATTGATGATATTAATATAAAGACTTATGGCTCTACAGATGAAGGGATATCATTTTTGATATCGGCAGAATCGAAGACTATATTTCATGCAGGAGATTTAAACTGGTGGCATTGGGAAGGTGAAACGTCAGATGAAAAGGAATATGCAAAAAAAGCTTTTTTATCTGAAATAGAAAAAATAACTGAAAATAATATAGATATTGCTTTTTTTCCAGTAGATCCTAGATTGGAGCATGCATATTACATGGGTGGAGAATACTTTATTGAAAAAATCAAGCCAAAGATATTCATCCCTATGCATTTCCAAGATGTATATGATGTTACAGATAAGTTTAAAAAACATATGAGCAATAAAACAGGCATAGAAATTTTGACTATCCATGAGCGTGGAGAGATTATATATAAAGATTAAAAGGAATCTAAATTAGATTCCTTTGTTTTTTATCTCTTTAATCTTCTATTTATATCTGTTTGTCTGTCGTTAGACTGTTTAGTCCATTCTTTAAGCATATCTTCAAGGTTTAATGATTTTTCTGGCTCTTTTTTGAATGAAGGCTTATCATTTCTTTCGAAACGATCGGATTTTTCTCTGTTATCTCTAGAAAATCTTGGCTCTTTATCTGCTACTGGTTTTGGATTTGCATCTTTAATAGATAGAGAAATCTTGCCAGAATCAGGCTCAATCGATATGATTTTAACTTTGACAGTGTCTCCTTCAGATAAAGCATCACTTACTTCTTTGATGTAGTCATGAGAAATCTGAGAAATATGTACTAGACCTCTTTTATTGTCTGCAAGAGAAATAAAAGCTCCAAATGGTTTTAATTGAACCACTTTACCTTCAACTATCATACCAACTTCTAAATTATTTGACATAAACACACTCCTATAATTAATGATAGTATAATTATAGCATAAATTAACTCTAAAAAACACAAAAAGCAGGATTATAATCCTGCTTTTTGTTAAAATTAAAATAAAACTTACTTAATTCATGCATTTATCGAAGCTGTAAATTTCTATATAAATATAAATTTAGCTAGATTATATTACAGTTACATCAGCTGAATTTTCCCATAATCCGTGGATATTGCAGTAGCTAATAGCTATTAGCTTTCCAGAAGAAGGAAGCTTAACCTTTGCAATAGCTACTGGCTCAGTAAACATTTCGCCTTCTCCATGAGCCATAAAATTGTAAGTTCCAAGCTCAACTGGGAATTTAGCTCCTTCGGCTAGGAAGAAAAGCTTAAACCATGAAATATGATGCTCTAAAGTGTTTGGATGTGCTATTGCATCCCCGATTGATAATTTAATTTCAGTCAAAACATTTGCTGAAATAGATTCTGGTGCATGAATAACAGGAACGTGTTTTTCGCCTTTCCAATCACCAGTTTGTAAGTAGTTTGCTAATATAGACATTATATTACCCCCTAAATTTAAAATTGTGATTAACAGTAAGTAAAGCTTTGGGTTTTCCTTTAAGGATACATAAGCTTACTGCATTCGTGTATATTCCTACCCTATGAAAAAGACTTCTAAACATTAAGAAAGAATTCTAGGGTATTAAAAAAATAAAAAGGCAAGTGTAAAGCTTAAGTAAATAAATACTTTGCACTGCTTAGCTATGTTAATAAGTTCTTTAAAATGGTATAATAAAAAATAGGCTAAAATTGTAAAATTGATTGTTTTGCTAATATAATACAACTTACCAAGGAGGAAAATTGTTTGTTGGAACAAAAAAAACTCGAACTTCACGATGAAGCTTTTCAAAGAGAGCTATTCGGAAATTTTGATAAAAATATAAAGATGATAGAAGAGCAATTTGGCATTCATGTTGTGCTTAGAGATGGCAATGTTGTTCTTATAGGTGATAAAACTCAAGTTGAAAATGCAGAAAGATTGATGCATGATTTGTTTAAGTTAGTTCAAAAAGGTGAAAAACTTAGTCCTCAAACTATATATTATTCTATGGATTTGGTGTCCACTAAATCTGAAGAAAAGCTATCGGATTTGTCCGATGATGTAATAGTGCTTTCTGCAAAAGGAAATCCTATAAAACCTAAAACTTTAGGTCAAAAGGAATATATCTCTAATATAAGAAATAATGATATTACAGTATGTATTGGACCAGCTGGGACTGGAAAAACATATCTAGCTGTGGCTATGGCAGTAATGGCTTTTAAAAGAGAAGAAATAAGCAGAATAATACTTACAAGGCCAGCAGTAGAAGCAGGAGAGAGCTTAGGCTTTTTACCAGGAGATTTAAAGGACAAGGTAGATCCATACCTTAGACCTTTGTACGATGCTCTTTTTGATATAATGGGAGCTGACAAATTTGCAAAATACATGGAAAGAGGTATGATTGAGGTTGCTCCACTTGCCTATATGAGAGGAAGAACCTTAGACAACTCTTTTATAATTTTAGATGAGGCGCAAAATACAACTCAGGAGCAGATGAAGATGTTCCTTACAAGACTTGGCTTTGGCTCTAAAGCTGTTGTTACAGGAGATATTACCCAAATAGATTTGCCGGGTGTAAAGAAAAGTGGTTTAATTCATGCAACAGAGGTGCTAAAAGATGTAAAAGGAATAGGCATTTCAGCGCTTAATGAAAAAGACGTTGTAAGACATGAATTAGTACAAAGAATCATCAAAGCTTATGAAAAGTATGAAAAAAAGGTGGCCTTTAAAGAGCAAGAAAAACAAGCAAACAAATCAAATACTTTCAAAAATAAGCGAGGGGGACAGTAAATGCTTCAGCTTTTATTTGAAAATGATTCAAATTATATTCCAGCAAATGATTTAATAAAAATGCTCGAGAGCGTTATGCTAAAATCTCTAGAGCTTGAGGGATTTACCAAGGAAGTAGAGATTTCGCTTACCTTCACTACTGATGAGCTTATTAAAGAGATAAATAGCAAACATAGAAATATGGATAAAGCCACAGATGTGCTTTCATTTCCAATGTATGAAAAGCAAGAGCTTTCTGACATTAACACAAGCATTTCTAATTTTCCTGTTGCACTAGGGGATATTGTGGTATCAGTAGAAAGAGCATTTTCACAAGCAGAGGAATATGGACATTCATTTGAAAGGGAAATGGCATTTTTGGTTTGTCATTCCATGTTTCATCTTTTAGGCTATGACCATATGACCAAACAAGAAGAAAGCTTGATGATGGAAAAACAAAATAAGGTACTAGAAGCTCTGGGCATTAATAGATAGTAAGGAGGAGATGTCTTGGAAAAAAACACAAACCTCATAAAAACATTTAACTATGCTATTGATGGTATAATATATACTCTAAAAAGCCAAAGAAATATGAAGATTCACTATGCAATAGCAATATTGGTGTTATTTCTTACGCTTTTTTTGAACTTGAGCCGAATAGAAATTATAGCAGTGTTTTTTTCTATTTCACTTGTCATCTTGTCCGAAATGTTCAACACTGCCATAGAAAAAACTGTGGATTTAGTAACGACAGAATACAGTCCCCTTGCTAAAATAGCAAAGGATGTAGCCGCTGGAGCTGTACTTGTTTCTGCACTTAACTCTATTATGGTAGCGTATTTAGTATTCTTTGACAGATTAAATCCCTCTACCTTATCTTTATTAATCAAGATAAAAAATCAAGATGTCCATGTGACTATTATAGGTATAATTATTACTCTGCTTTTTGTCGTGGCAGGAAAAACACTTTCACCTAAGGGAAGCCATGTACAAGGTGGAGTAGTAAGTGGTCATGCAGCATTATCTTTTGCACTAGCCACATCAATAGGATATATTTCTGAAAATGCGTTAGTAGCAACTCTTTCGTTTATGCTAGCTTTATTAGTAGCTCAGAGCAGAATAGAAGGGAGAATTCACACCTTAAGAGAAGTGATTTATGGAGGAATTTTAGGAATCCTTGTTATAACACTATTGTTTAAGGTAGTTTTTTAATCAAAAGTAACTAGGAGATGATATAAATATGGATAATTTTAAATTACTTGAACTTGCAGAGCAGGCAAAAGAAAATGCCTATGTTCCATATTCAAAATTCAAGGTAGGGGCAGCTCTTCTTACAAAAAGTGGCAAGGTCTATACTGGCTGTAATGTTGAGGTAGCATCTTTTGGAGCAACAAATTGTGCTGAAAGAACTGCTATATTTAAAGCTATATCTGAAGGGGAAACTGAGTTTGAAAAAATAGCAGTGGCTTCTTCAAATGATGATGAAACTTTTCCTTGTGGTATTTGCAGACAGGTTATAGTGGAGTTTAGCAAGGATTTAAAAATAATACTAGGAAGCACAAGTAAAAATATAATAAAAGAATACACTATAGATGATTTGCTACCGCATTCATTTACAAGTGATGATTTATAAAAAAGGATGGTATGATGAAAAATAACTCAAGTAAAAAGAATTTTAAATCTGGATTTGTAAGTATTATAGGAAGGCCTAATGTAGGGAAATCTACATTGATGAACTCTCTAGTCGGAGAAAAAATTGCTATCATGAGCGATAAACCTCAAACTACTAGAAATCAAATCAGGGCTATTTATAACGATGATGAAATGCAGATAGTATTTATGGATACACCAGGAATCCAAAAGCCCCAAAACAGACTAGGCGATTATATGCTCAAGGTCTCACATTCATCTATGAGAGATACTGATGTAATATTATTTGTGGTGGATGATTCAAAATCTATAGGCAAAAAAGATTCAGATATAATTGAAACCTTAAAAACAAACAAATCAAAAAAAATACTAGCTATAAATAAAATAGATAAGCTTTCAAAGGAAGAACTGATGGTCCTTATCAACATGTATTCAAAAATAGGCATATTTGATGAGATAGTACCAGTATCTGCTCTTAAGGGAACTAATAACGACACCTTAATAAAAGTGCTTGCAAAGTATATGGAAGCTGGACCTCTTTATTTTCCAGTAGATATGATTACTGACCAGCCTGAGAAGGTTCTAGTTTCAGAAATAATAAGAGAAAAGCTGCTTATGTATACTGATCAAGAAATTCCTCATGGAATAGCAGTTGATATAGAAGCGATGAAAAAGCGTAAGGATAAGGATATAATTGATATTTCTGCTGTGATTTATTGCGAAAGAGAATCTCATAAGAAAATAATAATTGGAAGTCAGGGAAGAAAAATTAAAGGAATAGGCAAGGCTGCAAGAGAAGAATTAGAGATGATTCTTGGGAGTAAAATATTTTTAGAGCTTTGGGTTAAAGTTAAAGAAAACTGGAGAGATAGAGAAAACTATATTCGCTCATTTGGATACGAAGATAAGTAGGAAAAATCATGCAAATAGAAACAGAAGGTATAGTAGTAAAAACGGTTAAATATGGCGAGGCAGATACAATACTCACTATAGTGAGCCAGAAGCTAGGCAAAATTACAGTGTTTACGAAAGCTTCGAAAAGAGTGAAAAGCCCTCTTATGTCAGCTTCTCAGATATTTGCATATTCAAATTTTGTGTTAACTCACCAATCTGGTTCATATAGACTTCAAAGGGTAGAACTTATAAAAAACTATTATAAAATTTCTACTGACTTAGATAAATTTTTTTATGCCTCTTATTTTATGGAACTATCTGAAAAACTTATGATAGAACACCAAACCAATATAAAATTATTTAATTTATTAAAAGATACACTAGATATACTGCTGGAGCTAGATACTCAAAAGCTAGAGCTTATGCGAATCATTTATGAATTAAAGATTTTAGAGTGCTCAGGTTTTAAACCTGAAGTTTTAAAGTGTGCAAATTGTGGTATCATACAGTTAGAGCGTTCTAGATATTTCAGTATAATTGAAGGTGGAATTATCTGTAAGGATTGCAGTAGTAAAGTAAAGCCTTTGATGGAGTTTGATAAGACAACCATCAGATTTGTAGAGTATGTATATTCTAATGACATGAGCTTAGCTGTAAATGCAAAGGTGTCAAAAATCATACTCGCTGAACTAAAACGACTGCTACATCATTATATTGAAGAATATCTAGGGACATTAAATTTAAAATCTATAAATTTTATTGATAATTATTAAGGAGGTTTTAAAATGGTAACATTAGAAAAAATTGATCAAGTTGTAGACAGAACAGGTGTGACATATGAGCAGGCAAGAGATGCGCTTAATGCTTGTGAAGGCGATGTTATAGATGCTATCATCTATTTAGAAAAAAGCCAACACAGTTTTATGGAAAATATCAACATCAAAAGCAGTGAAGTTACAGACACACTAAAAGACCTTCTTAAAAAAGGCAATGTAACAAGAGTTCTAGTGGAAAAAGACGGAGAGGTTTTACTTAATCTTCCAGTTACTGTAGGCGCTATTGGACTTGTTATGGCTCCGGTTGTTGCTATGATAGGAGTAGGAGCAGCTTTTGTAACTAAATATACTATTAAGATAGTAAAGGAAGACGGAGAAGAAATAGATGTAAATAAAATGACAGAAGAAAAAGTTGCTGAAGTAAAGAAAATGGTAGATGAAAAAATGGGTAAAAAAGATTCTGCTGATGTGACTGAAGAAGTAATAAAAGAAGAAGAGGAAAATAAAGAAATTTAATTTCATAATCTTATACTTTGCAAAAAGACCTTATTCTAGTGAGATAGGGTCTTTTTTGCATGCAATGGTTGACTAGAGCCTCTGATTTGTTCTATATTAATAATATTAACCTTATAAACTAATGCAAATGGGGGCATATAAAATGAATTTTCAGCAAATGATATTGAAACTTCAAGAATATTGGTCAAACCAAGGCTGTATCATAATGCAAGCGTATGATAGCGAAAAAGGTGCAGGAACTATGAATCCAGCAACCTTTTTAAGAGCACTTGGGCCAGAGCCTTGGAAAGTATGCTATACAGAGCCGTCAAGAAGACCAGCAGATGCAAGATATGGCGAAAATCCGAATAGACTATATCAGCATCATCAATTCCAAGTAATAATGAAGCCATCACCAGATAATATTCAAGATATTTATCTTAAATCACTTGAAGCTATAGGAATTAATCCTAAAGAGCATGATATTAGATTTGTGGAAGACAACTGGGAAAACCCTACCTTTGGAGCATGGGGGCTAGGCTGGGAAGTTTGGCTTGATGGAATGGAAATTACTCAATTTACTTATTTTCAGCAAGTAGGTTCTATTGACTGTGAACTTGAGTCTGCTGAGCTTACCTATGGATTGGAAAGAATAGCTCTATATCTGCAAGAGAAAAACAACGTGTATGATATAGATTTCACTGATGAAATTAAATATGGAGAAGTATTCAAAAAAGCTGAGTACGAGCATTCTGTATACAGTTTTGAGCTATCTGATAAGGATATGCTTCTTAATATGTTCAATACCTATGAAAAAGAAGCTACTAGACTTATTGATGAGAGCCTTGTAATGCCTGCCTATGACTACGTACTTAAATCATCTCACGCCTTTAATTTATTAGATGCAAGAGGAGCTATCGGAGTAAGTCAAAGAGCTCTTTATATAGGAAGAGTTAGAAATATGGCTAGAAAAATTGCTTCAGCATATGTAAAGCAACGTGAAGAAATGGGATTCCCATTACTAAAAGGTGGTGATATCAATGAATAAAAAGCTATTATTTGAGATAGGAACTGAGGAAATTCCAGCTAGATTTATTGCAAAAACAAAAGCTGATATGAAGGGATATCTAGAAAAAACACTTAAAGAACTTCATATTGAATATAAATCTATAGAACTAAAATGCACACCTAGAAGATTTGTGGTAGTTATAGATGAGCTGGCAGAAAATCAAGCTACTGTTGAAGAAGAACTAAAAGGTCCAGCTAAGAAAATTGCTTTTGATGAAAATAATAACCCAAGCAAAGCTCTTCTTGGATTTCTAAAAGGCAAAGATATCAGTCCAGAGGAAGTATACTTTAAAACAGTGGGCAAAGATGAATACGCTCATATTAAGCTTACAAAAGAAGGGCAAGCTGTAAAAGGCCTGCTTAAAGATATTTTTGAAGGAATGATAAAATCAACTACCTTCCCTAAATCTATGAGATGGGGTGGCAAAAATATCCGTTTTGTAAGACCGATAAGATATTTCGTATGCCTAATGGATGAAGAAGTAATTGATTTTGAAATTGAAGGCATTAAAACAGGCAATATTACAAAAGGACATAGATTCTTAGGCAGCAGTGAAATAGTAATTAATACTCCTGATGAATATGAAGCTAAGCTTAAAGAGAACTTTGTAATTCTAGATGATGAGCAAAGAAAAGCATTAATATTAGAGCAGTGTAAAGCTGTAGCTGATTCTCTTGGTGGAACTCTTATGATGGATGAGGATTTACTAGAGGAAGTAAATTATATTGTAGAGTATCCTACAGCTTTTTATGGAGAGTTTGACGAGAGCTATCTATCGCTTCCAAAGGAAGCAATCATCACTCCTATGAAAGAGCATCAGAGATATTTCCCTGTACTTGATGCAGATGGCAAGCTTCTAAATAAATTCATAACTGTAAGAAATGGCGATAGCTATGCGATAGACAATGTTAAAAGAGGAAATGAAAAAGTACTGGATGCTAGACTTAGTGATGCACTATTTTTCTATCATGAAGATACTAAAAAGCCTCTAGAGGCTTATGTAGAAAGATTAGATACTATAGTGTTCCAACAAAAACTAGGAACTATACTAGATAAAACTAAGAGAATTCAAAACCTATCAGAAAAAATTGCAAAAGCTCTAGCTTTAACTTTGCCAAATCTAGATAGAGCGGCTTACCTTTCAAAAGCAGATTTGACAACAGCTATGGTTTTTGAATTTACAGAGCTACAAGGTATAATGGGAAGATACTATGCGAATCTTTCAAACGAGCCAAGTGAAGTAGCGGAGGCTATATACGAGCATTATCTTCCTAGATTTGCTGGAGATGAGCTTCCATCTACAAATGAAGGTATAATTCTGGCACTTTCAGATAGATTGGACTCAGTAGCTGGCTTCTTTGCTATAGGTATTCAGCCTACAGGTTCTCAGGATCCATATGCGCTTAGACGTCAGGCTCTTGGCATACTTAATATTATGATGGAAAAGAAGCTAGATGTGAGATTGTTCGATCTACTTGATTTAGCTCTAGAAAATTTTGATTTTGAAGATATGGACAAGCAGTCAGTTAAATCTGACCTTATGTCATTCTTTGAGCTTAGACTTAAGAATCTATTTACTGATATGGGTATACGCTACGATGTAGTTGATGCAATTATTAATATAGAGGATTCTAATCCATTTGATTTATTAATAAGAGCTAAGGACTTAGATGCTTGGGTTAAAAATAATAGCGTAACTGAGGCTCTTCAGACTTTTAGCCGTATATCAAACATTTCCAAGGAAGCAATTGCTGGAAAGGTAGATGAAGCTTTATTTGCTCATGATAGTGAAGCAAAGCTAAATACTGCATATAATAGTATTAAAGCTGAGGTTGAAGCTATGCTGGCAAGAAGAGAATATGTTAAGGCTTTAGAGTTATTAATCTCTATTAAGGATAGTGTAGATGCATTCTTTGACAGCGTAATGATAATGGACGAAAATATGGATATTAGAGCAAATAGACTTGCTATGCTTTCAAATATAAGAACTACAATGGAATCTGTTGCTGATTTATCTAAAATTGTGAATGCATAATAAAATCAATATATAATATAGAAAAACATGACAACCTTATCAGAGGCTGTCGTGTTTTTTTATTTCAAGAAAAAGTAAAATAATTGTTATATTAGTGAATTTTATTATTTTAAGAAATTATTATTTTATAAGATATTTATATTATTTAGATAAGGTATAGAAAATTATGGGTAAATAATAGTAACTGGAATTTTTGACAAAAATCTAGCATTTAATATATTGACACCAAGAACAATATGACATACTATATGTATATAATATGTCACAATGGAGGTGAGGAAAATTCAAATTACTGAACGCCAGCAAAAAATCATTGATATTGTAAAAGCTGACCAGCCCATTACAAGTGAGCAGATTGCTAGTAAGCTAGGACTTACTAGAGCGACTCTTAGACCAGATTTATCCATACTTACAATGAGCGGACTTTTAGACGCACGTCCCAAGGTAGGATATTTTTATACAGAAAATGCAATTAAATCATATAGCATAAGAGAAATAAGCAACAAAAAAGTTGCAAATGTAATGAGTATACCAATCATCATAGAGGAAAATGTATCTATTCACAGTGCAATAGTAACCATGTTCCTAGAGGACGTAGGCTCGATATTTATCACATCTAATAAATATCTTAGTGGAGTAGTATCCAGAAAGGATTTATTAAAAAGCGCAATAGGAAATGGAGATATATCTTCTATACCAGTTAGTATGGCAATGACAAGAATGCCGAATATCATTTGTGTCAAGGAAAATGAGACTGTAGAAGATGCACTTAGAAAGCTAATAGAGCATGAAGTAGATAGTCTGCCTGTAGTTCAAATTGAAAAAGAAGGAAATAACGAGCAGTATGTTGTTGTTGGAAGATTTTCGAAAACTACGGTAGCCAGATTATTTATGGAGATATTACAAAACTAATCTAACGGAGGATGCTAATGAGCATATTATCAGTATATATAATATCTGATTCTCTAGGAGAAACAGGTGAACAGGTTGCAAAAGCAGCTATATCTCAATTTGAATTGGATGATTATGAGATAAAAAGATTTCCTTATGTTCTTAACTTAAAGCTTCTAAGTGAAATATTAAAAGAGGCTTCAAATGAATCTAATGCAGTACTTTTTTACACACTGGTTGATAAAGAGTTCATAGAATACATAAAAGATTTTACTGCTGAATCTGGGCTTATTGCAGTGGATTTGTTAAGCCCGCTTATAGCTGCTATTAGAGAGTCAACTCATTTGGAACCAGCAAGAGAGCCTGGTACTATAAGAAAGCTAGATGAAGCTTATTTTAAAAGAGTTGAGGCAATAGAATTTGCAGTTAAATACGACGATGGAAAGGATCCAAGAGGTCTATCAAAGGCAGATGTAGTAATTCTTGGTATATCTCGTACATCTAAAACTCCTCTTTCTATGTATCTGGCAAATAAAAACATAAAGGTTGCCAATGTTCCTCTTGTTCCAGAATCAGTACCACCAAAAGAAATATACGAGGTTCCGGCTAAAAGAGTTATAGGGCTTACGAATTCTCCTACAAAACTAAATGAGATAAGAGAAGAAAGATTAAAGGCTCTAGGACTTCCTAAAGGTTCTAGCTATGCGAGTATGGAAAGGATATTAGATGAAATAGATTATGCAGAAAAAATCATGAAAAAAATAGGCTGTCCGATAATAGACGTTTCGAATAAAGCTATTGAAGAGACAGCAGAGCTTATTATTAGTATTTTAAAACGTAATGGAATAAAGGTTTTTAAAGATTAATTATGATATATTCATGGGAGGTTAATTAATTATGGATAATAAATTTGTATATAGTTTTCATGAAGGTTCAAAAGAAATGAAATCACTACTTGGTGGGAAGGGTGCTAATTTAGCTGAAATGACTAATATAGGGCTTCCTGTTCCTCCAGGATTTACTATAACTACGAAGGCTTGTATTAATTTCTACGATGAAGGAAAAACTCTATGGCCATCACTAATAGATGAAATTAAGCTTCATCTTGCTGAAGTAGAAAAAACATTAAATAAAAGGTTCTCTGACGAAGAAAATCCACTTCTTGTTTCTGTTCGTTCTGGAGCAGTTTTTTCAATGCCTGGAATGATGGATACTATACTTAACCTTGGACTTAATGACAAAGCAGTAAAAGGTCTTGCAAAATCTACAGGCAATGAGCGTTTTGCTTATGATAGTTATAGAAGATTTATTCAGATGTTTTCAGACGTAGCTATGGAAATTCCAAAGGTTAGGTTTGAATCCTTACTTGAGGAAATGAAAGAGAAAAAAGGAGTTCACAACGATACAGATTTAGATAGTGAGGATTTAAAGGTTTTAGTTGAAATGTACAAAAAAGTATATTTCGAAGAAAAGCATGAAGAGTTTCCACAAGATCCAATGAAACAGCTAGAGCTTGCAATTAAAGCTGTATTTGAGTCTTGGAACAATCCTAGAGCTATGATATATAGAAAGCTTAATGATATTCCTCACGATTTAGGAACTGCAGTAAATGTACAGTCCATGGTGTTTGGAAATATGGGTGATAAGTCTGGAACAGGTGTTGCATTTACTAGAAATCCAGCGGATGGAGAAAATAAACTCTTTGGAGAGTTCTTGATAAATGCGCAAGGAGAAGATGTAGTTGCAGGTATACGTACTCCAAATGAAATCTCTGAGCTAAAAGATATTATGCCAGAAGTTTACAGTCAATTTGTGGATGCAACTAAAAAGCTAGAGCACCATTACAAGGATATGCAAGATATTGAGTTTACTATAGAAAATGAGAGATTATTTTTACTTCAAACTAGAGCTGGAAAAAGAACTGCTCATGCAGCAATCAATGTTGCAGTTGATTTAGTAGATGAAAATCTTATTTCTAAAGAAGAAGCAATAATGAGAATAGAGCCTAATCAATTAGACCAGTTACTGCATCCAATGTTTGAGCCAAAAGCTTTAGCAGATGCTCAAATTATCGCAAAAGGACTTCCAGCATCTCCTGGTGCTGCTTCTGGAAAGATTTATTTCCATGCAGATGATGTTGTTGCAGCGAAAGCTAGAGGAGAAAAATCTATCCTAGTAAGACAAGAGACATCTCCTGAGGATATAGAGGGAATGGTAGCGGCAGAGGGTATTCTTACAGCTAGAGGTGGAATGACATCTCATGCTGCAGTTGTTGCAAGAGGAATGGGTAAATGCTGCGTAGCTGGATGTAGTGAAATAAGAGTTGATGAGGCTTCTAAAGTTATTAAAGTTAAGAATGAAATTATAAAAGAGGGAGAATTTATTTCTCTTGATGGAAGTGCTGGAACAGTATATAGAGGAGAAATTATTAAGATTCAGCCAGAGCTAAGTGGAAATTTTGAAAAATTCATGACCTGGGTAGATGAATTTAGAAGATTGAAAGTTAGAACCAATGCGGACACTCCTAAGGATGCAGCTCAAGCAGTAGTGTTTGGGGCAGAAGGAATTGGACTTTGCCGTACTGAGCATATGTTCTTTGATGAGAAAAGAATTCCTGCAGTTAGAAGGATGATAGTGTCTACTACTTTAGAGGAAAGAAAAAAAGCTCTTGATGAACTTCTTCCTATGCAAAGAAAGGATTTCTATGAAATCTATGAGGCTATGGGAGAAAGGCCTGTTACAGTAAGACTTTTAGATCCTCCACTTCATGAATTCTTGCCACATGGTGATGAAGACATTAAATCTTTAGCGGAGTCTATGAATATAGCTTTTGAAGATTTAAAAGATAGAATAGAAGATTTGGCTGAATTTAACCCTATGCTTGGGCATAGAGGATGCAGACTTGCTGTTACCTATCCAGAAATATACAGAATGCAGACAAGAGCGATAATCGAAGCTGCTTTAGATATAAAAAAATCTGGAATGGAGTCTATACTTCCAGAAATAATGATACCTCTTATAGGAGACGTTGTTGAGCTTAAATATGTTAAAAAAGAAATAGAAGAAGAAATTCAATTAGTATTTGAAGAAAGAAATGATAAAGTAAACTACCTAATAGGAACTATGATAGAGGTTCCTAGAGCAGCAATAACAGCAGATGAAATAGCTACTGAGGCGGAATTCTTTAGCTTCGGAACTAATGACCTTACTCAAATGGGATATGGCTTCTCGAGAGATGATGCAGGTAAATTCTTATCTGATTATGAATCTAAAGGTATTTTTGAAAAAAGTCCATTTGAAGTGCTAGATCAAAAGGGTATAGGAAAGCTTATGGAAATAGCTGTTGATTTAGGAAAGAAAACTAGAGCAAATATTAAGCTTGGAATCTGTGGAGAGCATGGTGGGGAGCCATCTTCTGTAGAGTTCTGCCATAGATTAGGTCTAGATTATGTTTCTTGCTCGCCATATAGAGTTCCAATAGCTAGACTTGCAGCAGCTCAGGCAGTTATAAAGGAAAGTGTAAATGTAACTAGAGATAAGTAGCAGTTAATCAAAATACAATGGGATATTTATCTCATTGTATTTTCTTTGAAGCGATTTTTTATCAAAAATGAATATATTATGGTAAAATAATAAAGTAAATAAAACGAATTTTAATTGGAGGTTTTAAAGTGAAAAAAATCGATGAAAGAGCTATAAATTCGATAAGATTTTTATCTATCGATAGCATCAATAAAGCTAACTCTGGCCACCCTGGACTACCAATGGGTGCAGCACCAATGGCATATACATTATGGAGCAAATTTTTAAGAATTTCTCCTCAGAATCCTACATGGGAAAATAGAGATAGATTCGTACTATCGGCTGGGCACGGCTCAATGCTTCTTTATTCACTACTTCATCTATTTAACTATGGATTGCCTTTAGATGAGCTTAAAAACTTTAGACAATTTGACAGCAAGACTCCAGGTCATCCAGAATATGGTCATACCGTAGGAGTGGAAACTACTACAGGACCGCTAGGACAAGGCTTTGCAAATGCAGTGGGTATGGCTATAGCGGAAAGACATTTAGCTGGAAAGTTTAATACATCTAAATTTGATATAGTAGATCACTATACCTATGTACTTGCTGGAGACGGCGATATGATGGAAGGAATCACATATGAAGCAGCTTCACTTGCAGGAACGCTTAAGCTAGATAAGCTAGTTGCTCTTTATGATGATAATAAAATTACTATAGATGGAAGTACTGATATTTCTTTTAGCGAAGATGTAAAAAAGAGATTTGAGGCAATGCACTGGAATGTTATCGTAGTTAAAGACGGTAATGATGCTGGTCTTATAAGAAAAGCTATAATAAAAGCTCATAAGTCAAAAGGCAAGCCTACACTTATTATGGTTAAGACCATAATAGGCTTTGGAAGTCCTAATAAAGCAGGTACTTCTAAAGTTCATGGCTCTCCACTTGGCAAGGATGAAGCTATGCTAACAAGAGAGGCTCTTGGATGGAGTGATTATAGCGAATTTGAAATCCCTGAAGATGTAAAAGACCACTTTATGAGACTTAGCAAGAAAAAAGAAAAAACTTTTAAAGAATGGCAGTCAAAGCTTGTGGATTATGCTAAGGAAAATCCAGAGCTTTATAGAGAGTGGAAAAAATATCACAGCAATGAGATTTCTAAGGAATTGTATGAAGATAAATCTATATTTGAAACTTCTAGTGACAGTATGGCTACTAGAGCTTCAGGTGGAGATATATTAAATAAAATCGCAAAATATGTTCCAAATATAGTTGGAGGATCAGCTGACCTAAATGAATCTACAAAGACTTATCTTAAAGAAAAAGGTGATTTTTTAGTAGATGATATGGGAGCAAATATATTCTTTGGTATCAGAGAACATGCCATGGGAGCTATAGTTAACGGTATAGTACTTCACGGAGGACTAAGAGCTTATGGTTCTACTTTCCTTGTTTTCTCTGATTATATGAGAACGCCTATTAGACTGGCTTCTCTTATGAATATACCGGCTATGTTTATTTTCACTCATGATTCAATAGGAGTAGGAGAAGATGGACCGACTCATCAGCCTATAGAGCACGTTTCAAGCTTAAGAATGATGCCAGGACTTAGCGTGTGGAGACCTGCAGACTATATGGAGACAGGCTATTCTTATGTTGCGGCATTTGAAAAAACTGATGGTCCAAGCGTTATGGTTCTAACAAGACAAAACCTTCCAAAGCTAGATGGAGTGAATGAAAATGTTAAGAAGGGTGGATACATCCTATCTAAAGAAGAAAAAGCTACTCCAGATGCAATTCTTATGGGCTCGGGCTCTGAGGTTTCATTACTAGTAGAAGCTAAAAAAGTATTAAAAGAAAAAGGTCTGGATGTAAGAATAGTATCAATGCCAAATATGAATGTGTTTGAAATGCAATCTAAAGAATATAAAGAAGAGGTACTTCCTAGCAATGTAGAAGCTAGAGTATCTGTAGAAGCTGGAGTTACTATGCCGTGGTATAGATACCTAGGAAATAAAGGAACTGCAATAGGAATAGATACCTTTGGTGCTTCTGCTCCAATAGAAAAATTAATGGAGCATTTTGGTTTTAGTGTTGACAATGTAGTAGATAAAACTCTTGAGGTAGTTAAATAGTATCTCAATAAAAGATTAAAATATAATATGAATTTTTATAGTTAAAAAGCTGGAATAGACGAAGTTCTTCATCTAAACTGGCTTTTTAATTTTAAATTAATGATAATAATTTATTAGAAATAATGAAATTTATAAATATTAAATTTCATAATTCGTTAAAACATTACAAATGCTTAATTTCAGATAAATATGCATGCTTTACATCTTGAATAAAGGTATGCTATAATTTTTAAGATGTATACTAATTTTGAGTTATATTTTTTTATGCATGGTCTAAAATGTCAAGGAATTATAATTTAGATATAAAATCAAACTAAAGCTGTAATTAGGGGGCAAGACAATGAAGAAATTTCTCATTATAGATAGCACAATTCTACCTTCAGTGTATGAAAAGGTAGTTGAGGCTAAGGAGATGCTCAGAACAGGCAAAGCAAAAGGAATAACAGATGCAGTAAAAAAACTAGGTATTAGTAGAAGTACCTTTTATAAATATAAAGACCATGTATTTAATGTATCTGAAGGTATGATAGGAAATAAGGCTACTGTGTCATTTTTATTAAACCATGAGCCTGGGGTACTGTCCTCGATATTAAGAATATTAGCAGAAAATAAAGCCAATGTTTTGACAATAAGTCAAGACATCCCTATAAATAAAATAGCTAATTTATCAATCACATTTGATATGTCCAGTATGGAGCTTGAAATGGATGCATTTTTAACTATTTTAAAAAGAATAAGCGGAGTTGTTAGAGTAGAGCTTATAGCGATGGAATAATTAAAATGTAAATGAACGTTTTTTGGTTGACAAGAAATTAACACTAAGGTTATAATTATGAATATATATACATAAAGCTTTACGCAGAGTAAATTTGCAGCGTTAAGTGTTAAAGGCTGGGAAGTCGCCTTTAAACGAAGGTAGTACCGCGACTGTAAATTGCATCCGCTGCACAGCGAAGACTAATCACCTTTTCTGTGGGGAAGGTGATTTTTTGCGTACACAATTTGGGAGGGAATTAACTTGATCTTGATGATTGATAATTTTGATTCTTTTTGTTATAACATCTATCAGTACCTAAGAGAGTTAGGTGAAGATGTAGAAGTAGTTAGAAATGACAGCATTTCAGTCAAACAAATACTAGCAAAAAATCCTGAAATTTTACTAATATCACCAGGACCATGCTCTCCTAAAGAAGCAGGGATTTCTTTAGAAGCAATTGATTATTTCAAAGACAAGCTACCTATTCTAGGAGTTTGCTTAGGGCATCAAGCAATTGGAGAAGCTTTTAAAGGAGAAATAATAAAAGCTAAAAGACCTATTCACGGTCATGTACATAGAATAAAGCACGATGAAAAAGGAATGTTTAAAAATTTACCTAATCCCCTTGGAGTTACTAGATATCACTCTCTAGTAATAAATGAGCAAAATTTTCCAAGTGAATTGGAAATATCAGCGCAGACTATAGATGGAGAGATTATGGGGGTAAGACATAAGCGATATCCTATCGAAGGTGTTCAATTTCATCCTGAAGCTATACTTACAGAGCACGGGCATGATTTATTTAGAAATTTCATAGAAAATGCAAGAGGGTGCAAATAATGATAAAAGAGATAAAAAAATACATTGAACCTATTGAAATTTTTGAACTAATAAAAGATGAACCTCATAGCTTTATACTTGAAAGTAGTCTTTACCACGATGAATATGGCAGATATAGCATAATAGCATCAAATCCATTTGAGGTAGTAAAGTACTCAAATGATCCTGAGTGTATAGATAAATTTAGAACTATAATGAATAAATATTCTTTTGCAAGTAATAATGATACGAAATCTTTACTTCCTTTTAATGGAGGTGCAGTTGGTTATCTTTCGTATGACTTAGGCAGATATATTGAAAAAATAGAAAATAAAACTATAGTTGATATGGAAGTTCCGGATTTATATTTTGGCTTGTACGACTGGGCCTATGTAGTTGACCATAAAGAAAGAAAGCTGTATTTAGTCTCTGCAGATTTGGATAAGGATAGGGAAGAAAAGCTTATCATACAAAAAGAAGAGTTGATTCTAAATCATACACCTGCTGAAAAACTAAGCTCAGTAGACGAAGAAGTTCAGCTAAAATCAAATTTTACTAAGCAGGAGTATATAGACAGCATAGAAAAGGTAAGACAATATATTAGAAGCGGAGACATATATCAAGCAAATTTAACTCAAAGATTTGAAGGTAAAACAAAGAGAAGCGCTTTTGATATATATTCGGAGCTGAGAGAAGTTGGACCTACTATTTTTGGTGGACTTCTGAATTTTGAAGATGTGCAGGTTATTTCGAATTCTCCTGAAAGGTTTATTAAGGTAGAAAATAGAAAAATCCAAACTAGACCTATTAAAGGAACTAGGCCAAGAGGAGACAACCCTGAGCAGGATGAATTTTTCAAAACTGAACTTTCAAATAGTGAAAAGGACAAGGCTGAACTACTTATGATAGTAGACCTTGAGAGAAATGATTTAGGAAGAGTATCAGAGATAGGAAGCGTTAAGGTTCCAGAGCTATTTAAAATAGAGGCCTATGCTAATGTATACCATTTAGTCGCTACGATAGAATCAGAAATAGACAAGGACAAAGATATCTATGAGGTTATCAAAGCAACATTTCCAGGAGGTTCTATAACTGGGGCTCCAAAAATTAGAGCTATGGAGGTCATAGAAGAGCTTGAGCCGACTAGAAGAAATGTATATACTGGCTCGATTGGATATATAGGATTTGATGGTTTAGCTGACTTAAATATAGCTATAAGAACTATAGTAAAAAAGGATGATAGAATTACTTTTCAAGTAGGCGGTGGAATTACTTGGGATTCAAATCCAGAGGATGAGTACATGGAGACTCTTCACAAAGCTAAATCTATCATGAAAACTTTAAGAGGATATATTCAAGATGATACTTCTAAGTAGAGGGGTTTTAAACTGGGATGATAAAGCTTTAAAGTTTGGACTTGGTATATTTGAAACTCTTCTTATTAAAAACAAGCAAGTATACTTTTTAGAAGACCATATTTCGAGACTCTTAGCTACTAGTGAAAAGCTTGACATAGGAAAAAGCTTTGCTAAGCAGGCAGTACATGATTTAAAGCAAACCTGCTCAGATTTAAAAGAAAATCAGATTATAAGATTAACCTTATGTGACAGTGGATACAGCATAGAATCTAGAGAGCTGACCTACACCCTTGATAACTATAAAAATGGATTTAGCTTGGAGATATATCCCTATAAAAGAGGGGAAAATCCTATGCTCAGGTTCAAAACTACCTCGTATATAGAAAATCACATCGCTAGAGAAAATGCAAAGAATTCGGGCTTTGACGATGTTGTTTTTTTAGATTATAAATCCAATATTCTAGAAACAAGTATAGCTAATATAATTTTTAGAAAAAAAGATACATTTTTTATCAATGATGAAAATGCTTTCATGTTAAGTGGAATAGCCCTAAAAAATATACGAGGAATCCTTAGCTTTGAGCTCGGTTACAAGCTAAGTGAAGAGATGGTAAGTGTAGATGAACTAGAAGCATTTGACGAAGCGTTTATTTGCAATAGCGCTATGAATATGATGCCAGTTAAATCAATAGGAAATATAAGCTATAGCGTTAATACTGACTTGGCAATAACTGTAAATGACTTGCTAGAAGTACATAGCAGATATGAATTATCTCACGATGATGTAATAGAGTTTGTGAGGGCACATTATTTATCAGATAAGGATATCAAATACATATTTATAACAGGGTCATCTAAAAGTCTAGGATATAGCAAGCAAAGAGATGTAGATGTATTTGTATTTGATGATGATACTAAAGAGCAAAATAGAAGCTTAGTTAGACATCTTGGATATGACTGGGATATTAACATATTCTCGCTTGAACTAGCAGATAAAATGATTCATGAGAATATTAAGTTTTTAGTAAAAGCTATAACGGAATCCACTTTAATATATGGAGACGAAGAGGATTTTGAGAATTTAAAAAAAGTAATTTCTATTTCTTAAAAAGTAAAATTTATTTGTAACTCTAAGGAGGAGTATAAAATGTCAAATGAAATTAAAGCTGTTGAAAAAATGGATAAGGATAAGATAAAAAAAGCAGTGAGAGATATTTTAGAGGCTATTGGAGAAGACCCAGATAGAGAGGGGCTAGTTGATACTCCAAAGAGAATTGCAAATATGTTTGAGGAAATATTTGCAGGTCTTCATCAGGATCCTAGAGAGCACCTTCAAATATTTTTCCAAGAAGAAAATCATGAAGAAATGGTTATAGTTAAGGATATATCTTTTTACTCAGTATGCGAGCATCACCTAGTACCGTTTTTTGGAAAAGCACACGTGGCATATATACCTAGAGGTGGAAAGCTAACAGGGTTATCCAAGCTTGCTAGAGTAGTTGAGACTGCTGCAAGAAGACCTCAGCTTCAAGAAAGAATTGCAAAAACGATAGCAGATTCAATAGTAGAGGTTCTTGATCCATATGGAGTAGTAGTTATTCTAGAAGCTGAGCATATGTGCATGACAATGAGAGGGATTAAAAAACCTGGTTCAAAAACAATAACATCAGCAGTTAGAGGAATATTTGAAAAAGATGTAGCAGCAAGAGCAGAGGCTATGTCGCTTATAAATATAAAATAGCAAGGAGAATATACGATGATGGAATTTGGAAAGAAAACTTATATCATGGGTATATTAAATGTCACTCCTGACAGCTTTTCTGATGGAGGAGAATTTACAAATGTAGATAACGCTATTAAGCATGCTTTAGAAATGGTAGAGCAAGGTGCAGATATTATTGATATAGGAGCAGAGTCTACAAGACCAGGGTTTATTGAAGTTGATGCAGATACTGAAATTAAAAGACTGATTCCAGTGATAGAAGCATTAAAAATTAAAACAAATGCACTTATTTCAGTGGATACTTATAAATCTGAGGTAGCTAGAAAAGCTATGCAAAGTGGAGCTGATATAATCAATGATGTTTGGGGATTTCAAAAAGACACTAAAATGGCAGAGGTAGCAGCTGAATTTAATTGCCCTGCAGTTGTAATGCACAATCAAACTGGAACGGATTACAGTATAGAGATAATGCAGAGCATAAAGGATTTTTTTGAAAAAACCATTGAAATAGCTCTAAAAGCTGGAATGAAAAGAAACCAGCTGATTTTAGATCCAGGAATAGGGTTTGGAAAAACACCTGAGCAAAATATGTATGTTATGAAAAGACTAGAAGAGCTTAAATGCTTTGGACTTCCAATTTTACTTGGTACATCTAGAAAATCTATGCTAGGAAAAATTCTAGACCTTCCTCCAAAAGAGAGGGTGGAAGGAACTATAGCTACTACAGTTATGGGAATCATTCAAGGCGTAGACATTGTTAGGGTTCACGATGTAAAAGAAAACCTAAGAGCGGCTATGGTTACAGATGCTATATATAGAAAGGAAAACCAATAAAATGGATAAAATACTTCTAAATAATATGGCGTTCTTTGGCACTCATGGTGTCTTGCAGGAAGAAAAAACTCTAGGACAAAAGTTTTTTATAGATGCTGAGCTCTATTTGGATTTGAAAGATGCAGGAAAAACTGATGATTTAACAATGACGGTAAGCTATGCAGATGTTTATGAAATTATAAAAACCCACGCACAGGATAAGTGCTATGATCTCTTAGAAGCTCTAGGAGAAAATATTTGCAATTGCATTTTAAAAAATTATAAAACCATTAAAGAAATTAAATTGACTATTAGAAAACCAGAAGCACCTGTAAGGGGAATATTTGATTATATGGGGATAAGCATAATCCGAAATAGGGAGGATATATGGTAAAAGCGTTTCTTTCTTTAGGGAGTAATATGGGGGATAGATTAGAATATCTAAGCAAAGCTATAGATAAGATTGCAGAAATTCAAGGCTGTAATATTTTAAATAAATCAAGAGTATATGAAACTGAGCCATGGGGATATGAAAATCAGGAAGCATTTTTAAATTTATGCATTAGCATAGAAACATCCTTATCTCCTTATGAACTGCTTGAAAGCCTCCAAACTATAGAACTAGAGCTTGACAGAGTGAGAAAGATACACTGGGGACCTAGAACTATAGATATTGACATACTTCTGTTTGATGATATAATTTGTGAGGACGATAAATTGACTATTCCTCATCCTAGGATGAGAGAGAGAGCATTTGTACTGATTCCTCTGTATGACATTGAAAAAAATCTAATTATTGACGGGATAAAGCTTGAGGATTTGATTAATAAAATTGATACAAGAGGAATAAAGGAGTATAAGAAAAATGATTTCTAAAATATTGAATAAGGTAGATGCTCCGTTTGATGAAAACGTAATAGATATCGAAAAAGAAAAGCTGATAATAGCTGGACCTTGCGCTATAGAATCCTATGACCAGCTACTGGAAACAGCTAGATTTATAAAATCAAAAGGCGTTAAAATCCTTAGAGGAGGAGCTTACAAGCCAAGAACTTCTCCGTTTGCTTTTCAAGGAATGAGAAAAGAAGGCCTTGAGATTTTAAAAGCTGTGAAAAAAGAAGTAGGCATTATGGCGGTGACAGAAGCTATTGATGAAAAAAGCTTAAGTGAAGTCTATGAAGTATCAGATATGATTCAAATAGGTTCGAGAAATATGCAAAATTTTTCTCTACTTGTAGAAGCTGGAAAACAAGATAAACCAATTCTTCTTAAAAGAGGAATGTCAGCGACTATCAAGGAGTGGATACATGCAGCTGAATATATAGCAAAGCAAGGAAATACCAAGATAATTATGTGTGAACGAGGCATAAGAACTTTCAATGACTATACTAGAAATACTATGGATATAGCAGCCATTCCTATAATAAAACAGGAAACTGGTTTAAAAGTTATTGCTGATCCAAGCCATGGAACTGGAAAAAGAAATCTTATTTTGCCAATGTCTTTAGCATCGCTTGCAGCAGGAGCTGATGGACTTATTATAGAGGTTCATCCTCAGCCAGAAGATGCACTCTCAGACGGAGATCAATCTTTAAATTTTGAAGAATTTTCAAATTTAATATCAGTTATAAAAGGATGAGAATTCTCATCCTTTTTAGTCTTTTTAATCAAATATATAAATTTTAGAATTTTCAGATGAAGGAAAAAAACTTTTTATATAGAATAATATCTTATATGCCTCTTTTATCTATTTGGGAGATGTGATGTCTATGATAGACGATAATTTTATTGAAGATGTAAAAGCAAGGATAAATATTTTAGATATTATTTCCTCCTATGTTGAACTTAAAGGTAATGCAGAAAGCTATAAAGGTCTATGTCCGTTTCACAACGAAAAGTCGCCATCTTTTATGGTAAATGAAAAAAAACAGATATTTAAATGTTTCGGTTGTGGGGAAGGTGGAGATGCAATAGCTTTTATTATGAAAAAGGAAAATTTAGACTTTATGGATGCACTGAAGGTATTAGCTGAAAAAGCCAATATACCTTGGCCAGAAGACAAAACCATTACTTTGCAGCAAAGGCAGACTGCAGAGCTAAGGGAAAAATTACTTCAGATACATTTGATTGCAGCTAGATATTACTTTCAG
This sequence comes from Acetoanaerobium noterae, assembly GCF_900168025.1. Lineage (NCBI taxonomy): Bacteria > Bacillati > Bacillota > Clostridia > Peptostreptococcales > Filifactoraceae > Acetoanaerobium > Acetoanaerobium noterae. The sequence continues at coordinate 305,673 of NZ_FUYN01000001.1, read as the reverse complement.
ATGCTTTGGAATAATGTTGATAAATCTTTAGACTACATAAAACGCAGGAATTTAAGCGATAAAACCATAAAAAAATTTGGTTTAGGATATGCGCCTAGAAGCACAGCTTTACGGGAGTATCTATTATCTAAAGGCTACATCGAAAAGGAACTTATAGAAAGTGGGCTATTTGTCTCTAGAGGAACGCAGATAAAGGACCGTTTTTTTGGACGAATTATGTTTCCGATTTTCGACATAAGAGGAAGAGTGATTGCTTTTGGAGGAAGGGTAATTGATTCTAGCTTACCTAAATATCTAAACTCGTCTGATACACTTATTTTTCATAAAAAAGATCATTTGTATGGCTTAAATATAGCAAAAAATAATTTGACTAGAGATATTTTTCTAGTAGAGGGCTATATGGATGTAATAGCCATGCATCAATATGGATTTTCTTCAGCGGTTGCATCCTTGGGTACTTCACTTACTGAGCAGCAGGCTCAAAGTATAAAGAAATATTGTAATAATGTATATCTAGCCTATGACAATGATGAAGCTGGAATAAAAGCTACTCTTCGGGGGATAGACATACTAAAAAACAATGAACTTAGTGCATTTGTTTTAGATTTTTCTCCTTGGAATGACCCAGATGAATATCTGAGCAATAATTCCACTGAAGAATTTGAAACAATTATTAGCAATTCAAAATCAAGCCTACAGTTTCAAATTGAACAGATACAAAAAAAGTATAGTTTGGATATGGAAAAGGATAAAGTCACTTTCATAAAAGAAGCATCATTTGTTTTGAAAAAGCATAGTAGTCCTGTGGAAATTGAAACTGAAATCATAAGACTATCAGATATTACTGGACTATCTATTAAATCTATTGGAAGTGAGGTGTATGGAAAATATTTCAGTCCAAAACAGTTTGAAACTCAGGGGATGAAAAAATCAAGTAAGTTTACTGAAAAAAATGATATAAAAATACATAAAGATGAAGAAGCCTGGCTTATTACTGAGTTTTCTTTTTTAAGTTATTTAGTCAATCATATTTCAGAATATGATGTAATAAAAAATATGCTTTCAAAAGATGATTTTTCAAATGAAGAAAGCAGAGAAATTTTTGATATGCTATCAGATAAAAATTTATCTGATGTAGTCAAAGAGAAATTTAAGGGTAAAAATATAAAGTATGAAGTTATATCTTCTGAACAAATTTATAATTTGATGCTTATAATTAAAAAAAATTCATTAAAAATGAAGATAAATCATTTGCTACAGGAACAAAAAAAATTGGATTCTAGCAATGAGAAAGACCAGCGCAGATTAATAGAAATAGGTATGAGTGTAATGGAATTTACTAAGGAATTAGATAATCTATAGATTAGAAGCTTAGGGATTTTAGGGTATATTTATAGCTTGAAGGAGTTGATTTTTTTGGATAATGAATTGAAGCAAGAGAAAAAAATGGCTGTAAAGAATTTGATTGATAAAGGTAAAAAAGATGGATCTTTAACCTATGAGCAAATAGGTGAAGCCCTAAGCGAGATGGAGCTAGACAAAGAACAGATTGAAAATATCTATGACACCTTTGCTCAAATGGGGATAGATATTTTGGATGAAAATATAAAGGACGATACTGTTATTTTCAATAAGGAATTTGATAAGGATCCAGATGTTGAAGCAGAAGATGAAGAGGAAGATGTATCTAAACTGGATTTGTCAATTCCTAAAGGAATATCAATTGACGACCCTGTAAGAATGTACCTTAAAGAAATAGGAAAAATCCCACTACTTTCTGCTGAGGAAGAAATTGATTTGGCTGAAAAAATGGGCTATGGAGATGAGATAGCAAAGAAGAAATTAGTAGAAGCAAACCTAAGATTAGTTGTATCTATTGCAAAAAGATATGTTGGAAGAGGTATGTTATTTCTTGACCTTATCCAAGAAGGGAATCTTGGTTTAATAAAAGCTGTAGAAAAATTCGATTATAAGAAAGGTTTCAAGTTTTCGACTTATGCAACCTGGTGGATAAGACAGGCAATAACTAGAGCTATAGCCGACCAAGCTAGAACTATTAGAATCCCTGTTCATATGGTGGAGACTATAAATAAATTAATTAGAGTTCACAGACAGCTTCTTCAAGAGTATGGAAGAGACCCTAAACCTGAAGAGCTTGCTAAAGAAATGGATATGCCAGAAGAAAAAATTAGAGAAATAATGAAAATAGCTCAAGAACCAGTATCCTTAGAAACGCCAATAGGTGAAGAGGAAGATAGCCATTTAGGTGATTTTATACCTGATGACGATGCTCCAGCACCTGCTGAAGCAGCAGCTTATTCTCTACTTAAGGAACAGCTTGAGGATGTACTTTGCACATTAAATGAGAGAGAACAAAAAGTTCTTAAATTACGCTTTGGTTTAGAAGATGGAAGAGCAAGAACCTTGGAGGAAGTTGGAAAAGAATTCGATGTTACAAGAGAAAGAATTAGACAAATTGAAGCTAAAGCTCTAAGGAAATTGAGACATCCTAGTAGATCGAAAAAATTAAAAGATTATTTAGATTAATTTATAGAAGATTCGCATCAGCGAATCTTTTATTATGAATAGGCTAAGATTTCATAGAGATTGGAACAAGTTATATAAGACTTTGAAAATATGGGTATAAAATAGATTTAAGATTGCTATGAAAATGAGATTTTTATAAAGATAGGTGATTATTGTGATAAGTAAAAGATTAGAAACTATACTTAAATTGATTCCAAATGGCGAGGTTTTAGCAGATATAGGAACAGACCATGGATACATTCCCACTTATGCAGTAAAAAATAATATAGTCAAAAAAGCAATTGCCGCGGATATTAGCAAAGGCTCTCTAGAAAAAGCTGTTATTGAAATTAAAAATAATAACTTGCAGACAAAAATTGAAACAAGATTAGGAAGTGGGCTAGAAGTATTAGAGGTTGATGAGGCTGATGTAGTTGTAATAGCAGGTATGGGCGGTATTTTGATTTCTGAGATTCTAAATGAATCCTATCATAAAAAATATAAAGCAAAACATCCTATTTTTATTTTTCAGCCTGTACAATTTCCTGAAAAATTGAGACAATATTTATATAAAAATAATTTTGATATCTTAGATGAAGAGCTTATAGAGGATGAAGGTAAATTTTATCATATAATAGTGAGTAGATACTCATTAGAAAAGGTATTAAAAACTATAGAGCCTCCATTTGATGAGATAGGAAATATAAATTATAGGAAAGCAAATGAAGTTTTGTTTAAATTACTTCAATCTAAAATTAATACTAATAAAGCAATAATAGGTAAAATTAGAGAAAGTGGTAGTGGAGAAAATAACGCAAAAGTTGAAGAATTATCCTTGAAGATAAAATGCTATGAGGAGATGATAGAAGATGCAGCTAGAACAACTCAAAATAAACCTAGATGAACTTTTGAAGCCAAGCCTGGCATATGATTGGGATAATGTTGGACTAAGTATTGGTGATAAGTCAGCTTATGTTAATAAAGTGCTTATAACCCTTGAAATTAACGAGGCAGTTGTTGATGAGGCTATAAGTAAGGACGTACAATTAATTATAAGCCATCACCCCTTGATCTTTAGACCTATTAAATCTATAACAAATTTTGATGATAAAGGAAATATCCTTCTTAAATTAATTAAAAATTCAATAGGCGTTTACGTTGCTCATACAAATTTTGATATTATTGAAGGTGGCTTAAACGATTATATTTCAAATTTATTATCTCTTAATAATATAAATAAATTAGCCTATGAAAATTCGGATATAGATGCAATAGGAAGATATGGTGAGCTAAAAGAAGAGATGAGCGTTGAAGAGTTTATTATGTTTGTAAAAACTAAGCTTAATTTATCCGACCTGAGGATAGTTGATGGAGGAAATACCAAAATTAGAAAAGTGGGTATAGTAACTGGTTCTGGCATTGAATATGCGAGTAATGCCTTTGAGGCTGGCTGTAATGCTTATTTGACTGGAGATATAAAATATCATGATGCCCAAGATTGGCTTGGCAGAGGAATGAATATATTTGATGTGGGTCATTATGGGAGTGAAATTCACTTTAAGGAAAATATGCTTAGAATTCTAAGAGATAAATTAGGTGAGGAAGTTGATTTTGTTGTTTCGGATGCTTTAAAAGATCCGTTTAGGGCTGTTTAAACGCCTAAGGAGGATTATTTTGGAGATTTTGAGAAGAATAGATAAAGGCTACAGGTTAATAGAGCAAGCTAAAGACAAAAGTGAACGACTTATGAATGTTGAATCTATAAAACGCTTAAAACATGAACTGGATTTAATTCTAAAGGAAGAAAACGCGATAAGAGTTCAAGTTGATCAAGCAAGAACAGGACTTTTAATAAAAGAGAAGCAACTTTCAGATGTAGACAGACAGCTTTTATCAATTTTAGAGAAATTGTATGAATCGGAGCATCAAAACTCTAAAATTTTGCAAGAATTAAAAAAACAAGAAGTTATATTAAAAGATAAAAAAATAAATCTTGAAGATGAAATAATGAAAGAGTTTTATATAATAGAAAAGTTTTCAAAGGAATTGAATCTTTTTAAATCTAAATATAACAAGGTTGAGAAGCAATATAATTCAAAGAAAATAAGTCAGCATGAAAAGGTTGCTTACTTAGAAGACAAAATTAAATTGATGGAAAAAAAGATTAGAAAACTCAGAAAGTCTGCTGACCCTGACTTACTCAGACTCTATGATAAAAAAAGGCAAACCATGAAGGTTGTTTTTACTAGAGCGGAAAACGGAGTATGTGAAATATGTCATATGACATTATCCACTTCTCTAATTGAAAAGGTTGAAAACTGCTCGGAAATAATTGAATGTGATTGTTGCAACAGAATATTGTATTTGGAGGAAATAAAAGACAATGATGAGACTTTATAGTGACGGAGGCTCAAGAGGAAACCCGGGAGAAGCCGCTATAGGATTTGTTATTTATGAAGGAGATAAAATAGTTTATGAAAAAGCAAGACCAATAGGGATTGCGACTAATAACATAGCAGAATACACTGCTCTACTAGAAGGCTTAGAGGCTTTGATTTGCCTAGGAGTTCAGGATGTAGAAGCTTTTTTAGATAGTGAGCTAGTTGTAAAGCAAATAAAAGGTGAATATAAAGTAAAAAACCAAGAGCTAAAAGTTATTTTTGATAGAATAAAAGATAAAATTAATAACTTTAAATCTTTTAGTATAAATCATGTAAAAAGAGCCTATAACAAAGAGGCTGACAGAATATTAAATATAGCACTTGATACAATGACAACCTTTGAAAATGGAAGTTTAATAAACCGTGTAAGCAAAGCTTCAGTAGAGGAGAGTAATAATGCTTTTAGACTTGATACTATTGATGGAGACTTAAGAAAAAAAGTTGAAGACATAAAAAATTACATAAAAAAAGACAAGAAGGTTGTAGTGGCATTTTCTGGTGGAGTAGATAGTAGTCTATTAATAAATCTATGCAAGGAAGTACTAAGAGATGAGGTAGTGGCTGTTACCGTAAAAGGCCCACACATACCAGAGAGTGAATTTAATGAAGCTGTTAAGTTAGCAAATGCGATAGGAATTAAACATGAGATAGTGGAAGAAGATATTTTATCCATTAAGGAAGTTAGAGAAGGGGATTTGAGACGATGCTATTACTGCAAAAGCTTCGTGTTTAAGTACATAGATGATTATGCTAAAAAAATAGGAGCTACTGCAGTTTATGATGGAAGTAATATTGATGATTTATCTGACTATAGACCGGGGATGCAAGCGCTAGAGGAATTACATGTCAAAAGTCCATTTTTAGAAACGAATTGGACAAAATCTGATATTAGAGAATACTCAAAGCTATTAGGTTTGAAAACTCACGACAAAGAAGCTGCGGCTTGCCTTATTTCGAGAGTTTCTTACGGACAGACCCTTACTAAAGAAATACTAACTAGGATTGATAAAGCAGAAGCTTATTTAAAATCTAAGGGACTCAGAAACGTAAGAGTAAGGGTACACGATGACCTGGCTAGAATAGAGATGAATAGTGATGATTTAAAGCCGTTTATAAATCTGGATTTATTTAAAGAAGCTAACGAATATCTTAAGAATCTAGGCTTTAAATATGTATCACTTGATTTAGGTGGATATAAAACAGGAAATATGAATAAATAAATTAAGGAGAAAAATATGAAATATGAAGCAATAGCACCTTGTCTTTTTGGAATGGAAGCAACTGTATCTTTTGAACTTAAAAACATGGGCATTAAAGTATTAAATGTATCTGATGGAAGAGTTACCTTTGAAGGAGATGCTTTTGAAATTGTAAGAGCAAATTTATCCCTTAGAACTGCTGAAAGAGTTCTAATTAAAGTAGGAGAATTCAAGGCATATAGCTTTGAACAATTATATCAAGGAATATTAAAGCTTCCTTTTGAAAACTACATTCCAAAGGATGCAGAGTTTCCTATTTCCAAAGCTAAGAGCATAAATAGTAAACTGTTTTCTAAATCAGATATTCAATCTGTAGCCAAAAAAGCCGTAGTTGAAAGATTAAAGCAAAAGCATAAAGTTCAAACTCTTCCAGAAACAGGTGCACTTCACCCTATTATTATTTTCATTAATAAGGATGTAGTTGAAGTAACGATTGATACAACAGGTCCAGCTCTACATAAAAGAGGATATAGAGAAAAATCAGGTGGAGCACCTATAAGAGAGACTCTAGCTGCATTTATGGTAATGCTTACTCCTTGGAGAGAAAACAGAACCCTTGTAGACCCAATGTGCGGGTCAGGAACTATTTTAATTGAAGCAGCTCTTTATGGTGCAGGAATAATGCCTGGGATAAACAGAAACTTTACTGGAGAAAATTTATCTTTTCTGCCAAAGCATGTTTGGCAGACTGAGAGAAACGAAGCTCTATCGCAAGAAAAGGACGTACAGTTTAAGCTTAAAGGCTATGATATAGATGAAGACGTAATTGAGCTAGCTAAAGAAAATGCAGAGCTAGCAGGAGTTGGTCATCTTATAGATTTTGAGGTTAAGGATATGACCACCTGGGAAACTGATGAGGAGTATGGATTTATAATAACTAATCCACCTTATGGTGAAAGACTATCAGCAGAAGAAGACATTACTGAATTTTATAAAGAAATGGGAAAAGTATTTAAGAACTTAAAAAACTGGTCATATTATTTAATAACGACTTTAGAAGATGTAGACAAGATTATGGATATACCGTTTCAGAAAAAAAGAAAATTATATAACGGTATGCTTAAGAGTTATTATTATCAGTATTTGGGGCCAAGACCACAAAAATAATTATAAATTTTATAATCAGGAGGAATTCAATGCTATTTAACAAAAAAATGACAAAATTTATTACTCTTATTATTTCAACAATGTTATTATTTTCAGCTTGTTCACAAGGTAGCTCAACTACAAATGAGGAAATAAAAGATGAAACTAATAAACAAGTTCAAGCTGAAGAAAAGCAAGCTACAGAGAATGAACAAGAGGTAGAGCAGGCTAAGAACGATGAGTCTATTAGATATATAAGTGCGTCAAAATTAAATGTGAGAGAAACTCCTGATTCTGCGGGGACTATTTTAGATAGTTTGCTTAAAGGTAGCAAAATTAAAGTATTAAGCGAATCAAAAAATGAAGCTGGAGAGCTATGGTATGAAGTAGAATATAAAACCTTTGACGGTAATAAAAAAGGCCATATATCAGCAGAGTACACGGTTTCTAAAAGAGAAGAATTACTAGATGAGCACTTAAGAGGCCTAGATTTTTCAGCTTTTGAAAAAATTGAATATAAGAATAATAAAAAAGTAAAAGTCAAGGGTGTTTATGTTACGGTTAATTCAGCAGCTGGAGCTAAATTAGATTCGTTAATTAAGCTAGCTGAAGAAACAGAAATTAATGCTTTTGTTATTGATGTCAAGGATGATTTTGGAAATATGCTATTTAAAACTAAAGCAGCTGAAAAATATGCGCCATCTGCTAATGATAAAGCACCTATAAAGAATATAGACGAATTCATAAAAAAGCTAAAGGAAAAAGATATTTACACTATAGCAAGGATAGTGTCGTTTAAGGATCCTACCTATGCTCAGTACAACACTGACAAAGTAATTATTAATAAACAAACGAATCAACCATTTGTAAATAAGGATGGAATCATATGGGTTTCTCCTCACGATAGAACATTATGGGATTACAATATCGCTGTGGCAAAGGAAGCTGCTATTGCTGGATTTAATGAGATTCAATTTGACTATGTTAGATTCCCTGCCTCAGACGGAGGTAAGCTTGATGAAATCCTAGATTATAGAAATGAAAAGAATGAAGGTAAGGCTGAGACGATTCAAAACTATTTAAAGCAAGCCTACTCAGTAATATCTAAAGAAGAAGCTTATATTTCGGCTGATGTTTATGGCCTAGTTGGAAGTGTGCCTGATGACATGCATCTTGGACAGTACTGGGAGGCAGTTAGTAATTACACAGATTATATATCTCCGATGATGTATCCAAGCCACTACGCAAATGGAACCTACGGAGTAGCCGTGCCTGATGCAGATCCTTACAATACCTTGCTACAAGGCGCTAAGGATGCAGTTCTTAGAAATGAAAATCTAGAAACACCAGCTCAGATTAGACCTTGGATTCAAAGCTTTACGGCTTCTTGGGTTAAGGGATATATAAAATATGGCCCAGAGCAAGTTAAAGCTCAAATAAAAGCTCTTAACGATGCTGGGATTGAGGAGTACCTTCTTTGGAGTGCTAGCAATAATTATGATATAAAGTAGCTTTATGACTGATAAGTCTCAGTTTTTGATACTACATTTCCTTGACAAACCCAATATTGGAAACTAGAATTATAAATTGGGCTTATTAATTTTTGAATATTAAATTTTATATAGATAAAGAGGAGGTAGCTATGACACCATCGATAATTGAACTGAAAAATGTCTCAAAAATATTTGATGAAAAAGAAGCATTAAAAAGTATAAATTTAGATATAAAAGAAAAAGAATTTGTAACGCTTCTTGGTCCAAGTGGATGCGGAAAAACAACTACACTGAGAATTATTGGAGGATTTGAGACAGCTTCCAGTGGAGAAGTGTTTTTCGATGGAGTCAATATTAATTCTATACCTCCTTATAAAAGACAAATAAACACTGTGTTTCAAAAATATGCTCTTTTTCCTCACTTAAATATATATGAAAATATAGCTTTTGGATTAAAAATTAAAAAAGTAGATAAAGCTACAATAGATAAAAAAGTAAAAAAAATGCTATCACTAGTTAACCTAGAGGGCTTTGAAAAAAGAGATATAAATTCGCTTTCTGGTGGACAGCAACAAAGAATTGCAATTGCAAGAGCGCTTGTCAATGAACCAAAGGTGCTACTTCTAGATGAACCTCTAGGAGCTTTAGACCTTAAGCTTAGACAAGACATGCAGTATGAACTTAAAACCATGCAGCAAGAGCTTGGTATTACATTCATATATGTTACACATGATCAAGAAGAGGCTCTTACGATGTCCGACAGAATTGTAGTTATGAGTGACGGAAAAATTCAGCAAATAGGAACACCTGAAGATATATATAACGAACCAGTAAATCGATTTGTAGCTGATTTTATTGGAGAAATCAATATGGTTACAGCTACTATGATAGAAGACTATAAAGTAATGTTTAACAATAGAATTTTTGAATGCGTAGATAAGGGCTTTAAACCTAACGAAAAGGTAGATGTTGTTATTAGACCTGAGGATATAAATATAGTAACTAAAGAAAATGGAAAGATTACAGGGCTAGTTACGGATGTCGTTTTTAAAGGGGTTCATTACGAAATTATTGTAGTCGACCAGCAAAATAATAAAGAGTGGATTATACACACTATCCATCATACTCAAGCAGGAATTGAAGTAGGTCTGGATTTTACATCTGAAGCTATTCATGTTATGAGAATGGAGGTTATAGATGAATAAAAAAAATATCTTAGCCGTTCCCTATGTTCTATGGGCTATACTATTTACCATAGTTCCACTATTTATAGTTTTGCTCTATTCCTTTACTAAGAGAGATGCTTTTGGAGGAATGATTTTCTCATTGACCTTTGAAAATTATAAAATGTTCTTTGAACCAATTTATTTAAATGTACTTTGGAGATCTCTAAGGTTATCATTATATAGTACAATTGCATGTTTTGTGGTTGGATATCCAATGGCATATATAATTTCGAAATCCGATATAAAGAAACAAAGCTTGATGATTATGCTATTTATTTTGCCTCTTTGGACAAACTTTCTACTAAGGACATATGCTTGGATGGTAGTACTAAGAGAACAAGGTGCATTAAATGAACTACTGTTACTTTTAGGAATAATAGATGAACCACTTCAGCTACTTTATACTAATGGAGCTGTTATAATGGGTATGGTGTATAACTTCTTGCCTTTTATGGTGCTACCTATATATTCAGTATTATCAAAAATAGATAAAAGCTTACTTGAAGCAGCTCAGGATTTGGGAGCAAATTCATTTAGTACATTTATAAAAGTTATATTCCCACTTAGCTTTCCAGGCGTTGCATCTGGTGTTTTGATGGTATTTATGCCTGCGATATCAACTTTTGTAATATCGGACTTACTAGGCGGAGGGCAAACTATTTTACTTGGAAACCTGATTCAGAACCAATTTATGATGGCTAGAAACTGGCAGTTCGGATCAGCTATATCTATGATTATGATGGTTATGATTGTGCTTTCTATGGGTTATCTCACTAAGCATAGCTCCAAAGAAGGAGGGACTGGTCTATGGTAAAAAAATACCTCTCCCGAACTTATGCTTTTTTAGTATATTTATTTTTATATATGCCGATATTTCTATTGATTCTATTTTCATTTAATGATTCTAGATATGGTGGTAGATGGCAGGGTTTTACTTTTAAATGGTATACAGAGCTTTTCTCTGATGGAAGTATTATGGAATCGCTTTACACTACAATAATAGTTGCAGTAATCGCTTCTATTATATCTACAGTAATAGGAACAATTTCAGCTATTGCAATCCACAATATGTCTCCAAGAAAGAAAGCTATTCTTACAAATTTAAGCTATATACCTATGGTGAACCCTGATATAGTAATAGGAATATCGCTTCTTTCATTTTTTTCGATACTAAATTTAAAATTGGGGTATATAACTTTAATATTAGCTCACATTACATTTAATATTCCCTATGTAATATTTGCAGTATTACCAAAGTTACAGCAGCTTAACCCAAATATTGAAGAGGCAGCCCTTGACTTAGGAGCTACCCCTATACAGGCTTTTTTTAAAGTTATCCTTCCTGAAATTATGCCAGGGATAATAACTGGATCACTACTAGCCTTTACTTTGTCTCTAGATGATTTTATTGTAAGTTTCTTTACAACTGGATCTGGAGTTAGCACACTTTCTATAAAGGTTTATTCAATGACAAAAAGAGGAATCAGCCCTAAAATTAATGCATTGTCTTCTCTTATGTTCATAGCAGTGCTTGCACTCATGCTCTTGCTTCAGTTAAGGGATGCAAAAAATAAATCACAAAGTGATAATGTTAGGTAATTAAGTATATAATTTTATTTATAAAGGAGTGTTGATAACTTGAAAAAAATATTTATGATTTTACTTATGGCAACAATGGTGTTTACTTTCGCAGGATGTGCTTCGGATACAAAATCTACTACGTTAAATGTTTATAACTGGGGAGACTATATAGATCCAGAAGTAATTAAGGATTTTGAAAGTGAATTTGATATTAAAATAAACTACGAAGAATTTGCAACAAACGAAGAAATGCTTGCCAAGATTCAAGCTGGAGGAACTTCATACGATGTAATTTTTCCATCTGAATATATGGTTGAAAGTATGATTCAAAGAGGACTGCTACACGAATTAGACTTTAGCAAGCTAGAGAATATGAAAAATATTGGAGGCCAATATCAGAATCTTGAGTATGATAAAGACCAAAAGTATTCAGTTCCTTATCTTTGGGGGACAATGGGAATAGTATACAACAAGACAAAAGTTTCTGATCCAGTGGACAGCTGGAATATACTATGGAATCCAAAATATGAGGGACAAATTATAATGCTAGATTCTCCTAGAGATACAATAGGAATAACACTTAAGAAACTGGGTTATTCTTTAAACACTAAAAATCCAGCTGAGCTAGAAGAAGCTAAACAAGCATTAATAGAGCAAAAGAAATTAGTTCGCTCATATGAAGTTGACACATACAAAGGACAAATGATTGCTGGAGAAGCAGCTATGTCACTTGCTTGGTCAGGAGATGCTATGCTTCTTATGTCTGAAAATGAAGATTTGGCATACGCTATACCAAAAGAAGGGACTAATCTTTGGTTTGACTGTATGGCAATACCAACTACAGCAGCCCACAAAGAGGAAGCTGAAATATTTATTAACTTTATGATGAGACCAGATATAGCAGCTAGAAACTCTGAGTATATTAAATATTCAACTCCTAATGAAGCAGCATTAGAGCTTCTTCCGGAAGAAGAAGTAAATAATGAATATCTTTACCCTAAAGGAGACCTTAATAAATTGGGAGAAGTATTTACAGATTTAGGCGAGTTTACAACAGAATATGATAGAGTTTGGACGGAAATCAAATCTTATTAATAAAGCTAAGACGGCATAAGTGATTATGCCGTCTTTTTGGGTAAATAACAAGAAAGTATGAAATTTTAGAGTACTTGACTCACTCTAAAATAAATTAGTAGTCCAAAAGACTTATTTTAGATAATAACTATTTCGAAATGGTTACAATAATAGTACAATAGAGTGGTTAAGATATTTTTACGATGGAAATTTTAATAATTAATTATAATAAAGTAAGGGATTTTTAAATTATTATCTAAAGGAGGGAAGTTTTATGGATTTTTCTAATATTAAAAATATGCATACAGCACTAAATGCGTATACCTTGAGAAACGAAACAATAAACAAAAATCTTGCAAATGTAAATACTCCAAATTACAAAAGAGAAGTTGTAAGCTTTGAGGAGTACTTAGATAAATCAAAAAATAAATATATTTCTGGTTTTAAAACTAACAGTAAACACATTGATATTCCATCAAATAATTCTTCCGCGCCATACACGATTAAAAGAGATATGTCAGTGAGTACCAGAGAAGATGGGAATAATGTTAATGCTGATGTTGAGGCTGCTAATCAAGTTAAGAATACAGTTAATTACAATGCTGTAGTACAAAGAATTTCGTCTAATTTCCAAACACTAAAAACTGCTATTAGGGGGGGAAGTTAATGTCTATTTTTTCAAGTATTAATATAAGCTCATCAGCTCTTACAGCAGAGAGAACCAGAATGGATGTAATTTCAAAAAATCTTGCAAATGCAAATACTACTAGAACTCAAAGTGGAGATCCGTATAGAAGACAAGTTGTTGTTTTTAAAGAAGCGGAGGAGAAGCAGTCATTTAAGAGTATTTTAGAAAGTAAAAAGAGCAAAGATGTTGATAAAGGTGTAGAAATTGTTGGAATCGTAGAAGATAAAACTCCATTTAGACAGGTATATAATCCAGGCCATCCTGATGCGGACGAAAAAGGATATGTTACTATGAGTAACGTAGATACAATAACTGAAATGGTTGATATGATAAGTGCTACAAGATCTTATGAGGCGAATGTTACAGCACTTAATACATCTAAAAGTATGCTTTTAAAGGCTTTAGAAATTGGGAAATAAGGGAGTGGATTAAATGGATATAAAGGTTGGAGGACTATCGTATACTAGTCCTATGAGATTAACAGATACAAACGAGAAAATAGAAAAACCGCAGATGCCTTTTTCTGATTTTTTAAAAAATTCAATATACAATGTAAGTGATAGTCAAAAACATACTCAAGAACTTACGGATTTGCTTATCGCAGGGAAGCTAGATAATCTTCACGATTTAACAATTGCAGCAGAGGTTTCCAGCGTTAACTTTCAGGCCTTAGTTGAAGTGAAAAACAGAGTAATTGATGCATACAAAGAAATAATGAGAATACAAGTATAGAGGCTGAAAGAGGTGCACTATATTGGACTTTTTTAATAATATTAAAGATAAAACAGGTAAGCTTTCCGAAAAATATTCAACAAAACAAAAGGTATTGCTTGGAGGATTAGCCTTAGGGTTAGTAGTGGTTACCACTGCTATGATAATCTATCTCACAAGACCAAATTATGTGACCTTATATAGAGATATTGATTTAAAAACGGCTTCAGAGGTTACAAGTCAATTAGAGGAGCTAAATATTCCTTACAGATTAAATCAAGATAATTCTATTAGCGTTCCAGATACATATATAAATAAGGCTAAAATCGATTTAGCTGGAGCAGGACTTCCTGATGCAACTTTTGATTACAATGATTTGATAAATAGAAATTCTATGTTCATGAGCGATGATGAAAAGAATCAAGCTAGAAATTATGCTCTTCAAAATGAAATAGCTAATGTAATCCAAAGTATACCAGGAGTAAAAAAAGCTTTTGTAAATTTGAGTATTCCAAAAACTCAAGAATTTATTTTACAAGAAAATAAAATGGATGCAAAAGCAAGTGTATTTCTAAATTTAGATGATAAAGCAAGTTTAGATCAAACTAGTATTCAAGGAATAACTATGTTAGTTGCTAATTCCGTAGAAGGACTTAAGCCTGAGAATGTAACTGTACATGGACCAAATGGACAGGTATTAAACGAAGATAGTACTGATACTAATAACACTTTAGTTTCTCAAACTAATTTAGAACTTCAGAATAAAGTTAAATTAGATGTAGAAAAAAGCCTTAACAATTTTCTGGCTCCGATATATGGATACGGAAATGTTTCTGTAATGGCTAGTGTAAAGCTTAATTTTGATACTGATAATACACAAAGCAAATCATTTGCACCCCCTATTGAAGGTGAGACTGATGGGCTTGTTAGAAGCTTACAGGAAAATATAGAAAAAGTTGAAAACTCTCAAGAAGCTGTTGGAAATCCAGGAGTAGATGCCAATGCGGAAGAAGAAGTGGTAGATTATGCTACTCTAGACCCTAATGCACTTAATTCTAACTATGATAAGAATGAAAGAATAGTAAACTATGAGCTTAATGAGATTGTGAAAACAGTTGAAAAAGCTAAGGGACAAATTGAAAGTCTAACAGTTGCAGTAGTGCTCAATAAGGATTCCTTAGAAGGTGGAGAGCTTACCGAGGAGCAGAAAACTGAGATAGCATCGCTTATAAATGCAGCTACTGGATTAGAAACTAAATCGGTTGAGATTTACGCTCAATCATTTAATCAAGATATTCAAAACGCACTGTCTGATACTGCAAATCAAGAAGGAATTCCTATATGGATGTGGATAGCATTTGGAGTAATTGCACTAATACCAATTCTTGCAATAGGGATATATATGATTATGAAAAGAAGAAAAGAAAAGAAAAAAGAGGCAGAAAAGCTTTTGGAAATCCCACAAGAATCTGCAATATCTAAAGCTGCGGTTGAACAGATAGAGCTTGAGATTAAAGAATCTGGGAGAAAGAAAAGTATAGAAAGCCTTATTGACACAAACCCAGAAATAGTAACTCAATTATTAAAAACCTGGCTAGATGAAGAATAGGAGGGTAGTAAATGTCCAAAGCTGCATCAAAAAAAACTGAATTATATGGAAAACAAAAAGCTGCTATTCTTCTTATAACGCTAGGACCAGAACATTCTGCGAAAATTTTTCAACATCTTACTGAAGAAGAAATTGAAGAGATGACTTTAGAAATAGCAAATGTAAAAAAAGTTGACCCTTTAGTTAAAGAAGAAATTCTGGAAGAATTCTATGAAATGTGCGTTGCGCAAGAATATATTTCTGAGGGTGGAATTGGATACGCTAAAGATATACTTGAAAAATCTTTAGGTAAAGATAAAGCATTTGAAGTAATAAATAGACTTACTGCATCACTTCAAGTTAAACCATTTGATTTTGCAAGAAAAGCAGATGCATCTCAATTAGTAAATTTCATTCAAAATGAGCATCCTCAAACTATAGCGCTTATACTTTCCTATTTGGAGCCATCTAAATCGGGTCAGATTTTATCTTCACTATCGCAAGAAAAGCAAAGTGAAGTAGCAAAAAGAATAGCCACAATGGATAGAACTTACCCTGAGGTTATTAAAGAGGTTG
The DNA here is from genome assembly GCF_900168025.1 of Acetoanaerobium noterae. Taxonomy (NCBI): domain Bacteria; kingdom Bacillati; phylum Bacillota; class Clostridia; order Peptostreptococcales; family Filifactoraceae; genus Acetoanaerobium; species Acetoanaerobium noterae. The sequence continues at coordinate 289,424 of NZ_FUYN01000001.1, read as the reverse complement.
AGCTTGTTTTAGAAAAGAAACTATCAAATATTGTTACTCAAGATTATACAAAGGCTGGTGGAGTTGGCTCAGTTGTAGAAATACTTAACTCAGTTGATAGAGGTACAGAGAAATATATCATTGAAAACCTTGAACTTACAGATCCAGAGCTAGCAGAAGAAATTAAAAAGAGAATGTTTGTATTTGAGGATATTATTAATCTTGATTCTACAGCAATTCAAAGATTTATTCGTGAGATTGAAAATCAAGAGCTTACAGTTGCTCTTAAAGGAGCTACGCCTGAAGTGTCTGATTTGATTTTCTCAAATATGTCAAAGCGTATGGCAGAAATGATAAGAGAAGATATGGACTTTATGGGACCAGTAAGACTTAGAGATGTTGAAGAAGCTCAACAAAATATTGTTAATACTATTAGAAGGTTAGAAGAAGCTGGAGAAATTGTAATCTCTAGAGGTGGAGGAGATGAAATCATTGTATAAAGTGATTAAATCCACTAGAGTAGATTTGGAAGAGGAAGTATGTATATCTGGTTCATCTTCTGATGAGATGACTCATATGGAGCTTGCGGACGAAGTGAATGGAGAAGCTGGCTCTAGAGAAAATTCTCTCGAAAATGCAATTAAATACAAACTAAAATTAGAAAAACAAGCAAGACAAACCTTAGCTGATGCCAAAATTCAATCTGAGATTATGATAAATGAAGCTAGAAAAGAAGCCGAGGCAATAACTAAAGAATCAAAGTATGAGGCAGACAATCTAAGAGCTTCAGAATCGCAAAAAGGCTACAACGAAGGCTATGATAAGGGCTATAACGAAAGTATACAAAAATATAATATGCTAATTGAACAAGCCAATCAAATTATAGATGAAGCGGAAAACTATAAAAAACAATCCATTGAGTCTTTGGAGCAAGAAATAATTCAAGTTGTGTTAGCCTCAGTTGAGAAAATAACTAGAAAGATTCTTGATGAAAATGACGATATAATACTAGGAATTATTAAAAATGCAATTGAAACTATGACATTTAGAGATTATTTAATTATAACAGTGTCTAAAGAGGATTTTGAAATAGTAGAATTTGCCAAAAATAAAATTCTAGCAACATATCCAGGAATCAGCAAGATAGAAATTAAAGTGGCTGATAATTTTAAAAAAGGCGATGTAGAAATAGAGAGTGATTCAGGTAGTCTTAACCCATCTGTTTCTCACCAAATTAAGAAGTTGATTGGAGAGTTTAGTAAATTGATAATGAGCAGTGATAATATATGATTGCAAACTTAAAAAAATATCATGATAGACTAAACGAGATATCCCTATATCAATATAAAGGTAAAGTTTCTAGGGTTATAGGACTTACTATTGAATCAAGAGGTCCAGCAGTTAGACTTGGAGAAACCTGCCACATATATCCTATCAAATCAAAAGACCCTGTATTAGCTGAGGTTGTAGGATTTAAAGAAGATACTGTTCTTTTGATGCCTCTAGGAGAAATGGAAGGGATAGGACCTGGTTCGATGGTTATTGCAACTGGTAATACTCTAGAAGTAGATGTTGGAGAACAGCTACTTGGAAGAATACTAGATGGAATGGGAAATCCTATAGATGATTTTGAACCTCCATCGCTAAATTATTCTTATCCTGTAAACAACCAACCACCAAACCCACTTTCTAGAACAAAAATAACTGAGCCACTTCCACTAGGAGTAAAGGCAATAGACGGATTTTTAACTTGTGGAAGAGGACAAAGGATAGGTATATTTGCTGGTTCGGGAGTAGGTAAATCTACTTTACTAGGTATGATAGCAAGAAATACCTTGGCCGATATAAACGTAATCGCACTTATTGGAGAGCGTGGAAGAGAAGTTAAGGAATTCATAGATAATGATTTAGAGGAAGAAGGCTTAAAAAAATCTGTGGTTATTGTAGTAACATCCGATCAGCCGCCTTTAGTCAGGATGAAAGGAGCACTTCTTGCCACATCAATAGCTGAATATTTTAGAGATTGTGGCAAAAATGTAGTTTTAATGATGGACTCACTAACTAGATTTTCTATGGCTCAAAGAGAAGTGGGACTTGCTATAGGAGAACCACCTGTTACAAAAGGCTATACTCCATCGGTTTTTGCAGTTCTACCAAAGCTACTTGAAAGAGCAGGGAATTCTAGTAAAGGCTCTATTACAGGGCTCTACACTGTTCTTGTAGACGGCGATGATATGAATGAGCCGATTGCTGATGCTGTTAGAGGGATACTAGATGGACACATTGTTTTATCTAGAAACTTAGCAAATAAAAATCATTATCCAGCCATAGATATTCTAGCTAGTGTAAGCAGGGTAATGCCTAATATAGTTGATAAAGAACATATTGGAATAGTTGGTCAAATAAAAGATTTGATGGCAACTTATAGAGACTCCGAGGATTTGATAAATATAGGAGCTTATATTAAGGGGACAAACAAGAAAGTAGATATGGCAATAGAAAAAATAGAGGCTATAAATGATTTTTTGAAGCAAGGCGTTCATGATAGATTAACATTTGATGAAATTGTTGAACTGTTAAGAGGCATTCTAGATTAGCAGGTGATGATATGGGGTTTAGATTTAAGCTTCAAAGAGTACTAGATTTAAAATTAAAGCAAGAGGATGAAAAAAAGAATCAAATAGTAACATTAATGCAAGCTATAAAAATCAAAGAGGAAGAGTTAGAAGCCTTAATTAGCGAAAAAAAACAAAAAGAATTCAGCTTGAACGATAATAGAAAAAGAGGTATTTCAATTCTTGAAATAAGAAATATAAATCAGTATTTACTTTTTCTAGATAAAAAAATTAATACATTAAGATTCGAAATAAGCTCTTTGGAATCGAACTTAAACCAAAAAAGGCTAGAATATTTAGAACTACAAAAAGAAAGAAAAACATTTGAAAAGCTAAAAGAAAAAGACTATGAAAAGTATCTTTACAACGAAAAAAAAGAAGAAGAAAAAATGATAGACCAAATTGTCACATTTAATAAAAATAACACTAAATAGGAGGCTGGCTTTGTGAGTGAAGAAGCAATCATACAAGACGACTTAACGGCAAAAGAATCTAGATTTGGAGCACTAAAAACAGCGATTCTTGTCGTGTTAGGGCTCTTGATAATTGGCATAGTATCATCAACTATTTTATATTTCACAAATAGTGGCGTAAAAACAAATATTGATGCACTTGCAAAGAGGGTTGGTCTATTTCAGCCTAAGTCAGAGCCAGAGTTACAAGTTGATACGAGAATAAAAGAATTGTCTTCATATTATCTTTCGCTAGATATACCTAGAGCCGCTGATAAACTATATGCTCTAAAACAAGAGAATAAAAAGCTTTACGAAGAATTGTTTTCTTATATGATAGGAGAAAATTCCTTAAAGGCCTCTAAAATTAGAGATGAAATTAAGCTTAAAGAAGCTAAAGAGGATACACTTCAAAGAGAATATGAAGCAATGCAAACAGCAATTAACGCTCAAAGAAGCACTGACTCTACACATTACGCTTCTTTAGGTGTAAGAGGAGCTATAAATGCTATAGAGGAATCCTTGACCTATAATATGGATTTTACTACTATGGCCAAAACTTTGGAAACAATGCAGCCGAACTTTGTAGCTAAGCTGCTTCACTATATGAACCCGACATACTCAACTGAATTAGAACTATCATTAAGCAAAGAGTTCTATGATACAGTTAAAAAGGAAAAAGAAAAGTATGATGAGTTTCTAAGAAAAAACACATCAATGGCACAAGTATATAATAAAATGGATGCAGTTTTGGCAGCGGCCAAATTAGAAGAACCAACAGAATTCAACTTAGATGACTTAGGATTAATTTTTTCTAAAATGGATTATTTCAAAGCATCAGAAATTTTAAATAAATTTTCTGATGATAAATATGTATCACAAGTACTCGAAAGTATTAAAAATTACGAGGATTTAGAATCTACATTTGAAGGAAGTTTATCCACTGTAATCTCAGATTCGCTTAGAGTTTTAGAGGAATATGAGAGAGACACTACGAACCTAAGAAAAGCCTATGAAAAAATGCAACCTGCAGATTTAGCAGATATTGTCGATACAATGACTAACCAGAATCCATCATATAAAGAGTATGTGATTGATGATGTAAGAAAGTTTAGAATAACAGAGCAAGATATGCTAGTACAAGTATTAAAACAAGCTAAACCAACTGTTGTTTCGAATTTATTATCCGAACTAAAAAACACTGACAGAACTCAAAAAGCAGCGTTACTGAGCAGAGAACTAGGAATACCTAATCCATAATAAAAGGAGGCAATTGAATGAACAAAGTTGACACTGTGTCTTTAATAAATATGATTCTACCAAAGCCAGATACTTCAAAAGGCTCGTGGGGAGACTCAGCTTTTAAAGATATATTTTCTATTAATAATTCAAGTAATAGTAAATCTAATAATAAACCTAATAAATCTACCAAAGATATATATTCAGACAATCAAAATGTTGATAAGAACTTACAAGCTTCAAAAAGAAAAGATTTGAAGCCAGAATCACCTATTAAGCCAAAAGAAGCAAAGGATAAGCTTCAAAACGATTCAATCAGCAATAATAAGCAAAATGAAAAGCAAATGAGTGAGACGGAAAACACCAGTAGCGTTTCACCATTAGCAGAATCTAATAATAATGAGGCTGAAGCTTCGGGATTGATTGAACCTGAAGTGACTATAAATGATCAGGCAAATCAAAATCCAGTAGATATACCAGAGAAGATAGCAGAGCTTATTCAAAGCTTAATGAACACAAACCTAAATCCTGAGCAATTGGATAAAGTTACTGAGGCTATAAAAATGCTTCCAGAAGAGATTAAAGCTATGATACAGGAAAATCCAAAAATTGCACTTGATTTTCTTAAAGACAACTTAAATTTTTTAGCTAAAACAATTGATTTATCAAAGGAACAACTGACAAGTATAGAAAATAGCTTAACTGCATTATTGGAAACAGTTGGTGCCAGTGAAGACATAAATTTAGACAAGCTTATAAATCTACAAAAAACTCAAATTCAGAACATTAATTCAAATATAAAAGCTGAACCCAAAAAAGAAGTGGCAACTGGTGATTTGACTGATATAAATGTTGAGCTTAACGCATTAAAAGTTCAACCAAATGTTGTATCACAACAAAGCTCTATGTCATCTAATGTTTTTTCTGATAGTCAAAGTGAAAACCTTGATTTTATGCAGACAGATAAAATAGAAGGCTTTGATTTAACTGGAGGGAAAATTTTCTCGAATACTATGCTTATGAATTCAGTAAAAAAGGTTGATGTAAGAAATAATCAGTTTATGCAAATGATATCAAAAATAGCTGATGAAATAAGACTAACTGTAGATAAAAATAAAAACGAAATGACTATAAAACTTCAGCCTGAGACTCTCGGCAAACTAACAGTTAAAATAAGCTCGGAAAACGGAGTGATGAATGCATCATTTTTCGCAGAAAATGATAAAGCAAAAACAATGATTGAAAATAATATGATAGAGCTTAAAAATTCACTAGAAAAACAAGGAATTCAAGTTCAAAATCTAACTGTAACAGTAGACCAAAATCAAGATGAGCTTTCCAAACACAGGAACATAATGGAAGCTCAGAAATATAATAAGGCTCAAATAAGTGTTGCAGAATTTGAGCTATTAGAAAAAGATAATTTAGATAACCCATATGTCCTTGAGGATATATTTTCAGAGTTAATTTAGGAGGTTAACATGAGTACAAGTACTACTAATACAGTGAACCCTACCCCAATAACAAGCACAGGCACAGAAAAAAATTATGCTAGACAAGTAAATTCTGAACTTGGAAAAGATGCATTCTTAAGACTACTAACTACCCAACTTAGCCATCAAGATCCGCTTAATCCTACTGATGACAAGGAATTTCTGAGTCAAATGGCAAGTTTCTCATCATTAGAGCAAATGCAAAATTTAAACACAAGTTTTGCAGGACTAGATAAAACTATGCAGGAAACGCAAAAAGCTTTATTTGACACAATTAAAATGTTTAATAACAACTATGTTGACGGGCATAAGGAACTAGTTAAAAAAATTGAAGAATTATCTCTAGCAATAAAAGAGCTAAAGGAAAATGATTAATTAACAATATAAAGGATATAATGAGGAGGAACAGCTTATGATGAGATCAATGAACTCGGCGGTATCGGCACTTAGAAACCACCAGCTGAGAATGGACGTTATCGGTAATAATATAGCAAATGTTAATACGATTGGTTTTAAATCAAGTAGAGTAACTTTTAAAGATTCTCTAAGCCAGATGCTTAGAGGCGCCAGTGGCCCTGATACTAGCAGGGGAGGAACAAATCCTCAGCAAGTAGGATTAGGTATGGATTTATCTTCTGTAGATACTCTATTTACAACAGGAGTGCCTGATAGAACAGATAGAGGCCTTGATGTTATGGTAAATGGAGAAGGTTTCTTTATGGTTTCAGCAGATGGTACTGACAACGGAATGTACTATACAAGAGCTGGAAACTTTGATATCGATGAAGATGGAAACCTTGTGAATGCTGATGGACTTAGAGTATTAGGATATAAAACAGATGCTTCTGGAAATGTTGGAACAGAGATTGGAGGAATAGTGGTTCCACTTGCTGATAGCATACCACCAATTGCGACAACTAGCGTTACTATGGAAGGGAATTTAGATTCTAGAACTGCTGATACTGCATTAGGAAGACAAACAGAAATAACAGTTATTGATTCCTTAGGAACAAGTCATAAAATTAGTTTAGCTTTCACAAAAACAGGTCCTAATGCTTGGAGTGTAACGCCAACAACTGTTGCTGATCCTCCACAACCAGCTGGAACTGCAGTGAATATTACTTTTGATACTAATGGTAAATTAACATCTGGTGGGAGCCTTTCTGGAAGTTTAGCGCTTACGAATGGAGCAACTACACCATTAACGTTTACTATTGATATGTCTGAGTTGACCCAATACGGGACTGAATCAAATGCACTTATGAGATCTCAAAATGGTTCGCCTGTAGGAGTTCTTACATCTTATGCAATAGGACAAAGAGGGGAAGTCGAAGGAGTATTTTCAAATGGTAGAACTAAAATACTTGGACAAATAGCCACTTCGATTTTTGCAAATCCAGCTGGACTTGTAAAAATGGGTGGAAACCTTTATAGAAGCTCTGCTAACTCTGGAGACCCTCAGGTGAATAAGCCGGGAACTGGTGGCAATGGTGGACTTCAGCCTGGAGCATTAGAAATGTCAAATGTAGATTTAGGTAAAGAATTTACAAATATGATAGTAACTCAAAGAGGATTCCAAGCTAACTCACGTATAATTTCAACTACAGATCAGATGCTTGAAGAACTTGTTAATCTTAAGCGTTAACGGAGGCTTTTATGATAAAAGTATCTAGACTAAATGGAGAAGAATATGTTTTAAATAGTAGCTTGATAGAGACTGTTGAAGCTAATCCAGATACAGTTATATCTCTAACGACAGGTCATAAGCTTGTCGTTAGAGAATCAGTTGATGAAATTATCGAAAAGGTAATAAAATATAGTGCGAGAGTAAATGCAGCAATTAAAGTCATTCAAAGTGAGGTGTAGACCTTGGATTTATCTACTATTATAGGTATAGTTTCGGGGATGGTATTAATAATAATAGCAATTTTACTAGGAGGTAGTTTACTAGCTTTTTTTGATGCAGCGTCTATAATGATAGTTTTGGGTGGAACTATAGCGGCGACGTTGGTTGCATTTCCAATACCTCAAGTAAAAGACATAATAAAATTGACTCAAAAAACATTTGCAAATAGAGACTCTAACCCAGGTAAAATAATCAATGATATAATAACATTAGCAAATAAAGCTAGAAAAGAAGGTTTATTATCTCTTGAAGAAGCTACAGAAGCTTTGGATGATGAATTTCTAAAAAAAGGACTTATGCTAGTTGTAGATGGAACGGATCCTGAGCTCGTTAGAAATTTACTAGAGACAGAGCTTGATTTTATTGAACAGCGCCATAAAGCTGGTCAAGGATTGTTTGAATCAATGGCAACGGCGGCACCAGGTTTTGGTATGATAGGTACACTAATTGGACTTATAAATATGCTCGGTAGCTTGGATGATCCGTCTACTATAGGTCCTTCTATGGCAGTTGCACTTATTACGACTTTATATGGTTCATTATTTGCAAACTTATTTTTCTCTCCAATGGCTAATAAGCTTAAAGTGAAAAGTGGAGAAGAAATACTTGAAAGAGAAATAATGGTAGAGGGATTATTATCTATTCAAGCAGGTGAGAATCCTAGAATAATAGAAGAAAAACTTAAAGCATTTTTACCGCCATCTATGAGAGCTGGGATAGGAACTGGAAATGGAGGAGAAGATTAATGGCTAAGAAACAAAAGCCAGAGGAGTGCAAGCAAAAAGTAGCCGAATATATGCTTACATACGGAGACATGATGACTTTGCTTCTTTGTTTCTTTGTTCTGTTGTTTTCTTTTTCATCGATTGATGCTAAAAAATTTGAGGCTATAATTCAGTCTTTTAGTGGAGCATTAGGAGTATTAGATGGTGGAACTACAGTTCAAGATGCTCCTATGCTTGACAGTGGATTGATGGATGAAAATACATCAAGTGAAGTTCTAGAAATGCAAAATTTTCAAAAACTTGAAGAAACTATCCAAGAGTATTTAAATGAAAATCAGCTTTCTGAAAGTGTTACAGTATTAGAGGAAGAAGCTGGACTATTGCTTAGATTTCAAGATAATATACTTTTTGACTCAGGAAGTGCAGACTTAAAACCAGAATCACTAGAAATAATGAGTTATATTGCTCAGCTTCTCAACGCCGAGGACTTTGAGGATAAATTTATTAGCATAGAAGGACATACCGACAATGTACCTATGAATAGTCCAAGATATCCTTCAAACTGGGAACTTTCAGTAGGAAGATCCAGTAATGTGGTTAGATTTTTAGTTGAAAATAATAACATGGACCCTAAGAGGATTTCGGCATCTGGATATAGTGAATACCATCCTGTAGCTCCAAACGATAACCCTGAAAACAGAGCAAAAAACAGAAGGGTTGATATATTAATTTTAAAAACTATCCATTATAAAGATTCCTCAAAAAACCAATAAATTCTCTTAGGAGGTGAACATATGGACAATAAAAAACTTGCAATTTTTTCAATAGCTGTATTTGTGGTGTCAGTTTTGGTTTTTGCTACAACTTTGTATTTGGTATTTTTTAAGGCTCCTGCTTCTGCAGATAGCGCACCTAAAAAAATAGATACCTATAAATATGATTTGGGTGATTTTTCAACTAATATAGGAAGCTCTGGAAGATATTTTAAAGGCAAGATTGTAATAGAAACTACAAACAAGAAAACTCCTAAACTGATTGAGCAAAATGTAGAACCTATAAGAGACCATATACTATCAGTCTTAATTTCTCAAGATGTTAAAACTATGATGAGTGAAAATGGCATTGAAAACATTAAGAAAGATATTTCTAAAAAAGTTGCTGAGATAATCGGATCTGATGACATTAGCAATGTATATTTTACGGACTATATTATACAGTAAGAGAGGTGAAGACATTTGGCTGATATATTATCCCAGAGTGAAATAGACTCCTTACTGTCGGCGCTTAGCTCAGGTGAAATAGACGCTTCCGATATTAAGGAAGAGACAAAAGAAAGTAAAATTAAGAAATATGATTTTAAAAGTCCTAAAAAGTTAGCTAAGGATCAGCTAAAGACTCTTCACATGATTCATGAGAACTTCTCTAGGATATTAAATACTTATCTATCAGGATACTTAAGAACAATAACTCAAATAGATGTAATATCAGTAGAAGAGCTTTCGTATTATGAATTTAATAATTCAATATCTAACCCTGCACTAATATCTGTTATAGATTTCATGCCTTTGCCAGGCCAAATTATATTTGAAATGTCAAATAGGCTAGCTTTCACTATGATAGATAGAATTCTAGGTGGAAATGGAAAATATGAGTCTGAGAGTAGGCCATTTACAGAAATTGAAACTACTATATTAAATAAGTTAATGGCAAATGTCTCGCGACTACTTATTGAACCGTGGGAAAATGTGATTGAGCTTGACCCAGAGCTTGACAAAATTGAGACGAATTCTCAATTTGCTCAGATTGTATCTTCAAATGAAACGGTAGCGCTTATAACTCTAAGGGCAAATATTGGCGAGATAGAAGGTCTCATGAATATTTGTATGCCTCATATAGTATTAGAACCTATTCTTCCAAATCTTTCTACAAAGTTTTGGTTTTCAACTGTAAAAAAGGAACTTAATGAAGAAGACAAGGGATATTTGGAAACTAGAGTAAAAAGGGCAAATATAGATATTAATGCAATCGTAGGAGATACATATATAACGGTTGAAGAATTTATATATCTTCAAGAAGGAGATGTAATTAAGCTTTCAAGAAAGATTGATGAAGATTTAGAACTACATGTTGAAGGAAAAACCAAGTACCTAGGAAGACCAGGTACACTAAAAAACAATATGGCATTTAAGATTACAAAAGTGGTAGAAAAGGGTGATGAAGACTATGATGAATGACATGCTTTCTCAAGAAGAAATTGATGCGCTGATGAGTGGTGCAAGCTCTCAAAGTAATGAACCAAAAAATGAAAGCCTAAACGATATGGAAATAGATGCAATAGGGGAAATTGGTAATATAAGCATGGGAACTGCTGCCACAACTTTATTCACTCTTTTGGGCCATAAAGTTCAGATAACAACTCCAAGAGTTGAGGAAACTACCATAGGTACTATTGCAAGTAGCTATCCGCTACCATTTATAGCAGTTCAGGTTAATTATAGAATAGGCATAGAAGGAATGAATCTTCTGATTCTTAAAGAAGATGATGTAAAAATAATTACATCATTAATGCTAGGTGGAGATGGCAAGTCAGATATACCTGAAGAACTTAATGAAATTCATCTTAGCGCAATAAGCGAAGCTATGAATCAAATGATAGGGTCGTCTTCAACATCTTTATCTGAGATGCTCGCTAAAAAAATCGATATTACACCACCTATTGTTTCTAAAGTGAATTTCTCTGATAGTCAATTAGATCCTGAGCTATTATCAGCCGATGAATCTATTATATGCATATCTTTTAGAATGACAGTAGGAGATTTAATTGATAGCACTATAATGCAAATTTTACCTATAGATTTTGCGAGAGCGCTTGTTAATAGAATGCTATATGGAGCTTCAGATGAAGAAGAACAGGTAGAAGAAGAGATTAAGCCTCAGCCAACGGTTAAATCTGTTGAAACTTCAGTAGAAGACAACTACCCTGAGGATATAGAGGAAGTTGAAGATGATGAGTATTATTATGAGGAAGATGATGATAGTTATTATGAGCCTCAAAAGCCACAACCAAAACAAAAGAACGTAAAAGTAAAACCAGCTGCATTCGCTAGTTTTGACGCTCCGCATAAACGTTCAGGTGATATGCCAGAAAACATTGATCTTATAAAAGATGTTTTATTGAAAGTAACTGTTGAACTTGGAAGAACAACAAAACCAATTGATGATATTCTTCAATTTACACCTGGAAGCATTTTAGAATTAGATAGACTTGTAGGAGAACCTCTTGATATAATGGTAAATGGAAAGAAAATTGCTAAGGGTGAAGTAGTAGTAATTGATGAGAATTATGGAATTAGAATAACAGATATTATAAAATCTGAAAAAAGACTTAGAAGTATATGATTTTAAGGAGGAATAGAACGTGGCAAAAGGAATATTATTAGTTGATGATGCAGCATTTATGAGAATGATGTTAAAGGATATCTTAGTTAAAAATGGATATGAAGTACTAGGAGAAGCTGAAAATGGTTTAAAGGCTGTAGAAAAATATAAGGAATTAAACCCTGATTTAGTAATTATGGATATAACTATGCCAGAAATGGATGGGATAGAGGCAGTTAAAGAAATTAAGAAAATAAATCCATCTGCTGCTGTAATCATGTGTTCGGCAATGGGACAACAGTCAATGGTTATAGAGGCGATTCAATCAGGAGCAAAAGATTTTATTGTAAAGCCATTTCAAGCTGATAGAATCATAGAAGCTGTTAGAAAAGTTATAGGATAATGGACTTGTTTTTGGAGATACTAAGGATAATAGTTTCTTTAGGCATTTTCATTGCGATTTTATTTGGAGCAAAGTACGCTACGGTTTATTGGGCAAAGAGGAACCAATTTATAAATAATGAAAAGCAAATTAAAGTTATTGAGCAGGTTCCTCTAGCCAGAGATAAAGCTGTTTTCCTTATAAAGTATAGAGATAATGAATATATAATAGCTACTACTCCACAGAATATCGAGATTATTGATAAGATAAAATCAGAGGAAATGGATAATTATGGCAATTAAATCGAAAAAACTTTTTTTATACATAGGGATTTTTTTTGTTTTTTTTATTTTTAGTCTTGATATTGGATACTCGGAAAATCTAACGAGCAATATTCCTGATATCTCTCTACAAATAAATGGATCGGAAAATCCAAGAGATTTGAGTAATTCAATTGAAATGTTAATGCTTTTTACAGTGCTAACATTACTTCCTAGTATTTTAATTATGATGACTTCTTTTACAAGAGTAATAGTGATTTTGTCGTTTTTAAAAAATGCTATGGGAGTACAGCAGGCGATACCTTCTCAAGTAATAGTAGGGCTTTCGCTTTTTTTAACATTTTTTATTATGGCGCCTGTTGGGAATACAGTGTATTCAGAGGCTCTAAGACCTTATTTTGATAATGAAATAACTCAAGAAGAAGCATTTGAGACGGCAATGGTTCCACTTAGAGAGTTCATGATGAAGCAAACTAGGGAAAAGGATATTAAACTATTTATGGATTTATCTAAAAATGAAGACCTGATAAATAGTGAAGATATTGTTCTAGAAAATATTCCAAACACGGTAATCATTCCTGCTTTTATAATTAGTGAACTAAAGACTGGTTTTCAAGTTGGATTTTTATTATTCATACCTTTTATTGTTATAGATATGGTTGTAGCAAGTACACTTATGTCAATGGGTATGATGATGCTTCCACCAATGATGATATCGCTTCCTTTTAAAATTTTACTGTTTGTTTTAGTGGATGGATGGGATATGGTAATAAAATCAATAATTATTGGATTTAATTAGGAGGGGTAATAATGGATATGGATCTTGTTGTAGGAATAATGCAACAATCGCTGACTATGGTATTATTACTTTCTGCACCAATGCTATTAATCGGACTAATTGTTGGACTTATAGTAAGTGTTTTTCAAGCTACTACTCAAATACAAGAAGCTACTTTAGCATTTGTTCCTAAGATAGTTGCGGTTATGCTTTCCATGGTGGTATTTGGTCCGTGGATGATGTCATCTATGGTTAATTTTACTCAGAATTTATTTGAAAATATTGATAAATTTATTAAATGATTGGATAGCTTATGATAAACGAATTATTTACTACAGTTATTACTTCGATAAATGTATTTTTGCTCATCCTATCTAGGGTAATAGGCTTTATATCGGTTGCTCCTGTATATGGAAGAAATGGTATACCTATGTATGTAAAAATAGGGCTTAGTATAATTGTTTCTTACATAGTTCTACCCTTCTTAATTTTCGAAACTCCTGCCCCTATAGGATCTGCCGAATTAATTTTTTTATCATTTAAAGAAGTTATTACTGGGTTGGGTTTAGGGTTAATTGCTCAACTCTTTTTTTCTATTTTTGCATCAGCTGGTTCGATTATAGATATGGATTTAGGTCTTTCAATGTCACAGGTTTATGATCCTCAAATTGGAGGACAGGTTACGGTGACATCAAAATTTATGGATATTTTTGCATATCTTATTTTTTTATATATTGATGGTCACCACTATCTTATGAGAGCTATAATAAATAGTTTCTATATATTGCCTCTAGGAGAAGTTCATATTGCTAATGACAATTTTATTAATTTTATTATAAAGTTATTTAATTATTTGCTGATTAGCTCTATAACTATTGCTATTCCAATAATAATAAGCATTTTTCTAGGCAATCTTTTGCTTGCTTTTATGGCAAAGATTATGCCACAGATGAATGTATTTATAGTAGGAATGCCATTTAAAATTTTTATGGGACTTATAATTTTTATAATTTCACTACCATATATGGGAGACTTAATAAGAAAGATACTTATGAATATCTACCAATATTTATATTTATTTCTAGATATAGTAAAAGGATAAACTATGACGGATATAAAATTGAAAATTGATTTACAATTATTCACAGAAGAAAAAACTGAAAAAGCATCACCTAAGAAAAAACAAGACTCTAGAAAAAAAGGTCAAGTGATGCAAAGCAGGGAAATAAACACTGCTGCAGCATTAATGGCTTCAGTTCTTGCGCTTAAATATTCGGGTGGCTTTATGTTTCGAACAATAACAGAAGCCACTTATTTTTTTAGGGATTTATTTTATACAGATATACTAAACGAGAGTATAGGTGGATATAAAGTATTACTTTATATGATTATGTATGTTACTAAAGCAGTTGTAATTGTCATTGGAGTTGGATTTGTGGCAGCATTTATAACAAATAAACTTCAAGTTGGTAATCTTTTTACTACAGAAACCTTAAAAATTAAACCTGAAAGATTAAATCCAATCGAAGGGTTCAAAAGAATGTTCAGCATGAGAACTTTCGTTGAACTGGTAAAATCTTTATTAAAGATTGGTATTGTTGGATTTGTTGGATATAGCTATTTAGCAAAAAATATTGGACTTGTTTTAAAAAGCCAGCAGCTTGTACCGATTCAGTTCTCTTATATGATATTTGAATTATCAATTAATCTTGCAATAAGAATGACATTTGCAATTACCGTAATTGCTATTTTAGATTTCTTTTATCAAAGATACGATTATGAGAAAAACTTAAAAATGTCAAAACAAGAAATAAAAGAAGAATACAAGCAATCAGAGGGAGATCCTCAAATTAAGTCCAAAATTAAGGAGAAACAAAGACAAGCTGCAATGAGAAGAATGATGCAAGAGATACCAAAAGCGGATGTTATAATCACAAACCCAACTCATTTTGCAGTGGCGGTAAAATATGATGAGGATAAGTTTGAAGCTCCATACGTTGTGGCAAAAGGGAAAAATTTAATTGCTCAAAATATTAAACAAAAAGCAAGGGAAACAAGTATACCTATTGTAGAAAATAAGCCGTTAGCACAGGCATTATATAAAGAAGTTGAAATAGGACAGATGATTTCTCCACAGCTTTATGAAGCTGTAGCAGAAATTTTGGCATATGTGTATTCATTAAAAGAAAAAATATAGGAGGCTCTATGAAATCAGGTGATATAGCAATAACCATCGGAATTATTTTTATTATACTTATGATTATTATTCCAATACCATTATTTTTAGTAGATATACTGTTGAGCCTTAATATATCTTTGGCTCTTCTTATATTACTTATTTCAATGTACAACAAAGAAGCATTGGATTTCTCAGTTTTTCCATCGCTATTATTAATTACAACATTATTTAGACTTTCATTAAATATTACTACAACAAGATATATCTTGTCTGAGGGAAATGCAGGACAAGTAATAGAAGCCTTCGGAAATTTTGTTATGGGGGGAAATCCTGTAGTAGGATTTGTTGTATTTATAATTATTGTAATAGTCCAGTTTATGGTTATAACTAAAGGTTCCGAGCGTGTAGCCGAAGTAGCTGCTAGGTTTACACTTGATGCTATGCCGGGAAAGCAGATGGCTATAGATGCAGATTTAAATTCTGGTCTAATTGATGAAAGAGAAGCTAAAAATAGAAGACTTAAAATTCAAGGCGAGGCAGATTTTTATGGAGCAATGGATGGAGCTTCTAAATTCGTAAAGGGAGATGCTATAGCAGGAATTCTGATTACTTTAGTCAATGTAATTGGAGGATTTGTTATTGGTGTATTGATACAAGGTATGCCAATGGCTGAAGCATTATCTAGATTTACTATTCTATCAGTTGGTGATGGACTTGTTTCACAGATACCAGCATTACTTATTTCAACTGGAACAGGTATCGTTGTTACTAGAGCCACATCTGAATCTAACCTTGGTAGAGATTTCATAGATCAGCTTTTTAATAATTATAAAATAATGTTTATTATATCAGGGGTATTATTCTTTTTAGCACTTACTCCACTTCCATTTATACCTTATATGCTGTTGTCGTTGATATTTTTAGGCTCAGGGCTGAATATGCTAAGAAGATCGAGAATTGAAGAACGCGCTCCAGAAATAGGGGAAGAGCAAGATAACGTCGAAGAAATTAGAAGACCTGAAAATGTACTTCCTCTACTTAACGTAGATCCTATTGAACTAGAATTTGGATATGGAATTATTCCTCTTGCAGACAAATCTCAAGGTGGAGATTTATTTGATAGGCTAGTTATGATAAGACGCCAGTGTGCATTAGAATTAGGTATTGTAGTGCCTATGATTAGATTAAGAGACAACATACAACTACAACCTAATGAATACGTAATAAAAATTAAGGGTGTTGAGGTTTCAGGAGGAGAAATATTATTTGACCACTACCTAGCTATGAATCCGGGTATAGCCGATGGAGAGATAAAAGGGATAGATACAGTGGAACCAGCATTTGGACTTCCTGCAAAATGGATAGATGAAAAAGAACGTGAAAGAGCAGAAATATTTGGATATACAGTTGTGGATCCGCCATCTATTATATCTACTCATTTGACTGAAGTTATTAAGAAACATGCACATGAGTTGATTGGTAGACAAGATGTCAAGATGCTTCTTGACAACCTTAAAGAGACACATCCTACACTTGTAGATGAAGTTATACCATCGCTATTATCCATTGGTGATATCCAAAAAGTTTTATCAAATTTACTTAGAGAAGGAGTTTCGATTAGAAACTTCAGTAATATTATGGAGGCATTAGCTGACTATGGGCAAGTTACCAAAGATACAGATATGCTTACTGAATATTCTAGGCAGACAATGTTTAGATCCATTACAAAACAGTTTATTTCTAGAGATGATGCAAAAGTCATAACTCTAGATCCAGATTTAGAAAGAATAATTATGGAGTCTCTTCAAACTACAGAGACAGGTACATATATGGCTCTAGATCCTAGCATATCTCAAAAATTAGTATCAAGTCTGGGCAAAGAGGTTGAAAAAGTGCTATCTATAGGAGAACAACCATTAATCGTCACTGCTCCTGTTGTAAGATTTTATTTTAAAAAATTTGTAGAACAGATAAGTGATGATATAATAGTCTTATCATATAATGAGATAGACCCAAAAACAAAAATCCAGTCTATAGGGACGGTGAGTGTGTAGTGCAAATAAAGAAATTTGTTGGAGAAAATATAACTCAAACTATGGCATTAGTAAAAAAAGAAATGGGCAATGATGCTATTATACTGCAGACTAAAAAAACTAAATCAAAAGGATTTCTAGGGTTTTTCAAAAAAGATATGGTAGAAGTTCTTGCGGCTATAGAACCAGACAAATCAAATTCCAGAATAGCAAAAACTAAATCTTCAGAACTAAGTTTGACAAAAGGCGATTATGACAAAAAAAATGTAGAAGATAGTGGATTCACAGAACATATAGATGGAAAAAATAATAAAAATGATGTATCATTTAAAGAAGTAAATAAAATTTATCAAAAACCAGTACTAAATAATCAGACAATAAAAAATAATGACATTACTAAAGACATAGATGAAATAAAAACCGTTATAAAAGATTTAAACGAAAGATTTGTTCAAACTTTTAAAACAGAAGAAGATGAAGTTCTCCATGAATTAAAATCAAGATATATAAAAAAACTTGAATTAAAAGGACTATCACGTTTGCTGGCAGAAAAAATTGTTGAGGAAGCTATATCAAATAATAAAGATTGTAATCGAGAAATAATACTGAAAATAATTGATACACGCTTCAACGCTTTCAAAGACAATAGTAAGAGTTTTATAAAAAAATATAATGTTTTTGTTGGACCTACGGGTGTAGGAAAAACGACAACTCTAGCAAAGATAGCTTCAAATTTAGCAATAGGCGAAGGAAAAAGGATAGGATTTATGACACTTGATACATATAGAATTTCTGCAGTGGAACAATTGAGGACCTATGCTGAAATATTAAATTGTCCTATAGAGGTTGCATATGACAAGGACGATGTATCAGAAGCTGTTAAAAGACTTGAAAGCAGAGATTCAGTATTTATTGATACAGCAGGAAGAAGTCATAGAAACAAAATTCATATGAAAGAATTAGAAGAAATTTTAGGAAGTATTGAAGAAAAAGAGGTATTCCTAGTTCTAAGTGCGAATTTTAATAAAGAGGATATAAAAGATATATTAGAGGCATATAGTTTCATTGATGAGTTTAGCGTGATAATCACGAAAATGGATGAAACTTCTAGAGAAGGATTAGTTTTTGATATTATTGACGAAGCAAATAAACCCATATCTTATATAACATATGGACAAAATGTTCCAGATGATATAGAAGTTTTTGACTTTAATAAGTTTGTCAATGAATTTTTAAGGGAGATTTAGGATGCAGAATTTCGATCAAGCTCAAAGGCTTAGAGAAGCTGTTGTTTTTAAAAAAAATATAGATAGACAGGATAAGCCAAATAATTCTTCTACAAGAGTAATTTGTATATCTAGTGGCAAGGGAGGAGTGGGCAAGAGTAATTTTACTATTAATCTTGCAATTGCTCTTCAATCTCAAGGGAAGAAAGTCATAGTTATAGATGCAGATTTAGGACTAGCTAATGTCGAAATACTTTTAGGCATAATGCCAAAATTCACTTTATTAGATGTTATAAGCAAAAATACAAGTATTAAAGATGTAATAACTAGAGGGCCAATGGAAATTGGTATAATTTCTGGAGGCTCAGGGATACAATCAATGGCTGAATTATCTCTTTATGATATGAATAAACTTCTAAATGAAATAAATGCGCTTAAAGATATGGCGGATTTTATTTTAATAGATACTGGTGCAGGGATATCAAAATCCGTAACAGCCTTTATTGAGGCATCTGAGGAGCTTATAGTAATAACAACGTGCGAACCACCTGCTATTGCTGATGCATATGCACTCATAAAAATAATGTCAGGCATTGATAAACAAAAAAAAATAAGCCTAGTAGCAAATAGAGCTGAAGATACTAAAGAAGCTGAAAATGTATTTATGAAGTTAAGCTCAGTATCAAAAAAATTTCTAGACATGAATATAGATTATCTTGGGGAAATTTTGGATGATGACAATGTGACAAAATCAGTAAAAAAACAGGTGCCATTTTATATGAATAATCCCAAATCGAAAGCAAGTCAAGGTATTCAAAATATATCTGAAAGACTTCTCGACATGCCGGTTTCTCAAAAAGGCTTTAATAGCTTTATGAAAAAGTTAAAAGGACTGTTTGCTGGAGGAGGTGCATAATGAAGGATAAAAATTTTCCTCAGTTAGGTCAAAAATTAATAATAGTCAGAACAAAGATGACTGGAGAAAAAGTGGAATATGTAAGCCAGCTTGTTGATATTGAGTCAAATGGAGAACTAGCAGTAGCTGTACCCATTAAGAACGCTCAATTAGTAACTTTACTAAATGGTACAAAAATAACTGTAATATACAATAATAGCGAAAGCGGAATGCTTGAGTTTGAAGCAGAAGTAGTTAGAAAGCTTAATGGTAAAGTACCTCTTATGTATATTAGAAAGATAAGCGAAATCACTAAGGGACAAAGAAGAAATTATTTTAGATTGGATTTACTTGTTCCAATTCAAATAATCAAATCAAATGAAGATGTTATACATTCCGGCTTTACTAAAGATATAAGTGGTGGAGGCCTTAGAATGGTAACAGATGTGGATCTTATGGAAGGACAAATTATTCATGTGAGCTTTGAGCTAGAAGATAGAACCTACAACCTTAAATCCCAAGTAAGAACAAAATTTAGCTCAATTGACAATAAAAATGAAGTAGGAATTGAATTTTTGGATATAATTGAAATAGATAGAAATGATTTGATTAAGTATTTATTTCTTCAGCAGAGAATGCTTATTAAAAGAGGGATGTAGAATGCAAAATATAAAAGTATTAATAGTAGATGATTCTGCCTTCATAAGAAAAATGTTAAGAGATTTGCTAGAAATTGATTCTTCTATTCAAGTAGTTGCTGCAGTGAAAAATGGAAAAGAAGCAATAGAATATATACAATCAAATCCTGTTGATGTCATAACTCTTGATGTAGAGATGCCAGTGATGGATGGAATAGAAACTCTAAAAGAGATTATGAGAGTAAAGCCTACTCCAGTAGTTATGTTAAGCTCATTGACAAAAGAAGGAGCTGAGATGACATTTAAGGCACTCGACTTAGGAGCTGTAAATTTTTTAGCTAAACCAACTAATATTTTTAAAATCAGTTCTTCAACTGATATACAAGATAATATAATTGAAAAAGTAAAAGAAGCATCAAAAGTAAGGGTAAGTAAAATAACTACAATAAGACCAAGAGACTCAAAAATAATAAATACTCAGCCCAATATTATGAGTACAGCAATGAAAGATAGCGAGGTCAAAAAAATAGTTGCAATTGGAACTTCAACTGGAGGACCAAGAGCTTTACAAGAGGTAATCAGTAACCTATCAGGAGATTTACCTGCTCCAGTGCTCATTGTTCAGCACATGCCAAAAGGATTCACTAAATCGTTAGCAGATAGACTTGATTCTATTTCTAGAGTAAAAGTTAAAGAAGCTGAAGATAATGAAATCCTCGAAAATGCTACTGCATATATAGCTCCTGGAGATAGGCACTTAAAGATAGAGGCTGTTTCAAAAAACAAATACAGAATAAGGCTAGATGACGGTCCAAATGTTTCGGGCCATAAGCCATCTGTAGATGCACTGTTTTATTCTTTATGTGATGTTCCAACCAACGATATTATAACTGTAATAATGACAGGAATGGGGGCTGATGGAGCAAAAGCCATGGAACAGTTGAAAGTAATAAAAAATTCTACAACTATAGTTGAAGACGAGTCTACATGTGTGGTTTTTGGAATGCCAAAATCAGCTATAGCAACTGGAAAAGTTGATAAGGTTTTGCCACTAAATAAGATAGCTAATGAGCTTAATAAAATGTTGGGGGTGTAATATGCTAGATTTTGAACAATATATTGATATATTTATAGATGAATCTAAAGAACATTTACAGAATTTAAACCAGTGTTTATTGGATTATGAAGCAAACACTGAAAATCTAGAAACTGTAAATGAAATTTTTAGAATAGCGCATACATTAAAGGGCATGTCTGCGACTATGGGCTTTGAAACAATTGCTTCACTTACTCATAAAATGGAAAATATTTTGGATGGAATAAGGTCACATAAACTTCAAACCACTCCTGAAATGGTAGATATACTATTCGAAGGGCTGGATATATTGGAGGAAGAAGTTAAGAGTATTGAAACTTCAGGAAAAGAAAAAGAAATTGATATAAAAAATATCATATCAAGACTAGATGATATAGAAAATCAAAGAGCCAGTTCTGCTAAAGCTCCTATTAAATCAAAGGTAGATTCTGTAGATAATCACGAGCTTGAAATAAGTGAAGAGGATAGGGACACTATTATAAGTGTAGCTGCTGATATGGCAGAAAATGGTTTTAAAGTGTTCAAACTATGGATAAAGCTTGAAGACGGGTGCATGCTAAAAGCGGCTAGAGCTTTTTTAGTATTTAAGTCACTTGAAAGTAAAGGTGAGATTGTATACTCTAGTCCATCTTCCGATGATATAGAAGATGAAAAATTTGAAGATAGCTTTACTGTTTTATACTCAAGTAAATTGTCATCAGATGAAGTTGAAAAAATTGTTATGGAAGTTTCTGAAATTGAAAAAGTAGAAATTTCTATTTTCGATATATCAAAAGCAACTATAAGTAAATCAGAAAACATAGAGTCAATTAAAACTATGGATGATAATGAAGCTCAGTTTGAAGAATTGACTAAAAATATAAATGTAGAAAATAAATCTGATGCAAAAAGTGATTCTAATCAAGACAAACAAGCTGAAGGGGACGCTGGATCTAAAAAGAACAAGACTGGAAAAACTGTAAGAGTTGATATCGATAGATTAGACAATTTAATGAATCTTGTAAGCGAGCTAATTATTGTCAAAACTAGACTAGAAGATGATGAAATAAGCTCAAATCAACAGAATATGAACGATGCAGTTGAATACCTAGAGAGAATTACAACCAGTCTGCATGATGCAGTAACCAAAGTAAGAATGGTTCCTGTTGAAAGAGTGTTTAATCGCTTTCCAAGGATGGTAAGAGATTTATCTAAAGATTTAAATAAAGAAATAGAGCTGTTTATGTCAGGTGAAGAGACAGAAGTAGACAGAACAGTTATAGATGAAATTGGAGATCCATTAATTCACTTATTAAGGAATTCAATTGACCATGGAATTGAGATTCCAGAAGTAAGACTTGAAAAAGGCAAAAAAGAGAAAGGCAGAGTAAACCTTAATGCATATCCTGACGGGAATACTGTTGTTATAGAAGTATCTGACGATGGAGCAGGGATTAACGTAGACAAGGTTAAGCAAAAAGCTATAGATAAAGGCCTGATAACAGCAGAGCAAGCAAAAGAAATGGATGCTAACAAAGCTGCAGAGCTTATATTTGCGCCAGGATTCAGTACAGCTGACAAAGTATCAGATATTTCTGGGCGTGGAGTTGGACTGGATGTAGTTCTAACTAAAATAGAAGCTCTTGGCGGAAATGTAGAAATTGAGACAGAAAAAGATAAGGGCTCAAGATTTATAATTAGACTTCCTCTAACGCTTGCTATTATTCAAGCTTTACTAGTAATTGTTGGTGAAGAAAAGTATGCAATTCCTTTAAATAATATAAAAGAGATTACAGATATAAACACAGAAGAGATAAGATTGATTGAGCAAAAAGAAGTGATACTTTATAGAGATAATCCATTGCCACTTTTGAGACTTTCTGAAGTGCTAGACTGCAAAGAACAAAAGAGAGCTCAAGGAGAAGCTACAGTAGTAATTGTAAAAAAAGGCGATAAAGAAATAGGTCTTATCATTGACTCGCTTATTGGTCAGCAGGAGATAGTTATAAAATCATTAGGAAGATATTTGAACTTTGTAAAGCAAATTGCTGGAGCTACTATTCTTGGAAATGGTGGAGTAGCACTTATCATAGACACCAATTCGTTGTTTTAATTTAAGGAGGTGAACATTTTATGAATGACAATCAATTCGTTATTTTTAGATTAGCTGATGAATACTATGGCATTAAAATTGAGAATGTAGAGACAATAGAAAGAATTATGGAAATAACTAGGGTTCCAAAAACTCAAAATTATATAAAAGGAGTGATTAACCTTAGAGGTGAAATTGTTCCGATTATTGATTTAAGAGATAGACTAGGGCTTCCAAGTAAAGACTATGATTCAGAAACGAGAATAATAGTTAATAAAAAGCAGGATTTAATGATAGGATATATAGTTGACTCGGCTTCTGAAGTTAAGGATATACCTCCTTCTGCTATAAGCTATGGAACCTTTGAAGAAAACCTTTCAGAGACATTCGTAAAAGGAATAGGAAAAGTTGAAAATCAAATGATAATATTATTAGATGTAGATAAAATAATAGAACACTAAAGCGCACATCTTAGTAAGGAGAATGCTATGGATTTTAGTATGGATAATATTAACGGCTTGTATTTAGATGTTTTAAAGGAGATTGGAAATATAGGTTCGGGAAATGCAGCTACTTCTCTTTCGAAGATGATAAATAAATCTGTAAACATGGAAGTTCCAAACATTGAAGTAATTGAGACTGAAAAAGTTGTTGAGCTCTTTGAAGATGAAGAAGAAATAACAGTAGGTGTATATATTAACTTCAATGGAGATATTAATGGAACAATTCTAACTTTACTAGATAAAGCATCTTCAGATAATCTTGTTAGAATACTTTTTGGGAAAAAGCCTGAAAGTGATATTTATAATGAAATAGAATCATCTGTAATTCAAGAGCTTGGTAACATAATGTCCAGTGGATACGTTACTTCTATTTCTATGCTGACTTCATTAAATATAAATATTTCTGTTCCAGCAGTAAATATAGATATGGTGAGCTCAATTTTAAGTGTTCCAGCTGTAGAATATGGGCTTGAAAGTGATAAGCTTATTCTAATTGAAAACAAGCTTGAAATAGATGATGAAAAAATTAAATGCTATTTCTTCTTCATGCCAGATTTGACATCGTTTGACACCTTATTTAGAAGCTTAGGGGTGCTAGGCAATGGATAAAAATATTAAAGTAGGCATGGCAGACTACAAAGTTGCTTCAGGAGAAGAGGTTTTAATAACATTAGGATTAGGATCTTGTGTTGGCGTTGTTATATATGATTCCTCAAAAAAAATAGCTGGAATGGCTCATATAATGTTGCCTTCCAGCTTGGAAATTAAAAATAATTCTAATAAAATGAAGTTTGCGGACACCTGTATAGATTTGATGCTAGAAGAGTTAATAAAGCTCAAGGTATCAAAATCCTCTCTAAAAGCAAAAATAGCTGGAGGAGCTCAGATGTTTAGCGTTTCTCTTAATACTGAAAGCTTAAATATAGGGAAACGAAATGTAATAGCTGTAAAAGAAAAGCTTAAATCCTTAAATATACCAATAATAGCAGAAGATGTTTTAGGAAATCACGGTAGAACTATCAAATTTGATTGCAATAACCAAAAACTAAACATAAAAAGTATTGGTAAAGGAGAGCATTTTATATAGAACTAATAAAATCAAAGGGTTTCAAAGGAGCTGTCATGGGAAAATATTTTACTATATTGATATTATTAAACTATATATTGTCTATGACAACTTTATTTATATCTATGCTCAAGCGTTGGAGCCTATTTACATTTTTAAAGAACTTATTATTTTTAGCTGTTGGAATTAATTTAATATTATTGATAATTTGGCTAATAATTAAGACGTTGAAAAATAAAAAAACTGACGAAAACATTATTGATTTAATTGTACCTACTGAATCAGAAGAAGAAATCAAACAGATTTTAAAGGAGGCCTCTTCACTTGATGAAGATGAAGAATTTAAAGACTGGACCCCAGATAATTGAGAAAAGGGGGATTGAAGATGGCTAGACAAATTGATATTTGGGATAGGTATTCTCAAGAAGAAAACTTGGATAAAAAGAAGGAAATTAAAAAAGTAATTATAGAGGAATATATTAATCTTGTGAAGATAATTGCAGGCAAGCTTTATAATTATTATGCAAGCAATATTGAATATGATGATTTAATGAGTTATGGAGTGATTGGGTTAATAGATGCCATAGATAAGTATGATCCTAGCAAAAATATTAAGTTTGAAACCTATGCATCTATTAGAATAAGGGGATCCATAATTGATCAAATTAGAAATTTAGACTGGATACCTAGATCTATTAGACAAAAATCAAAAATTTTAAAGGATGCAAATGAAGCTTTAGAATCTAAGCTTGGAAGAGAAGCATCATATCAAGAAATAGCAAAATATTTAGGCAAATCAGAACAAGAAGTTCTTACATTAATAGATGAAACTTCGGTTTATAATATTTTGTCTATAGAAGACGATTTTAATGAATCTTTTAAAATACAGCTAAAGGATGAAAGTATTGAATCTAGCCCGGAGGACTTAACAGTTTATAATGATACGATTAAAGAACTTCAAAGAACGATTGGTGAGCTAAATGAAAGAGAACAGCTCATCATAAACCTGTACTACTATGAGGGATTGACCTACAAGGAAATAGGGGAAATATTAAATATTTCTGAATCCAGAGTCTCTCAAATACACAGTAAAGCTATATCAAAAATGAGAAAACAATTTCAGCACTAAGGAGGCCGTGGTTAATGTTTCAGCGAATTAATTTTGATAAAATAATAGATGACTACACCCTTAAACTGGTTGTAACAAAGGATTATATGAAAGCATATCTGGAAATATCTCTAGATACTGATGAGATTCCTGACAAAAATCTGACTGTTGAGGAAGTTGAAAATTTCTTGAGAGACAAAGAGATAGTATATGGAGTTCAAACAAACATTATTAGAGATATGATAGATTCTAGAATTTATCAAAAGTCAGTCATGGTTGCTGAAGCTGATATGCCTCAAAAAGGTGATGATGGTTATATACAGTATACTCATAGAATAAAGAATTCCATATCTCTTAATCAAGATGATAAGGGAAACATCAATTTCAAAGAACTAGGGTGGTTCATTCAGGTAAGCCAAGGTGATATTTTAGCTAAAAAGATTCCACCTACCATGGGGCATGGTGGGAAAAATTTAAAGGGTGAAGAAATTCCTGCAGTTCCGGGAAAAGAAGCAGTTTTTAAGTATGGGAAAAATGTAGAGGAATCTGAAGACAAAACTAGTCTAATATCTACAAAAGATGGAAGACTTGAATATGCAGGCGATAAGCTTCAAGTAAATGATGTTTTAACTATAAAGGGTAATGTGGATACTAGCACTGGAAATATTAATTTTGGTGGAGATGTAGTAGTTAATGGAGATATAAAGACTGGATTTGAAGTTAACTGCGTAGGGAGCCTTGAAGTAAATGGAGTAATTGAAGCTGCTAATATTATAGTCGGTAGAGATTTAGTAGTTAAAGGTGGAGTTCAAGGAAATGCTAAATCATCTATAAAAGTAAGTGGAAGTACAATATGTAGATTTATTGAAAACGCTTGCGTATTTTCTGAAGGAGATATAATAACAGATTTTGTAGTTCACAGTAATATTAGCTGTGGTTCAAATTTAGTTGTAAAAGGCAAAAAAGGTCTAATTGTTGGTGGAGAGATTAGAGTAAAAAATGAAATAAATGCTCAAGTAATAGGCTCGTATATGGGAACAAAGACTGTTATTGAAATTGGACTAGATCCTTCACAGAAAAATAAATTAGATGCATATAGAGATGAACTTCATTCATATGAAAAGAAATTAAAAGAATTACAGCCTACTATTGAGACAGGTAAACAGCTATTGCAAAGAGGTCTAATGGATAACATAAAGAAAATTTCTTTTGTAAAAATGTTAGAAGACTATAATAAGACAGTTCAAAACATCAGTATAGTAGAGACTGAGATTCAAAAAATTGAAAAGCAGCTTAGCGAGATTAGATATGGAATGATGCAAGTCAAAGACAAAATTTATCCTGGAGTAAAAATTACGATAGGTAGATACAGCAGATATATTAAAGATGAAACGGGAGCATCAAAGTTCTATGTCCAAGACGGAGATATAGTAATTCACAAGAATTAAATTAGGAGGAAATATGTCGCAAAGTGTAGTTTTAATTTTATTAGGAGCAGCTTTTGTACTTAATATTATATCATTTTTGGTGTTTGCAAAAAAAGATGACACGAAGACTAATGAAGAGAATCTTCAGGGAGAACTAATTTTAATTCATCGCTCAACTAATCAGATAATTAGTGAAATTGATAAGCTTAAAGCTGAACTTCAATCAATCGAAACCAAGCTACAAACTGATGATGACATAATAGGCAAGTTCTCTAAACAAGGTATGAGCAATATTGATATGGCTAAGGCGATGAATAGAAGCGTTAAAGAAATTGACCTGATTATGAAGATGAGAGGAAACAGATAAACATTATGGAAAAGAAAATAGCTACATATTTACTTGGGGTTGCTATGGGAATTATTATAATGGCTTTTTTAAATGTTCTTATCTTTGATACAAATACTAATGAAAAAGCGTTACTGGATTTAAAAAAAAGCTATGAAAGTCTTTTGGAAGAAAAAAGCAATCTTCAAGCTCAATTAGATGTAAAAGCAGAAGAAACAGATGACAAAGAAGCTAATGAGCCAGCTGAAGCTGAAATAGTTATAAATCAAAACGATTCACATGAAGAGATTGCCGGTAAGCTTGTAGAGGGGAACATTTATCCACATAAGAATGATATAATGCTTATTTTGGAGATATTAGAATACGATAAGCTAGAAGCTGAGAAATATCTTGTGGATTATGGAATAGTCCCAAAGCACACAAATGCACTTAAACTATACGATGAAAAAAGCCTTAGAATTAGAGAAGTTTTAGCTAAAGAACAGGTAATTGTTGATGAAGATGCTTTTGAAAAATTTCAATATATGATTGATAGGAGTACAAAAATTAAACCGGGAACTAAAAGCTTTAAAGTAAATAGTTCACTTAGAGAAATTGTAGACGTGCTGTCGAATTAAACATAAAAGGTCATAATTTTATTATACATATATAAATTATTCTTGATTTTGTTTCAACTTTCCTATATTATATTAGAGGAATTAAATCACACACGTTCCTTAATTTTTGAGGCGGTGCCGAAAGGCTTCTTGAAAAGATGAAAGGGACGGAGGTAAAAACCAAGGAGGAAATTAAATGTCAGTAGTAAGTATGAAGCAGTTGTTAGAAGCAGGAGTTCATTTCGGTCACCAGACTAGAAGATGGAACCCTAAAATGTCAAGATTTATATTCACAGAAAGAAATGGAATATACATCATTGATTTACAAAAAACAGTAAAGAAAATTGAAGAAGCTTATAGCTTCATCAGAGAAGTTGCTGAAACTGGAAAGCCAATTCTTTTCGTAGGAACTAAAAAGCAAGCTCAAGATTCTATCAAAGAAGAAGCAGAAAGATCAGGAATGTACTATGTAAATGAAAGATGGTTAGGTGGAATGCTAACAAACTACCAAACTATCAAAAAGAGAATAGATAGATTAAGAGAACTTGAAAGAATGCAAGAAGATGGAACTTTCGATGTTCTTCCTAAAAAAGAAGTAATCCAGCTTATGAACGAAAAAGAAAAGCTAGAAAAATACCTTAACGGTATTAAAGATATGCCAGAAGTTCCAGGAGCTATTTTCATAGTTGACCCTAGAAAAGAAAGAATAGCTGTTAAAGAAGCTCATAAATTAGGAATCCCAGTTGTTGGTATCGTAGATACAAACTGTGATCCAGATGAAATTGACTTCCCTATCCCAGGAAATGACGATGCAATCAGAGCAGTAAAACTTATTGCGTCTACTATTTCACAAGCTATTATCGAAGCAAAGCAAGGACAAATTGAAGAAACTACATCTACTGAAGAAGCTGCTGTAGAAGCAGAAGTAGTAGAAGCTGAATAATATAAATTGGGTAAGGGCAAGCCCTTACCCTTACTAATGTACAGGAGGAGATATTATGGCTATTACAGCAGGTATGGTTAAAGAGTTAAGAGAAAAAACTGGTGCTGGAATGATGGATTGCAAGAAGGCATTAACTGAAGCAGAAGGTAACATGGACAGAGCTATAGATATCCTAAGAGAAAAAGGACTTTCTCAAGCGGCTAAAAAATCAGATCGTATTGCAGCAGAAGGATTAGTTGGAATGATGATATCTGAAGATGGAAAGAAAGCTGCAATGACTGAAGTAAATTCAGAAACAGATTTCGTTGCTAAAAACGAAGAGTTCCAAACTTTTGTAGCTAACGTTACTAAGGTTGCAATGGAAAAAGAGCCTAAAGATTTAGAAGCACTTCTTGCATCTGAATACTCTGCTGGAGTTACAGTTGAAGCTGAGCTTACATCTAAAATTGCTAAAATCGGTGAGAATATGAACGTAAGAAGATTCTCAGCGCTATCAATAGAAGCTGGAAGAATTTCAGGTTATGTTCACGGAGCTGGTAAAATAGCAGTATTAGTTAAACTAGAAGCTGCTAGCGATTCTGAGAAATTAGATGAACTAGGAAAAGACATAGCAATGCAAGTTGCAGCTATGAATCCAAAATATATTTCTCGTGATGATGTAGACCAAGATTACATCAACCACGAAAGAGAAATCCTTATTCAGCAAGCTCTTAATGAAGGAAAACCACAGAACATAGTTGAAAAAATGGTTGAAGGAAGATTACAAAAGCAACTTAAAGAAGTTTGTCTACTTGAGCAAACATTTGTAAAGGATTCTGATAAAGCGGTTAAAGACGTTGTTGCAGATACTGCAAAAGCTTTAGGCGTTGAAATAAAAGTAGTAGCAGTTGAAAGATTCGAGGTTGGAGAAGGCCTTGAAAAGAAATCAGAAAATTTTGCAGAAGAAGTTGCTAAGCAATTAGGTAACTAATATTATAATCTAAAAGAGAACACCCGTTGTGTTCTCTTTTTTCAAAACCGGTTCTTTGGGAGGAATTTATGACAAGTACACAATATAAAAGAGTTCTGCTAAAACTAAGTGGTGAAGCATTGGCTGGAGATAAAGGCTATGGGATAGAAAATTCTGTACTTAACTCTATAGCTAAATCTATAAAAACATTGATGGATATGGGAGTAGAAGTGGCAATTGTTGTTGGTGGAGGAAATATCTTTAGAGGCCGAAGCGGTGAAGGTATGGACAGAACAACAGGTGATTACATGGGCATGCTTGCAACTGTGATTAACTCTCTTGCGCTTCAATCATCTCTTGAAAATGAAGGCGTAGTGACTAGAGTGCAAACTGCAATAGAAATGAGACAGATTGCTGAACCTTATATTCGTAGAAGAGCTATAAGACATCTTGAAAAGCAAAGAGTAGTGATTTTTGGAGCTGGAACTGGAAATCCATATTTTTCTACTGACACTACTGCAGCGCTTAGAGCAGCAGAAATAGAGGCGGATGTAATTCTTTTAGCTAAAAAAGTTGATGGTGTTTACGATAGTGACCCAGTACTTAATCCAGATGCAGTTAAATTTGACGAGTTAACTTATATGGATGTTTTAAACAAAGGGCTTAAAGTAATGGACTCAACAGCGACATCATTGTGTATGGATAATAATATTCCTATAAGGGTATTTTCACTTGAAGATCCAAATAATATAATAGAAGTAGTTAAAGGAAAAAATATTGGAACTATAGTAAAGGGGGATTAAGTATGAAACTCGATATCCACAAGAAAATTGAAGAAAAAATGGAAAAAACGATTGCTGTTTTAAAAGATGAGCTACTCACTATTAGAGCAGGAAGAGCAAATCCTAATATGTTAGATCGTGTGATGGTTGATTACTATGGAACTATGACTCCACTTAAGCAAATGGCTGGAGTATCATCACCTGAACCTAGAACTATACTTATTCAACCATGGGATAAAAGTGCTATGGGAAGTATTGAAAAAGCTATTCTTAGTTCAGATTTAGGCTTCAATCCGACAAATGATGGTAACTCAATTAGAATTAACATACCACAGCTTACTGAAGAAAGAAGAAAAGATCTTATAAAGCTAGTAGCTAAAACTGGAGAACAAGCTAAAGTTGCAATCAGAAATGAAAGACGTGAAGCAAACGAAGCAATTAAAAAAATGGAAAAAACTTCTGAGCTAACTGAAGATGATTCAAAAAAGGCTCAGGATGAAGTTCAAAAGCTTACTGATTCTCATATCAAGATGATAGATGATATGCTGGCAAAAAAAGAGAAGGATATAATGGAGGTTTAATGGACAATATTTGTCATAAACTTATTGGTAAATCAAAATTATATATACTGGATTATGCAAAAGAAAATAATCTAGTTGTTAATTTTTCACACACAAAAGGTCATAAAGATTCAAACATCTTAACTGAAGAGTATGCAGTAAAAGCAAATTACGATAATGGTGAAATACAGGTGGTTTTATCCTATTTTAAAACTGCTATATAAAAAACCCCGGCCTTTTGGTCGGGGTAACTTCATATTAAAGGAATGATATCTTTGAGTTATTATGATAAAATAGATAAAAATAATATACCTAGCCATATTGGTATAATAATGGATGGAAATGGACGTTGGGCTAAGAAAAGAATGCTTCCAAGAAGCTTTGGGCATAAAGCTGGAGTGGAAACAATAAGAGATATTGTAAAGGCTTGCAATGAGCTTAAGGTTGAGTATTTGACCCTGTATGCTTTTTCCACTGAAAACTGGAATAGACCAGAAGAGGAAGTAAGTGCTCTTATGAAGCTTTTACTTGAGTACTTAAAAAAAGAAACAAAAGAGCTAGATAAAAATAATGTTAGAATCAATGCAATTGGAGATTACTCAAAGCTCCCGAAGTTAATTTATGATGAGCTTTGCCACTCCATTGAAAAAACTAAGAATAATACTGGAGTTGTAATGTCGCTTGCTCTAAACTACGGAAGCAGAAATGATATTATGACAGCTGTAAAAAATATAATATTAGAGGAAAGAGAAAAGGGTATTGATATTGATAGTGTTGATGAAGACTTTATGAGGAATTACCTAAGCACTAGATTGTTACCAGACCCTGATTTAATTATAAGACCAAGCGGAGAATTAAGACTTTCTAACTTTTTAATGTGGGAAGCAGCCTATGCCGAATTTTGGTTTTCTGACATAAACTGGCCAGATTTTAAAAGAGAAGATTTATATAAAGCAATTTTTGATTATCAAAATAGAGATAGAAGATTCGGCACCATAAGTTAGGAGGGGTATTTTGAAAGTCAGAATTATATCTGCACTAGTTCTTCTTCCGATATTTTTCTTTGTTATCATATATGGAGGACTTGTAACAAAGCTAGCAGTTTTAATTGTTGCATTAATATCGATAAAAGAATTTACAAATGCATTTGCTGCATCGGGGATTAAACCAACAAATGCAATTTTATATATTATAACAATACTATTTTTAGTTCCTAGCTGGCAAAATATATGGTCGGTGCTACCTGTTTTGCTATTTATACTTGTAGTGGGCGAGAGCATCCTTCTTATTTTTGGAAAAAAAACAGTAGAGGATATTTCTGTAAGCATCTTAACTTTTGTTTATATAACGGTTGCTCTTAGCAGTGTGATAGTTGTTAGAGAGGCATCGTTTGATTTCATTTGGTATATTTTTATTTTTGCGTGGGCGACAGATACCTGTGCCTACTTTGCAGGCTTTGCTTTTGGAAAGCATAAACTTATGCCAAAGGTTAGCCCTAAAAAAACCATAGAAGGGGCTATTGGAGGTATAATTGGCTGTATTATAATATCTACTGTATATGCTTATTTCGTGCATCCTGAGTATATCTTGTTAATAGGAGTCTCAGCGCTAATAGGAAGCGTAATATCTCAAGCAGGAGACTTATTTGCATCTTCTTTTAAACGTAAGCTAGGTGTAAAAGATTATGGAAATCTTATACCTGGCCATGGAGGAATGCTAGATAGAATAGACAGCATTATATTTACAGCGCCATTTACTTATATAGTGATGTTTATTGCAAAGCTAATATAAAAATTAATTAAAAGCAGGTGTAACCATGAAAATAATTTCTATTCTAGGATCGACTGGTTCTATTGGAACCCAGACTTTAGATGTTATAAGAAATCATAAAGATAAATTTGATGTATTTGGATTATCAGCAAATAGTAGCGTAGATATACTTATAAATCAAATACTAGAATTTAACCCTAAAATTGTATGTATTTATGATGAAGCTAAATATTCGGATTTAAAGTCTAAGGTTGATAAACTGGATTTAGATTACAATATAGAGCTTTGCTATGGGCTAGATGGTTTGATTAAAATTGCTGATGCAAAGCAAAATGATATACTTCTTACATCGGTAGTAGGCATGATAGGACTTATTCCCACGCTTACTGCTATAAAAAGAGGAACTACTATCGCTCTAGCAAATAAAGAAACCCTAGTAACTGCTGGGAAGCTAGTTATGGACGAAGCAAAAAAGCACAATGTGGCTATTATTCCTGTAGATAGTGAGCATAGCGCTATTTTTCAGTGTCTAGTGGGTGAAAATACTAGCAATATTAATAAAATTATTCTAACAGCCTCAGGAGGACCATTTAGAGGGCTGGATAAAGAAGCTATAGCTCAGATGACGAAGAGCAATGCTTTAAAACATCCAAATTGGAGTATGGGACAAAAAATAACAATAGATTCAGCTACTCTTATGAATAAAGGCTTAGAGGTGATAGAGGCAAAATGGCTATTTGATTTAGACATAAAAAAAATAGATGTTCTGGTCCACCCGCAAAGCATAATTCATTCTATGGTTGAGTTTAAAGACAAAAGTATAAAAGCTCAACTAGGTACTCCGAATATGAAGGGACCTATTCAATATGCTCTTGGCTATCCTCAAAGGTTAGAGTCTCAAGAGGATGGGCTGGATTTTATAAAGTATAATAATCTCACGTTTGAAAAGCCAGACTACGAATGCTTTCCATGCTTAAAGCTTGCATTTGATGCTCTTGAAAAAGAAGGAACCTATCTGTCTGTTCTTAATGCAGCAAATGAAGAAGTAGTATATGCGTTTTTGAATGATAAAATCAAATTTTATGATATATCAAATATAATAAGTGAAGCACTTTCTTCTCATGACTCAATCAATAATCCGGATTTGAGTCAAATACTTGAAGCTGATAAATGGGCTAGACGATATGTTAATAATAAAATTTCAAAGTTGATATAGAAAAGGTGAAATAATGAATTTAATGACTATAATAATTGCACTGATAGTTTTTGGAGTCATAGTTACAGTTCATGAGATGGGACATTTCTTTACTGCAAAGTATTTTGGTGTTACGGTACATGAATTTTCTGTAGGAATGGGGCCGAAGCTATATAGCAAAACAAAAAAAGAAACAGAATACTCCTTAAGAGCACTTCCGCTTGGCGGATATGTAAGAATGGAAGGAGAAGATAGTGAAAGTCAAGATCCAAATAGCTTTAATAACAAGCATCCTCTCAAGAGAATGGCAATAATATTTGCTGGTCCATTTATGAATTTTATTCTTACAATTGTATTAATGTCATTTTTGTTTATGATGATTGGTGTTCCAGTTAATAAAATCGGAGCTCTTGTAGAAAATATGCCAGCTTCTAATTCTGGATTGGAAGTCGGCGATAAAATTATAATGATAGATGATAAGAAAATAGATTCATGGCAGTCTGTTACAGATGCAATACAAAGCTCCCCTGACAATGATTTAGAATTTACAATTGAGAGGAATAATGAGCAGAAAGTTATAGCTGTAGATGCAGTAGAGCAAGCAGGCAGAAAGGTAGTAGGAATATCACCTGCTTCCGAAAAAAGCCCAGGAAAATCTTTAGTATTTGGAACAAATCAAACTATACTCATGCTTACTGACATGTTAAGCTTTTTAGGAAAGCTCTTCACTGGACAAGCTGGTGACGAAGGTGTAGTTGGACCTGTTGGAATAATAAGCGCTGTAGGTGAAGCTGCTAGAACTGGTTTTGCAAATGTAATTTCATTAGCAGCTATAATAAGCTTGAATTTAGGGCTAATAAATCTACTTCCAATACCTGCTTTAGATGGTAGCCGTATTGTATTTCAAGCAATAGAGCTTGTAAGGGGCAAAAAAATAGACCCAGAAAAAGAAGGCTTTGTCCATATGATAGGTATGATACTACTGTTAGCATTAATGCTATTTATAACCTCTAAGGATATCTTGAGGATATTTGGTTAAGGAGAATACTAATGCAAAGAAGAAAAACTAAGAAAATATATGTTAAAGATATTACAATAGGGGGAGATTCTCCTATCGTGATTCAATCTATGACAAATACAAAAACCTCAGATGCCAAGGCGACTATAGCTCAAATAAAAGCACTAGAAAAAGCTGGTTGCGAGCTTGTCAGAGTATCTGTGCCTAATAACGAAAGTGCTCAGGCTATTGGTGAAATAATTTCAAATGTAGATATTCCAGTAGTTGCAGATATTCATTTTGATTACAAATTAGCACTTGAATCTATAAAAAATGGAGTTCATGGACTTAGAATCAATCCTGGAAATATCGGAAATGAAGAAAAAGTTATTCAGGTTGTAAATGAAGCTAAGAAAAGAAACATAAAAATTCGAATTGGAGTTAATGCAGGCTCTTTGGAAAAAGATCTTTTAGACTCTATGGGAAGAACTCCTGAGGCTATGGTAGAAAGTGCTTTTAGACATATAAAAATACTAGAAAAATACGACTTTTACAACACAGCTGTTTCCTTAAAAGCAAGCGATATAGAAACTACTATAAAAGCCTATGAGCTGTTTTCAAGCAAAAGCGATTATCCTCTACATTTAGGAATAACTGAAGCAGGGACTTTAAAAGCAGGAACTATAAAATCATCTATTGGAATTGGTTATATGCTTCTAAATGGAATTGGAGATACTATAAGAGTTTCCTTAACTGCTGACCCAGTAGAGGAAATATATGTTGCAAAAGAAATACTAAAGTCTATCGGACTGGATAATGAATCTATAAGAATTATTTCATGCCCTACCTGCGCTAGAGCTGATATAGATATCATAGGCCTTGCCGAGAAGGTTGAAAAAGCAACAGCTAACATTAAGAAGAACATATCAGTTGCAATCATGGGATGTGCAGTCAATGGACCAGGAGAAGCAAGAGATGCTGACCTTGGAATAGCAGGTGGAAAATCTGAAGCCCTGTTATTTAAAAAAGGTCAAATAATTAGAAAAGTGGATGAAGCTTCTATAATAGAAGTTTTGCTAGAGGAAATAGATAAATTCTAAGTTTAAGCTTAGAATTTATCTATTTATAAGAGCGTTGATTTAGATATAGGAGATGGTTTGACTTGGAGCGTTTTAAATTTATAGAGCTTGAAACTATAGATGCTAAAGTAGAATTGGATAACATAGTATATTTCAAGAATGAGAAAAAATTAAATCTTTATTTTAAAACAGATAAGATTATCCCTATGCCTAAACTAATAGAGTCTGAAAGTAAGCTCAAGCTTAAGTTTAAGCATCTAAGCAGGGTATCGTTAAAACCAAGATATAACTTGGCCTCCGGTGTGGAGAGTTTACTTATAGAGTATGTAGGAAATATAAAATATAAAATAACTGAAGTATGTCCATCCACTTCATATCTAAATGAAGATGCTCTGAGCCTAGACTTTAATCAAGCTGAGCATTGCTTAAATATTTATGTTAAAGATAAATTTGTCCTAAAAAGGCTTACTTCGAAGAACCTTGAATATTCTATAGGTGCAATGATTCAAGAAGAACTAGGCCTCATGTATAAGGTAAACATTATATCCTCAAATACAGAGCTTGATATGAAATTATACAATCAGGCTAAAGAAGAAGATACGAATTACATTATAAGTAATCTAGATAAAGTTACTAGAGTAGCTAGCACATCAAAGGAAAAGGCAGAGAAAAAACCAGCGGATAAATCAGCTTATATCAAAAAAAGCAAGAATGCTAAAGATGTCAATGAAGAAATATTACCAATAAAAGCTTTAAAGGGAAACGAATATGCTATCTCAGTAGTAGGCGATGTATTTTCAATGGAAAAAAGAGAATTGAAAAATGGCAAAAATCTTTTTACATTTGCAGTTACAGATTATACTGGTTCTATTTTCTGCAAGGTTTTTTCAAAGGATGATGAAATTTCTATAAAAGTAGGCGACTATGTAAAAATCAGTGGAGATGTGAACTATGATGCCTTTGCAAAAGAAATTGTAATAATGACAAAGGACATTGAGCCTAAAGCAAAAAAAATTAGAAAAGATATAAACACTCAAAAAAGAGTAGAGCTCCATGCACACACAAATATGTCGGCAATGGATGCTATACCAGGAGTTAAAGCCCTTATAAAAAAAGCCAAGGAATTTGGTCACAAGGCAATAGCCATCACGGATCATGGAGTAGTTCAGGCTTTTCCAGAAGCTATGGAAGTTGGCCAAAACGAAGGTGTGAAGATACTATATGGAGTTGAAGGCTATCTCGTAAACGACATGTCAAAGATTGTATCAATTGATACTGAAGGAAATTTTGAAGATGAATATGTAGTCTTCGATATAGAAACTACTGGATTTTCAAATACTTCAGACGAAATAACTGAGATAGGCGCGGTAAAAATAAGAAATAAAGAAATAATAGATAGCTTTGGAGAATTAATAAATCCCAATATGCCTATACCTTTAAAAGTTCAAGAGCTCACTGGTATAACTAATGACTTAATAAAGGATAAGCCCTCAATAGATGAAGTTCTGCCAAGATTTTTAGAATTTGTTGGAAACAGCATTTTAGTTGCTCACAACAGTGATTTTGATATGGGCTTTATTAGAGCAAAAGCAAAGCGATTAAACTTAGCTTTTGAAAACAAGGATATAGATACACTTAAATTATCTAGGATATTGCTTCCTAATTTAAAAAGACATAAATTAAACTTAATAACAAATCATCTTGGAATTAGCCTTGAGAATCATCATAGAGCAGTGGATGACGCTAAAGCAACAGCGCTAGTGTTTATTAAGTTTATGGAAATGCTAATAGATAAAGATATAAATAACTTTGAGATGGTAAACGACAAACTAGGTAAGCTAGATTATAAGAGTATTCCTAGTAATCATATAACTATTATAGCCAAAGACTATACAGGGCTTAAAAATCTGTATAAGCTTATATCTGCTTCCCATATAGATTATTTTTATAAAAACCCTAGAATACCAAAAAGCCTTTTGATAAAGCATAGAGAAGGATTATTGATAGGGAGTGCATGTGAGGCTGGAGAGCTTTATCAAGCAGTTTTAAGAAGAAAATCCGACGATGAAATTGATGAAATAGCTAATTTTTATGATTATATTGAAGTTATGCCTACTTCCAACAATAACTTTATGATAAAGAAAAATTCAGTAAAAGATGAAATTGAGCTACAAACTATAAATAAGACAATAATAGATATAGCAATTAGAAATAATAAAATACCAGTAGCAACATCAGATGTGCATTTTATAAATCCAGAAGATGAGGCATATAGAACAGTGCTTAAGCACTCATTAGGATTTAAAGATGCAAATGAGAGTACTCCTCTTTATTTTAAAACTACACAGGAGATGCTTGATGATTTTTCTTATTTAGAACCTAGACTTGCAAATGAAATTG
The DNA here is from genome assembly GCF_900168025.1 of Acetoanaerobium noterae. Classification (NCBI taxonomy): domain Bacteria; kingdom Bacillati; phylum Bacillota; class Clostridia; order Peptostreptococcales; family Filifactoraceae; genus Acetoanaerobium; species Acetoanaerobium noterae. Next base: position 250,337 of record NZ_FUYN01000001.1, on the reverse strand, counting down.
TAATTGAAAACACAAATAAAATTGCAGACATGATAGAGGATATACTGCCCGTCCCAGATGGTACATATCCACCTAGGATTGAAGGCTCAGATGAAGAATTAAGGCAAATGTGCTTTGACAAGGCAAGAAATATTTATGGAGACAACCTGCCAGAAATAGTAGAAAAAAGATTAGAAAGAGAGCTAGGCTCTATCATTAGCAATGGGTATGCAGTAATGTATATCATAGCTCAAAAGCTTGTTACTAAATCAATGCAGGACGGATACCTTGTAGGCTCAAGAGGCTCTGTTGGGTCTTCCTTTGCAGCTACTATGAGTGACATAACCGAGGTTAATCCTCTTCCTCCTCATTATGTGTGTAGTAATTGTAAATACAGTTATTTTATAACTGATGGCTCTTATGGAAGTGGAGCTGATTTACCAGATAAGCTTTGCCCTGATTGCAGTACAAACCTTACCAAGGATGGGCATGATATTCCGTTTGAAGTGTTTTTAGGATTTGAAGGAGATAAAGAACCCGATATAGATCTTAACTTTGCGGGGGAGTATCAACCTAATGCTCATAAATATACTGAAGAATTATTCGGAAAGGGATATGTATTTAGAGCAGGAACAATAGGTACAATAGCTGAAAAAACTGCATATGGGTTTGCAAAAAAATATATTGAAGAAAATGAACTTGAGGCAAATGGAGCTGAAGTGGAAAGGCTTAAAAGCGGATGTACAGGCATAAAGCGTACATCTGGACAACATCCTGGTGGAGTTATGGTAGTGCCTGACTACAAAGAGATTTTCGATTTTTCTCCTATCCAGTATCCTGCAAATGATTCTTCTTCTGGAGTTATAACCACTCATTTTGATTATCATTCCATAAGTGGAAGGATCCTTAAGCTTGACATACTAGGACACGACGTTCCTTCCATTATAAAAATGCTTGAGGATTTAACAGGTACAAATGCAACCCAAATTCCCCTTGATGATAAAGATACAATGTCCTTGTTTACATCAACCCAAAAGCTTGGGTGTGATTTATCAGCTATAAACTGTACAGTTGGAAGCCTGGGTATACCAGAATTTGGAACAAAATTTGTAAGGCAAATGCTGATTGATACTCAGCCTACCACCTTTGCAGAGCTTGTGAGAATCTCTGGACTTTCTCATGGTACTGATGTATGGATAAACAATGCTCAAGAGCTTGTAAGAAATAAGGTTGCTGAGCTTAAGGACGTTATTTCAACTAGAGATGATATTATGAACTATCTTATATTAATGGGCTTAAAACCAAAGACGGCATTTAAAATAATGGAAAATGTTAGAAAAGGTAAAGGCTTAACAGATGAACATATCCAAGATATGAAGGAAAAAAATGTGCCTTCTTGGTATATAGATTCATGTAATAAAATTAAGTACATGTTTCCAAAAGCCCATGCGGCAGCCTACGTAATGATGTCATTTAGAATAGCTTATTATAAAGTACATCATAAGGAAGCGTTCTATGCTACTTACTTTACTACCAAAGCAGAGGACTTTGATATAGAACTAATTTCAAAAGGAAAGGATGCTGTTTTAGAAAAACTCAAAGAATTAGAAGCTCTAGGGAATAAGGCTACAGCTAAAGAAAAAAATATTGCCACTGTGCTTGAGGTGGCTTATGAGATGTTTAGTAGAGGAGTAAAGCTAGATAGACTTGACTTATATAAATCTCATTCAAAGGTATTTAAACTTTCATCTGACAAAGCTCTGATTCCTCCGCTAATATCTATGCAAGGACTAGGCGAAACTGTAGCTATTAATATTGCAAATGAATCATCGAGAGAGTTTATGTCGATTGAGGATTTTAGGCAACGTACTAAAGCAACTAAAACTGTAATAGAAACTCTGATAGGCTATGGATGCCTTAACAGCCTTCCTGAAACCAATCAACTTTCGCTTCTTTAGGTTGCTTGTATATAAATAATCTGTTATAATAAAAATGTGCGTTATTTTATGAAATGTATTTGATAAGGTGCTCCCCTTTAGGTGTGAGAATCTTAGTAGATTAGCTTAATCAAGAAATCTCAGCAAGAGTGGGTGAACTAATACCCACTCTTTCATTTTATCTTTTCACAATGCACATTACAACTTAATAGGAGGTGTTATTATGGCTAGTAAATTAGAACTTTTAATTGAGGGAATAGTAAGCGATATGATTACTGACCCTTTTGAACTAGTTGATGTAGAATATGTCAAAGAAGGCTCTTTGAAGTATCTTAGGATATATATCGATAAGCAGGGAAAAATGTCTTTGGATGATTGTCAGCACTTTAGCCATCTGATAAGTGAAAAACTAGATGAGCTTGACCCAATTGAAGAAAATTATATGCTTGAAATTTCTTCGCCAGGGCTGGACAGACATCTTAAAAAAGAAAAAGACTTTATAAGAGAAAAAGGAAAAGAAGTAGAGCTAAAGCTATTTAAAGCTATCGATGGCGTGAAAGAGTTTGAAGGCACTTTAGTAGGTCTAAACGATGATAATGAAGTTGAGGTACAGACCTCAAAAGGATTAATGAAATTTCCTAGAAAAAATGTGGCGGTTATTCGCCTAATGATAAAAATATAAAGGATTCATCAAGGAGGAAAAAAAATGAACGCTGAATTTATTGCTGCCTTAGAACAAATTGAAACGGAAAAAGGCATAAGCAAAGAAATTCTATTCGAGGCTTTAGAATCGGCACTACTTAATGCTTATAAAAAGAATTTTGGAACATCAAGTAATGTTAGAGTAGAAATGGATAAAGATAAAGGTGAAGTTAAAGTCTTCAGCAGAAAATCAGTTGTTAACAAATATGAATACGATTTGGGAGAAGGGGAAATTAGCGTTGAGGAAGCTCAAGAACGCTATGGACCAAACTATGGAGACGGAGATGTAATTGAAGAAGAAGTTACTCCAAAAAATTTCGGTAGAATAGCAGCTCAAGCAGCTAGACAAATGGTTATTCAAAAGATTAAAGAAGCTGAAAGAGATATTGTTTACGAAGAGTTTTTAAACAGAGAATCTGAGATTATAACTGGAGAAGTATCAAGACAAGGAAAAGGAAATGTATATGTGAATCTTAGCATTATAGGAAGCAAGGAAATCACTATATCTGCAGAAGCAGTACTTCCTCCTTCTGAGCAAATACCTTTTGAAAACTATATGCCAGGAGCTAGAGTTAAGGTTTATGTTCTTGAGGTTAAGAAGAACAACAATGTACCACAAATTTTAGTTTCTAGAAGTCATCCAGGGTTAGTTAAAAGATTATTTGAAAGTGAAGTACCTGAAATATTTGATGGTGTAGTTCAAATTAAATCTATATCAAGAGAAGCAGGCTCTAGAACAAAAATGGCAGTGCACTCTGTAGATGAAAATGTAGACCCTATAGGAGCATGTGTAGGACCAAAAGGACAAAGAGTTAAAAACATAGTTGATGAGTTAAAAGGTGAAAAAATAGATATAATTATATATAGCGAGGATCCAAAGGAATTTATATCTGCTTCTCTTAGCCCTTCTAAGGTAATATCAGTAGATGTAAATGAAGATGACAAGAGCGCAAAGGTAGTAGTACCTGATGACAAGCTATCGTTAGCTATAGGTAAGGAAGGTCAAAATGCTAGATTAGCAGCAAAATTGACTGGATGGAAGATAGATATAAAAAGTGAAAGTCAGGCCGAATTATAGGAGGGATAGGAATGAAGCAGAAGAAAATTCCTCAAAGAAAATGTATAGCCTGTAATGAAAGAAGCGACAAAAAAGCATTAATAAGGATAGTTAGAAATAAAGATGGAGAGATTTTCTTTGATCCAACCCTTAAAGCGAATGGAAGAGGAGCTTATATCTGCAAAGAGATGGCGTGTCTCGAAAAAGCGATAAAGACAAAAGCCCTGAACAGAGCATTTAAAACAGAAATTTCACAAGAAGTTTATGAAAAATTAAAATTGGAGCTGGAAAAACTTGAATCTAAGTAAAGTATTAACACTTATAGGATTTGCTTACAAAAGCAGAAAAATGGTATCAGGAGAAGGAATCACTCTAGAAGCTATAAAAAAGAATAAAGTAAAATTAGTTTTTTTAGCTAGTGATGCTTCAGAAAATACTAGAAAAAGAATCAAAGACAAATGTAGCTACAGAGATATCCCAGTAAGTGAAGAGCTAGATAGACTACAAATAGGAAATGCAATTGGAAAAGACGAAAGAGTAGTAATAGGGATAACGGATGAAGGATTTTCACAAAGCATGTTAAAATTACTAGGAGGTGGAGCCTATGCAAAAGACTAGAGTATATAAAATTGCACAGGAACTAAACATGACCAGTAAAGAACTAATTGAAAAGCTGGAAGAATTAGATATAAAAGTTACAAATCATATGAGTTCTCTTTCTATGGAAGAAGCAGAAGTCATCATTGAGCTTTTGGGGGATAAAAGAGAAGAGAAAGAGGAAAATATGACAAAAACAGAAGTAGAAGATATTAAGGACATAGAAACTATTAAAGAGCAGCCTAAACAAGAAATTGAGCCAGAGGAAATGGATTTCGAAGAGGAAGAAGCTTATGACTCAAACGCTATAATAATAGGTGATACTATTGTTGTGGGAGATTTAGCGAAAAAATTAGATATTGCTGCATCTGAAGTAATAATGAAGCTAATCAAGCTAGGTATCATGGCAAATATTAATCAAGAGATTAAATTTGAAACAGCTGAAAAAATAGCTTTAGATTATGATATTTTGCTTGAAAGAGAAGAAAAAGAAGAAGAAGCTGCTGATATAATTATCGAAGAAGATGAAGCAGAGGATTTAAAACCTAGACCTCCTATAGTTACTGTTATGGGACACGTTGACCATGGTAAAACTTCACTTCTTGACTCAATTAGAAACACAAGAGTTACAGATAGAGAAGCGGGAGGAATCACTCAGCACATCGGAGCTTCAGAGGTAACTGTAAATGGTAAGAAGGTTGTATTTTTGGATACTCCTGGTCATGAGGCGTTTACTGAAATGCGTTCAAGAGGAGCGAAAGTTACGGATATTGCAATATTAGTTGTTGCGGCAGATGATGGAATTATGCCTCAGACTGTTGAAGCAATAAACCATTCAAAGGCGGCTGGTGTTCCTATAATAATTGCCATTAATAAAATAGATAAGCCTTCCGCTAATATTGAAAGAGTTAGACAAGAATTATCAGAAAAAGGCTTACTGGTTGAAGAATGGGGTGGAGATGTTATAGACGTACCTGTTTCAGCTAAAACAGGTGAGAATATAGATACTCTTTTAGAGATGGTACTATTAGTGGCTGAAATGGAAGAGCTAAAAGCTAATCCAGATCGTAATGCTGTAGGTACTGTTATAGAATCAAACCTAGATAAAGGTAGAGGTCCTGTTGCTACAGTAATAATTTCAAATGGAACGCTTAAAGTAGGTGACCCTATTGTTGCAGGCTCATCTTATGGAAAAGTTCGTGCTATGATTAACGATAAGGGAAAGAGAATTAAAAAAGCTCCTCCATCAACTCCTGTTGAGATATTAGGACTAAATGAAGTTCCTAATGCAGGAGATCAGTTCGTTGTTCTTGCAAGTGATAAGGCAGCAAGAACTATTGCAGAAAAAAGAAAAGAAAAGATTAGAGATGAGCAAATGAAAGCTAGCTCTAAAATTTCTTTAGAAGATTTATTTGAAAAAATGCAACACGGAGAATTAAAAGAACTTAACATAATAGTTAAAGCAGACGTTCAAGGCTCTGTTGAGGCAGTTCGCCAATCTATAGAAAAGCTTACGAATGAAGAGGTTTCTGTAAGAGTAATCCACGGTGGAGTAGGTGCAATAACAGAATCTGATATAATGCTAGCATCTGCATCTAATGCAATAGTAATTGGATTTAATGTTAGACCTTCAACTGGAGCGAATACTCTTGTAGAGCGTGAAAAAGTAGATATGAGAACATATAGAATCATTTATGAAGCTATAGAGGATATCGAAAAAGCGATGAAGGGTATGCTTGACCCTGAGTATGTTGAAGAAGAGCTTGGAAAAGCAGAAATAAGATTGCCATTTAAAGTGCCTAATGCTGGAATGGTTGCTGGATCATATGTAATAAGTGGTAAAATTCTCAGAAATGCAAAAGCTCGTCTTGTAAGAGATGGAATAGTTGTTTATGATGGAACAATTGATTCTCTTAGAAGATTTAAAGACGATGTAAAAGAAGTAGCAACAGGCTACGAATGTGGTATAGGACTTACAAATTTCAATGATATCAAAGAAGGCGACATCATTGAGGCATATGTAATTAAGGAAGTTGAAAGAAAATAGCTAGATATGGCAGGTGATATAAATGAGCTATGAAAGAACTAGAAGAATTGGCGAAGAAATAAAAAAATCCATTACTGAGCTTTTAAGAGAGCAAAGAATAAAAGATATCAGAATAATAGATAGCAGATCTCTTATCTCTATAACGACTGTAGATGTAGTAAGAGATTTAAAGTATGCTTACATCTATATTAGTGTACTAGGAAATGACTCTGATAAAGTTTTAGAGGGATTTAAAAGTGCATCTGGTTTTATAAGAAAAGAAGTAGGTAAGGACATAAAATTAAGATATACTCCTGAATTAATATTTAAAATGGATGATTCGATAGAAAGAGGAGTTAATATGTCGAAGCTCATCAATGATTTGAATATAGAAAGTGGAGAGTAATTTTATGAACCAAATTATAGATGTAATTAACTCAAGTAAAACATTTATAATAACTAGTCATGTTGCACCTGATGGTGATAATGTAGGTTCTAGCTTAGCGCTTACGTGGTTTTTAAGAGCTATGGGAAAAGAGTCATATTATGTTTTAAATGATTCTTTTCCACAGAATCTAGCTTTTTTATATGGCAATGAAAAAATACTAGAATCAAGTGAATTATCTAAGCAGATTTTAAGCTCAGAGTATACTTTAATCGCACTTGACTGTGGAGATATAAACCGTCTTGCTATAGGAAAAGATATCATTAATACTGCTAGTAGCTTAATAAATATAGATCACCATCAAAGCAACAATAGGTTCGGTGATTATAATTATGTAGTTACAGATGCATCCTCAACTTCAGAGCTAGTTTATAATTTAGTTTCTAAGATTGATAGTAATCTTATCAGTCCTAAAATAGCCCAAGCTCTTTACACAGGGCTTGTAACGGATACTGGAAGATTTCAGTATGACAATGCAAGTATTAGTGCTTTTTTGATGGCAGCTGATTTGCTTTCAAAGGGAGCGGATAAACAGGAAGTTACTCGAAATATCTACCAGAGCGATTCATATGACTATGTAAGGCTTTCTGCTGAAACTGTATCTACTTTAGAAAAAGAAGGTATATTCTCTTTTATGATTCTAGAAACCAAGATGCTAGAAAAATATGGAGTAAGCTATGAAGATACAGAAGACCTTGTTAACTATACCGTGAATTTAGATGGTGTAGAGCTAGGCATTTTATTTAAGGAAAGAGGACCTAAACACGTCAAAGTTTCATTTAGGTCAAAGCAGTTTATAAATGTAAACGAAATAGCTTCAAAATTCGATGGAGGAGGACATATGCGTGCAGCAGGCTGTACTATAAATAATTCTCTGCAAGAAGCTGTAGCTATGGTTCTTAACTATATAAGGGAGTATCTAAAAGAGCATGGATGGAATCATTAATATATTAAAGCCAAGTGGGATGACATCTCATGACGTTGTTTCCTTTATAAGGAAAAACCTTAATATTAAAAAAGTAGGACATACTGGAACCTTAGATCCAAATGCTGCTGGAGTGCTTCCAATTTGCATAGGAAAAGGAACAAAACTAAGTCAGTATATCATGCAAAAGCAAAAAAAATACAGATGTGAAATGATTTTTGGAAAAAGTACTGATACACTAGATTCCTATGGAAAAGTAATAGATGTCAAGGAAACAGAAAATATAGAATTTGAGAAAATAAAAAGTATTTTGGATAAGTTTCATGGAGAAATACAGCAAGTTCCTCCAGCCTATAGTGCAATTAAAATAGATGGAGTTAGATTGTATGAAAAGGCTAGAAAAGGCCAAGAAATAAAAGAAATACCATCTAGAATGGTTACAATCTACAATATTGAGGTTATTGATTACGAGTTTCCAAGGCTGATGATTGATATCACTTGTTCAAGTGGTACCTATGTAAGGAGTCTAGTAAGAGATATAGCTGAAGATTTAGGAACTGTAGCATATATGAGCTTACTTATAAGAACTAAATCAGGCGAATTTGATATTGAAAATTCGATTACCTTAGAAGAAATAGGAAGCTTTGATTTAGAGAAAAATCTAATTTCGATATCAGACTTAAATCTAGATATGGATGATGTGGTTATAAAATCTACAGCATCAGTTGCATATATTAATGGATGTGAAGTTTCATATAAAGGGCTTTTAACTGATATAAATCCATATGTAAATCAAAAAGTCAGAGTTTTTGATGATTCAGGCCGTTTTATGGGTATTGGATTTATTAAGAATAAGGACACTGAAAACTTCTTAAAAAGTGATACTCTCTTTATATAAATTATGGAGTGATTTAATTTGAACATATATTCCAGCTTAGACAACATAGCTTTTGATAAACCTACAGCTGTTACTATTGGAAACTTTGATGGAGTCCATCTTGGGCACAAAGAGCTAATAAATAGAACCATTGCTATCGGTGAGGAAAAAGATATTTTACCAGTTATGTTTACTTTTTCGAATCATCCTTTAGAGTTTTTATACAAAAAACAGATAGATTATCTTACAAGCTTTGAGCAAAAGGTCAAGATAATAGAGCAAATGGGAATTAAAGATTTAGTCTCGGTGCCATTTGACTACACAATCAAAGATATGAGCACGGAAGTGTTTGCAAAAGAAATTCTGCTCAGTAAGCTAAATGCTACTGATATAGTAATGGGATTTGATTCGAAGCTTGGAAATGGAAGACAAGGCAGTGTTGATTATCTATATGAGGTTGGGAAGAAGCTAGGCTTTGATGTTCATATAGTACAGCCTGTTATGGTTGAAAACATGAGGGTTTCTAGTTCCTTTATACGAGAACTGATAAAAACCGGAGAAGTAAAAAGAGCAGAATTTTTTTTGGGACGAAAATATATGCTTGAAGGCAAAGTAGTTCACGGAAAAAAAATAGGACGAAAATTAGGCTTTCCAACGGCTAACTTAGAGGTGAATCAGGATATACTGCTTCCTAAACGAGGAGTGTATTTTTGCAAGATAGAAGTAGATGGTAAAACATATGATGCGGCTGTAAGCATTGGCTATAATCCAACAATACAGTCAAATAAGCCGTTTCAGGAAATATTTGTAGAAGCGCATATATTAGAGTTTGAAGACGATATCTATGGAAAATCAGTCAAACTTTATTTTATGGATAGATTAAGGGATGAACTTAAGTTTAACTCTTTAGATGATTTAATAAGACAGTTAAATAGAGATGTCCTCAGAATAAAAAATTATATCTTTACTTGATTTGTGCTATATGTTACAATAACAGATGGTTAAATAACCTATGCTGGGTAATTGGGTACCGTCCACTACTTGGCATCAGGCGCTTATATTAATGGAGGTGTTTTACATGGTAAAGGAAAGAAAGATAGAAATTATCGAGAAATTTGCAACACATGAAGGAGATACAGGTTCTCCAGAGGTTCAGGTAGCTCTTCTTACAGAAAGAATCAACGAGCTTAACGGTCATCTTCAGATTCACAAGAAAGATCACCACTCAAGAAGAGGACTACTTAAAATGGTAGGACAAAGAAGATCACTTCTTAGATACCTAAAAGCAAAAGATCTAGGTAGATATAACACACTTATTCAAAGTCTTGGACTAAGAAAGTAATCAAAAGAGCGGGAATATCCTGCTCTTTTTCTATAATAGCTTTGAAAATGTTAATTGTGTTTTATAATATATTAAAGAATAAGGTTTAAATAGGAGGTAAATATGAGCAAAATATACGAAACCTCTATTGGCGGTAAAAATCTGTCAGTAGAAATAGGTAAAGTTGCAGAGCTTGCTAATGGCGCATGTATTCTTCGCAGTGGAGATACAGTGGTTTTAGTTATAGCTACAAATTCAGAAAAGCCTAGAGACGGAATAGATTTCTTTCCTCTAAGTGTTGACTATGAAGAAAAGTTATATGCAGCAGGTAAGATTCCAGGCGGCTTTATAAAAAGAGAAGGAAGACCTTCAGAACGTTCAATTCTAACATCAAGACTGATAGATCGTCCTATTAGACCTTTATTTCCAAAAGGATATAGAAACGATGTACAAGTAGTAGCTACAGTATTATCAATGGACCAAAATGCTAATCCAGATACAATGGCTATGATAGGCTCATCTATAGCTCTTTCAATTTCATCAATTCCTTTTAATGGACCTACTGGATCTGTTTCAGTTGGATTAATAGATGGAGAATTTATAATCAACCCAGATTTAGACCAAAGAGCAAAATCTCAAATGTATTTAGTAGTATCAGGAACAAAAGAAGCAATAATGATGGTTGAAGCAGGGTCTAATGAGATTTCAGAAGATACTATGCTAAAAGCAATACTATTTGCTCATGAAGAAATTAAAAAAATAGTTGGATTTATCGAAGAAATCGTTAATGATATTGGAAAGCCTAAAGATGAGGTTGTACTATTTGTACCTCAAGAAGAAATTCTGAGCGCAGTGTCTGAATATGGAAAGCAAAAAATGAAAGATGCTATCCTTACTAAAGATAAGCAAGAAAGACTTGAAAACATGGATAAAGTTAAGCAAGATATCCTAGAGCACTTTGTGGATATTTATCCTGAAAATATGAAAGACGTAAGTGAAATTATTTATAAGCTTACTAAGGATGGCGTAAGAGAGCTTATATTAAAAGATAAAATTAGACCAGATAATAGAATGCATGAAGAAATTAGACCAATCTGGAGTGAAGCTAGTGTTCTTCCTAGAACTCATGGCTCGGCTATATTTACAAGAGGACAGACTCAGGTAATGAGCATCACTACATTAGGAGCTTTAGGAGATGTTCAAATTCTTGATGGCTTAAGTGAAGAAGAAGAAAAGCGTTATATGCACCACTACAATTTCCCTGCGTATTCTGTAGGAGAAGCAAGACCATCTAGAGGTCCTGGAAGAAGAGAAATCGGACATGGAGCACTTGCAGAAAGAGCACTTGAGCCTATGCTTCCAAGCAAAGAAGATTTTCCTTATGCTATTAGAGTAGTATCAGAGGTTCTTTCATCAAACGGATCTACTTCTCAGGCGAGCGTATGTGGAAGTACATTATCACTTTTAGATGCGGGAGTTCCACTTAAGGACATGGTAGCAGGTATTGCTATGGGCCTTATCAAAGAAGGCGACGATGTAGCTATACTTTCAGATATCCAGGGTATGGAAGACTTCCTTGGAGATATGGACTTTAAAGTTGCAGGAACAGAAAAAGGTATAACTGCAATTCAAATGGATATTAAAATAGCTGGTATAGACGAAGAAATTTTAACTAGAGCTTTAGAGCAAGCTAGAGTAGGAAGACTTCATATATTAAACGAAATGAAGAAAACTTTAAGTGCTCCAAGAGAAGAAATCTCTGAGTATGCACCTATGATTATCACAATGAAAATTGATCCAGATAAAATCAGGGATGTAATCGGACCTGGCGGAAAAGTAATCAATAAAATCATAGAAGAAACTGGTGTTAAAATAGATATAGAAAATGACGGAAACGTATTTATCGCAGCAGTTGCTAGAGATATGGGCAAGAAAGCTAGAGCGATGATAGAAAATATCGTAAAGGTTCCTGAAGTAGGACAAAAATACATGGGTAAAGTTACAAAGCTAATGGCATTTGGAGCTTTCATGGAAATTTTACCAGGAAAAGAAGGCTTGCTTCATGTATCACAAATTGATGTGAAAAGAGTAAATAAAGTAGAAGATGTGCTTTCTGTCGGAGACGAGTTTGAAGTTCTTCTTACTGAAATAGATGCTCAAGGCAGAATGAATCTTTCAAGAAAAGCTTTATTAAAGCCAGAAGAACCTGCAAAAGAAGAATAAAAGCCCTATTAATGTAATAAAGCTTGCTTATATTCAAAGCCAATTTTTTGAATTTACAATAAGCAAAAAAAAATCAGATGGAAAATTCCAGCTGATTTTTTATTGTATTAATCAAAATAATTTGTGAACAAGATGAGTGCGCTTTGAAATGGAGAAATGATATTGAGAAATAAGCAATCTTTGATAATTAATAGTTAAAATAGTATAATAATGTAAGACCTGTGAAAATATCAGCTAAGAATAAAAGTACATAATTATTAAAAGTATCTGAAAGTAGTGGATGAAAGTATGTCGAGAGTAAAGCGAAAAACACGAAAAAAGAAGAAACCTAGTCAAATAAATGAAAATCTACTTGCAGTAGGCTACATTTTTTTTGGTATTTTTATGACTTTGTCAGTTAGAACGGAATCAATGGGTATAGTTGGACAGAGCATAAAGTATATACTGCTGGGCTTGTTTTCGAAGCTATCTATATTAATAGCATTCGTTTTAATATTTTTAGGGGTATACAAGCTCATATATCCTGAAAAAATTCAATACCAAAAAATACCTAAGCTTCTGGCCTTTATTTTGACAACAGTTGTTGTCCTTATATATGGCTTACTGCAAAGGAATTTTTTACCTAGGACTACACCTCTTAGCCTTGAAAACAGCAGATTGATATTTTCTATGGCTCAAAGAGGAGAAGGCTCAGGGCTTATTACAAGCATAATTACCTATTATTTTCATGGGCTGCTTGGAACTGCAGGCACCAGTTTACTTTGCATATCCTTAATACTCTTTGTTCTAATTTATTATTTTAAAATTGATCCTGCGAAATTTTTTGAAATATTTAAAACAGGACCATCATATATTAAGGAATTTATAATAAACACAAAAGCAAAGATAACAGATTTTGTGCTAGTAGACTCAGATGAAGATGAAGATAAAAAAGCTGTTATAAAGCCACGAAAAAAACCTATTCAGCTTCAAGTTGAAACAGATGATATCGAAATTATTCATGAGACTAAAGAGAAACTAGTTAAGCCTGAAATGCCAGAAAATGAGTTGGATTTAGAAATTCCAGCAGTAATGAAAAGACCTAGAAAATTAAGTGATGACTCTTATGTATTTCCAGGGTTAGAGCTATTAAATAGCCGAGAAAAAAATCCTAAAAAAGATTCTAGTAGCAAAATGAAAAATTCTAAGACATTAGAAAGTACTTTACTTAACTTTGGAGTAGATGCAAAGGTAAAAAGTATTTCTCAAGGGCCAACAATAACTAGATATGAACTAGAACCAAGACCAGGAACTAAGGTGAGCAAGGTAACTAATCTTACTGAGGATTTAGCTTTAGCTCTTGCGGCTCAAACAATAAGAATAGAAGCTCCTATACCTGGGAAATCACTGATAGGCATAGAAATACCAAATGATACAAGTGAGGTAGTGAGCTTTAAAGATATAATAGAAAGTAAAGCTTTCAATACATCAAATGTAGATATAGCCTTTGGAGTAGGAATGGATATTGGTGGTAATGTAATAGTAGCAGACATAGCAAGAATGCCACATATGCTAGTAGCTGGAGCAACAGGCTCTGGGAAAAGTGTATGTATAAACACCTTAATTTGCAGTATACTATATAAGTACTCGCCTAAAGATGTAAAGATGATTATGATAGACCCTAAAATGGTTGAGCTTTCAGTTTACAATGATATACCTCATCTTCTAATCCCAGTTGTAACAAATATGAAAAAGGCACCTAATGCTTTGAACTGGGCAGTAGCAGAGATGAATAGAAGATACAAGTTGTTTGCAGAATCAAAAGTAAAGGATATAAATGGGTACAATGAAAAATTTGAAGAAAGACTTCCTAGAATCGTTCTTATAATAGACGAGCTTGCTGATTTGATGATGGTGAGCCCAAATGAAATAGAAGATGCAATATGCAGACTGGCACAAATGGCTAGGGCTTGTGGAATCCACCTTGTTATTGCAACACAAAGACCATCAGTAGATGTAATCACAGGACTTATTAAGGCTAATATTCCATCAAGAATAGCATTTTCTGTATCTTCGCAGACAGATTCTAGAACAATTTTAGATACTGGAGGAGCTGAGAAACTACTAGGAAGAGGAGATATGCTTTACTATCCTATGGGAGCAAATAAACCAGTGCGTATTCAGGGAGCTTTTATTTCTGAGAATGAAGTAATTAAAATCACTGACTTTATAAAAGAAAAAAATAACGTGGACATTGATAACACTGAAATAATCCAAGAAATTGAAAAGATAAAGGAGCAAGCAGATAATCCAGAGGATGAATTAATAACAGAAATCCTAGATTTTATTAAGGAAAAAGAGCAAGCCTCAACATCACTGCTTCAAAGAAAATTTAGAATAGGCTATAATAGAGCCTCTAGAATTATAGACGACCTTGAGCAAAAAGGTATAGTTGGGCCAAGCGATGGAGTAAAGCCAAGAAAGGTCTATATAGAAAACATTAAAGAAAAATAGATGGAATTTAAACGCAGGAAGGTGTAATTTTGAAAGAAATCAGTATAGAAGAAGTATTAGAATTACAAAATTCAATAATTGTAGATGTTAGAACACCGAAAGAATATGAGGAAGATCATATCCCTGATTCAATCAATATTCCAATATTTGATGATGATGAAAGAGCTATAATAGGAACCTTATATAAACAAAAGGGAAAGGAAGTTGCTGTAAAAACAGGAATAGAAATAACCTCTCCAAAGCTTCAAGATTTCTACAACAAATATTTGACTCTATCTAAGCAATATAATCAAATAATACTATATTGCTTTAGAGGAGGTATGAGAAGCGGCTCACTTGTAAATTTTTTAAATGAAATGGGTCTAAATGTTTTAAAAATTAGTGGAGGGTATAAATCCTACAGAAACTATGTATTAGATTATCTTGAGAATTTAGGTATGAAGCATCAATTCATTGTGCTTCATGGGCATACAGGAACAGGTAAAACTCAGCTCTTAGAAGCACTTGAAGAAAAAGGTTGCTGTGTACTTAATCTAGAAGCCTTGGCTCAAAATAGCGGCTCAGTATATGGCGAAATTTTTTATTCAGGTAAAGCTCCTACCCAAAAATGGTTTGATTCACGAATTGTAAAGATATTGAGAGAGTCAAAATTCAAAAATGTGCTTATGGAAAGCGAAAGTAAGAAAATAGGAAAAGTTACTTTGTGTAAGAGCTTTTGGGATACAATGACAGATGGAAAACATATTTTAGTAAATTCCTCTGCTGAAAATAGGGTAATAAGATTAGTAAAGGATTATACGAAGTATAATACTAAGGATGATGAATACCTAAAAAAATCAACTACAAGATTAAAAGATACTATTGGAACAAAAGCTGTAGAGGACTTGATTAACAAAATAGAAAACAAGGATTACGAATATGTAGCGCATTTTTTAATTCTAAATTATTATGATAAATTATATAGCTATTCTATAGATAAATACGAATATGATATGTCAGTTTCATCAGATGAAATTGATTTGGCTGTAAGTAAAATCTTAGAATACTATGATAATGCTGAAAAGGAGATATAAATGAATAAAAGTGTTTTTATTTCAACGCTTGGATGCTCAAAAAATCTAGTTGACTCAGAGGTCATGCTGAATATATTGCTCGAAAATGGATTGCAAAAAGTTGACTCTCCTCAGTTAGCTGATATAGCTGTAATTAATACCTGTGGATTTATAGAATCAGCAAAAGAAGAATCTATAAATGAAATACTGGAAATTGCAAAGTATAAGCAAATTGGAAAGCTAAAGCATTTAATTGTTACAGGATGCTTATCACAACGATATAGTGAGGAGCTAAAAAAAGAACTTCCAGAAGTGGATTCGTTTTTAGGAACCACTAGCTTTGAGCATATATACAATATAATTCAGGGATTGGAGCTTGGTGAAAATAACAGCTTGATTTTAGATATCAATCACGATTTAAAGCCCGATTCAAAGAGAAGCTTGCTTACTGAGAAGTACACCGCTTTCTTAAAAATAGCTGAAGGATGTGATAACCTATGCACCTATTGCATAATTCCCAAGCTTAGAGGTAAATACAGAAGCAGAAAGCTAGAGGATATAGTAAAGGAAGCAAAAGAGTTAGCAGCTAGTGGGGTAAAAGAAATCATTATCATAGCTCAAGACACAACAAAATATGGACTCGATATTTATAACGAAAAAAGCTTGCCTAGACTGCTTAGAGAGCTAAATACAATTGAAGACTTAAACTGGATTAGATTCTTGTATTCCTATCCAGAAGATATAGATTTAGACCTTATACTTGCAGTCAAAGAATCTGACAAGGTATGCTCATATTTCGATATGCCAATTCAGCACAGTCATGACCAAGTTCTAAAAAGAATGAATAGAAAAACTACTGGAAAGCACATCGAAGACACAATAGCATTAATCAAAGCTCACATTCCAGAGGCTGTACTTAGAACGACGCTAATAACGGGTTTTCCTGGAGAAACAGATGAGGAATTTGATGCCCTTTATGATTTTGTCAAAAAAATTGAATTCGATAGACTTGGAGTGTTTGCATATTCTAAAGAAGAAGGAACGCCAGCTGCTATTATGAGTGGTCAAGTTGCAGAAGAAATAAAAGAAGAGAGAAAAAATAAAATAATGCAGTTACAGCAAGAGATTTCTTTAAGGAAAAATCAAGCTCTTATAGGTAAAGACTTCGAAGTTATAATAGAAAAAGAAATTGAGCCAAATTTATATGAAGCTAGAAGCTACAGGGATGTACCAGAAATAGATGGAATTATATATGTCAAAGCTTTAGCTTCACATAATGAAGGTGAATTTACAAAAGTAACTATAAAAGATGCTATGGAATATGATTTACTAGGAGATGAAATAATATGAATATAGCAAATAAGTTGACACTTTCCAGAATGATAATGGTGCCATTTTTCTTAGTAGCAGTATATTTCGAAAAAGATTCTCAGGTTTTACCTATTTCAGCTATTATATTTGCTGTTGCATCATTTACAGATTTTTTGGATGGATACTTGGCTAGAAAGTATAATTTGATTACTGATTTTGGAAAGTTTATGGATCCTCTAGCTGATAAAGTTTTAGTTGTTGCAGCTCTTGCGGTATTAGTAGAAATGAATTTGATTCCAGCATGGATGATTGTTCTCATAATAACTAGAGAATATGCTGTGAGCATACTTAGAGCTATAGCTGCTAATACTGGTCAAGTAATTGCGGCTTCACAAGGTGGAAAAGCTAAAACAGTATCTCAGATAATTGCAGTTTTAATGCTTTTATTAAATATAAAATACGGAATATACGTAATGTGGATTGCTGTAATCCTTACATTTGTTTCTGGAATGGACTATTTAATGAAAAACAAAAAACTTATATCCCAAAAATAAACCATTGGTTGACGAACATATATTTGTGATATATAATCATATTAGAACTTATGTTCGATAGAAAGGTGGAGTATAAATGGATGAAAAACGTATGGAAGAAAAACGTAAAGCATTAGATGCAGCTATAGCTAAAATAGAAAAAGACTTTGGAAAAGGCTCTATAATGACCTTAGGCGAAAACGCAAAAATGAATATAGAAACTATATCTACAGGCTCGATTGGACTTGATGTAGCAATTGGTATAGGGGGTCTACCGAAAGGTAGAATCGTTGAGATATATGGACCTGAATCTTCAGGTAAAACTACTGTGGCTCTTCATGCAGTAGCTGAAGCTCAGAAACTAGGTGGCATAGCTGCCTTTGTAGATGCAGAGCATGCTCTTGACCCTGTATATGCAAAAGCATTAGGTGTAGATATAGATAAGCTGATAGTATCACAGCCAGATACTGGGGAGCAGGCACTTGAAATTACAGAATCCCTAGTTAGAAGTGGTGCTATAGATATAATTGTTGTAGACTCGGTAGCGGCTCTTGTACCTAAAGCCGAAATCGAAGGAGAAATGGGAGATTCTCATATAGGACTTCAAGCTAGACTTATGTCACAAGCGCTTAGAAAGCTAGCTGGCTCTATCAATAAATCCAAAACAATAACTATTTTTATCAACCAGCTTAGAGAAAAAGTAGGCGTTATGTTTGGAAATCCAGAAACTACAACAGGAGGTAGAGCACTAAAATTCTACGCCTCTGTTAGATTAGATGTAAGAAAAATAGATGTTATCAAGCAAGGTGACACTATGCTAGGAAGCAGAACGAGAGTTAAGGTTGTCAAAAATAAAGTAGCTCCGCCGTTCAAACAATGCGAATTTGATATCATGTACGGTCAAGGAATATCTAAAGTTGGAGAGCTTGTTGATATAGGTGCAAACTTAGATATTATAAAAAAATCTGGGGCTTGGTATAGCTATAATGAAGAAAGATTAGGACAAGGAAGAGAAAATGTTAAGCAATTTTTCATGGAAAACCCAGAGCTTATGAACGAAGTTGAATCAAAGGTAAGAGAGTATTTTAATATTAATACTTCTCCTATTGAGATTGCAAAAACTGATGTTGACGATTCAAAAGATGAGTAATCGAATAATTATATATTCTATAATGCTTTAATTTAATATACAACTAATCAAAAAAAGCTCCAGATGGAGCTTTTTTGCATATCCTGTAAAATAGTGCATTCTTGACACAAAGCCATATAAATATTAAAATTAGAGGTGATATACACCTTAAAAAATATAAAAAAGGAGGTGGCTATAATTATAACTATAACAAACGCAATACTAATTGCACTTGTAACTGCAATCATAGCAGCATTTATAGGATATATGGCCAGAAAGAAAATTGCAGAAGGCAAGATTAACCAAGCCGAAATAGTAGCTAAAGAAATTGTTGAAAAAGCTGAAAAAGACTCTGAAACAGTAAAAAAAGAAAAATTAATTGAGGCAAAAGAAGAAGTTCACAAAATGAGAAATGAATTTGATCGTGATTATAAAGAAAGACGATCTGAGCTTCAAAAATTTGAAAAAAGACTTATCCAAAAGGAAGAGCATTTAGATAAAAAAATAGCTCAACAGGAAGATAAGGAAACAAAATTATCAGAGAAACTAAAAACGATTACTGAAAAAGAAAACCAAATTGAAGAAATCAAAACTCAGCAACTAGAAAAATTAGAGGGAATTTCTAATTTGACAACTGAAGAAGCTAAAAGTCAAATTTTAGCTAATGCTGAAAGAGAAGTAAGACATGATTTAGCTCTAAAAATCAAAGAGCTAGAGCATGAAGCTAAGGATGAAGCAGACAAAAAAGCTAGAGAAATAGTAGCCTATGCTATTCAAAAGTGTTCTGCAGATCACGTAGCTGAAACAACTGTAAGCGTTGTGAGTCTACCAAATGATGAAATGAAAGGTAGAATCATAGGAAGAGAAGGAAGAAATATAAGAACCCTTGAAACACTTACTGGAGTTGATTTAATTATCGATGATACGCCTGAAGCTGTAGTATTATCAGCATTTGATCCTATAAGAAGAGAGGTAGCGAGAATAGCCCTTGAAAAGCTTATAGCAGATGGAAGAATTCATCCTGCTAGGATTGAAGAGATGGTAGAAAAAGCTAAAAAGGAAGTAGACAACATAATTAAAGAAGAAGGCGAGAAAGCCGTTTTCGAAACTGGAGTATATGGACTTCACCCTGAACTTGTTAAGCTACTTGGTAGATTAAAGTACAGAACAAGCTATGGACAAAACGTATTGAAACATTCTATTGAGATTGCTCATCTATGTGGAATCATGGCAGCTGAAATTGGCTCAGATGTAAAGCTAGCTAAAAGAGCTGGTTTACTTCATGATATAGGTAAAGCAGTAGACCATGAGATGGAAGGAACACACGTAGAAATCGGAATGGATCTATTAAGAAGATATAAGGAGCCTAAAGAAGTAATCCACGCTATGTCTACACATCATGGGGATTATGAACCTCAGTCAGTAGAGGCAGTTCTAGTGACGGCAGCAGATGCAATATCAGCAGCTAGACCAGGAGCAAGAAGAGAAACTTTAGAAGCTTATATCAAGAGACTTGAAAAACTTGAAGAAATTGCGAATTCTTATGAAGGTGTAGAAAAATCTTATGCGATTCAAGCAGGAAGAGAAGTTAGAATCATCGTTAAGCCTGACAACGTTACTGATGATTTCCTACCACTATTAGCAAGGGATGTAACCAAGAAGATTGAAAGCGAAATGGAATATCCAGGGCAAATAAAAGTAAGTATAATTCGTGAAACAAGAGCAGTTGATTACGCTAAATAAATATGATTTCAATAGGGACTCGCAAGAGTCCCTTTTTTAGTGTAAGATAATAGAAAGCGAGCAATCAGGAGGAGATATATGAAACTTTATTCGAGTAATATAATATCCGACGTTGAAGCATTAAGAGTAAAAGACAGTGAGAGAGAGTTCTATAAGCATCTTAAAAATAAGCTTTCAGGAATTGGCATAACAAAAATAACCCCATTTGAAAACTTCTATGCAGACTTATATTATGAAGAAAATGGACATGTTTTATTTATAAAATTTATGGACACACAAGAAGAGACATTTTCAATACTTGAAGAAGAGCTCATTGAGATTATGAAGGAAGAGCACGATTACTTCATAAGTAAAATCAATGGGTTATACAAAAATTTATATGTGAATTATATATATATAATGCCATATGTAGACTTATCCTCTTATAAAGACGATTTTGCAAAAGCTCATATAGTAGATTCAAATATATTTTATTTGCTAAAAGAAGATAGTATCCAGCTTAAAAAATATTATTCTAAGAAGAATGATGATATTCAATCGAATTTACTTAGGTATAGTATTGCGAGAGAATACCATGTGATAAAAAAAGAGGATGATAAAAGAATTTTAAATAAAGAATTTAAAAAGATTATTTTTAATTATAAGGACCATGAATATCAAGCAACTTTCTTGACTGATAAGCAAATCACTAGAGTAAATTCAATTAGATATGGAAATGCTCTTTTTATAGGGCCGGCGGGTTCAGGTAAAACAACTACACTTATAGCAAGGCTGATTAAATTATCTAGGATATATGATAAAGATAGATTCCTGTTTTTGACTTTCAATAAACAGCTGATGCAAGACATTAGATCGACCTTAGATATGATGGGATTAAAGCTAAACAATGTTGAAATAATAAATTTCCATAGCTACATTCTAAATTTATCTAAAAACTATGGTCTGAAGGTAGATAAAAATAATCCAAAATCCTTTGATGAACAATTTGAAACCATATTTACAAAAACAAGCCAGATTTATAAAAGCCAGCATATCTATAAAGGAATTATTATCGATGAGGCTGAAAATTTTAAGGAAGATTATATCCAGTTTCTTAAAAATTTACTTTATAGAACTAAGCATTTTTTTATGATTTCCTCTGATAAAGCAAAGGATATAAGGGGATTTATGAATAACTTTACTGGTGGCTGGGAGAACTTGGAGTATGCGGAAATAGCAGAATTTAATAAAAATTATAGATGCACAAAAAATCTCTCGGAGTTTACGAACAACTTTATAGATAATGTAACAAAATATATAGATGAAAAGAATTTGATTTTGCCTGAAGATTACTATATCAAGAGCACATCTCAAAGGCATAAAGGACAAACTGCAAATATAATTAAATGTGATACAGTAGAGGATAAGCTTAAGCATATAACTGAGCTTATATCAAAGCTCACAGATAAGGGCATAAAATACAGCGATATCTGTATTATCTATCCATTTAACAAGAGAAGGACAAAAAATAAATCTGTTATATACTTTCAGTATCTATTAAAGATGGCTTTAGAAGAGGCTGGAATTGCTTTTATGATAGCAAATGAGGACTTTACTAACCTGACCTATAAATCAGGTATAACAATATCAAACATATTTTCTATAAATAATTTAGAATATAAGGTTGTAATTCTTTGCGAATTGGAAATGCTTTATGCTCACAGCTTAGCTAATGAGTATTCATATACGGATGCTTTGTCATTTATAAAAAACATAAATATGGTGTATACTGCCATAACTAGGGCAACAGAGGAACTCTATATTTTCACTTTGATGGAGGACTCAGACAGCACTATATTATCATTGTTAAAAAAACCATAAATTTTATTCTTTATAATTGAATATTCTGAAAATAACCACTATAATTTAACTAATACATATATTAGGAGGGATTATAGTGGACTATTATTCTTTTGAAAGAACTAAAATGATGTTAGAGTATAAGAAAAATAAAAACAGAGGCTTCACATTAATAGAACTAGTTGCTGTAATTACCCTACTAATGCTACTAGCATCATTAGCACTTCCAAAATACACTGAGATAGTAGACAAGCAAAGGCTTAAAACAGATGCATCAACTGCAGTCCAATTAGCTAGCATTGCTGAGACTTGGTATTTAGAAAACAAAACATCCTCAACTTTTGATGTATCTAAATTGACAGATCACATAAAAAAAGTATATGGAGGAATTGAACCAAAGTCACAGTATTTAAAGGATAAAACTTTTTCTGTATCTCTTAATGATGGAAAAGCAACGGTTAAGCTAGAATCGATAGAATTTGTTAAGGACGGTATTTTTAATGAAGCCTCTATAGAGACTACGGATTTAACTCCTACACCTGTAGAAGAGTGAGGCAGGTAAAATGATAAACTTAAAATACTATAATGAACAAAGTAATAGCATTTGTGAAACTATAGCAGATTATAAAGTGAATTATAATAATTCTATATTAAATGATAAGGTTGAAGAAATACTCGATTTTATTTTAAAAAGTGCTATTGAGCTAAACGCAAGTGATATACATTTGGATTTAATAAGCACTTCAATGACAGTGAAATTTAGGATTGATTCGCTTTTAAGAACCTTTGTAGTTTTAGATAGTAGATATTCTAATCAGATTATTCGTTTTATAAAATTAAAATGCAATATAGATATCAGTAAAACTCTGCACCCACTAGAAGGAAGATTCAGCCTCGAAGTTTCAAAGCTATCGATGGACTGCAGAATTTCAATAATACCAACGATTAAAGGCGAGAAGCTGACAATTCGATTATTAAATGTCAAAGATTATGGATGGAATGTAGAACAAATTGGATTCAATATAGAAGAATTAAACATAATTAAAAGAAAAATAAATGCACTAAACGGATTTATTTTAATTTGCGGACCTACTGGAAGTGGTAAGTCTACTACCTTATGCGCATTAATAAATGAAATCAACGATGGAACAAAAAACATTATAACTATCGAGGACCCAGTCGAATATTTTATTGATGGTGTAGTTCAAGTAAATATAGCAAAAGGTGAAAATTACAGATTTAGCAATATGCTAAAGTTTTCGCTTAGACAAGATCCGGATGTACTCATGATAGGAGAAATAAGAGATCAAGAAACAGCTGATATAAGTCTTAAAGCAAGTATTACAGGCCATCTGGTTTTTTCTACTATACATACAAAAAGCTCTATAGGTGTAGTTGAAAGGCTTATTGATTTAGAGATGCAGCCATATATGGTGGCGGATGCAGTATCACTTATTATAAACCAAAGATTAGTTAGAACCCTATGCAACAAATGCAAAACAATAGATAGCTCAAACTATAATAATTTATTTGATGGAGTACCTATCTATAAGCCCTTAGGATGTCAAGAATGCCTAGGAACAGGATATAAAGGAAGAAAAGCAGTATTTGAAATTTTAGAGATTACAAGTGATGATTCTGAGCTTATAAGAAATAAGCAATGGAGCAAATTAGAAAATAAATTTATCTCTCTTGAGACTAAAATTTTGGACATGATAAAAAGGGGTGATACTTCTGTTGAAGAAGGATATCGTTACATCTTTTAAGCCTTTATTCGAAGTAAAAAAATTATCTTATGAAGATAAAGCCAAGCTTTTTGAAAACTTCGCTATTCTACTTAAAAGTGGAATTCCCATAGTTAAAAGTCTTGATATTATTAAGCAGCAAGGTGAAAAATTAAAATTTTTAGATATCGTCAAGGAAAACCTTTTCTTAGGAAAATCTCTTAAATTTTCGATGGAGCAGACTTCATGCTTTGATGAGCTTTCTCTTACCTTAATAGAAGTTGGAGAAAAAACCGGAAAATTAGATGAAGCCTTTTTAAGAATGTCTAAATATTACAAGCATATGGATGAAATGTATAAAGATGTGAAAAGTGCTTCTTATTATCCGATATTTATTCTATCAATGCTGCTTTTTCTTTTTGGATTTATAATATTTTATTTCATCCCAAATATCATTTCCCTTTATGGTGGAGAAATACCTAAAATCGGAGGCTGGGCGGAGCTTCTTATTAGCCATAGTCTTTTTATCAAAGAGTATTTTATGGAGCTATTTCTTACTTGTTCAATCTTAATAGCGTTAATTATAAAGCTAGTTATCGTAAGTATAAATCCCTTGTTTTTTTCACAAATAAAATTCAAATTACCCTTAGTGGGAAACTTAATTTTCAAGCAGTCACTTAATAATTTGGTTTGGGCCTTGGAAACAATGTTAGGGTCTGGGGTGGACATTCTCAATGCATTATCTGTTTTGGAAAATGTAACTAATGATCCTGTGGTATTGAGTAAACTAAAAATAATTCAAACAAGTGTACTAGGTGGAAATAGCTTAAGTGATAGTATAGTTGATGCAAAAATATCTGAACCTAATTTGCTTTATTTTGTAAATATAGGAGAAGAAACTGGCGATTTAGAAAATAGGTTGAATAATTTGAGCTACCTATATACGCAAGAAATAAAACGAAAAAGTAAAGAACTTACTTCAATGGCGCAACCTGTATTTATAACGATAATAACCTTAGCGATAGGCATAACTATGCTTACAATTATAATGCCACTTCTTGATTATGAGTTACTGTATAAAATATAGGAGAAAAAGTATGAAAAATAAACTGCTGATTTTTTTATTGCTAGGAGTTTTTTGTATTAATATAAAGCTTATAGCTGATAACTACAGATTGAAAAATGACTACAAATTAGCCTATCTCTCA
Source organism: Acetoanaerobium noterae (assembly GCF_900168025.1). Lineage (NCBI taxonomy): Bacteria > Bacillati > Bacillota > Clostridia > Peptostreptococcales > Filifactoraceae > Acetoanaerobium > Acetoanaerobium noterae. Next base: position 225,216 of record NZ_FUYN01000001.1, on the reverse strand, counting down.
GCTGAAAATGTTCAAAGCGAAATGATAGATAATGTTGAATCGAATAATAATCTTGAAAATATAAATAGGCTAATGGTACTTGTAGATAATCTTGAAATTAAAGAGCTAAGTAGTATAGATATAAATTCAAATTACTTGATTTTGACCTTAGAAGTTGCAGATATAGAAAGCTTAAAGCTGATAGAAACAGCTCTATCTGAAGAAATTAAGCTTGGGACACCTGAAATGGAAATATATTTTGATGATAATGGAATAACAGGCTTATTAAAATATAAAGGTGATAGACTATGAGAAAAAACCAAATAATAATTGTATTGCTTATACTGCTTAATATTATAGGCTTAATAATACCATATTCAGTAAAAAATTATAAATTAAGTAAAAATATCAATACACTTCTAACAAATGAGACACAAAATAGTATAATCATAAAAAATAAAGCATTGGATTATAAAAGCCTGAAGCAGCTTCAAGAAATTATTTATAGCTCTGGAATAAGCGATGTTAAGGTTGAAACTACAATGTCAGATACCTTTGGCATGAAGGTGAATTTTTCTGCTGATATTGAATCATCCCAGAATCTTATATCAGAACTACATAATCTAAAAAAAGACATATATTTAAAGGATTCTAAATTTTATTTTGATAAAAATATGCAGTCCTATATTGAACTGGTTGTTAGGAGCAAATAGCTTATGAACAGAAAGGGCTGGATTATTTCAGATATAATAATAAGCATTACTCTGATATTGATGTTTGTAATTCCACTAGTCAATATATATAAAGCCACTTATTATCACATAAATAGCGAGGAAACAAACCAGTTATCTCTAGAATTATTGGAAAATTCTATTAAATCTATAGTTGAATTAGAAGCAAGTAGCTTTCCATTGATAATAAATAATGAAAAATTCGATATAAAAGTAAATGAAATGGTAAGTAACGATGCGAGAATTCAGAAGCTAAGTATTGAAATAAGGCAAAAAAGTGGTGAGTTTATTCATAGCTTTTATTTGTACAAAGAGGTAGAGGATGAAATCTAAGAATAAGGGTGTGACCGTTTTTGTTGTTATTATTGTTATAAGCGTATTAACTTCGATAGGGCTTTCTGTATTATCTACTGCAGTTAACCTTCACAAAACCTCGATTCATAAAGTTCAGTTTGTAGGAAGAAGTCATATGCTTAAATCTAGTTTGATTTATCCTAAGCTTATGATAGAAGACTACTTTAAAGCTGCATTTTTTAATGCAACTAATTCTATAAAAACAAAGTACCAGGCTTACACGGAGGATGAACTTAGCGTCCAGCTAATCAATATTCAAAAAGACTACAAAAGGCTTGTAAAAGATGAAATAATTTTTAGGAATCAGATGGATATTCATATAGATATCAACAAAATTAAATTAGAGCAATGCTTATTTAGAGTTACGGATTTTATATCAGAGGATTCTGAAAGTATAAGCATTACGGTGAAGTCTAGCTTTGATAGCAGAGATTATATAAATAGCTATTCTGGAATTTTTAAAATTAATTTAAAAAATTTAAGTATAGAAGATGTACAGTATATCATGAGGGAAGACTATGATATGCTCTGGCAACTACATAAAGAGGATTTGATTGAGGAGAAATTTTATGCAAGCTACTAAAGAAAAAGGCTATACCTTAATAGAACTTATAGCTGTAATTTCTCTTCTTATGCTATTGAGCGTTCCAGTGATTTCATATGCAAATATAGAAAATTTAAAAGCGGATTTTGCCGTTAGAAGATATGTAAGTGATATTAGATACGTCTATAACAAAAATACCTTTGGTGATATAGATTGCTATTTAAAATATATTTATAGCAATAATGAACATGGGAAAATAGCAATTGGATACTTTATTAACGAAAAAAACACACCTAAAAAAACTGTATATTTTCCTTCAAATCTAAAAGTTTCTAATGAAACAGATACATTTTTAAAATTTGGTGTTAATGGCACCTTAACTTTTTCAGGGGAAACTGTATATATTAACAATATAAATACTGATGATTTTTACAAAGTTACAATTGTACCTATAAGTGGAAGAGTGGCGGTATATAAAAATGAAGATTAACAATAAACATAAAGGATTTACTTTAATAGAGTATGTGATGGCTATAGTATTAACTTTATCACTTACTCTTTTAATTTCTAAAATTTCAATTGGCTTTATCTATACTATGAAATCAGCAAGTGTTAATATTAGTCAAAGAGAAAATGCTCAAGTAATTGAAAAAATTATAAAAAGTGAACTAGAAAGTGATAGCTATATCAGTTCTATGTATATAGAGGATATCGGTAATGTCAAAGCTGAAGCCTTTACTCAGTCTGATATATTGGTGCTCTATTATAAAACCAAAAAGAGCACGGGTAGTGCATATAATATAAATGCAGTTAACTTTATAAAGGATAAGAACAAAATTTTTATTAGAAAAAATCTCTTGTCAGAAAACAATTCATTAGGCTCTATAGGAGGATATGAAATAGCCTCTGGAGTAAAAAACTGTTATTTAGAAAAAACAGGCGATAACTATAAGTTTGTGGTAGAATTAATTGATAATAATTTTATATATAAAAAAGAAATTTATATAAATAAAACAAATAGTGATATATAGCTATGGAGATGGAAAGCTTTGAAAAGAAAAATAAGTATAGTTATTTCCTTGATACTCATCCACAATTTTTTGTTTATAGATATAGCAGTTGCTAGTGATAGACCATATATTACGATTGGTGACAGAGAATTTATAGTAAATTATGAGGATTACACTAGGATTAATAATCAGTTTGAGGGATATAATCCGAAGCTGATTTATCCCTTAGCTCAATTCTCTGCATACTTAGCATCACAAAGCTATAGAAACCCTGTTGAATTAAGAGAAGCTGGCTTGGTCGATTCATCGAATAAATATTTTGGTGAGATACTTAAGAAAAATAATTTCCAAGATATCAAGCTAATTCACAATTACGACAATGCAAGAATTTATATGGATACATTTCTAAAAAGCTATGGCGGCCTATGGAGATTTATAAAAAGAGGAAGCAGTGGAGAGATTGATATAACTGACCCTAGGATTCAGACTCTTGCAAAGGCATCAACTCAGGCTATAGTTGGCTACAAGTGGATTCATGCAAAGGGAAAGAAAAGAAGAGTGATTTCTATTACATTTAGAGGGACAGAAGGACTTAATAATATAAGAAAGCTACATGAAGATTGGTTAATTAGTACTTTATCAAAAAAAATAGATTTTAATGGAAAAGGAAAGGTTCATAGAGGCTACTATACTTGTGCATTGGAGTTTGAGAAAATGGAGTCTAAAATTTATTTTGATAATAAATCTCTGAAAGAAATAATCGATAATGCAAATCAAACAGGAGACTTAATTGTTTTGTCAGGGCATAGCAGTGGAGGAGCGATAGCTTCTATTTATGCGGCTATGCTTATTGATAAAGAAGAAAATAGTTTTCCAAGAGATCAAATTCAAATTTATAGCTTTGGAGCGCCGCCATTCTCTGACAAAGCCTTTTCAAAAATTTATTCATCCTCAGCAAATGCTGACAAGCTACTTAACTTGCATAGAATAGTTGAAAGATATGACATAGTTCCATATTCATCTAGAGGTGCAAAGCTTAAATCATATACTAAAGATATATTTGCAGGAGCGGTTTCTGAAAATGAAACCTTGAGAAAATCAAAGCTTTTAAAAAAGCTATTTAAAACTGAAAGCCCTGAATTTAAACAAATAGGCTATTCTGAGGAATATGAAAACGGACAAAAAATACCTTCAGATGATACGGAGGACACTAGCATGACTACAAGAGATAAGCTTTATTTTTTCATGGAGGAAGTTAATAGCAGAAAGTTATCCCATCATACTATGTCTTGGTATATATCAGTATTGAATAAGGAAGCTTTGAAGCACAAAAGAGGGGATTTAGGAAAGCCAGAAGTTTTTTATAAATATAAAAATAATAAGGTATTTATCTATACCTTAGAAAAATCAGAGATATATTACTCATTTGATACAAGCGCACCTTCTATGAAAAGAACCAATAAAATAAATACAAGTGGGTATGTAGATATTAAGGGGAATATATTAACGTTTTTTGCAATTGATGAGTATGGAAATATGAGCTCGATAAAAAGTGTGGGTCTGAGAAATCCAAGCTTAAGTAAACGACACTACGAGAAAGTCGAGCAATAATTATTTAGAAACTGGGAGGTTTATTATGGCAACTGTTATTCTTAACATGATACTAATTATTGTATTAAGGATCTGTGATGTTTCACTTGCAACTACAAGGACAATTCTACTTACTAAAGGAAAATCCAATATAGCAGCACTAATTGGTTTTTTTGAGGTCATAGTATATATGAAGGTTTTAGGGGATGTAGTAAGCCAGCTTGATAAATGGTGGTACTTACTTGCTTATGCTACTGGTTTTTCACTTGGAAATCTCATTGGTGCAAAATTAGAGCATAGACTTGCTTTTGGAGATGCCCAGATGAGATTAATAATAAGAGAAGAGTATAGATATATAGTAGATGAGCTAAGAGAAAAGGGTTTTGGTGTGACTGTTTTTAAAGGAGAAGGCCGAGAAGGTGAAAGACTTATGGTACTGATAACTCTTAAGCGAAAAAGAGTAAAAGAGGTCTATGACTATCTAAAAGAAAAGGATATTAATGTTTTTGTTTCTGTAAATGATATAACCTCATATTCTGGAGGAGTTATGCATCCAAGGGCTGTAAATCCAAACAATAGAGTATAGATTTTAAAATAATTGACTTTGTTTTATTCACAATAGAAAAGGACTGTGAGAATAACCATTAAATCCAGCATATCGAGGTTAATTTTAAGCTACAATATGCTGGATTAAATGATTATTTCGCAGTCCTTTATGAATTTCTTTATATTTTGAATTGCTTAGATATACGAGGTTTTAGCTATTATGATTGCTAACCCATTACTCGACAGCAAGCTTTAGCTTACTTAAATTTAATCTCATTTTTGAGAAATAATCTTCTCCATCATTTATTTCATCGTCTGTCATGCCCTCTATGGTATATAGAATATCTGATTCTACACCAGTTTCATCGGCAATAGTATTTATGATTTTATCATTTGCTAGCTCTTCGAAAAATAAAACTCTTATACCTTCCTTATTTACTAAATCAGTTATTTCAGAAAGAACTTTCAAGCTAGGCTCGTTTTCAGGAGATATTCCAGACAAACTGTGAAATTCTAATCCATAACGTTCACCTATATAAGAAAAGGCGTTGTGAGATACCACGATTTCTTTTTTATTTTGAATAGCTTCTAGTTGCTTATACTCTAAATCGAGAGTTATAAACTCATCCTTTAGATTTTTTAAATTAGTTTCATAAACAGCTTTATTTGTAGAATCTAGCTTTGATAAATTTTCATAAATTATTTCACTCATTTGCGAAGCTCTAAGAGGGTCAAGCCAAATGTGTGGGTCATATTCTGAGTGGGAATCCTCATCTTCTTCTTCACCATGTGAGTGCTCTACATATGGAAGTGGATTTACCTCTTCCCCAAGACTGATTATCTTGGAGCTTAGAGATTCTGGTAATGAATCAGCCCATGGCTCAAATTCTAATCCGTTTAGAAGTATTAAATCAGCATTTTCTAACTCAGCCATAGTTTTAGCACTGATTTCATAGTGATGAGGCTCAGCTCCAGCAGGCACAATGAGCTTTAAATTTATATAATCATCAGCAATTTTATTTGTGAAATCATAAATTGGGTAAAATGAAGCATATACAGTTAACTTTGAATCCTCGGTATCATCAGTAGAATTCGTATCTGAGCTTGATACTGAACTACTGCATGCGGATAATACAACCATCATAATGAGAAGCAATGAAATTAAACCAGTTTTTTTTGTCATGATTTCCTCCTGTATTCTTAAAAAAGAACTTTATATTTTTAAATTATAATGCTATAATATTAATGCAAATGATTTGCATTAAATACCTACATTTAATATTATACCATAATAAGGTATTTGCTAATCAAAAAATTGAAAGGAGAACAAAATGAAAAAGATTAAAATTATAGGTTTCTCAGCTACATATTTAATTCTTCTTACACCTATTTATGCGAGTGCAATGCATATTATGGAAGGGTTCCTTCCTCCACTTTGGGCGGCTATATGGTCAGTAATAAGCTTGCCTTTTATAGTAGGAGGATTCTCTAAAATAAAAAAAATAACAGATGAATCTCCAAATATGAAGCTTCTTCTTGGACTTGTTGGAGCTTTTGTATTTGTACTTTCAGCTTTAAAGCTTCCATCAGTTACAGGAAGTACATCTCACCCTACTGGAGTAGGTCTTGGAACGATAATATTCGGACCTCTTCCTATGGCAGTAATAGGACTTATTGTATTAATATTTCAAGCATTACTATTGGCGCATGGGGGAATAACTACCTTAGGAGCAAATGTTTTTTCGATGGCTATAGTTGGACCTTTTGCAGGTTATTTTATTTTCAAAGCTCTAAAAGATAAAAATAGAAGCCTTGCAGTATTTTTGGCAGCCATGTTTGCAGATTTGATTACCTATATAGTAACTTCACTACAGCTTGCATTGGCTCATCCTGATGCAGTTAACGGAATTGTAGGCTCATTCACAAAATTTATGGGTATATTTGCAATAACCCAGATTCCACTGGCTATAGGAGAAGGGATATTAACTCTTATCGTCTATAACCTACTAGTTGAATATCAAAAAGAAGGAGGTTTTAATCTTGAAAAAACACATTAATCAATTTCTTCTTTTTATCCTAGTTATTATCATGTTTACACTTCCGCTTATATTTTTAAAGGATGCTCCATTTGAGGGAGCAGATGGAATGGCAGAAGAAGCAATAACTGAAATCAATCCTGAATATGAGCCTTGGTTTAGCTCGCCGATTGAACCAGCGAGTGGAGAAATAGAAAGCTTGCTATTTTCTTTGCAGGCAGGGATTGGAGCAGGATTCATTGGATATTTCTTTGGATATATGAGAGGTAGACGAAAATCTGACAAGTCATAGATTTATAACATATATTAATTTAAAAAAATTAGGCATAACTATTTATTTTTGGTATAATGTATCTTGTCAAATATATAGTTAAGGTGGGATGCACTCTTGGAAAGTCAAAAAAGAAAAGTCATGCTTAGAATTGCTGCGATGATTGCTGCATTTTTAGTGCTTATTGCAGGTGCTATTTGGTTTAAAAGCTGGTGGATTAAAGCTCCACTTATAATACTAGCAGCGGCGCTAGGAGCATTTTTAGTAAGAATAGCTATATCTTACAAGCGAAAGAAGTTTTATTTTGAAGGTAAGGTTTTATCAATTATTCCGCCAAAAGGAAAATTTGGAAAAACATCTGTTATTATGAAAAATGGAAAAGTTTCTAAAAAATTATTTTCTCTTCAAAAACTAAATATGAAGGTTGGAAATGATTATGGAGTTTATTTCGAGGATAAATCAAATGAAATAATTCAGTATCAGCCTATAAAGCCTCAGGTTATGAGACCGACAAAAGGTCAACAATCAAAGCTTCCAATCAAATAACATATTGTAGATATGCAATATAAATTAAAAAATCCGACATTTGTCGGATTTTTTTAATTTAACCTTATATAGCAAGAGTTACACCACTTGATATAATTTTTTTAGTCTACAATCACATCTATATTGATATTATTATTTTATGCTGTGAAGCTTTTCTAGTATTAGGGTTTCAAATTCAATTAATTTATTTGATGCCTCTTCTAATGAAGGTGCTTTTGAATAAAGATAAAGCTTAATTTTTGGCTCAGTTCCAGATGGTCTAAGAGCGTACCAGCAGCCATCATCAAATATAAATTTCACTGCATCAGTTTTTTCTATATCTATTGTTAGAGATTCGTTTGTTAGTAAGTTTTTAGAAAGCTGCTTTTCGTAATCTACCATTTTAGTTAGATTAGAAGAACCTATAGCTGTAGGATATAAATCTCTATATTCTTCCATCATACGTTTGATTCGTTTTTGACCTTCTACACCTTCTAAAACCAATGAAATTGTTTTTTCTTGATAATATCCATATTTTTCAAAAAGCTCATTTAGGACATCAACAAGAGTTTTGCCCTGTTCTTTGTAATAGGCAGCAGCTTCAGCTAGCATCAATGAAGCAGAAACAGCGTCTTTATCTCTTACAAAGGTTCCTATAACGTATCCTATACTTTCCTCATAACCAAAAATAAAATTCTTTTCCTTTGTCTTATCATATTCATTTGGAAGAGCGCAAATATTCTTAAAGCCAGTTAGAACGTTAATCATTTCCACGTTATAATCTTTTGCTATAGCAGTTCCCATATCTCCAGTAACAATGGATTTAACTATAACAGGATTTCTAGGAAGCAGTCCTTTTTCTGTCATGGCTGAAAGTATATAGTTAATTAAAATTACGCCGGTTTGATTTCCATTAAGAGGAACAATTTTATTGTTATGCTTTACTTGAACTGCCAATCTATCACAATCAGGATCAGTTGCGATTAGTAAATCTGCATCTACATCTTTTGCTAATCTTTCAGCATATTCAAAGGCTTTTAAATCCTCAGGGTTAGGATATTCAATTGTTGGGAATGTTCCATCAGGATTTTCCTGCTCTTTTACAACATAAACTTTGTCAAAGCCCTTTTCTTTTAGCACTCGTCTTACAGGAATATTTCCAGCTCCATTTAGAGGTGTATATACTATTTTGATTGATTTATCAATTTCCTCGTCGCGTAGAGAAACGTTCATAACTTCGTTGATATAGCTATCGTCTACTTCCTTTCCTATATCTATCAGTAAGCCTTTTTGTCTTGCTTCTTCCTCTGATATAACGGGAATGTCAGCAAAGGATTTGATTTTTGAAATCTCTTCCAAAACTAAATTTGCTATGTCTGATTTGATTTGTGAACCTTCTTCCCAGTAAACCTTATAACCGTTGTAGTCTTTAGGATTATGGCTTGCTGTTATATTTATTCCAGAGCTACAACCATAGTATCTTATGGTATAAGATAGCTCTGGAGTAGGTCTTAGTGATTCAAAAAGATAGGCTTTTATTCCATTGGCAGCCATTACAAGTGCACTTTGCATAGCAAATTCAGGAGAATAAAGTCTGCAATCATAAGCTATAGCTATGCCCTTGTCTACATATTCAGGGCCATGCTTTTTTATAACCTGAGCTAAAGCGTGAGTAGCTCTGGATATAACATAAATGTTCATTCTGTTAGTACCAGCGCCTATTTTTCCTCTTAGTCCTGCTGTTCCAAATTCAAGCTCTTGATAAAATCTATCTTCGATTTCTTCAGGTTTATTTTCAATAGATTTTAACTCATCTTTAGTAGTTTGATCTATAAAATCATCATTCAACCATTCTAAATAGCTATTCATAATATTGTTATCCATAAAACTGCCTCCTCAATATTTAACATAAAAATATAATACCTTAATTATAAATGCAAGCAATAGAATTCTCAAAGCTTAAATTATTAATAAGCTTATAAATTACACCCTTGAGTTAAATTTCTTTTTGCAAGTTCTTTATTAATTCCATTTAATATATATCTTTTGTTTGCGCTCCATAAAGGTGCTATTAAATCTTCTTTTGAGCCATCTCCAGTGAGCCTATGTATGACGATTTCTTCAGGTATAATAGAGATTAAATCACAGATTAAACTGATATAAGCATCTGCATCCATGATATCAAAAGGATGAATTTTATAATAGCTTTCTAAATCAGTATTTTTTAGGATATGAAGCATATGTAATTTTATACCCCATATTTGTTTTTCAACCAAATAATTTAAAGTTTCGATATAGTGCTTTTTTGTCTCATTTGGTAAATTAAGTATAAGATGTGCTACAGTCCTTATATTATTTTGGTTTAAAGCAGAAATTGCTCCGTCAAAAGCCTCTAAACCATAACCTCTTCGAATAAATTCCTCAGAATGCTTATGAATGCTTTGAAGACCTATTTCAACCCAGAGAAAGGTTTTTTCGTTATAAGTTTTTAAAAGCTTAATGACATCTTTATCAAGACAATCACCTCTAGTAGCTATTGCTAGTCCAACAACATTATCAAACTCTAGAGCTTCATCGTACTTTTCTTTTAGAGTTTTAATATCGGCATATGTATTTGAGAAATTTTGAAAATAAACTATATATTTTGCCTCAGACCATTTTTCTTTTAGTAGAGATATTTGGTTTTTAAGCTGACTTTTTATAGGTAAAGCCCTATCACCGGAAAATTCTCCAGAGCCTCTAGAACTGCAAAATATACACCCACCATAGCCTTTAGAACCATCTCTAGTAGGACAAGTAAAGCCGCCATCTACTGACAATTTTATTACCTTAGTCCCGAATATCTTTTTTAATTCATAATCTAAACTGTGATATCTTTTATCAAGCCACATGTATTCTCCTATCTTTATAACTCATGATTTTATCTACCTTCATATGTATACAATGTTATTATTGTGTTATAATCATTATTATAGCAAAGAAATGATAAAAATATCATAAGGAGTGAATAAAATGCCTGCGAGTGTGTTCACACAGGAAAATTTTGCTCGATTAGATTTAGTTATAGCTCAGCATAAAGGTGAGCAAGGAGCGTTAATGCCAGTTTTATATGAAGCTAAAAAAATATTTGGCTTTATAAGCATAGATATTCAAGAGAGAATCTCTAAAGGTCTTGATATTCCACTTTCAGAAATATATGGAGTAGCATCTTTTTATTCTACATTTTCTGATAAGCAAAAGGGTGAGAATATAATTGCAGTTTGCTTAGGAACAGCATGTTATGTCAAAGGCTCTCAAAAAATTATAGACAAGATATCTAAAAAATTAAATATTGAAGTAGGCGATACCACTTCAGATGGAAAATTTTCATTGGTGCCTGCAAGATGTGTAGGAGCTTGTAGCCTGGCTCCAGTTGTTACTATAAATGCTGATGTATATGGTAAAGCAAAGCTAGATGATATAGATTCTATTTTATCAAATTATTAATAGATTAACTAAAATCAAGCGAGGTGAAGTTATGTTTACAGCAGGAGTTTTGACTGCAAGTGACAAAGGGGCAAAAGGTGAAAGAGCAGATGAAAGTGGTAAGCTAATTGCTTTAGAGCTTGAGAAACTTGGTTACAACGTTGTTGAAAAAATAGTAGTACAGGATGAAATCGATGAAATAACGAGTGCTCTAGAAGAAATGGTAGATAGAGGAATAAATCTTATACTTACTACTGGAGGAACCGGTTTTTCCAAAAGAGATGTTACTCCAGAAGCGACAAAAATGGTCATAGAAAGAGAAACCCCTGGTATCTCAGAAGCAATAAGACATTTTAGCTTTCAAATTACAAAAAAAGCAATGCTGTCAAGAGCAGTTTCTGGAATAAAAAAAGACAGCCTTATCATCAATATGCCGGGTAGTCCTAAGGCTGTGAAAGAAAGCATGGATATAATAATGCCTAGCATAGAGCATGGATTAGAAATATTACTTGGACTCACTGGAGAATGCGCTAGAAAATAGATTTTACACAATCTAAGAAATAGGTGAACGTTATGAGAGACGATTTTAATAGAGAAATTAGCTATTTGAGGATATCTGTGACAGATCTTTGTAATTTTAATTGTGAATACTGTATGCCAGAGGGCATAGAAAAAAAAGACCATAGTGATATATTAAGAATAGAAGAAATTGAGAACATTTGTAAGGTTGCGGCCAGAAATGGAATCAAGAAAATAAGATTAACAGGCGGAGAACCTCTAGTAAGAAAAGGTATTTTGAGCCTTATTAATAAAATTAAAAGTATAGACGAAATAACAGAAGTTGCTATAACTACAAATGGAGTTTTGCTAGATGAAATGGCAAAGGATTTAAAAGCTGCAGGGTTAGATAGAATAAATCTGAGCCTAGATTCAATGGATGAAAATGTATTTCGAAAAATCACAAGAGGACATGAGCTAAGTGAGGTTTATAAAGGATTAGAGTCAGCTTTAGATGCTGGTTTTGAAAATATAAAAATCAACACCGTATTAATTAATAAAGTGAATGACAATGAAATCGGAGACTTTATAGCTCTTACTAAAAATAAATATGAAGTTAGATTTATTGAGCTTATGCCAATTGGAAGCACAGCTCGGTATGCAAAGGAACATTTTTTCAGTGCTGATGAGGTGCTAAAAAGATATCCCCAACTTGAATTGCAAGAAAATACTGACAAATCATCCCCGGCAGCTTATTATAAGCTTCCAAACCATAAATATAGATTAGGGCTTATAAGACCTATCACATGTAATTTTTGCAGTAACTGCAATAGATTGAGATTGACCGCTGATGGCAAGCTCAAGCCTTGTCTTCATTCAGATATGGAAATAGATATAAAAAAAATAGCTTGCAATGATGAGCTTTTAGAAAAGAGCTTTCTATCGGCAATCTCACAAAAGCCAGAAAAACATCATTTAGATGATGGCAAATACATAATACGAGGAATGTCTAAAATCGGAGGATAATTAAAATCAAGGAGGAAACTATATGGCAAAAGTAATAGCAGTTAATATTAGCGAAAAAAAAGGGACAATAAAAAAGCCAGTTTTACATGGAGAGTTTAAGATTGATCACGGTATGGTTGGAGACGCTCATGCTGGGGATTGGCATAGACAAGTTAGTCTTTTAGGTCAAGAGAGTATAGACAAGATGATAAGCATGGGTGCAAAGGATTTAACTCCTGGAAAATTTGCAGAAAACATAACAACAGAGGGAATATGCTTATATGAATTGCCAGTTGGAACTCAGCTAAAGATAGGTGATACTATTCAAGAAGTGACTCAGATAGGAAAAAAATGTCACCATGGATGTGAAATTAAAAACCTTACTGGAGACTGTATCATGCCTAGAGAAGGTATATTTACAAAGATTATAAAAGAAGGTCAGGTAAAGCCTGGAGACGATATAGTTATAATCTAGACACCCATTTTGGGTGTTTTTTGCATTAAGCAAGAGTGATTACATCAGCATGATAATATGATATAATATCAAGGTTAAAGATAAATTTGGAGGTCATTATGAGAGAAACCTATGATATTTTGAAAAATATAGTAAGTGAAGAAGATATATTAACAAAAGAATATATGAAGAATCATACATCGTTTAAAATCGGAGGAAGTGCTGATTTTTTAGTCACCCCTAGAACTGTAGACCAGATTCAAAATCTAATAAAAACGCTGAAAAAAGAAAATATACCTGTATTTATTATGGGAAATGGAAGCAATCTTTTGGTTAGCGACAAAGGGATAAGAGGAGTAGTAATTAAGCTGTCTAAAAATTTCAGTAGCTTTAGTATTTCAGGTGACGAGGTAACAGCTCAGAGCGGAATACTTCTTTCTACTTTATCAAAATCCATTGTAAATGAGTCTTTGTCTGGTTTTGAATTTGCAAGTGGGATTCCTGGAACTATAGGTGGAGCTGTGACTATGAATGCAGGAGCTTATGATTCTGAGATGAAGAATATAGTAGAAGAAGTTGTTGCTATGGACATGGATGGAAATATCAAAACCTTTACAAATCAAGAGATGAACTTTAGATATAGAAAAAGCAGAGTGACTGATGAAACCTTAGTGGTATTAGAGGCTAAGCTTAAGCTTGGAAAAGGTAGTATTGAAGATATCAAAGCAAAAATAGATGATTTTACTGTAAGAAGGACAACTAAGCAACCACTTACGGCATATAGTGCAGGTTCTACATTTAAAAGACCTGAAGGATATTTTGCAGGCAAATTGATTGAAGATGCAGGTCTCAAGGGTATAATTATGAGAAATGCGGCTGTTTCTAGTTTGCATAGTGGGTTTGTTATAAACACTGGAGATGCAACCTGTGAAAATATTCTAGAATTAATAGAGTTTATCAAACTGACCGTTTTTTCTAAATTTGGAGTCATGCTCGAAGAAGAGGTGAGGGTAGTAGGTGAACAATAATCTTAAAGTAGTAGCTGATTACCATACACACACTATATACAGTGATGGCAAAGGTACTATTGAACAAAATGTTAAATCAGCTATAGACAAAGGGCTTGAGATCATAGGAATATCAGATCATGGATACAAGCACATGGGATTTGGGGTTAAATATAACCTTTTTGAGAAAATGCGCTATGAAATTGATTTAATGAAGGAAAAGTATCCTCAAATCAAAATATTACTTGGAGTTGAATGTAATATCTTGGATGATAGAGGAAATATTGATATAGATGATAAAATTTTAGGATATTTTGATTATGTCATGGCAGGCTACCATTTTGGTTCCATGCCTACGAGGTGGACAAGAGGAATGAGAAATCATTTTAATAATTATTTCAAACCCTTAAAATCATTAGAAAAAGCTTATAATACAAGAGCACTTGTTAATGCTATGAGAAACAATGATATTTTTGTTTTAACTCATCCAGGAGATAAAGGGGATGTAGATATAATAGATGTAGCAAAAGCTGCACAGGAGACTAAAACCTATATGGAAATTAATTCGCATCATAAAAATCTCTCAATAGAGCAGCTAAGATTAATAAAAAATATTGATGTTGAATATATTTTAGGCTCGGATTCACATCTGCCAAACCATGTAGGAGATTTTACAAATGCTTTAGAAAGAGCAATTTCAGCTGGGGTAGATATCGATAAGATTGTAAATGTCAGGAGGGTTTAGATCATGCATATAGTTATAGTAACTGGCTTATCAGGTTCTGGCAAAAGTGAAGCAATGAATGTCATGGAAGATATGGGATTTTATTGTGTGGATAACCTTCCACCAGCTTTATTACCTAAGTTTGTAGAGGTATGCTCTTCATCTCAAGGAGCTCTTGATAAGGTAGCTCTAGGCATAGATATCAGGGGCTATAAATTTTTTAAGGATTTGAACGAAAGCCTTAGATTTATGGAAAAGAATGATTATAAATTCGACATAATATTTTTAGAAGCAGATGACAACACTTTGGTAAGAAGATATAAAATGACTAGAAGAAAGCATCCTTTAGCACTTGAAGACAATATATTTCAGGGTATTCAAAGAGAACGTGCAATGCTAGAGGAACTAAAACAGCAATCTGGTTATATTATCAACACTACCAATATGAAGCCGAGTGATTTAAAAGATGAGATAAATAATATATTTAAAGAAGGCAAGGAAAAAACAAATTTGATAATTTCAGTTACCTCATTTGGATTTAAGCATGGTATACCAATAGATGCTGATTTGGTATTTGATGTGAGATTTATGCCAAATCCTTATTATATTGAGGATTTAAAAGAGAAAACTGGTGACGATAAGGAAATCAGAGACTATGTCATGAACTCAAATCAAAGTGTAATATTTAAGGAAAAGCTTCAGGATATGATTGAGTTTTTAATTCCAAATTACATCAAGGAAGGCAAAAATCATTTAGTTATTGCTATTGGCTGTACTGGAGGTAGACACCGTTCTGTTACTATTGCAAACCTGCTGTATGACTTTTTAAAGGATAAAGGGTATAGAGTTTTCAAAAAACATAGAGATTATACTCTAAAATAGGTGAAGTCTATGAAGAAAAAAATAACAGTAATAGGTGGAGGAACAGGCCAAGCTAATCTTCTGAGAGGTCTTAAAAATTACAATATAGATTTGACCGCAGTTGTAACCATGGCTGATGATGGTGGTGGCTCAGGAAAGCTGAGGCAAGAAATTGGAATGCTTCCTCCAGGAGATATCAGAAACTGCATTATAGCTCTATCTGATATTGAACCGGCTATGGAAACTCTTATGCAACATAGATTCAAAGAGGGAAGCCTTAAAGGGCAAAGCTTTGGTAATTTGTTTTTAGCAGCCTTAAATGAAATTTATGGAGATTTTGAATTAGCCATTTCGAAAATATCTGAAATTTTGGCCGTAAGAGGAAGAGCACTGCCTGTGACACTTGAAGATATACACCTTGTTGCAAAGCTCGCAAATGGAAACCTAGTAAACGGTGAATCTAACATAGCCCAGGAGTGTATCAATCAGTCCACTAGAATTGATAAAATACTTTTAAGACCATCAAATGTAGAGGCATTTCCAGAAGCAATAGATAGAATTAATAATTCAGATATTATAGTTTTAGGGCCTGGAAGTCTTTATACTAGCATCATTCCAAATCTTTTGGTTGCAGATGTTGCTAAAGCAATATATGAATCTAAAGCTGTGAAAATATATGTATCCAATATAATGACGGAGTATGGAGAGACTACTGGCTATAGTATTTATAACCATATGAAGGCTATTCTTGACCATAGTATATTTCCAATTATCGATAAAGCAATTATTAATAAAAAGGATATCCCTGGAAATATACTGCAGAAATATTTATACGAAGGTCAAACGCCTTTGTTCCTAGACAAAAAACAGAAAAAGCAGATTCTAGAGCTTGGAATTGAGGTCATACAAGAGGATTTGATTACTATAAAAAACGAGCTACTAATTCATGATAGCGATAAAATATCTAAAGTTATTATGGATTTAGCAAAAAAAACTGATAGTTCTAAAATAAATCAAAGTATTTTATAATTTTTATTTATGTAAATTACTATTTTGAATTTGTATAAATACTAATATATAGTATACTATTATAAAGAAACTTGCAGACTAAATTTACAAGGAGTGAGGGGCAGCATGAGGGAAGAAATAAGTTCTGGTGGAGTCATTGTTTTTGGAAACGCCATCCTTCTCCTAAAAAAATATAATGGAGACTGGGTTTTACCCAAAGGTAAAGTAGAACCTGGAGAAAAGAAAGACGAAGCCGCCCTAAGAGAAGTGTTTGAAGAAAGTGGATTGAAAGCTGAGATAATCAAATATCTAGGAGAAATTCATTACACCTATAAAGAAAATTGGGATGAAAATAAAAGAGTCCATAAAACGGTATATTGGTATCTGATGCATTCCAGAAGTATGGATACAGTCCCTCAAAGAGAAGAGGGCTTCATAGAAGCCAAGTTCATTCATATAGATAGAGTGTTAGAGATGGCAAAGTATGATGACGAAAAAGAAATAATAAAAGTTGCATTAGATGAAATTAACAAAAAATCATATAATAACTCAGGTGATTAAAGTGTCATTTTCAACTCAAGTTAAAAACGAGCTTTCAAGGATTATTCCTGAAGATAAGAATGTTAGAATCGCTGAATTAGCTGCCCTAATTCGCATGAGCGGAAGCCTGCAGCTAATGGGCTACAATAAATTGTCATTCAAGGTTGTTACTGAAAATGCTGCAATTGCAAGAAAAGTTTTTTCTTTGCTAAAAATGTGTTTTAATATTCATGTAGAAATACAGGTTAAGAAAAATAAGAATTTAAAAAAGAACAATACATATTTCTTGTTTGTATCATATGAACAAGGGGCAAATGATATATTAGTAGAAATAGGTATACTAAAAAAAGACGGTAAGGATTATACTATACAAAGTGACATTCCTGAATCCTTCATCTCTGATGAAAAATCAAAGCGTGCATATATTAGAGGAGCTTTTCTAGGTGGGGGATCGATTTCAGATCCAGAAAAGACATATCATATGGAATTTGTTACTGTAGATGACGAGCTAAGTACCTACATAAGAAATTTACTAAACACATATGATTTTAATGCTAAAATAGTACCTAGAAAGAACACCTACGTAGTATATATCAAAGAAAGCAATAATATATCAGATTTACTTAACATAATGGGAGCACATAATGCTCTATTTCAGCTAGAGGACGTTAAGATTATGAAGCAGATGAGAAATGACGTAAATAGGATTGTCAACTGTGAGACAGCAAACCTTACTAAGACAGTAAATGCATCTATGAGACAGATAGAGGCTATAAACTATATTATAAATACAGTAGGTATAGACTACCTTCCAGAAAGTCTTCAGGAAATAGCAGAGCTAAGAGTAGAATATGAAGATTTAAGCCTTAAGGAACTAGGCGAAATGCTAGATAAACCACTTGGAAAATCAGGTGTTAATCATAGATTAAAAAAAATAGAAGATATTGCAAACGAACTAAAAGAAGGGAGAAAGTAAAAATGATAACAAAGGAACTTACAATAAAAAATGAAATAGGATTACATGCAAGACCTGCAGCTCTCTTTGTTCAGACTGCAAACAAATTCTTATCAGATATAATGATAAAAAAAGCAGGAAAAACTGTAAACGCAAAGTCAATAATGGGAGTTATGGCTATGGGGATATCTAAAGGTGAGATGATAGAAATAATAATAGATGGCCCAGATGAGGAAAACGCTATCTCTGCCATAGAGGACCTTATCAACGTAAAATTACTAGAGTCATAATATAAAAAAATAAAAAAAATATAGATTAATAGTGTTGACAAACGATATTAATCTATATATAATTCATATTATTCTAAACGATATAAAACAACTGAATCTTATCCAGAGAGGTGGAGGGACTGGCCCTACGAAACCCGGCAACCAGCTGCATTGCAGCATTGGTGCTAATTCCTGAGGTATTATTACATACCTAAAGATAAGAGATAACTGAAATCTTAGTTTATTAATCTCTTTCTTTGTGAAAGAGATTTTTTTATTTTCAAAAAAATTTCTTATATTCATAAGCAATTTTGATTGGATTAAGGTGTGGAGTTTTTATTTGTTTAGAAGTGGATTAGTCGACAAAATCCGATTTGCAATTTAATTATCAAAAATTAAGGAGGCTAAAATTGATTGACATTAGAAATCTATCAAAGGTATATAGTGATTCCAAAACACCCATAATTGCTCTGGATAATATAAACATTCAGATTGATAAAGGAGAGATATATGGAATCGTAGGGCTAAGTGGAGCTGGAAAGTCTTCGCTTGTCAGATGTATTAACAGAATAGAAGAGCCAACAAGTGGCGAAATTTATATAGATAAAATAAATATAATGGATTTAAATCAAAAGGATTTAAGGAAAACCAGAAAAAAGATTTCGATGATTTTTCAAGGGTTTAATTTGTTAAATAGCAAAACTGTATATGAAAATATAGCATTTCCTCTAAAACTAGATAAGCTTCCAAAATCTGAGATAAATGCTAGAGTAAATGAATTACTAAGCTGGGTTGAGCTTTCAGACAAAGCAAATGCTTATCCTTCACAGCTCAGCGGAGGACAAAAACAAAGAGTTGCTATTGCTAGAGCTCTAGCTAGCAAACCAGATATTTTATTATCGGATGAAGCCACTTCAGCTCTTGACCCTAAAACTACAAATCAAATATTAAGTATGCTTAAAAGGATTAATAAAGAAATGAATATAACTATAGTAGTTATTACTCATGAGATGGAGGTAGTAAAAAGTATCTGCGATAAAACAGTGGTGCTTGAAAATGGAAGGATTATAGCTCAAGGAAATACTATTGATATTTTTTCAAATAAAGATAATTGTAGCCCAGATATATTTTCTAAAGAAGAGTCTTTAGATTATAAAGAGCATTATAAGGGAGAGCTATTAAAGCTTAGCTTTGTGGGAGAGAATGCTAAAAATCCAATAATATCAAATCTCGTAAAGAAGTTTGATTTAGAGCTAAATATTATTTCAGGCAACATTGAATATATACAGGAAAAGCCACTTGGAACTTTGATTGTGGAATTAAAGCGCCATGGTAATCTAAGAACAATTATAGATTATTTAAATAATCACGATGTTCGGGCAGAGGTGTTATAAAATGATTGAACTATTAGATTTACTCATACCATCAATTAATGAAACACTATATATGGTATTTATATCAACTGTATTTACGGTTATTCTTGGACTACCCCTAGGAATACTTCTAGTGATAACAAGAGAAGACAGTGTACTACCAAACAGCAAAATTTATAATAGCTTGTCAATTCTTATAAATATCACAAGGTCAATACCATTTGTAATTTTAATGATATTTATAATTCCTTTTACTAGGCTAGTTGTTGGGAGCTCAATTGGAACGAATGCAGCAATAGTGCCTTTAGTGGTAGCGGCTATTCCTTTCTTCGCAAGACTAGTAGAAGGCTCGATTTTAGAAGTCAATCCCGGTGTAATTGAAGCTGGGGTATCAATGGGAGCATCCCCACTTGAAATAGTATTAAAAATATTAATTCCAGAAGCAATGCCTTCGCTTGTATTAAATGTCACCGTGACAATAATAAATATTATAGGCTATAGTGCAATGGCTGGAGCTGTAGGTGGTGGAGGACTAGGATATCTAGCGATTGGATATGGATATCATAGATTTCAGACAGATGTGATGTTTGCAACAGTAATAATATTAATTATTTTAGTTCAGCTAATTCAAATTTCTGGGAATAAAATTTCAAATTCGATATATAGAAAATAGGAGGATAATAAAATGAATATAAAAAAATTATTAGTATTAATATCAGCTTTAATCGTGGTAGTAGCTTTTGTAGGTTGTGCTTCTCAGCAAGAAGTAGCTAACAGTGACAACGTAATAAAAATAGGAGCCTCACCAGTTCCTCATGCAGAAATACTTGAAGAAATTAAACCTATATTAAAAGAGCAAGGTATTGAACTTGAGATAATTGAATTTACGGATTATGTTACTCCAAACCTAGCACTTGACAGCAAAGAAATAGATGCTAACTTCTTTCAGCATCTTCCGTATCTAGAGTCATTTACAAGAGAAAATAATTTAAAGCTATCTAGTATAGGAAATGTTCATGTTGAGCCTCTAGGACTTTATTCAAAAAAACTAGGCTCAATAGAGGAACTAAAAGATAGCGCTCAGATTGCGATACCAAATGACCCGACAAATGAAGGAAGAGCGCTTATATTACTTGAAAATAATGGCTTAATAAAATTAAAAGAAAACTCTGGACTAGAAGCGACGCTTAAAGATATAGAAAGCAATCCTAAAAACATTGAATTCAAAGAAGTAGAGGCGGCTCAGCTTCCTAGAACCTTAGAAGATGTAGATGCAAGCGTAATAAATACGAACTATGCTATTGAAGCAGGACTGGATTTAACTAAGGATGCCTTATTATCTGAAGGCAAAGAATCTCCCTATGCAAATATACTTGTAGTAAGACCTGAGGATGAAAAAAATGAAAACCTAATCAAAGTACTAAATGCACTTCAAAGTGATGAAGTGAAAAGCTTTATAGAAAAGAAATATGGAGGAGCAGTTGTTCCAGCTTTCTAATAAATTTTAAAAATATATCATCTTTATGCTACAATAGAGTTAAAGGAAATCATAAAATGAATTCTTATAAAGTAGTGTTGGATGGTGGTAATTATGGATAAGAAATTTGTGCATCTTCATCTTCATACTCAGTATAGTTTGCTGGATGGATTTGCCAAAATTGATAAACTAATACAACGCGCCAAGGATTACTCAATGGATGCTGTAGCAATAACAGACCATGGAGTTATGTTTGGCGTTATTGATTTTTATAAAAAAGCAAAGGCAAATGGAATTAAGCCTATAATAGGCTGTGAGGTATATACAGCCTCAAGAACATATAAGGACAAAGAAGGAATAGATAAAAAATCAGGGCATCTAATACTTCTTGCAGAAAATGAAAAGGGCTATAGAAATCTAGTAAAGCTAGTATCTATGGGTTTTGTTGAGGGCTTTTATTATAAACCTAGAATAGACTACAAAATACTAAAGGAGCATTCAGAGGGATTAATTGGACTATCGGCCTGTCTAGCAGGAGAAATCCAGCAAAAGCTTATGAATGGTCAATATAAAGAAGCGAAAGAAATTGCACTTATGCTCAGAGATATATTTGGTGAAAACAATTTTTTTCTAGAGCTTCAAGACCACGGAATAAGAGAGCAGAAAAAGGTAAATATATTTCTTAGAAAGCTTTCACAGGACACGGGGATACCTCTAGTAGCAACCAATGATGTGCATTATGTGGATAAGGACGATGCTAAAACCCATGATATTCTCTTATGTATCCAAACTGGAAAAACCTTAGCAGATGAGCATAAAATGGAATTTGAAACAGATGAATTCTATTTTAAGTCGCAATCAGAAATGTATGAACTGTTTCCAGATGATGCGCAGGCACTTAGAAATACTTGGAAAATTGCCAATAGATGTAATGTGGACTTTGATTTTAATACTATTCATTTGCCTGAGTACAGCGTACCGGAAAACAAAGCTCCTAGCGAGTATCTTAGACAGCTGTGCCAAAATGGCCTCGTAGATAGATATAAAACCATAGATTCTAAGCTTCAAGAAAGACTGGATTTTGAACTTAATGTAATAGAAAATATGGGTTATGTTGAATACTTCCTTATAGTTTGGGATTTTATAGATTTTTCGAAAAGAAGCAATATAATGGTAGGCCCAGGTAGAGGCTCTGCGGCTGGTTCAATTGTAGCCTATACTCTAGGTATTACTGATATAGACCCAATAAAATATGGCTTGCTATTTGAACGCTTTTTAAACCCTGAGAGAGTTTCGATGCCAGATATAGATATAGATTTTTGCTATGAAAAAAGAGAAAAAGTAATTGATTATGTAAGAGAAAAATATGGAAGCGACCATGTATCACAAATCATAACCTTTGGAACCCTTGGAGCTCGTTCATCTATACGAGATGTAGGAAGAGTTATGGGAATAAGCTACAGTGATGTGGATAAAGTAGCAAAGGAAATACCTTTTGCCCTAAACATGACAATTGAAAAGGCGCTTGATTTAAATCCTAATCTAAGAAAAATATACAACGAAGATGAAAAAGCAAGAGAGCTTATAGATGTAGCCAAAAACGTAGAGGGCTTGCCAAGACATGCTTCTACTCACGCAGCAGGAGTTGTTATATCAAAGGAGCCGGTAGACCACTATGTACCTTTATATACTCAAGATAACGCTGTGACTACTCAGTTTCCTATGACCACTCTAGAAGAACTAGGGCTACTTAAAATGGATTTTTTAGGGCTTCGTACTCTTACAGTTATCCAAAAGGCAATAGATATAATATTAAGAACAAGAAATATAACCATAGATTTTTCAAATAGCGATTACGATGATAAGGCAGTATATGAGCTTCTTTCGTCTGGAGATACTCTAGGCGTATTTCAGCTTGAAAGCAGTGGCATGAGACAGTTTATGAAAGAGCTTAAGCCAGAGACCTTCGAAGATATAGTAGCTGGAATTTCGCTTTACAGACCAGGGCCAATGGATTCTATTCCTTTATATATAAAGAATAAAAACAATCCTGATTCTGTAGTTTACGACCATGAATCAATACGCCCTATATTGGAAGTAACTAGAGGAATATTAGTATATCAAGAGCAGGTTATGCAAGTGGTTAGAGATTTAGCTGGATACTCCTATGGCAGGTCAGACCTAGTTAGAAGAGCTATGAGTAAGAAAAAAATGGATGTCATGGAAGAAGAAAGACGTAATTTTGTATATGGAAAAGAAGACGAAAATGGAAATATAGAAATTAATGGATGTGTAAGAAATGGGATTCCAGAAAAAATAGCCAACAAAATATTTGATGATATGATAGATTTTGCAAATTATGCTTTTAATAAATCTCATGCAGCGGCTTACGCTGTGCTTGCTTATGAAACAGCATATTTAAAGGCTTACTATCCTGTTGAATTTATGGCGGCTATAATGACGAGTGTCATGGGAAATACAGATAAAGTTGTAGAGTATATCAGAGAATGCGAAAGGCTAAAAATAGAAGTCCTAAAGCCAGATGTCAACAAAAGCTTCACAGAGTTTGCAGTTGAAAATAACCACATAAGATATAGCCTATGTGCAGTAAAAAATGTAGGAGTACATTTTGTGGAAAATCTGGTAGCTGAAAGAGAAGAAAAGGGCATATATATTGATTTTGATGACTTTGCAAGAAGACTAGATAAAAAGGATATAAACAAAAGAACCATTGAGAGCCTTATAAAATGTGGAGCCTTTGATGAGCTGATACCAAATAGAGCTAGTATCATGGCTGGATATGAAAAAATCCTTTCTAGTATTTCAAATTCAAGGAAAAATAATATAGAAGGACAGGTTTCTCTTTTTGATACTCAGCTTCAAAATGAAGTAAAAGCTAAAATTATAGAGCTTTCTGAGTTTAATGATAAAGAAAAGCTTCAGATGGAAAAAGAAGTACTTGGACTTTACTTAAGTGGTCATCCACTTAATGAATATAAGGATATGCTATCTAGAATAACAACTACAACAACCTTGACGCTAAGAGAAATGAAAGATAATTACATTGAAAACCAATTCAAAGACAATATGAGCGTAAAAATTGGTGGAGTAATAAATAAGAAAAGCATAAAATCGACTAAGAATAAAGACATGATGGCTTTTTTAACCCTAGAGGACATATACGGAACAGTGGAAATAATAGTGTTTCCCAAAATTTTTCTTAAAGAGTCTTCTCTTTTGCAAGAAGATGTAGCAATCCTAGTTCACGGAAGATTATCCTTAAAGGAAGACGAAGAACCAAAAATAATTGCAGAAAAAATTGAATCTCTTTCAAATCAAATGGATAATTCTCTATATTTAAGGGTAAATAATATTGAGGACAAAGACTTGCTAAAAGAAATAAAAAAAGTAATAAATCAATATCCTGGAAACACCTATATTTATTATTTTGACAGCAAATCAAAAAAAGTATTTGCTCCTCAAAAAATAGAAGCTGTAGAATTATGCGAGGAATTGCTCGAAGAGTTAGCAGATATAATAGGTGAAGAGAATATTAAGATAAAGTAAAAATAAAATCAAGCACTATGAATAACGGCCCTTATCTGATATAATATTAAAAAATGGTAGGGGCCACCTGCCATATATTTTTATATATAGTGGGATGAAAAACGACAATAAGGGACAAAAACGCTCCCTTGATTTGGAGGGATAGTATAATGAAGAAAATTGCAGTATTAACAAGTGGGGGAGATGCTCCTGGAATGAATGCTGCTATCAGAGCGGTAGTAAGATACTCAATTTATCATGATATTAAGGTATACGGAGTTCAAAGAGGCTATAAAGGTCTCATGGAAGGCGAGCTACAAGAAATGTCAATTTCATCTGTAGGCGATATTATCCATAGAGGAGGTACTATACTTCGCTCAGCTAGATCTTTAGAATTTAAAGAAAAAGAAGGTCAAAAAAAGGCTTTAAATGTTTTAGATGTATTTAAAATAGACGGCTTAGTAGTAATCGGTGGAGATGGTTCATTTATGGGAGCTAAAGCACTCAGTGAACAGGGCTTTCCTGCAATAGGTATTCCAGGAACGATTGACAATGACTTGGCATATACAGATTTTACTATAGGCTTTGATACAGCTGTAAACACTGCTCTAGATGCAATCAGTAAGCTTAGAGATACTACCTCCTCGCATGAAAGAGTGAGCATAATTGAAGTGATGGGCAGAAACTGTGGGGACATAGCATTATACGCAGGACTAGCAGGTGGAGCTGAGGCAATTTTAGTTCCAGAAATGCCTTATGATTTGGATGAAATATGCAAAAAGCTTATAAGCTCAAATAATAGAGGAAAAACTCAAAGTATAATTTTAGTTGCAGAGGGTGTAGGCTCAGCTACAGAAATAGGCCACGTTATACAAGAAAGAACTGGACTAGAGGCGAGATCTACTATACTTGGACATATACAAAGAGGTGGAACACCATCAGCTACAGACAGACTACTTGGAAGCAGGCTAGGAGGAGCGGCAGTTCAGCTTCTAATAGATGGAAAATCTTCTAGAGTCGTAGGAATTAAAGATAATGACATTATAGATTTGGATATACATGAAGCACTTAGCATGAAAAGACAATTTAATTTAGATATGTACAATCTAGCTCAGATACTTTCTATATAGAAAAAATAAAAGGAGTGATAGTATGTTCAATAAAAAAACAAAAATAGTATGCACTATAGGACCAGCTAGTGAAAGCATTGATACGCTTAAGGAGCTTATAAAAAGCGGCCTAAATGTATGTAGACTTAATTTCTCTCACGGTAATTATGAAGAGCATGGAAAGAGAATAGATAACATAAAAGCAGCTAGAAATGAAATGAATCTGCCAATTGCAATACTGCTTGATACTAAAGGCCCTGAAATTAGAACAGGTAAATTTTCATCTCCAGAAGTAAATCTAGTAGAAGGACAAAACTTCATCATTACTATGGAAGAGGTTTTAGGCGATGAAACAAAGTGTACAGTTTCATATAAAGAACTAGTTAACGATGTAAAGCCTGGCAACCAAATTCTTATAGACGATGGTCTAGTAGGTCTTGCGGTAAAAGAAATCAAAGGACAAGAGATACTATGCATAGTTCAAAATGCTGGCACTATCAAAGACAATAAAGGCGTAAACGTACCTAATGTAAAAATAAATCTTCCTGCAATAACTCCAAAAGATAAAAAAGACATAGAATTTGGTATTGAGCAAGGAATTGATTTTATTGCGGCATCATTTGTACGTAAAGCATCTGACGTGTTAGCGATAAGAGAAATCCTAGAAGAAAATAATGCTACTAATATACAGATTATTTCAAAGATAGAAAACCAAGAAGGCGTAGACAACATAGACGAAATATTAGAGGTTTCTGATGGCTTGATGGTTGCAAGAGGTGACTTGGGAGTTGAAATCCCTACAGAGGATATTCCTATAGTTCAAAAAGAGTTAATCAAAAAATGTAATATACTTGGAAAGCCAGTAATAACAGCTACTCAAATGTTAGATTCAATGATAAGAAATCCAAGACCTACAAGAGCAGAGGTTACAGATGTTGCTAATGCTATATTTGATGGTACAGATGCTATCATGCTGTCAGGCGAAACAGCAGCTGGAAAATATCCACTTGAATCTGTTAAGACTATGGCGTCTATAGCTATAAGGGCAGAGCAAACCTTGGACTA
Organism: Acetoanaerobium noterae; assembly: GCF_900168025.1. NCBI lineage: Bacteria > Bacillati > Bacillota > Clostridia > Peptostreptococcales > Filifactoraceae > Acetoanaerobium > Acetoanaerobium noterae. The sequence goes on along the minus strand of NZ_FUYN01000001.1, from coordinate 198,274 downwards.
TGAAGAATTACTAAAAACTAAAGTTAAGCTTCGTCAGCTAAACATTACAAACGCCATCAGTCATGCAACTTGTACGACAGCTATTGACTTAAAAGCAAGTGCAATTATATCAGCTACAGCTTCTGGCTACACTGCTAGAATGGTATCTAGCTATAGACCATCTGCTCCAATAATTGCAGCGACAAACTCTGAAATGGTTATGAGACAAATGGGTCTTGTTTGGGGGGTGTATCCTCTACTTACTGAAAAAGGAATGTCTACAGATGATGTATTCGAAAAATCAGTTCAAAGTGCTTTAGATATGGATTATATCTCATCTGGAGACCTTGTGGTAATAACTGCTGGTGTTCCAGTAGGAATAGCAGGGACAACAAACCTAATCAATGTCCATATTGCTTCTGAAATACTTATAAGAGGCGTAGGTGTTGGAACTACAAATATTTCTGGTAGAGCTAGACTTATTACAGATTCTAATATGGAAATAGAACAAGGTGATATTATAGTAGCATCTAGTACAGATAAAGATATGATGAATATAATAAACAAGGCATCTGCAATTATTACAGAAGAAGGCGGTCTTACTAGCCATGCTGCTGTAGTTGGAGTGAGCCTAGGAATACCTGTAATAGTATCTGCCACAAATGCTTTAAAGCTAATAGAAGATAATGAAACTATAACTATAGATGCTCAAAGCGGATTAGTATATAAAGGCGAAGTGAAAATGCTATAGAAAAATTTTCTCAATTATGATGACTAATATATGTATTATAAAAAACTGTCCAATGGGCAGTTTTTTTGTATAATATAATTAAGACTAACAAAAGGGGGCTATTAGAATGTTTAGATTGGGCAAAACACATATGACGATAAATAAACTGGGATTTGGTGGAATTCCTATACAAAGAGTAGATATTTCAGAGTGCAAACAAATAATAAATCAAGCTAAAAAATCTGGAATCAATTTCATTGATACAGCAGTAGGATACACAGTAAGCGAAGAATACATAGGAGAAGCTTTAAAAGAAAATCCTCATAGCTTTTATCTTGCAACCAAGAGCATGGCAAGAACATATGAAGCCATGAAAAAAGATATCTTGGGCTCACTAGATAGATTGAAAAGAAGCTATATAGATTTATACCAAATTCATAATCTAGGAGAAGCTGATTTTGAGCTTGTATTTTCTGAAAATGGAGCATTAAGAGCTCTCAAAGAGGCGAAGGAGCAAGGGTTAATTAAAGAAATAGGAATAACTAGTCATAGCGTGAGTGTGCTTGACAGGGCAATAGATACAGACGAATTTGCTACAGTTCAATTTCCTTTTAATATAGTTGAAAATCAAGGAGCGCAAGTATTTAGAAAAGCCAAAGCAAAGGGCATGGGAACTATTGTTATGAAGCCACTTGCTGGAGGAGCGCTAGAGGACGCAAGACTAGCGCTTAGGTACCTAACAAAGCTAGACTTCTTAGATGTACTTATTCCTGGTATGGCAGACGAAAAAGAAATAAAAGTAAACCAAAGTGCTGTCGAAGATGATTCCCCTCTATCAGAGAAAGAGCTAGCGGATATCAAATACTTAAAGGAAAATATGGGAGATAAATTCTGCAGAAGATGTGGCTACTGCATGCCGTGCACAGTAGGAATAAATATACCTATGCAATTTCTTCTTGAAGGCTATCTAAAAAGATATGATTTGGAGACTTGGGCAGTAGATAGATACAAATCATCTGATAAAAATGCATCAGATTGTATACACTGTAAAGAATGTGAGCCTAGATGTCCATATGGATTATCGATATCTGACATGATGGTTAAGGTATCTACTGAATTTGACAAATTATAAACAAACAAATTTCATTTTTCTCATTTGCCTTTAAATTATGAATATACAAGAAAACTTATATATCTGATTAATATTTATTATTAAGAACCTTTAGAATTATCAAAAAATTAATTGATTAGATTATGCAAAGGTATTATAATAAGGGATATACTATGATATATTTCAGAGTATACAGAATATTCAATAAAAAGGAGGAATGGAATAATGGCAGAAAACACAAGAGGCAGTTGGGGATCCAAAATAGGACTTATTCTTGCCATGGCAGGTAATGCTGTAGGATTAGGTAACTTCTGGAGATTCCCTTATCAAGCAGCAAGCAATGGTGGAGGAGCATTTATGCTTCCATACTTTGCAGCACTTATTATCCTTGGACTTCCGCTAATGCTTAGTGAGTGGAACTTAGGTAGATATGGTGGTAAATACGGACATGGTACACTTGGACCTATGGTGTACTTACAAGCAAGAGAAGGCGCAAAGCCAAAAACAGCACTTATACTTGGAGCAATTGCTGGAGGTCTAGCATTTGCAGTTACATTACTTGTTAATTCATATTACAACCATCTTATCGGATGGACACTAGGATTTGCGGTATCATCATTTACTGGTGCATACATGGATCAAAGCCAATCTACAGCAGATTTCTTTGTAGGTTATATCCAGGATCCTAAAATGGTATTTACTTTCTGGATAATTGCACTTGTTGGTTTATCATTTGCAGTTATGCGTGGAGTAGAAAAAGGTATCGAGGCTTGGGCGAAGTTAATGATGCCAGTACTTTATGTATTTGGTATAGTACTAGCTATTAGATCTCTTACTATTGGTTCTCCAGTTAACCCTGAGTGGAGCTCACTAAAGGGTCTAAACTTTATCTGGAATCCAGATTTTAGTACACTTACTTGGAGATCAGCTCTTGCAGCAGCAGGACAGATATTCTTCACATTATCAATTGGTATGGGTATTATTTGTAACTATGCTTCATACTTAAAACCAGATGATGACGTTGTTGTTTCTTCTATAGCTACAATTTCATTAAATGAGTTTGCGGAAATCGTTCTTGGTGGATCTATAGTTATTCCTATAGCTTATGCTTTCCTTGGACCAGATGGTATAGGAGCAGGAGTTGGATTATCATTTATAGCACTTCCTAACGTATTTAGAACTATGGCTGGAGGTCAGTTCTTTGGAGGATTATGGTTCTTGCTACTATTCTTCGCTGGATTTACATCAGCTATCGCAATGTACAACTATCTAACAGCTCTAGTTGAGGAAGACTTAGGAATTCCGAGAAAAACTGCAGCTTGGATAATATTTGCGGCTTATGTTGTAGTAGGATTACCAGTTGGTCTTGAGCAAATTATCAATAAGACTGCTGACCTAGCTTACTTTACAGAAATAGATAACTGGGTAGGTTCATACCTTCTTCTAGTTCTAGGATTAATAGAAATCATAGTGGTTGCATTCCTTATGGGAGAAAAAGCTCTTACAGAAATCAACAAAGGTGGAATCTGGCAAATGCCTAAGTGGTTCTACACAGTATTCATGAGAGGACTTACTCCAGCAGCATTAGTAATAGTTTTAGTTTTCTCGACACTAGACTATATTAAAGCTGGATACTTTAAATTTGTTCCTGACTTTGTAGCAGGTACTCCGGTTCTTATTCCTTGGGTTAACGCAGCAAGATTAGTTATTCTAGTTGTTGTTGCAGCTGGAGCTATGCAGTCTTACAAATCAATCAAGAACAAATATGGTAAGGAAATTGAAGAAAACGTTGTAAGTATTAGAGTATAATAGGAGGCGATTACATGACAGGTGCAGCTTTAGGATTTTTAGTAATAACTTGGGCTATAGTATTTTCTGTTGCTGGAATTAGCCTTAGAGCGATACTAAACGCTGAAAAAAAGAAAAAGCAATAAATCTAATTTATGATTTTTCAAAGGCTTTCGCATTGCGAGAGCCTTTGATTATATCTTTACTTAGAAATAGTGCTTGATAATATTTATTTTAAGCAGATTATACTTAAAAAAATATAATAAAATAGTCAATAATTATTTCATATGGTATTATAAGTTAAGAATAAATTTATGCAAGGGGGAGTTTTGTGAGTACGAAAGACATCGTAATTGTAATTGATTCACTTCAGAATAGGATTCAAAAATACCCTCAATTAGGTAATAAAAAAGATAAATTCTATAATCTGTTGGAAAACATTAAAAATGAATACAAAAAACTTGAGGTACCAGATAATTTATTAGAGGTTTATAATTCTTTAGTTAAAAAAGGAAAAGAACTAAATAATAAATTTTCAGCCACTGCCAATGCAAAAGAAGTTAAAGATCAAGTGGAATACTATATCAGATATCTTAATGCCGCTCTAGGGGATTTAAGAAATGAAGTAGGCTGGGTAAATGTATACCAAAGATGGTTTTTATTTACATCAATTTTATTTTTAGTACTCTCTCCACAGTGGTTTGGATTTGTACTGCCAGCACTTTTCTTTGTTCCTATATTCTTAGGCTCAAGAGGATTAAAAGCTAGAAGCGTTAATGGATTTTATATGAGTCTATCAGTTGCTCCTATTGGATTCATGACAGGAACCGTATGGGCAAAAAATGGACTATATGTCATGGGAAACATGGCTACTGCTATAGCCAATAATATGGCTCAAACTGGAAGAAGCCAAGGCTTTGCTACAGCACTTACAGTAGTTCCACCTATTCTTGGTGTGATACTTGTAATAAGTAGTATAGTTATGGCATATAAAGGTTATAAAGCAAAGCATCTTTTTGTATAGTTAAATATTGAATAATATGGCCGAAAGCCTTGCTTTCGGCTTTATATATGTCATTAAGGAGAAGATTATGTTAAAGCTAGGAAAAGAATATGAAATAGAAATAGTTGATTTAGGTCACTCGGGAGAAGGAATAGGAAAAGTAGATGGCTTTACTGTATTTGTAGAAGGTGGACTTGTGGGAGATATTGTATTAGGGAAGGTAGTAAAATCTAAAAAGAATTACGCAGTTGCTGACCTTAAAAAAATATTATCTTCATCTGCAGATAGAGTAAAACCAGTATGCCCTATTGCCCATAGCTGTGGTGGATGTCAGATAATGCAGCTAAACTACAGTAAACAGCTAGAAATAAAGAAAGACATAGTAGTACAAAACCTAAGCCGTATAGGAAAAGTGGAAAATCCAAATGTAATCGATACTATAGGAATGGACAATCCATACAACTATAGAAACAAAGCCCAGTTTCCAGTGGGAATAGATAAAAAAGGAAAACCTGTGATGGGTTTTTTCAAAAAAATGTCTCACGAGATTATACCTCTGACTACTTGCTATGTTCAAGACACGGTTAATGATGTTATTTTGGAGATAATAAGACGGTACATAGAAAAATACAAAATTTCCGTATATGATGAAAAAACACATAAAGGAAACCTAAGACACGTAGTTACAAAAGTAGGCTTTCATACACATGAAATAATGGTAATACTAGTAACGAAAGAAAGTAAGCTGCCTAAAATAGATGCTCTAGTAGAGATGCTAGAGGCTAAACTTCCAGGGCTTAGAACTGTGGTTCAAAATATAAACCCAAACAGAACAAATGTTATTCTTGGAAGAGAAAACAAAATTTTATATGGTGATGGAATAATAGAAGATACGATTGATGATTTAGTTTTTGAAATATCGCCACTATCGTTTTATCAGGTGAATCCTATACAAACAAAGGTGCTCTATAATAAAGCCCTAGAGCTAGCAGCTATATCAAGTGAAGACGTAGTTTATGATATTTATTGTGGTATAGGAACCATATCTTTATTTCTAGCAAAAAAGGCCAAACATGTATATGGTATAGAGATAGTAAAAGAAGCAATAGAAAATGCAAAGAAAAACGCTGAAAGAAATAATATAGAAAATGCTAGTTTTTACGCAGGAAAAGCCGAGGAAGTAGTACCGGAACTCTATAGCAGAGGAATCACAGCCGATGTAGTAGTGGTAGACCCACCAAGAAAAGGCTGCGAAGAAATAGTTTTAGATACTATAGCAAAAATGAACCCTAAAAAAATAGTATATATTTCATGTAACCCATCTACCCTAGCAAGAGATGTAGAAAGACTTTCAAAGCTAGGGTATGAGATGGATATAGCTTATCCTGTTGATATGTTTAGCCACACCATGCACGTAGAGTGCGTAGTGGGACTACGGAAAATCAAGTAATGTCTGATGGGAGTCCGAGAGGGGACTTTTATAGAAGGCAGCTGCTATTTAGCTTTAAGAAGCGGAATAAACAGAGTGCTTATGGGACTGGAGCGGCAGGGAATAAGGTAAAATGTGATGATGGGTACACGACGGGGAATGTGTGGATTTAAAAAAATGTAGTATGAGACTAGATCCGATACGCAGTGAGTGCCGAATTCCTTTGTGAGTGGTCACGCACTGCGCGACGTTTTCAAAATAAAATTTCCAAAAATAAGTTTTGATAATAAAGTTTTGAGTGGTAAATAAAAAGAAGAGTTGTGATAACGTGGATGGATTTGTTAGATTGAAAAAAGTTGATTCAGGGGTATTTATAATTAAAACAAACAAAGTTCTAAAATATAAAAATATTAGTGGCGTTTGGGCAATGTTTGGAAAGTTTAACTCCTGTGAAGAGTATATTTGTTTGGAAGTTGGTCAATCAAATAATATTTATGAAGAACTGCAATATGATATAGACTGTTTACTCCAAGATTATAGCAATATTGATTTAAGAAAAAGATATACCGCTCGACGATTATTTAAGGAGTTTAATACTTCGTTTGATGTTTGTGTCTGCGATAAGAATAGAACAAACGCAAAATATAGGGTTATTGCTACCACATTTGTAGATATAAAAATCTTTTTGATAGCTCATGATAATGACAAAATTAATAGAGAAAAAATCGAGTTAGAGTTTGCGGTTGATAATAAGGCAATGTTTTGGAATGCCTGGGGGAAACAAAGAAGGATGGCGAAAGAGTATTATAAATCTACACATACTTTTGGGTAGTAGTGAGGGTATGTTTGTAGCTTAAGAAAATCGAATAACTTCGAATCTATTTAATTGTACTTAACTATTTTGACTTTTACGCTCAAAACTTTTAAAGAGTTGAGCGTAAAAGTCTTTTTTATTGCTATAAATGAAAATAAAGAGAAAAAATCTCTTTAACTTTGACAGCCGAATAAAACAGGGTTATAATGAGTATAATAATGATAAAGAGAAAAAGTCTCTTTAGGAGGTATGAATTATGCTTATAAGATTCAGCGTTGAGAACTTTAAATCTTTTAATGATAGACAAGAACTTGTAATGATTCCAGCTAAAAAACTTAAAACCAATAAAGAACATATTATTGCTTTGAATAAGGTGTCTGTGCTTCGCAATGCAACTATATACGGAGCTAATGCTTCGGGTAAAACGAATATCATAGATGCAATCAGATTTGCAAAGCATGTAATTACAAAGAAAATTCCTATGGAAGCCAGCAAAATGTACTGTAGAGTTTTCTCTGAAAATCATGAGAAAGAAAGCAAATTTGAATTTGAAATCTTCAAGAATGGCAAATTTTATGCCTATGGTTTTAGTCTTTTAATGAGTGATCAAATCATAAAATCTGAGTGGCTTTATGAACTATTGCCTTCAAAAAATACTCAGACCATGCTTTTTGAAAGAGAGACAGATATGAACAGACTTGAACTTGGCGAGAATTTGATGCTCGATGAAATTGACACCATGCGTTTTAAAACCTATAAATTAGACTTTGAAGACAACAATACAGGGCTGTTTATTAGAGAAATGAACCGTAATAAAAAGATGAATAAGGAATCAAAACTGACCTTTTTCAGAGATGTCTTTGAATGGTTTGATGAGGATCTGGTAACGATATTCCCTGACCAACCCATTACCGACTTTGAATACTTCTATGGTGACGGTGGCAGCGACAAAATCAATGAAATCATTGAATTGTTTGACACGGGAATCTCAAAAGTAAAAATTGAAGAAATATCAGTGGCTGACTTAAAGAATAAAATTCCTACTAAAATAGCTGATGATATTTTGCAATCCTTCAAAAATAAGCTTGAGGACTCGGCAGATAATATGAAAGCCATGATGTCCCTTAGAACCAATACAGCTTTCTATAATATAAAGGGTGCTAAGGGTGAAGAACCTGTTATTACGACAATCATGCTTGAACATGGCAATGCATTTAGTGACTTTGAATTCTCTGAAGAGTCTGATGGCACAAGAAGGTTATTTGATTTACTGGACATTTTGATCAGCAATGAAAAGAACAAGATTTATGTGATTGATGAGCTGGAGCGAAGCCTGCATCCAAAGCTGACTTATAAGTTCTTGGAACTCTTCTTTGAGCATCTTAAGGAAAATAATACACAGCTTATCTTTACAACCCATGAATCGACTATTATGGATCAGGAGCTCTTAAGACGAGATGAAATCTGGTTTGTAGAAAGAAACAAAGACAATGTTTCTCATCTTTATTCACTAGACCGTTTCAAAGAGCGTTATGATAAAAAGTTGAGTAAGGCATATTTGGAAGGTCGATATGGTGCGGTGCCGGTGCTGAAAAACTTTTCTGACAAGGTGGGTGAAGATGAATGAGCCCACTAAGAGAATTTAGGTCACTTACAAATAGATTTGACGAAGATATTAAGATTGAACCTTTAAGAAGATATTATTTGATATTTGAAGGAGCCAATACAGAAAGAAAATATTTTCAAGGCATTGATAACAACAGAAAAGAGCTTGGCATCAACAGTCATATTGAACTGGTTATCCTTCATAAGGAAGGTGACATCAGTAGTTACAGTCACCCAATTAAATTGTTAGAGCTAATTGAGGAAAAGAAGAAATCCTTAATGCGTGATGGAAAATTTGACAAAGCAATTGATAGATTTGTAATTGTGTTTGATCGAGACAGCTATGAAAAGCCAGAGGACTATGTCGAGTTTGTTGAAAAAGCATGTGCAGACAATATTCTCACAGTGACAAGCCCATGCTTTGAACTTTGGTTGATATTGCATTATGAAAATGCTGTTGAAAAGTATGTTAAGCCGAATAGAGATAAGTTGTTTGATAATGAAAAAGTGAGCAGGGCACATTCTTTTGCCAGTAATTTATTTTCTGGAGTATCAGGAACTAATCCGAAATCGGGATCGTTTTTCAATAAACTAAAGGGCGGTATAGACCTTGCAATTGAGCAAGAGAAAGTATTGGAACAAGACATTTTAAAAATGGCAACAGAAATTGGTTCAAATGTTGGAGTTTTGCTTGTGCAGATGAGAGAAGATCCGAGGGATGTATTATAACTTTTTAGACCATTTTCGTGGGGTTGCGAAAATGGTCTACTTCAGTTTGGATAAAGTATTTGCAATTGCATTGACGGAATGCGTTAGAACGAATAAAATAGTATTTGGAAGTATTTTACGATTAAATAAAATAGAAATGTAATATAAAAACAAGGGGGATATCATGAAAGCTGGATTTTTATTTGGTGCAGGCGCAGAAGTAGGATATGGATTGCCAACTGGTGGAAAATTTGCTTTGGAGATCTTTAGACAAGATAGCTCAATAAGTAAAAAGAGTTTTAAGGAGAACAGAGACTCTATTGATTCTTCTACTGCATATGCTGCGAACTGGTTGCCAGATGACTATTTAAGCAAAAGTGTGGGCTCCTACGGCAAAACAGTTTTTGAGTCTATTATCAAGGATACTATTGAACATAACCGTGAGAGAATTATTAAGAAATTAAATGATTTTGATGATATTGCAAAGTACGAAGAGGACAAAATTAATAAGAAGTACGTAAAATCTATCACTGCTATAATCGAAGAGAAATTAGGTACAAAACTAAATAATTGTAATTTAAAGCAACAAATCGCCTTTATAAATTACTTTGAAGATGGTAACAAAATATTTTCGAGTAACTACTTGTCAGCCCTATTGAAGATATACAAGGACAAGTCATTGATTCCAGATAATATCAGATTGGAACTGCGCAAAATCATTCTTTCAATTTTCCAGTTGCAAATTGGGGCTTTAAGTGAGACGTTAACTAAGAAAATTAATGATGGAATATTTTCAAAAAAAGACGACGAAATTGACTTGTTTGATGACATTGGTGAAATATTGCAATTAAATTATCAGGCATCTGGCTTGTCAGGACTTGAGTATGTTATGGAAGCAAAAACGATTGAAGTCATTTCAGATGATGATCATGCGATATTACAATTTGCACGTAATATCATAGAAAATATTTATGCATCAGTTTTAGATTATAAAACTTTGATCGATTCCAATTGGCACTATCTATATTGTCCTAAAGAGGAGTGGGCTAAATTCTGTAAGATTAACATATTTCTTCATACTGTTAGAGCTTATATCAAGAATCAGATTTCTGAAGTCGGTGGTTTTTCTAATGAAGGCTATTATCACGATCTGAAATCGAAAATAGATAGCGGTGAAATTGAGCCCACAACAATTGCTACGACAAACTATAATACTTTCATTAAGGATGTTTTAGGTACAGAAATATGCTATTTAAACGGTTCGACAGAGTTATGGTATGATCCGTATATAAATAGAATTGGCACTAAAGAAGAACTTGATGCCAATGAAATACATTTCCTTGTTCCTTTGCTTTTTACTCAAAGTGGAACAAAGCCAATGACATGCATTGAGATGTCAAAGAAGTATGTAAAAATGTACGATGACTTCAAGTCATCTGATTTAATATGTGTTATTGGATTTGGTTTTAACACTGATGATGAGCATATTAATGGAATCATTAGATCTTTAATTGATATGGAAAACAAGAATATTGTTGTAATTGAAATTAATCCTGATACAAATTCAGAAAAAATTGCGCAAAAGCTGAAAACAAATAAACTAAATAATATTCATGTTATTAATATCAATAAAGACAGGCAAAGTAATTCTAGTAACTGGATTGACTCCTTGGCTTTGCTTTCTACTGACAACTAAGAGGTGCATTTATGTTTGAATACATGACTGTAAAAGAAGCTGCAGAAAAATGGGGATTATCCGTAAGGCGCGTTCAATTTCTTTGCGTTGAAGGACGGATAGAAGGTGCGATGAAGCATGCATCTGTGTGGGCAATTCCAAAAGATGCAGATAAACCAAAAGATGAGCGAATTATTACTGGAAAATACATTAAACCGAAGAATAATAATCAGTAGGCAGAAACCAGATTATTGAATACAGATAACACGGAGGAAATAACTGTGACAAATACAGAATTAAAAAACTTAAAAGATACTCTCTGGCAATCAGCCGATACACTTAGAGCTGATTCCGGACTTAAGTCCAGTGAATATGCAACACCAATACTTGGACTAATCTTTCTGCGATTCGCTGAAAGTAAATATAAACAATACGAGCCAGCAATTTTAGAAGAATATAATAAACTAAAAGGATCTCGTATGGAGCGAGCAATTCATGAAATTGCTATTGAGAAATGTGGATTTTACCTACCAGATGAAGCACGATATGATTTTTTATTGAACTTGCCTGAGACTGAGAATATCCCTGAAAAAGTGAAGCAGGCAATGGTTGACATCGAGCTATATACAAAGGAATTAGAAGACACTCTTCCAAAGGATGAATACTATGCAGTTGATGGTAAGGACGGGAAAGCAGTTCTGAAGAAATTGCTTAAAGCATTTAAGGACATTCCAGATAATACGAGCATTGATATTTTCGGAGATATTTATGAGTATTTTCTTGGAAAGTTTGCACTGGCAGAAGGTCAAGGTGGTGGTGAATTTTTTACGCCATCGACAGTAGTACGTTATATGGTTGAGGTGTTGAATCCAACTGAGGGTGAAATATTTGACCCTGCATGTGGTAGTGGTGGTATGTTTGTTCAAACTGCCCATTATATAGCAACCCATAGAGATAAAGGCAATGAACTGAACCTTCGTGCGTATGGTGTTGAAAAGACAGGTGCGACCGTAAAACTTGCTAAGATGAATCTAGCTCTCCATAATATCCGTGGCACAATTACACATACCAATTCTTATTACAATGACCCATATAATTGTTTTGGTAGGTTTGATTATGTAATGGCAAACCCGCCATTTAATGTGGATGGAATAGAGCTTTCTGATGTAAAGGATCAGCCGAGATTTAATACTTACGGTGTTCCTCAGAATAAGAGTAAGACAAAGAAAAATGCCAGTGAAACAGTTCCAAATGGTAATTACTTATGGATTAATCTATTTGCTACATCCATCAAAGAAAAAACAGGAAAAGCTGCGTTGGTTATGGCGAACTCCGCATCAGATGCGGGCAATAGTGAAAAAGATATACGTAAGAAATTGATTGAGAGTGGTGTTGTTAGTCAAATGGTGACATTACCCAAAAATATGTTTAATACAGTAACCCTTCCAGCTACACTGTGGTTTTTTGATGCTGCCCATAAAAATAAAGACGAGATCCTCTTTATTGATGCCAGAAATATTTTTACGCAAGTGGATCGAGCACATCGTAAATTCTCTGATGAGCAGATAAAAAACTTGGCAATCATTTCACGCCTTTATGAAGGGGATAGTGATGCGTTTGTCGCGCTGATTGATGAGTATAAAAATGAAATCGCACATCTTGAAGGCGGTGGTGAGGTTGATGAAAATAAAGATATCGCCTACTGGCAGGCCAATATTGACTGGCTCCTTGAACATTTCCCAGAAGGTAAGTACGTTGATGTAACAGGACTTTGTAAAGCGGCTAAGATTGAAGGCGAAGATGGTATTAAGGATCAAGATTACTCGCTGAATCCAGGTAGATATGTTGGGGTTGTTATTGAAGATGACGGGATGACTGTGGAAGAATTTAAGGAAGAAATGCTGTCTTTGAATAATGAACTTTTGAGTTTAAATGATGAGGCGCATGGGCTTGAAAAAAAGATTACTGACAACTTAAGAGAGTTGGTGATGTAATGGGAGAATGGAAAATCAAGCGCATCAATCAACTTGGGGAAATATCTCGTGGGAGATCAAGACACAGACCGCGTGATGATAAATCGTTATATGGTGGTGAATATCCATTTGTTCAGACCGGCGATGTTAAGGCTTCGGAATTTTATTTGAGTAAATATTCTCAAACATATAATGAAAAAGGGTTAGCCCAAAGTAAACTATGGAAAAAAGGAACGCTTTGCATTACAATAGCTGCTAATATTGCTGAAACCGCAATTCTGGATATAGATGCATGCTTCCCTGATAGTATTGTTGGTTTTATTCCTTTCGATGATGAAGCTGATGTAAGGTTTGTAAAATATAGTTTTGACATGCTAAAGAAGGAAATGCAATTAGCTTCATTAGGTGCAACACAGGATAATTTTAGTGTTGAAAAGATGCTGAAGTTCAAATTCATTGTTCCCGATTTCAAGAAACAGAAAAGAGTTTCTGATATTCTCTCAACCTACGACGATTTAATAGAGAACAACAACCGTCGAGTTGAGTTGCTGGAAAAAGCAGCACAAGAGCTGTATAAAGAATGGTTTGTACGTTTTCGCTTTCCTAACCATGAGAATACAAAGTTTGTGAATGGTTTGCCTGAAGGTTGGGAAGTAAGACGCGTGAAAGAATATGGTCGAGTTGAAACTGGTAAAACTCCTCCTACGTCGGATCCCGATAACTATTCAAATGAGATAATGTTTGTTAAAACACCAGATATGCATGGAAATTCATTTGTGATTGAGACTGAAGAGTGGTTGTCATTTAAAGGGCATAAGACACAACCCAAAAAATTACTGCCTGAAAATTCAATTATGGTTAGTTGTATTGGTACAGGTGGTGTTGTTGCTATAAATTCATCAAAAGCACACACCAATCAGCAAATAAATTCAATTATTCCTGATGATGCAAAATATTTAGAATGGTTATATTTCACTTGTAAATCTTTAAAAGAAACAATAGAACTTTTTGGTGCAACTGGTGCAACAATGACAAATTTAAGTAAAGGTAAGTTTGAAAAGTTAAAGGTTATCAATCCAAGTAAAGGGCTAGTATATAATTTTAGTGAGAAAATAAATCCCATTTTTATTGAAATTAAGAATTTGATGAAACAAAATCAAAACCTCAAAAAACAGCGTGACCTTTTACTCCCACGTTTGATGAGCGGCAGATTGGAGGTGTAAACGCTATGCCGAACTTTATATCTGAAGACAACATTGAGCAAGCAGCAATCAGTCGATTGGTAAACGAAAACAAATATGATGAAATCAATTGCATGACTGCTGAACCTGAAACTCTGCCGGATGGAAGTGGTAGAGATAATAAGAAGCAGGTGGTCTTGCCTTCGGTATTATTTCAAAGTCTTTGTAAAATCAATCCCATTATTCCGGTAGAAGTAGTTCACAAAGTTGCTGATGAACTTATAAAAACCCCTACAACTGCAGAACTTATGCATACGAATTACCTGAATTACAATAAATTAAGAAATGGTATTCAAGTTGAATATGAAAAGAATGGTAGAAAAACACCGGATCGATTAAAGGTTATTGATTTTGAAGAGCCAACAAATAATCAATTCACTGTCGTTTCTCAACTTTGGATTAAAGGAGAGGTGCATTGGCGTCGCCCAGATTTGATTATTTATATCAATGGTCTTCCAATCGTTTTTATAGAACTTAAGAATTCAAATATCCCAGTCAAAAATGCTTATGATATGAACTTGCAGAACTATTTGAAGGACATCCCGTATTTATTTCATTACAATCAAATATGTGTACTTTCAAATGGCACAGAAACAAGGCTTGGAAGCTTTAAGGCAGGATATGAGCATTTCTTTGAATGGCTCAAAACCGATGATGAAAAAGAAAGTCCTAATCGTAAAGACATCAGAGAAAATGCAATAAGCTTAGAGTATTTGATTGCGGGGCTTTTGAGAAAAGAGAGTCTAATTGATTATATAGAAAACTTCATTTTGTTTGATCGCCAGCGTGTAAAATTGATCGCTAAGAACCATCAGTACTTAGGTGTCAATAACGTTTTTGAATCCTTTAAGTGCAGAGAAAGTCTAAAAGGAAAGTTAGGCGTTTTTTGGCATACTCAAGGAAGTGGGAAAAGCTATTCTATGGTTATGCTCGCACGAAAAATCAAGCACAAGGTTCCTGGCAATTTTACTTTTTTAGTAGTAACAGATAGGGAAGATTTGGACACTCAGATATACAAGAACTTCTTAAGAACAGAATTCATCACCAAAGAAGAAAAAGTTCAACCGGCTAACAGCTCTGCACTGCGTGAAGAATTGAAAACCAATAAAACCATCCTATTTACACTCATTCATAAGTTTAGATACGACAAAGGCAAAGAGTATCCTGTTTTGTCAGAACGTGATGATATCATTGTCATTGTGGATGAAGCACATAGAACTCAATATAAAGATCTTGCTGAGAATATGAGAAAGGGACTTCCTAATGCTCAATTCCTAGCCTTTACTGGTACTCCTCTTTTAGGTTCCAAAAGACTGACTAATTCTTGGTTCGGAGATTATGTCAGTGAATACAACTTTGCAGAATCCATCAAGGACAGTGCCACTGTTCCTCTTTACTATGTCAACGGCATGAAAGAGGTACAGCTTCAGAATGATTATCTCGATACGGATTTGGCAGAAATTCTTGAGAATGAAGAATTAAACGATGCTGAACGGCAGCGTCTAGAAAACCACTATGCAAGGGAATTAGAGATTATCAAAAGAGATGATCGACTAGATAAGATTGCAAGGCATATTGTCTATCATTTCCCGCGCCGTGGCTTTTTAGGGAAAGGCATGGTTATTTCTGTTGATAAATTCACCGCAGTTAAAATGTATGACAAAGTACAGCACTACTGGAAAGAGGAAATCAAAATATTAAATGCTCAGATTGCTAAGCTGAGAGAAGAAGAAAAGCGAAAAGAGCTAAAGGCTATTGTCGACTACATGCGAAAAGTAGATATGGCAGTTGTTATTAGTGAAGAAGATAAGGAAGAAGAAAAGTTCAATAAAGTTGGGCTGTCTGTTAAGTATCACAGAGAGAGACTCAATAATGTTGATGAGAATGGATTGGATATTGAAGACAACTTTAAAAATCCTGACCATACATTGCAACTTGTGTTCGTATGCTCAATGTGGTTAACCGGATTTGATGCACCATCTGTATCAACTTTATATTTGGATAAGCCAATGAAAGGTCATACGCTTATGCAGACCATAGCAAGAGCCAATCGTGTATACCCTGGAAAGACCAGTGGTATTGTTATTGGTTATTTGGATGTGTTCAAATCACTGAAACGGGCACTTTTAGACTATGCATCGGATGACAGTGAAGATATCCCTGTTAAAGAAGTGGATAAACTGTATGTGCAATTACTTGAAACCATTGAAGAAACAAAGCAATTCTGTCTACATCATAATGTTGACCTAAGCAGATTAATTGATGAAGATGATGTGTTTATAAATCTTTCTTTATTTGGAGAATTTGCAGATATCCTTGTATCGAAAGATGAAGTGCGAAATGAGTTTAGAGTCTATGCCAATACTGTAAGCAATCTTTACGAAGCACTTAGACCGGATATTTTTAAGATGGATTTTGAGCCTGTCTACAAGGAAGCTATTTTGTATCTAAAAGGGATAATTGATGGGAAAATTCGCCCCGAAAAACTGGAAAGTGCAAAAGAGAAGATTAATCAACTACTTGATGTAAGTGTTATCGCTGAAGAATCAGGTCACTACGATGCAAACAGTGGTACGGCATTGACTATATCCACATCAACACCCGTAGATCTTTCAAAGTTAGATTTGGACGAGCTTAAAAATCATTTCCGTAAGGCTAAATATAAAAACTTAGAAATTTCTAATCTGCGTGAACATATTGAGAAAAAATTAGCTCAAATGATGCGTGAAAATGTTACACGTGATAAATTTTCTGAACGCTTCCGACATATCATTGAAGAGTATAATGCCGGTGGTTCTCAAAATGATCAGTTTTACTTGAAGCTGCTAAAGTATATGGAAGAATTGAAGGAAGAAGAAGCACGCCATATCAAAGAAGAGCTTACCGAAAGTGAACTTGAAATCTATGACTTATTGCAGAAAGATAAGCTGACAAAAGAGGAACTCAAAACAGTAAAGCTGGCAGCTAGAGAGCTTTATAAAACTTTGACAGAAAAGAAAAAGGATCTATTTGTTGTAGGCTGGGAAAAAGACGATCAACCGAAACAAAAGGTGCGAAATGAGATTATGACGGTATTGAATAGCTATCTGCCGGAAAGCTATGATAGAGAGGTATTCTCAAATAAGATTAATGTCATTTTTACTCATATTGTGGATCAGGCAATGATGGGATTCAATTGGGTGGCGTAAAAATGATGGATTATCAAGTGGGGGTGATAAAAATGAAAATTGAAGATGTCATTTACAGATTCAATACAACGCCAATTTTATTTATAGGATCTGGGATTTCAAGAAGGTACTTGAATTTACCTGACTGGAAAGGGCTCCTTGAACATTTCGCCAAAGTGATAAATAATGATCCATTTGCTTATAGTGCCTATGAGAACAAAGCAAAAGGCTTAGAGTGTAAAGCTGGTATCATGCCTAAAATAGCAGAGTTAATTCAACATGATTTTGATGTTAGATGGTTTGCTGATCCGAGCGTTAGAACTGTTGATGGGGATGTTTTAGAACTGATAAAGGACAGTGGATTATCTCCGTTTAAGGCTGAAATTTCAGCGTATATCAAACGGAGTACAAGTGTTGTTCCAGCATATCAAGATGAAGTCAGTATGCTATCACAAATTTCTGAAAAGAGTATTTCGGGCGTTATAACCACCAACTATGATTCTCTACTTGAAGAAACATTGATAGGATTTACAAAATATGTTGGGCAGACTGAACTAATTTTTTCAGCGATTCAAGGAATTGCTGAAATATATAAAATTCATGGATCGGTTGAAAGTCCAGATAGCATTATTATTAACGAATCAGATTATTTACTCTTTGAAAACAAAAGTGCTTATCTTGCAGCAAAGCTAATGACTATTTTTATGGAGTATCCAATCATTTTTCTGGGGTACTCTATAAGTGATACGAACATACTGAGCATTATAAAGTCTATCGTGAACTGCCTTGATGAAAAGCAACTTAAAATGTTAGAAGATAGGTTTGTATTTGTTGAATATAAGAAAGATATTGTTGGGGTTGATGTAAGCCCATTTACAATAATGGTTGATAACAAGCCATTGGGAATGAAAAAGATAGTATTGTCAGATTTTATGTTGCTTTACCGAGCAATGGATCATAAAAAATCTAAACTTCCGGTAAAAATCTTAAGACGATTCAAACAAGAATTATACGACTATACCATTACAAATGTGCCAACTGCTAATTTGAGAGTTGCTGCCTTGGATGACAGTCGTGTTGACGATGAAGAACTTGTCATTGCTATTGGGAAAGTGTCAGATTTAGGTCTTAAAGGGCTCAGTGGAATTGATGCAAATGAGTGGTACCGTAATATAGTTATTGAGGATTTAGAATTTTCGGCTGATGAACTCTTAGAATATGCTTTTCCAAAAGTTCTAAGGCAGAACTCAGGAAAATTACCAGTCAATAAGTATATCGCATCAGCAACTAAAGAATTTCCAGAATGTAAAGAATTTGCGGATAAATGGACGTTTGACAACATAATTTCACCCACTATACAAAAAAGTAGAAACTGCCTTGGTGGATATGTATCTGTAAAGCAAATATGGGATCAAGAAAAAGTTTCAGTGGAACGCGCTACGAGACTAATATCTCATCTTGAAGAGACTCAGATTGATATCAATGAGTTGGAATGTGTTCTTAAAGAAATTTTCGAAGAGGACATCAATTTGTTGCAAAATAGTAGTTCACCGGTTAGGACAAATGTAAGGCGGTTAATCATGGTATATGATTACTTGAAGTGGGGAAAGTAAAAGAGCCTCCAGACTCAAGCGTTTGTAAACAAACACCGTACAGGAAACCCTTTTTGATTTCGACGCACCTAGCAGATTCAGCACCTATAGATAGACACCTTTCTGTTCAGCACAATATTAACTTTTGTTGTTAAGTTCATTATACAGAAGGGAAAGCAACTTGTAAACAGTTAAATAGTGGAAGTGATAGAATGTAACATTTCAGTGTTAGTCAAATAATTGTAGTATTTTTGATGGTTTATGTATAGCAATAATGTGTAACCAATCATGCAGTCTAATTTGCCTATTCATAAGAATTCTTGCCTATTGAATAGGCGAATTTATTTCGTATTGATCATATGCGCGTCTTTTTAGAGCAAAAAAGTGCCGTTTGGATGTAAAAAAGTACCGTTTGATATCCCAAAAGCGCCGATTCATTTTGAAAAAGTATAGTTATAAAGTTAATAAAACAAGGTGTACAGATGCCCTTCTCAACGTGAAAGTATATGAGGGCATCTTTTTTGTTGCAAATTTTTCCGCTCAACAGTGCTTCCCATCGTGGAAATAAGTGAGGGCATGAGATTCCTGATGCTAAAATTTATTATTTGTCATGTATTGTATTAAGATTTTTTTTGTAGAACACCCATCTTGTCGTGAAAGTATATGAGAAGAAAAATTTTGTAAGGTAGCCGAAAAATTACCTTAATAGTAGGGGGCAAAATTATTTTTCGTCCAACTGTGCATTTCATCGTTGAAATAAGTAGAGATACTTTTTTCTAAATGGTTTTCAAAAAGCTGTTCTCACTGCCTATACAGTAAGGGCTTCACTCAACTTCAGAAAAAACAACTTAATATCAAAGGAGGCATTACCAAAATGAAAAAACGATTCAATACCATCGATGGTCAAACTTTAATGACCATGCCACTGCAACCATTAGAATTTGTCATTGAAAATCTATTATCCAATGGACTTCACGTTCTTGCAGGTTCACCAAAGGTGGGAAAGAGTTGGTTAGCTCTATGGCTTGCCGTTACAGTTTCAAAAGGTGAAGAAATATGGGGGAACAAAGTAAAGCAGGGCGACACTTTATATCTCTGTTTTGAAGATAGTCAAATCAGAATTCAAAATCGACTGTTTGAAATAACGGATGAAGCTTCTGCAGCCGTTAATTTCTGTACGGAACAAGCAACACTTGGAGGTGAGCTTGAAGAACGGATCAGAACCTTTGTTGAAGAGCATCCCAATTGTGTTCTTATTATCATTGATACCCTACAAATGATTCGTGTTTCTTCAACAGACAATAGCTATGCCAGTGATTATAGTGATTTATCTGTTCTCAAAAACATTGCTGATGAACTTGGAATTGCCATTCTTCTCATTCAACATCTGAGAAAAGAAAATGACAACGATCCGTTTAATAGAATATCTGGTACGACTGGTATTCAAGGTGCGGTAGATTCTAGTTTTATTCTTTCTGAAGATGTTCGTGGTAGTGGTCAGGCGAAGCTCTATTGCGTAGGCAGAGATATTGAGTACCGTGAAATTTGTCTGAAACGAAATGAAGAAAATATCTGGGAAGTGGTATCTGACAGTTTTCAAAATAAAGATTTGTTGCTCCATGATATTGTCCTTCTCATTTCTGATTTCATGAAAGATAAAAACTACTACACGGGATCACCAACAGAATTATCGATCCTGTTATCTGTTCAAAGTGGTGATCAAATTTCTTCAAGACTTTTGTCAAAACACATTCGTCTAAACCTAGAAGAACTTCGCAAACGCTTTATACATGCGGATTTCAAAAAAAGTAATGGCAAACGCATTATTTCTCTTTCTGCTATGAGGGACGATAGTGACGATAATCAGGAGACTTCTCAAAGTGCTCCAGATAATGACCCTTTCGACCCTGTGAAGTAAGCAGTGATTAGTTAAATTCAGATAAAAATATCAAATGAGCGATTGTTCGCCCCTGTGTGGCAAATTATAGAGCCGTTGGCATCACAATGCCTGATGCCGATTATAATCGGAATTTGGGGCGAATGTGGACCACAAAACGGCAGAAAAGAAAAGTGGCATAGTGGGGCCAGTTGAAATTACTGCATTTTCCACCGTCAAAATTTAATATTAAAAAAGTGCAGGATAAAGGAAGGTGGTCGTGAACGCCCACCTTCCAGTCACAAACGCCCGCAGTGCCGGCGTTACAGCGATTTGCTTTAGGTGCTGTAAAACGGGTTTTGTGCTGTATAGGGTGCTGTAAAAAGTAAGGAATGGCGAAATTCAGCCATTTATAAGGTGCTGTATAGGTGGTCGTGAAGGTGCTGTTGGGAAAATAGAGAAAATTGGAGGTAGCAAAATGCTGCAAAATTTCAAACAAGAAATATATATAAACTGGTCTAAAATTTGGTTCGAATTTCAACTAAAAATAGCAAGACGAGTCTTAAAAAACAATAGGGGTGAAGGAACAATTGATGGTACATTAACTGCTTTATCCATCGTGCCTGCTGACTATATTTTCTTCAAAAACAACGAAGAAAAATATGCGGTTCAGCTAAGCTTGCTCAATACCTTACTGCAGGAAAATATGTTAACACTAAAAGAATATGAAAAAGTAAAAGGCTTTCTAAAGCAAAAATACAAAGTCGCATAAGCCTTGAAATGACTGAATTAGATTAATAAATCTTGTCCTAGACTTCAAAAAAGTCTTCGGCTATACTGTGTCGTAACACATATAAGGAAGGAGAAGCCATGGCAGAAGTACAAGTTATAAAAGCCAGTGAAGGCAAAGTCAATCGCCGAACTGGGAAAATTATGGACCAGTTAAGGGTGGCAGCTTACTGCAGAGTCAGTACCGATTCTGATGAGCAACTCAGCAGTTACAACTCACAAGTGACTCATTACACCGACTTGATTCATAAAAATGAAGCCTGGGAATTCGTCAATGTCTACGCAGACTTTGGTATCTCGGGCACTCAGACTAAGAAAAGAACTGAATTCCAAAGGATGATCAAAGATGCTAAAAATGGTCTCATTGACATGATCATCACCAAAAGCATATCCAGATTTGCCAGAAACACCATTGATACCTTGGAGCATGTGAGGGAGCTAAAAGAACTTGGCGTAGCCGTTAGCTTTGAAAAAGAAAATATTAATACCCTTACTTCCAACGGAGAACTGATCTTGACCATATTGTCTTCTCTAGCCCAAGGGGAAAGCGAATCCATATCCCAAAACACCAAAATGGGACTGAAAATGAAAGCCAAGCAAGGAGAAATGATCGGCTTCAATTCTTGTATGTGTTATGTTTATGACACAGAAACAGGTAAGTTGATTCTTAACGAAGAAGAAGCTGAAACCGTAAAATTTATATTTAAAAGATATGTGGAAGGGGCTGGTGCCCATACCATCGCAAGAGATCTAGAAGCTAAAGGCATCAAAACCAAGAAGGGCAAGGACAACTGGCATGACAGTGCAGTAGCGGGCATTATACGAAATGAAAAATATGTGGGCGATGTGGTCATGGGTAAAACCTACACAGTTGATCCCATCAGCAAGAAGCGAATTGTCAACTTTGGGGAGCAGGACAGGTACTACATCAAAGACCACCATGAACCTATTATCTCCAGAGAGCTTTTTAATAAGGCTCAAGAAATCAGAGAAAAAAGAAGTAGACGTACCAACGATGGTAAAATCAAACGTCACAGTATGGAATATCCGTTTAGCAATATTATGAAATGCAAATACTGCGGTGGAACCATCATTCGAAGGTTATGGACTTCAGGTAAGAACCCAAAATTCGTTTGGTACTGCCATCATGCAGCGAAAAAGGGCAAGAAGTTCTGCCCACATTCGAAAGCCATACCAGAAGAAGTATTGGAGCAATCCTTTGTGAGAGCCTTCAATGCTTTATGCAAAGACAATGAAAAAATCATAGACGAATTTCTAGACAATCTATCTAAAAGCCTTGAATACCGTGAGCACGAAAAGGAAATTAAAAAACTAAACGACAACATCAACAAGCTTTACAATCAACGAAATCAACTGGTGGATTTGCTACTAGAACAAAAAATCAACAAAGACGTATACGATCAAAAGTATGCAAAAGTCTCTGAAGAGATTGAAATTGCAGAAGGTGAATTACAGGCGTATAATGAAAACAACGAGTTTGGTGAGGACTTCAGAAGCAGGCTTCTCAGCTTCAAAAGGATCTTCGAAAAGAAGAAAACCATGGAAACCTTCGACGGTGAAATCTTTAGAACCCTGATCAAAGAAGCCTACATAGGCGAGACGGATGAAGCCGGAAACCCACTACCACAAACCATCAACTTTGTATTCAAAACGGGGCTGAAAATCAACATTTCGCCCCTGTTTCCTAAAGAGTCACCCCCAGAGGACGACCACGCATGTGGAGAGTATAATTCTGATGACTTATTGTGGTTCAGAGAAGAAATGATAGAGATCTACCACGACATATAGTGGTTTAGGTCAAAATTTGGGTCAAAAATCGGTGAAAAAAGACCGTTTTTTGACCCTTGAAAATAGGGCAGTTTACAGATGACATATGGTAATTTGAGTGATGACAGATCAAAAATGGGAATATTAGGTTGATAAATGGATGGATGATTTATATACTGTAGATGAACATAAGCAGTTAAATGCGAACCAACTAAGTATTAGTAGAGGGTTGCGAATAAAGGAAATTTGCCTGAAAAGTAGAATTTAATTGCATACTTTTAATAAAGTGGGGTATAGTATGAAACTAAAAGTTAAGTTTTATAATGAGATTAACGATAAAGATTTAAAGTTTGCTGTAATTATGGCTAGATATGATAACAGATGGATTTTTTGCAAACATAAAGAAAGAGAAACTTATGAAATGCCTGGTGGTCATAGAGAAGTAGATGAAACTATAGTAGATACTGCAAAACGTGAACTACAAGAAGAAACAGGAGCAATTGAATTCGAAATTCAACCTATTTCAGTGTATTCAGTAACAGGGAAAAATCGTGTTAATAGTAATGGAAATGAAACTTTTGGAATGTTGTTTTATGCAGAAGTCCATTCTTTTAAAGATACTTTAGAAGATGAAATTGAGAAGATTGAGTTTTTTAGTAACTTACCAAGTAATCTAACATATCCAGAGATTCAACCCTATTTATACACTAAAGTAATTGAAATAAAGGGGAAAAAATGAGCGTAATTTATACTTAAAGTTAAGACGAATTCTTTATATTTAGCGTCGTATCAGTTGATTTATGTTCAACTGAAAAATATAACTAATGAACAATGTTTATCGTACCGATAAATAGGAATTTGTGGAGGTGAGAAAATGACATATATCCTTTGCATGATGATTATTATTCTTGGTGTTGTAAATGTCAATTCCAAAATGCATTTTTTTGAGAATCTCAAAATGTACAATTATTAGAATTTTATGTACAAAAAAATCTAGTTTTTATTATTCATCTTTTTTTCTAACAGGTCCATTTTATCTTTTAAGCGATATGATTGACCTGTTATTTTTATTACTGTTGGATAGGTTACACTAATTTAGACATAAAATACTAGGACTTGATAAAATAAATTAAATTAATTTGGAGGTTTATCATGTCTAATACAAATAAAAGGTATAATGAAGAATTTAAAAAGCAAATTGTAAAACTTATAAATAGTGGAAAAAATATAAATGAAGTTGTTAAAGAGTATAACATTGCTAGACCCACTGTAAATAAGTGGGTAAAAGACTATTCTTCTTCTGGTTCTTTTAAACTAAATAAAAAGATGATTTACACAAACGAGAACGCTTGTTCTAAAATCGCGAATGATTTATAATAAAGGATATAGAACGACGTTTTTATGCCATGAATTAAAGAAATGTGTCAATTGATGTTTTGAATGTAGGAGGGTTAGGCATGTTAAAAAAGCCAATCAAAGAAACCATTCATGCTAAAGGAATAGATATTTCAATTTACAGTGAAGATTTTCATAATGAATACATTTCACTTACAGATATTGCAAGATATAAAAGCGATGAACCAAATGATGTAATAAAGAATTGGATGCGTAATCGGGATACTTTAGAATTTTTAGGTTTATGGGAAAGCTTACATAACCAAGATTTTAAACCCGTCGAATTCGACGGGTTTAAAAAAGATGCAGGTTTGAATGCATTTACAATGTCTCCCCAAAAATGGATTACAACCGTTAATGCAATTGGTATTGTTTCAAAATCAGGGCGATATGGCGGTACATTTGCACATGCTGATATTGCATTTGAGTTTGCATCTTGGATTTCGGCTGAGTTTAAACTCTATATTATTAAAGACTATAAGCGATTGAAAACTGATGAAAGTAGCAGACTCTCATTAGGCTGGAATTTAAACCGTGAAATCTCGAAATTGAATTATAAAATTCATACAGATGCCATAAAAGAGAATTTGTTGCCACTTGAATTGACAGCTTATCAAATATCTATGACCTATGCTAGCGAAGCGGATCTGCTCAACGTAGCACTATTTGGAAAAACAGCGAAAGATTGGCGTGAAAAGAATGTAAGTCAAAAGGGAAATATGAGGGACTATGCTACTTTGAATCAATTGTTGGTATTGGCGAATATGGAAAGCTATAATTCCATTTTGATTGAGCAAGGTAAGTCGCAAGCTGAAAGGTTACAATTATTAAATCAATTGGCAATACGTCAATTAAAAGCAATAGAAGAAATAGGAACGAATGAAATCAAGAAATTAGAAAAACGATGAGTATTCTTATGATTTTTTTAAAAGAATACATTTCCGCCAAGGAATTACTGTGCCTGAGCTTCATCATTTTTGCCTTTATTCTTGAGAACTATATTGATAAGTTAATGATGAATTAAAATCAATCAGTAGGAAATGGCTAATCAAAGATTAAACTATTTGAAGGGAGATTTACTTATGATATATAAAGGATCATGCCTTTGCGGTGAAGTTACTTTCGAAATAGAAGGAGATTTTGATAATTTTTATCTCTGCCATTGTGAGCGATGTCGAAAAGATACAGGTTCAGCGCATGCAGCAAATCTGTTTTCTTCTACAGCTAAGTTAAAGTGGCTATCTGGCCAAGATAAAACTAAAACTTTTAATTTTCGTTTAGAAGGGCATATAAAAAGTTTTTGTACTAATTGTGGGTCGGCTCTGCCAAATATACAAATGGATGGAAGATTGTTGGTTGTTCCTGCAGGATGTATGGACAGTGATATAAATATTAAGCCACAGGGACATATCTTTTATGCAAGTAAAGCAAACTGGGATACTGACCTTGAGAAAGTACCAAAGTTTCAAGAACTTCCAAATGGATAAAATAAGAATTGAGGGTAGTAATCTTTTCTTAATATTTAGAAAAGCATATTTTCAAAGGAGGGTTTAATCTTGAGTGTATTTTTTTATGGTTGCATCACTATGGATGGTTATCTTGCCGACAAGAATCATAGTTTGGACTGGCTTTATCAGACAGGTTCTGTAGAAGAAACTGATTATGAAAGCTTTTATAGCAGCATGGATATTACGTTAATGGGAAAAAGGACATTTAGTGAAATTGAAACTATAGAAAATGTTAGCAGTATTTATGCTACTACTAAAAATTATGTTTTCACTCATGCAGATTCCTTATCAGTAGAGGGGTTTATTCCTATGAATACAGATGTGGTTGATTTTGTTCAGGGAATAAGTCCTGATAAAAATATTTGGGTAGTTGGAGGAAACACTTTATTAGCTCCTCTTTTAGATAATGATATGGTAGATAATATAATAATTCAAATTGCTCCAGTGTTATTAGGAGATGGAGTGCCACTATTTTCGCAAAAAGAATCATTAAAGAGGTTTTACTTGAAAGAAGTAAAAAAATATGGACAGTTTGCTGAGCTTGTTTATAGTAAAATATAAAAATTGGGTTTTGAATATATGTGATTCTATTCCTTTGCTTTAATTATACTATAATTTGCAAATTCTTTATAGTCTACTTTGTTTGTCTTTTCAGTACTATAATGGTATATGCAAATTAAAAATATAAGAGGTGAATCAATATGAATAGTGATGTTATAGATAAGGGACCATTTTTTCATGGTACAAAAGCAGAACTGAACGTTGGAGATTTGTTAAAACCAAATAATTTATCAAATTACCAAAATAAAAAATCTAACTATATATATTTTACTGCGACATTAGATGCAGCTAAATGGGGTGCTGAATTAGCGAAATCTAATTCAAAAGAGAGAATCTATCTAGTAGAACCACTAGGGGAATTTGAAAATGACCCAAACTTAACTGACAAAAAATTTCCTGGAAATCCAACACGTTCCTACAGGTCTAAATATCCTTTGAAAATAATAGCTGAACTCAGCTCATGGGAAAGACATTCTGATGAAGAAATAAATAATATGCTTTCAGCTTTAAAAAAATTGAGCGATGAAGGGAAAAATGTAATTTACGATTAATTACGAGAAGGCTTTTAATCAGTTATTGAAATAGAAAAATATCACATTTTTTAGAAATACTAAATAAGAATTCCGCCCTATTGGTTAACAGGGTGGAATTCTTATTTTAAGACAAGATAAAGCTTATCATTAATCTTTCTTGGATTTTAACAATTGATTTAATTCATGAAGTTTCATTATATCAGATATGTGGTATATTATGTTTATGAATTGCTACAAAATAGATTGGAGAAGGTAAAGATATAAATGAGACCAATAATAGAGGTAAAGAATTTCACAAAGAAATATGGTGATTTCATAGCTGTAGATGATATTTCCTTTACAGTAGAGGAAGGTAGCGTATTTGCTTTTTTAGGCCCAAATGGGGCAGGGAAAAGTACAACTATAAATACCCTGTGTACTATTTTTGAAAAGACTTCAGGAACACTTTTAATTGAGGGAAAAGATGTATCTACTCAAAAGGACGAGGTAAGAGCATCTATAGGAGTTGTATTTCAAGACTCCACTCTTGATTCTAAGATGACAATTGAAGAAAATCTCAAAATGCATTGTGTTTTCTATAATATTCCCAAAAATGAAGTAGAAGAAAGGATGCACTTTGTTTTGACTCTAGTAGATTTATTAAATGAGCGAAAAAAACTAGTAGGAGCTTTATCAGGTGGGATGAAGCGCAGGGTAGAAATTGCAAGAGGATTGATTCATTATCCTAAGGTTTTATTTTTAGATGAACCTACTACTGGACTAGATCCTCAAACTAGAGCTCATATATGGGAGTATATTTTGAAGCTTCAAAAAGAAAGGAATATCACTATTTTTCTTACTACACACTATATGGAGGAAGCGGAGATATGCAACAAAATAGCTATCATTGATGGAGGCAAAATAGTTGCCCATGATACTCCATATGCTTTAAAGAAAGAGTTTACAAAAGATAAAGCATATATAAATGCCAAGAATGAAGCTGAGCTAGAAACTTTACTTGAAAAGCATAAGCTAGAATTTGTGAAAAAAAAGGGATATTACAAGGTAGATGCAGAAAACATCCATCAACTATTACAGGTTTTAAGCTTACAAAAAGATAACATAACTGATATTGAGATAAAAAAAGGGACGTTCAATGATGTATTCATAGAAATAACTGGCAAAACAATCAGGGAGGATGCATAATATGAATACAGTATATGCATTGTGGAAGAGAGGACTCAAAGCCTTTGTGAGAAATAGGACAGGACTTGTTTTCTCACTTTTATTTCCATTTTTTTTCGTTTATGTTTTTGGAGCTATATTTAAAAATGATTTTATAGAGGACCCTATTACTTATATGCTTTCTGGAGTAATAATAGCTACAGTGTTTGAAAGCTCACTAAATCTTGCTTCATCGACTGTTGACGATATGGTAAGCGGATTTATGAAGGAGGTTTTAGTTTCACCAGCCAAAAGAATTGCTGTAGCAGTAGGGCAGCTTTTATCAGCGGCCACTGTATCGACGGTACAAGGACTTATGATTTTAATAATCGGTTTTTTTGTAGGCATTAGATTTACATCGTGGACTACCCCTGTATTTGTTCTTTTAGCTATGATTTGCGTTGGGCTTGTATTTTCTGGTGTAGGGCTATATCTAGCAACTATAGTTAGAAGTGGCCAAACCTTCCAAATAGTTAAAACTGCAGTGACAATGCCGTTGACATTTTTGTCTGGAGCATATATTCCTATATCAATGCTTCCAACCTCTTTAAAATATATAGCATATCTTAATCCTATGACATATGCGACAGCCTTTTTTAGGATGATAGTATTAGAAAAAACTCATTTACCAACTATCGAGCTTGCAAATGAAGGACTAGTAATTGATGTAAATGGATTTATTGTTACTCCTTTTATGTCTTTTGTTATTATTTTAGTAATAGGGCTGATTTTTTTACTACTGTCTACAAACTCTTTTATTAAAACAGATTTCTCGAAAATCAATAGAAGCTCTAGTGATGCTAGTGATTTATGGGGTTAAACACATTAATAAAATTCAATTAAATTAATATTGCTATTGAAAACAAATGTTAAAAAAAGCATTAAGAGATTTATAGTTTTTTAATGCTTTTTTATATTTATCATATATTTGGTATATTTAGGTTTTATAAAGTAAATTGAAAAGGATGATAATATATATGTCAAAAAAATTATGGAAAGCTGGAAATATGGTGTATCCACTACCTGCAGTTATGGTAAGCTGTGGTAATATGGAGCGTCCAAATATTATTACGATAGCGTGGACAGGGACTCTTTGTACTAATCCGCCATTAGTATATGTTTCAATAAGACCTAGTAGATATTCGTATGACCTGATTAAAGACAGTAAGGAATTTGTAATTAATCTAACAACTGATAAGCTTGCAAAAGAAACTGACTTTTGCGGAGTGAAATCTGGTAGAGATTTTGATAAATTCAAAATCAATAAACTTACACCTATAAAAGGAGATTTTGTAAGTGCTCCTATGATTGAAGAAAGTCCTGTTAATATTGAGTGCAGGGTAATAGAAATTAAGGATTTAGGTTCTCATCATATGTTTATGGCTGAAGTTTTAGGTGTTCATGTTGACGAAAAATATCTAGATGCCAAAGGGAAATTCAATCTTTCGCAAGCAAATCCAATTTGCTACTCTCATGGAACCTACTATGGACTTGGAAATTCACTGGGTACCTTTGGTTATTCCATTGCAAAGAAAAAGAAAAAAAGAACAGATTCAATTGGAAAAAGGAATAAATAAAGTATTGTTGTTTTCGAACTCATCATTTAGCATGCTAAGAACATATTCCTGGGCAAAGCAACTTGATACATTTTTTAAAATACTAAAGCCTTCAGAAGCTGTGATATTAATTAAGGCATTATTTCTAAAACCAGAGAAATACATTTTGTTCATTTCAACTATAACGCTATAAGCTTTCTCCAAATCTTCATCATTTAATTCATCTAGTTCAGCTAGGCAATCTTTATATTGATTGCAGCATTGCTCCATGAATACACATATGACATAATTCTTAAAGGCTTCTTTATCGAATTCAGTTTCTAGTTTATCCAGATTGATGCCTTTTGTATTATAAGTATAGCCGTTAGCTGGACTGAACTTAAGTGTTCCATATTGATTGGGATAAACAAGGGCACTGCTAGTTCCGATGTCATAAATTGTAGTTTCATTTTTTGTAAATGATTTGATGTCTTGGATATGGATGTGCCCAGTAAGTACTAGGTCAATATTGGCATTTATAAAGCTATCTAAAACTTCGTCTTTGTTGTTTACAGTATAGCTATCATTGAAAATTTGACTGTGCTCAAGAAGATTATGATGCATTACTGCCATTAGTTTTGCATTATTTTTTTTTGCTAGTTCACTACAGTTATTTATCCAAGTAAGAGTATTTTTTGAAAGTTCTCCACCTTTAATAGGATATAGATTTTTTGATTTTTCATTAGAAATTGTGGAGTCGAGCATAAGAATCCACAAATCTCCAGAGGCAGCAACCAAATAGCTTGCAGAACTTTTATCTGTTGATATTGCTTGGCTGTATCCATATTGATAATAAATATCTTTCCAGTCATTAGATGAAATATTGTCAGTTTTTATGACATCAGAGCCTATAAATTTTCTAGACCATGGGTTTTCTATATCGTGGTTTCCTGGAACGACTAAAACCTGAGTTCCTATTTGTTCTATTTCATTAAGTAATTCTGCTAGCTCAATATGACTTTCTTTATCTCCACTAGTTGTTAAGTCTCCAGGAAGAATAAGAAAATCAGGTTGTTCTTTTCTTATATCTTCTTTGATGCTAGTTATTATTTCTGTGCTGTATTTAATCAATTTTCCGTCGCTAGTTGCAAGAAAATTTTGAAAAGCTTCTTTGTCATCGTAGATTGATTTTGAAAAGTGATGAATATCTGGAACTATAAAAAAATCTATATTTTCTTGAGTTTTTATATAAGCCATATCGCTAGAATAATCAAGCTTATTGCATGCAACTAATAAGCTTGTAATAGTAAAAGCTATTGATAAAAATTTTATGAATTTGAGCATGGATTACACCTCTATTCATTTATAAATCACTATAAAACCTTGGATTTATTAAACTATGAAAATACTTTGTTATATTATTACCCATACATAAAATTGGGTACTCATATAGTATGCTTAAGTTAAATTTATATGAATAATATTGTTGTTCTATTTTTCAGAATTATTTATTGCTTATTTGGAAATTTAAAATATTAAGAAATAGAAGGTGGTTTTTATGTCTAAAGAACTGAGCAGGCAATTTAAGCGACTTAACAAAAAAGAAGAAAAAATTTTAAATAAAAAGGAAAATAAGCTCATAAAGTCAAAGGTTACCCCTGTAATGGATAAAGTGCAGGATAAAATCCCTGAAAAGCTTAAGGAAACATTGGAATCGGCATTTTTCAAAGGATTTCAGTTAGTTTTTGAAAAAGGAAATATAGTTATAGAAAAAACTTATAACAAAGATAGGCTTATGTCTGATTATGAAGTTAACAATTATATCTTAGATAAAAATATGAATCGGAAAAGTATAAACAAGCTGGATAAATATGCTAGAGATTCTAAAAGATTAAATACTTCATCATCCTTTATAGAGGGGAGTGTTTTAGGTTTTTTTGGTGTGGGTCTTCCTGATATTCCTATATTTATTGGAGTGATAATGAAGACGATATATGAGATTGCACTTAATTATGGATATAAGTATGATAGTGATGAGGAAAAAGCATTTATTCTTAAACTAATAGCTGCAGCTATGAGTGAAGGAGAGGAAAAGCTGAGATTAAATGATGAAGTATCAATGCTTGGAGACTCTATTGATAAGAATTTAGAAATGAATATTGATTTAGATTTGATGGTGAAAGATACAGCTAAAACCTTATCTGATGCTCTGCTAGTTGGAAAGTTCATTCAAGGTATTCCTTTGATTGGAGCCTTGGGAGGGACAATCAATTATACGATTATCAAAAAAATTGCAAAATATGCAGAAGTAAAATACAAAAAAAGATACCTAGCAAATAAATTGATAATGAATAAATAAAATTTAAAATAATAAATCCTTTAAGTCTATTTCGACAAAAGTACACCACTATTACACACATGAGTTTGTGTGCATCTTGTTTGGTCAAAACAGCATGGTCTTTTCTTCCCAGATTGAAGCATAGAGCATGCTGTTTTTATGCGCTTTTGTCTGGTGACTTCATTCTTAGTAAATCTAATCCATCTTATCCATTCCCATTGAGCTTTGGTAGTTAGCAAATCCCAAGCATCAAGTAGATTTTCGTCCTCTAAAGAATCTATGAAGTCTAGAGGAATTTGAGGCTTAAACCACTTTGTTTCCTCAAATTCAATCGAAATTTCATCATTTTTATTAGCCTTGATTTTATCCATAAAATCATCACTTACTTTGAACCAGTGACTTCCAGAACCATCAGGCTCTAGCTCTACTTCAAAAATGCAGTTATTTATTCGAGCTTTTATTATTAGCATACCTCTTGAAGATAGCTTATTGCTAATCGCTTTTGGTAAGTGAATTATATTCCAAGAATTGATATTGATTATATTTGTTCTAAATATTAATTTTGACATGATAATACTCCTTTTAAACTAATATTGAATTTTTTATACTTATAATTACTTTACCCAGATGAAATATAAATAAAAGCATTAATACTTTTGCTAAATTTTTTTGCAAAAAAAAGAAGCTATAGAAATAGCTTGCTAAATCTCGAAAATGAGATATAATTTAAATATATAGAATTGTGAACAAATTAATCCAAATTTATCATAACACATTTATTTTTGTATGTCAATATAATTTATAGGAGAAATTAATATGAATTTTGAACTTTCGTTATTAAACAGTAATTTGCTTTTGAAGCAAGCAGTTTCAGAAGTTTTGTCATGTAATGATATAACAGAAAAATATAATCTACTATTAACAAACACCCAAGCAGCAGCATTAGTAGAAACGAGAGTGACGGCTTTAAAAGATAACGGAAGAATGGAGTTTGGAGCAGGCGTGATTGAAAAAATCATTTTAGCATTTTGTGATTCTCCATACATTTCCATGCACAATTACGAAGAGACGATCTATGAGTTATTAGAAATATTTTATTATTATAAAAATGAAACTAATGACTTAATGAGCGATGATGAGCTTATAAAATTTATGAAGATTTCATATGATTCAATATGTCAAGGTTCACTCGAGCTATTATCGGGAAGAGAATTAAATAATCTAGCTAGAACACTAAGATATGTGTACAAAGAAAAATTTACAGAGGATAAGACGGATTTGGATGAGGAGGATTCACTTGAATAATATTGAAATAGTTAAAAAAATTAATATAGACTTCTTAAAAAGCGAGGATTATTTTCAGTCTCTTTTAGAAGAGGGTTTTAGAGTTAACCTTCTAACAGCAAATGAGGTAGAGAGTATACAAACTGATTGTTTATTGCTATTAGCAAAACAAACAGAGAAGTACAACGGCTCAGAAAGTAGCTCAATAAAAATTGAAGCAGCTTCCCAGCTACTTTCCTCGATTTTATTTACACTCGGAGTATATCTAAAAACCTATGAGAATCCAGATTTAGCCATAGAAGATATTAAAAAAGAAGGAATTTTTAATATTTACACTAAAGGTTTAAAGCAAATAGATAAGCTAAAAATAACTTCAAAATTGCTCCATAAATCAATCTTGAGAAAATTGGTAAAAACAGATAATGTGTTTTATAAATCAACAATTGAAGATGGGATAAATGGATTTTTTAAGTTATATTACCCAGAATTTGGAGCTCATGAAATTCATATCACTGCAGATTATCCAGTGCATCAGAAAATGGAACCCTTAAAAGGGATTGAATTTATAAATAAATATTTAGAATGGATATATTATGAAAACTTATTTTGTTCTTTTTTTTCAAGTGAAGACATCCATAATCTTTTAAGTGGTTATGATAAAAATTATAGTGATATCCCTTTTAATATTTATGAGATAGTACTATTATCAGCTTTAGGATGTGAGCTTATAGGTAAGGACTATAGACATTTAGAAATAGATGATAGCTCTTTAGAAAAGCTATTTATTATTTTTAATAAAAAATCTAAAATTCAAATTCAGGATATACTTAAGTCAGGGTTAGAAGGACTTAGAAGGGATTTAAATTTAAATGAATCCTTGATGAGGTATTTAAAGAATAGCTTGAATCAGCTTGCAGTTTTGATTGAAAATTCAATTATAAACAATACCTTGGATAGAGTTTTTGTTGTTCCCAGATATTATGATAATTCAAACAAGCTTATAGTTTCTTTTGGAATAAAAATGGACGATGAAAAATACAGAAAAATCATAGATGAAATAAGGCAATGCAGACATTTTTCGGATAAGAAAAATATTTTAAAGCTAGAAGTTAATTCTCTAGGAGATTTAGAGGATGTTTTAATAGATGCGGATTTAACTGAAGATGAAATTCTAAGAATACTAGATGAATTAAATTTAGGAGAAGTAGCGGCACTGGCTAAAAGAAATTCGATTACATCAATTGATTACGAACCGAGTAGTAAAAGTAGCAATAATATATTGGCAGAAGCTTTAGACACATATAAAGCTGTATTATCTACACAAGAGCAGGAAAAGTTTACTAAGTTGATTGAAGTAATTGTAATTGGATAAAATCATAATTAAATATATCTATATTGATAAAATAGATTTTCAGTGCATAAATGACAATCTATAGCCTAATACTTTATAAAGACTTAGTCATATTTTTCTTTCGGAAAGGATAATGAAAATGAACATTGAACACATTGCTATTTGGACTTCAGATATTGAAAGGCTAAAGCTTTTTTATATAGAATATTTTGGATGTACTTCAGGAAGTAAATATATTAATTCATCCAAATCCTTTGAATCATATTTTTTGATGTTTGATTCAGGTTGTAGACTAGAGCTTATTCAAATGCCAAGTATTCCTTTGAACTTAAATAATAGCTTTTCGCAGTATCTTGGGTTAATTCATTTTGCTGTTTCAGTGGGAAGTAAAGAAAAAGTGGATGAGCTTACCACTAAATTAAGAAGTGATGGGTATGAAATTGTAGGAGAGCCTAGAGTAACAGGCGATGGCTATTATGAGAGCTGCATTTTAGATCCAGATGGGAACAGAATAGAAATAACAATTTAATGTAAAGCAGTAAAGCAGCCCCAGGTATTTGGATATGCTCTCTCTATGGTAGATAGTTTAAATAATAAAACTGTTTCTATGGCGGGAGCATTTTTGTTTTTTGATTAATAAGCTATAAATAAATATTTGGTTGATATATAGTTTCTCAGTGTTGTATCATGGTTAATATAGTGATAATCGAAGGAGGGGCTAGAATGAAATGCATATCATGTAGCAAAGAAATAAAAGATGGAAGTGTGTTTTGCGAATTTTGTGGAAGTCAGCAACTAGAAGTAAGTTTACTTGATGAATCTAAGGAAATATCCAAAGGAGAAGATGGAGTATATAGATGGGTTTATGAGCTTAATATGTGGACTAATCCAGGGATATTAATTACTTTGCTAAAGGTAGTTCTACTAGCTACAGCATTTCCAACTCTGCTTGTTAGCCTTTTAGAATTATTTGAAAGAGGATTTAGTGAAGCTATTGAGGCTTTTGTAACCGTAGGAGGTATTGCTGGAGGAATTATGGTTGGCCTTGCAATAATTGCTTACATAATAATAGCAGTTCTAAATGGAGGAAAATATTGCGTGGCTTTTGAAATGGATGAAAAGGGAATTAGACATATCCAAATGGATAAACAATTTAAGCGTTCTCAGGTTCTGAGCATGATAACAGTTCTAGCTGGAGCGCTCGCTAATAACCCAACAGCTATGGGAGCGGGCTTGCTTGCAAATGCTAAAAAAACCTCATATAGCCAATTTTCTAAGGTTAAGAATATAAAGGCTAAAAGGAATCTAAATATAATATATGTAAATGAGAGCTTTGAACGAAATCAAATTTATGTAAGTAGAGAAGATTTTAACTCTGTATATGACTATATAGCTAAAAGATGCAAAAAGGCAAATATTAAATAACCTTTAGGAGTAGATAGTTATGAAGAATGTAGCCAAAGGAAGTATTTTCGGAAAGATTATTTTATTTATAGTTGGACTTATGCTGATTCTTATAGCTAGTATCAATATACTATTATTTATTTTCGGCGATACATCAACTGCAAATATTTCAACTAGGAGAGTTGGAGGATCAAATGATTCATATCCAGCAGAGAGTAGATATGAGTGGTCTGTAGATTATGATTTTCTAGCATCAGATGGAAATGTTTATAATGGAACATCTACGCGAAGAGGCTCTGATATGGGTGTAAAGGTGGAAAATACGGTTTATTATTTTAGCTTTCAGCCTAGACTTAATTCGTTATCCAGTGAGGTTAGACCAAATGCAGGACAAATAATTATGATGCTTTTAGGAGGGTTTTTACTAAGTGTTGCTTTTAAAAAAAGCAATTACTCATAGTAGGAATTAAATCAAATATCATTAATAGTATTTAATTAGAACTGGGGGATAAAAATATGGGCAGTATACTTAAGTATGATAATAATGAAATTTCTAAGTTATATAAAGAAAATAGCTATAACAAATTGGCACAAATTCTAAAAAGAACATATAAAGATGAAAATAAATTAAGCTCTGACCTTGCAGACGTTGATGAAACTATAAAAAAATTGATGCTCTATCCATTTAGCCTTAGCTATATTACTGGTGTGACCGATGAGGATAACTTAATTTTCACTACAGTTATTTCTAGACTAGATAGCTTAGGTTTTTATTTCCAGAATACTGATAATAATGAATCGACTATAAAGCTTACCTCTCCAGATGAAATATCTTCATATTTTAGTGATTTATTTACAGCTGATGAAACCATCGAAACAAGAACACAGCTTACTATGAGTACCTTGGGATTTTTATGCCTTATGGCTATTGGAGATGCTCTTAAAAGAAAATATCTAGAACAGCTACTTTTTCATGTACCAGATAGCTATGATGTCGATGCCTCTGAAATAAAAGATGTTTTTGGATTTTCACTTGAAAGCAAAGATATTAGATGGTTCCTTCCGTTTGTTACTGAAGCATTTGGACCTTTTGACAACCTATCCCTAGGGGATATTAAGAACATTGAAAAAGGTTTGAAAGAGCTTGAAAATCTAGAAATATTAAAACTTCTTAATCAAAAGATTCAATTTACGGAAACAGGATACAGGCTATTAGGACTGATGCTAGAAAAAAGAAATATGATTTCTTTTAGAAGCTTGTTTTTTGAAAATAATCAACTAGCGCAAATGCCAATAGCTTTCATCAAATATGACAAAATTTTATATTATATTATGCCGATAGCTGATGAAGATAAAGTCGTTTTAAAATGTATAAATAAGGAAAAGTTTTGCGAATTAATAGAGATGGTTATTGCACCGGGAGATGAGCCTGAAATTATAATAAAAGAATTTAAAGAGCCTGCTAGTGCTACTGAGACTAAATTAAATGAAGCCGATAAATCTGAAGCTCCTGATGATAAGCATGTGGATACGAAATTTTGCAGATATTGTGGTGCTAAAGTAAAAATATCGGCAAAATTCTGTACTAGCTGTGGAAAATCACTTGTAAGCAAATAAATTTTGGAGGTGAATTATGGCTGAAATTCAAAAGCAATTAGATACAGCCACATTGGGGCCAGCAGGTTTTTTGTCAAAAAGCATAAGCTCAGCTTTTAGTGGAATAGGGCATATTCTAAAATCTCCAAAGCTATTACTTCCTACTATCGTATTGTCAGCAATCTGGATAGCATTATCTTATCTTAGGCTTAATAATCCAGATAACGAGGTTGTAAAGATACTCAGTATTCTTACTTTTGCTCAAGGTGGGATGTATGCAGGGTCTATAGGAGCAATAGGAGGAGTTTTTGGAAAAGCCCTTATTTCATGGCTAACAACTAGTTTACTTATGCCTTTTCTTTCAGGTAAAAAAAGTGCTAAGCCAGTTCAAATGAAAATTGGAAGCGCTTTTAGAATAAATACTGCAAGAGGATTTGCATTATTTATTGCTGGAATAGGGACTGCATTAATTTTATATAATTTTAAAACAGGCAACGGAACAACTGAAAATGGAGCTATAGCAGCAGCATCTATTGTAGCTGTTATTAGATCACTGAGAAATCCAAGAGGATTTATAGTAGAGCTTATTAGGTCCTTTTCAAAAGGAAGAATGAGTAGAAAAAAAGCCAGCAATTTTGGTGGGGGCTTAATCATAGGGTATGTTGCATCAATTTTAATAGCTTTGTTAGCTTCGATAACAGGACCACAATGGTATATTCTTGGAATGGGCTTGTTAATTTTAAGCATGGTTATTGCGACTTTGTTTAGGGGAAAAAGAGCAGCAGCTAGAACTGCTAGTGTATTTTTAATAGGAATTTTTAGTGTAGCCAGTATTTTTCCTTTTACGAAGCTAGGTTTCGCACAAACAAATTGGCAAGAACCATTTGAAGCTTATGGATTTAGAAATCTGCCAGCTCAGGAATCTACACTTACCCAGCAACAGGTAGATTATAATATGCTAATAAAAGAAAAGCCTCCTACTGGAATAAAATTTACACCTGTAGCAATCACAATAGGAGAAGGAAGCGGCGAAAAACAAATTCTTTCCTTATCTGAAAATTACTCAGAGGTAACACCAAATAGTTCTACTAGGATGCCACTAGAATCAGTAAGTTTAGAATATAGTGATGATAAGTATGATTTTTCTGGAGAATATACTATTTCAAATAATAATGGCAATTGGTCAGCAAACAGCGACATATCGTTTAATTTTGAAGGATATGGAATGGGTACAGCTATTGGAGAAACAGTTAGCTACAGTGGGTTTGATAGTCAAGAAGGAAGCTTCAATTTTTTTATAGGAGCACCACATTTTTATGTATCTCAATATGAATTTGTAGATTTGATTAATCCAAATAATCTATACGCTGAGGTACATTTAAAATTTTTAGTAAGTGAAGCTAAAGAGTCTTGGCAAGCAGATTTCTATGGAAAAGCTACGATACTACTTAGAATTGATGAAATTACTTTTGATACAAATGAAGCTCCACCTTTAGCTACAGGAAAGTGGATGCACAAAGAAACCAACTACTATGCCTTTGTAGATGAAGGTTCTAATCAAACAAGATTAGAGTATTTTAATGGAACATTTAGAAATGAAACAGGAGTTATGGAGGATGGTAAGACTCTTTATCACCGCTATAGTGAAAACAATAATTTGCAGGCTGACTATGTAGCTGAGTTTTCATCACTTGAATCTTCCTATGACAGTGAAGCTCAGGTAAAAATTGATGTAAATGCAAATATCATGCTTAATGGAGGAAGCCTAGATCAAGAAGAACCTAATTCTAGAGTTATTTTTGGAGGAATAATTTCTGGTAAGCGTATGGAACAATTTAGCATGTCTGATCCTAACTTTTATGATTTGGGAGCTTTTACGTATTCTAATAAAACTCTAAGTGGCAATATCCCTCAAGGGGTAACGCTAGGGCAAGAGATAACGATTGAAAGAGTATTAGGTACGTATTTTTGGCCACAAGCTATAGTTATCGCAGATACCTATGTTTGGGAAGCAACTGTAGCATCTGGGGCTGAAGAAAATAATGAGGATGAAGACCTAATAGAAAGTGAAGGCTTTCCTTGGGAGGATTTTGAATCAGGAGATTATGATTGGAATGAAAGAGCTTCAGAAGATGAAATGGCTATGATAAATATAGCTTCAACACTGGGAGCTATAATTGGAGCTGGAGCTGCTTTAGCAGGTGGGTTTGGAGGATTTACTCCAAGAGGTCCAGGAAACTTAAACATACCAGGAGGCAAATATGATCCATCTGATGGAACCTTAGTTGTTGATTATCCAGGAGGCTCTCAAGAAATATATGTTCTAAATCCAGAAACTGGAGATTTTGAAAGCAGTTATGGCTCAAGGCTCAGCACTGATGATCTTGATAAGGCAAGAAGGGATTTAGAGATAGATAAAGCTATTGCAAAAGCCGAAAGCCAGCTAGTAGCAGAAAGAAATGATGGTGATACTGGTTATTGGAACAGGTTAAATCAAATAGAAAAATTAAAGCAGAAGTATATTAAAAGCAGTGATGAAGATAATAATCTTTCTAGTCACATGGCAAAGCATTTACAAAAGATTCAAGATAATATAAATAACGGAAAAGGTATAGATGAAAAAGCTCTTGGAAGATTGAGAGATTTCCATGGAAGATTTACAAGAGGAGAAATTTCAAGCTCAAGTCAAATACCAGGAGAATACTCTAGTTATGAGCATGTGAGAGATACCTTAGATTTGACAACTGAAGAAGTTGCAAGAGGAGAAACTGGATTGGCAATTTCACTGAGAATAGTAGCTGGAATAGCTACGGCTGGAAAATCTGAGTTTGGATTTGAGATTGCAAAATCTGTATATACTACAAAAGACTATGTTAATCAAGGAATGGATAATTGGTCAGATATAGCAAGAAAACTAGCAATACAAACAGTTGCAGAAGAAGGATTTGGTAGAGTTGTGGGAGCAGGGCTTGATTTTGGAGGAAGTGTAGTAAGTTCAGTTGCCAAGACTGCATCAGATGCACTTAGTACTACAAAGCTTGGAAGTGCGGCTTTGAAAAAATTAAGCAATGTTTCAAGCAAGGTTGGAGATTTTCTTGGACAGGATATAGTTAAAACTACTAAGGATATCTTTGGGATGGGACCTAAAGTGGCAAACGAAGCAACTCAATCAATGAAATTAGCAAATGCGAAGCTAGCAAAGGAAGCGATTCAAAATGCAAATAAACAATTGGATGATGCGGTCAAAGCAGCATCTAATCAAAGTGACGACTTAGCAAAAGCAGCGAGTAGTAAAGCTGACGATATGTCAAAAACAGCCGCAGCCAAAGCTGATGATGCGATAAAGGTGCAAAAAACAAATGCTAGTGATTCTATTGCAAAGGAGTCTGATGAAGCAGCTGAAAGTGTAGCAAAACAAGCTGAAGAAAAAGCTGCAGAGGCTAAAAACGCTTCTGACTTAGTAGACCCTCATGAAAGGGCTGCAAAAAAATGGAATGATGCAATGGATAAAGGCAAGCAAGATGCTAAGAAGGAAATTCAAAAATATAAGGAAGCAAATAAAGGGATTAAATCTGAGACTAGCAAAAGAGATGAGCTATTTAGAAAAGGTCAACAGATTGGAGACCAAAAGGTTGCAAATCTAAAAAGAGCTCAAGATAGATTAAGCTCTCATCCTAATGCAAAGGATGCAAAAGATGCATACGATGAGGCACTAAGAGCTGTTCAGCAGGATAAGTATGCAATGAACTCTTTGAAGGAATACAAAGGACCAGGAGCAAATGAGCTTAGAGGAAAATTCAATATGAGAAATGAACAGCATACTCAAGCAGCTCTGCAAAATACTAGAGAGCGCTTGGCTCAGGAGCATGGTGTGAATCCAGAAGACATTAAATTTGTAGAAGCAACAAATACTCCAGGTGCTGGAGGAGCTTCAAAATTAGATGCATCAAA
This sequence comes from Acetoanaerobium noterae, assembly GCF_900168025.1. NCBI lineage: Bacteria > Bacillati > Bacillota > Clostridia > Peptostreptococcales > Filifactoraceae > Acetoanaerobium > Acetoanaerobium noterae. The sequence goes on along the minus strand of NZ_FUYN01000001.1, from coordinate 156,347 downwards.
AACAGCTTCAAAATTGGATTCAAGTAGATATACAAATCCTAATTATAAAGGCTCAGTATCTGCTGATGATATGGTTTCGAATTCTGCAAGATTTAAAAGCGTTCCTATGGATAAAGATGTTACAGGGCGTATTTATAATAAAAAAACTGGCGAATGGATTGATATCCCAAAAGAAGATGTGCAAAGGATATATAATCAAGAGCTATATAAGACTCATCATAATGGGAAATTGCCGACAACAAATATAGATGCAAGAGAAGTTATAGATGAGAGTGCGATTAAGGATTTTGCTAAAAAAATGGATCATACAGTAACCGATAGAACTGGAGCAGATGCATTTGGAAGAGGAGATGCTGATTTAAGAAATATATTAAATAAGCAGACTAGAGAAGTAAAACAGTTTGAGGACATAAGTTCAGTGACAAAAACTATGGAATATAAATCGAATGAGTGGTTTGCAGAAGCTGAAAAAATGAGAGAAGAAGCAATGGAGCTAGTAATTGACAAAAATAATCAAGCAGCAGTTGACAAGCTATTAAGACAAGCTGAATCCACACAGGCTGAAGGGGTAAGACAAATGGTTAAGATGTTTGATGACCAAGTAGCTCAGCAAATAAAAGCAGTAACGGCAAGTGGAAAGAATGTAAGAATTCCTGAAAAGCTTGTTAAATCTATGAAAATATTAGATCAAATTGGTAAGCCAGATGGAATAACAATGGCTCAAGCAGAGGATATACTAAAAAATATGAATACATCTATTGAAGATGTAGCTCAGCAGTCATCCTCGTTAATGGAAGTAATAGCAAAATTTAAGTAATATACAAAAAAGTTAAGCCTTTTGGCTTAACTTTTTTGTATAGAGCCCTCTACGAGCTGAATATTCATACCATTTGGATCCTTTATATAAATGAATTTTATATTAGGGTTTGGCTGAATAGGTCCTTTTAAAATAGGAATATTTTTTTCATTCAAAACTGAGATTATTTTATCAAGCGAGACAACACTAAAACCCCAAGATATATCTTCTCCGATTTCGATTGAACTTTTGCCAGCGTTTTCTATTAACTCAATTTTAGTACTTTGATTTCCTAAAAAAGCAATTTCTGTTTCAGGTCCTGCTTTGAATCTATTAGTAACCTCAAGCTCTAAAAGCTCAACATAAAACTTAATGGATTCATCCAAATTTTTAACATTTAAGGTACTCCAAATAAAAGCCACTATTTATCACTCCTTATAAAATATTTATGGATACAATTTTAAAAATCGGCATTATTATAAAGAAGGTTGAGCAAGTCTTTAAGCTCTTGCACTTTTTCTGGGGATAAACCATCGGTTAGCTTTTCTGTGATGGAGTAAGCTATAGGAACTAAAGTTGTTCTAAGCTTTAGACCTTCATCGGTTAGAAAAACGTGAAAAGATCTTCTGTCAGTAGGATGGGGAACCTTATATATAAGTTTTTTTTCAAATAGCTTTTCTAAGATTCGATTTGTGTTTGGTTTATCCTTATAGATTATATCTGAAATTTCCTTAGGAGTAATAGGCTTATCTATAGAAACGCAGTTTAGTAATGACCATTGCTCAGGAGTCACATCATAGTCTTTAAATTCTTGGTGAAGCCTACTTTTTAGCTTAGTATTCGTTCTGTTTAAAATAAATCCAAGCGAATCTTCTAATATGTAATATAACAAAGTTATCCCAACCCATCCTTAAATCAAATTTTAATAATTATTGATTCTACCACACATTTAGTATTCTTTTCAAATGAATAATATAATATTTTGAAAAAATTTTTTGAATATTTATAATCTATAAAGAATAATTATGCATAACTGGGATTTTTATTTTAAGTTTTGAGAATAAAGTAGTGTACTTTTTTATGTTTTTAGCTTAAAAATCCTGTATAATGGGTATAAAATCACAATAGTTTATATATGAACATATTCGGTGGGTGGTGAAGTAATGAGCAAATTAAAAGCAATGATAGTGGATGATTCTAGCTTCTCAATAACAATATTAAAATCATTACTGGAAAAAAAAGGTTTTGAAATAGTGTGTGAAGCTCAAAGTATAGCTGAAGTTAAGTCTGTGATATTAACTTGCAAGCCAGATTTAGTAACTATGGACATGACTCTTTCAGACGGAGATGGTATAGAGGCCACAAAGCTAATCCTAAATCACTGCCCGAATTCCAAAGTGATGGCGATAAGTGCAATGATGGATGCAGAAATTATAAAAAAAGCTAAAGATGCAGGAGTAAAATCTTATATACAAAAACCAATAGATGAAGATGAGTTTAATTCAGCAATAGATAAGCTTTTTGCTGGAGAAGAGCTATATAGATTGCTTTCTGAAAATTACTTTGGAGCATTCAGGGAATCTTTGATAAGCTATTTAAAAAGATTGGAAGCATCCCCATTAGTTCAGAATGAAGAACAAACAAATGAAAATATAAAATCCAAAAAATCTTCAGGTATCTCTGTTACTATTGGTATTATAGGAAGGCACTGTGGAAGATTGGTTATTGATATGTCAGACGATACTATTATAGAGTTGGCAAAAAGAGCCTTGAACAAAAGTGAATTAGCCAAGGATGAAATGATAGCTTTTTTTGGAGAGTTTGGGAATATAGTGGGAGGAAATGCTTGCTCGATGCTGAACACTTTTAATAGAGGTCTTAGTCTTAGAGTTTCTCCACCTACGATTTTTCATGGGAAGGATTTGACTATCTCAATTGGAGAAATAAAGAGCACTTCCTTGGTTTTGCAAAGTAATGCTGGAGAAATATTTATGAATATTGGTTTTCAAAGGGGGGATGATGAGTGGATGTAAGATTGATTAACCCCTTTATAGGTGCGGTTACTGGAATAATGCCACAAATTGGATTTTCTAACATAACTAGAAAAGGAATAAGTCTTAAAGAAAAAAAGTTTATGGTGAGTGGCGTTGTCTTAACACTTGGAATTGTTGGTGATAAAAAAGGTAATGTGGTTTACTCTATTGATATGGATGGAGCTAAAAAAATAGCTTCTACAATGATGATGGGTATGCCGGTAGAGGAACTAGACGACATGTCCAAAAGTGCGCTTTCTGAATTATCAAATATGCTTACTGCTAATGCAAGTATAAATTTTTCAAATGATGGAATTAATGTAGATATATCTGTTCCGACTATGATGTATGGAGAAGAAATTGAAATTAATTTGCAAAAAGATAATATTGTTTGCATCGACTTCGATGTAGATGGAATAGTGCTTTCTGTTAATGTAGCTTTAGATTAAAACACTTTAAAACACCATTAACTAACTTGATTATTTTATTCAAGTTAGTTTTTTATTTAAATTTTTTTATAATTTACTTTATTTTTAGATTAATTATAGTTATAATAAAACTAAATAGTATTTAAAAAAACGTTTATTTTGACAAAATGTATTTTAGACAAACACAATAGTATATGTATAAAATTATGGAGGTTAGGTAATGAGAAAAATACTTATCACAGGTTCATTAGGTCAAATTGGTACAGAACTAACAATGTTTTTAAGAGAGCAATATGGTAATGATAATGTTATTGCAAGTGATTTAACTAATAATGGTCCAGAAAATGTTTTAACAAGTGGCCCATTCGAGTCATTGGATATATTAGATGCTAAGAAAATGGCAGAAATATGCGATAAATACAAGGTTAATACTATAGTAAACCTAGCTGCTTTACTTTCAGCAGTAGCTGAAGCTAAACCACAGCTTGCATATGATATCAATATGAATGGTCTATTCAATATTCTTGAAATCGCAAGAGAAAAAAATATAAGCGTATTTACTCCAAGCTCAATTGCAGCGTTTGGACCAAGCACTCCGCCAGACAATACACCTCAAGATACAATTCAAAGACCTACTACTATGTATGGAGTTACTAAAGTAGCTGGAGAATTATTATGTGACTACTATTACAAAAGATTCGGAGTTGACACTCGTGGAGTTAGATTCCCAGGTCTTATTTCATACAAAGCGCTTCCAGGTGGAGGAACAACTGATTATGCTGTTCATATCTATTATGAAGCATTAAAAGCTAAAAAATATGCATCATTCATAGATAAAGGAACAATGATGGATATGATGTACATGCCAGATGCAATAAAAGCTATTCATGATTTAATGGAAGCAAATCCTGATAAACTAGTTCATAGAAACGCATTCAACGTTACAGCTATGAGCTTTGACCCAGAGATTCTTGCAGGAGAAATCAGAAAACACATTCCTGAATTTGAACTATCATATGATGTAGATCCAGTTAAACAAGCAATTGCAAACTCTTGGCCAAATTCATTAGATGATTCTTGCGCAAGAGAAGAGTGGAACTGGAAACCTGACTATACAATGGAATCAATGACTAAAGATATGCTTGAGAAATTATCTGAAAAATTAGGTATCAAGTTTTAATTATAGTGTATTATATAGGTAGAGTAATTGATTAATTGTTAGGAGGCAAAACAATGTCAAATATACATGAAATGGGATTTATCAAAGAAAAAATTGATGAATTAAAGCAAGCAGGTCTTTATAAAGAGGTAGTAACTCTTGATGGACCAAATGAAGCAGAATGTTCTATCAATGGAAAAATGGCAATCAATTTATCATCAAATAACTATTTAGGATTTTCTAATCATCCTAGATTAAAAAAAGCTGCAATAGAAGCTATAGAAAAATACGGTGCTGGAGCAGGTGCAGTTAGACCAATCATTGGAAACATGAAAATCCATGATGAATTAGAAGAACTTTTAGCTGTGTTTAAAAAAGAAGAAGCAGTTTTAGTTTTCCAATCAGGATTTAACTGTAATGCAGGAACAATTCAAGCTGTTACTGAAGCAGGAGATTTAATTCTGTCTGATGAGCTTAACCATGCTTCAATTATAGATGGAGCAAGATTATCTAAAGCTAAAAAAGCTACTTACAAGCATTCAGATATGGCAGATTTAGAAAGAGTTCTTAAAGAAACTAGATCTGAATACAACAATGTATTAATCATAACTGATGGAGTTTTCTCAATGGATGGAGATATTGCTAAGCTTCCAGAAATTGTTGAGCTTGCTGAGAAATACAACTGTATGACTTATGTTGATGATGCACACTCTTCAGGAGTATTAGGACATAGTGGTAGAGGAACTGTAGATCATTTCGACCTACATGGAAGAGTTGACTTCACAATCGGTACTCTTTCTAAAGCTATCGGTGTTGTTGGTGGATATGTAGCTGGTAAGAAGGTTACTATTGACTGGCTAAAAAATAGAGGAAGACCGTTCCTATTCTCTACTGGTATGCCTCCAGCAGCAGTAGGCGCAGCTATGGAAGCTATCAAAATGCTAATGGAAAGTGAAGAATACACTGACAAGCTTTGGGATAACGCTCGTTACTTCAAAGAAAAAATGTCTGTTCTAGGATTCAACACAGGAGAAAGCGAAACTCCTATTACTCCTATTATTATTGGAGAAGAAGCTAAAGCGATAGAGTTCTCTAAAAAATTATTTGAAGCAGGAGTATTCGTAAGTCCAATAGTATTCCCAACAGTTCCTAAAGGAACTGGAAGAGTACGCTGCATGGTTACTGCAGGACATACTAAAGAGCAATTAGACCGCGCAGTAGATGCTTTTACAAAAGTTGGAAAAGAAATGAATATTATCTAATATAAATTATATGAAATATAAAAAGCTGTATACCTTTGGTATACAGCTTTTTTACTTAGAAGATAAGCGGACCTTGCTTAATTTGCCTTAGTTTGGATATAAATAGTCATATTACTTATACTTTTATTCAAGGAGGGAAAAATATGCTCAAGGCTTTTGATTTAGAACGGGAAGAAGTATTTGAGGCTATTAATACTAGCTACAAAGAATTACAAGCTGAATTAGCCAGATTACAACAAAAAATTAAAGAAGAGCAGTTACCTGTTCTTGTTATTTTTGAGGGCTGGGATGCATCTGGAAAAGGAACTCTTATAAATGAACTAATCCAAGAGCTAGACCCAAGAGGCTATAAGGTTGAAGTTTTCCATGAATCTACAGAAGAGGAAAAAAGAAAGCCATTTCTTTGGAGATTTTGGCAAAAGATACCTAGAAAAGGTGAAATCATGATTTTTGACAGAAGCTGGTATAGAGAGCTAGTTGATGACCTTCCATCAAAATCCAATAAATATAAGCTTGATGTTGATGATATTATTAATTTTGAGGAAATTTTAATTGATGAAGGCATATTGCTTATAAAGATATTCCTACATGTAAGTAAAAAGGAGCAGAAATCTAGATTGAAAGCTCTTCTATCTGATGATTCTACTAAGTGGCAAGTAAAAGAAAAGGATATATATCAAAATAAAAATTATAGTGAGTACTATGAGCATTATGATAATTTGTTGAGCAAAACAAATACATCCAAATCTCCTTGGCATTTGATAGACAGTAGTGATAAAAAGAATGCATCGAAATTTTTAATCCATACTGCTGTTGAGTTGTTCAAAAATATGCTTATTAAGGAGGATATGAACTTAAGAAGCAGTGAGAATATAGATTTTGATTTAGATAATCAAAAGGTATTGCCACTTTCTAATGTTGATTTAAGCTTAGATATTTCGGATGAAGAATATAAGAAAAAACTAAAGAAACTTCAGGAAAAGATTAAATTACTAGCATATGACTTGTATAGAGAAAAAATACCTACAATAATAGTTTTTGAAGGCTGGGATGCAGCAGGAAAAGGAGGTAATATAAAAAGACTCACTAAAAGTATAGATCCAAGAGGCTATGAAGTTATACCGATAGCTGCTCCTGATGAAACAGAGAAAAAATACCATTACTTGTGGAGATTTTGGAAGCATCTGCCTAAGACTGGCCATATGACTATTTTTGATAGAAGCTGGTATGGCAGGGTTATGGTCGAAAGAGTGGAAGACTTTGCAAGTGAAAATGAGTGGAGAAGAGCCTATGATGAAATAAATCAAATGGAGTCACATCTAAAAAGCTATAAGGCTATAGTGTTAAAATTTTTCATTCATATAGACAAGGAAGAACAGCTAGCTAGATTTAAAGCAAGAGAAGAGAATCCAGACAAAAGATATAAAATTACCGATGAAGACTGGAGAAACAGAGAGAAATGGAATTTGTATGAAAGTGCAATTAATGAAATGATTTATAAAACAAACACAAGCTATGCACCATGGCATATAGTTCCTGGAAATTCAAAAAAATATGCGCGGGTATTTGTACTAGAAAAAACAATAGAGGAAATGGAATTGGAATTAAAGAAACATAAATAGAATGAGAAAATATGATACAATAATAATGCCCTTACTTAAGGGCATTATTACATTGACATTTAAGGCGGGAAGGTTATGAATAAATCAAAAGCTATAGGACTTATTTTATTAATTATTACAGTTGTGATGTGGGGAATATCCTTTATAAGCATTAAAATCTCAATGGATGTATTTCCCCCTCTTAGTTTAGCGTTTTACAGATTTGTAATAGCAAGTATAATTTTATTTCCTATTATGAAGTACGCTGCTCCAAAAGAAAAGCTACTAAAAAAAGATATTCCTTTAATGGCGACGGCAGGCATTATTGGAATAACAATATACTTTTTCTTTGAAAATAACGGGATATTGAGAATAAGTGCCAGCGCAGCCTCGGTTATAATTGCATTTATGCCAGTGGTTGCAGCGTTTGGTGAAATCTTTTTTTTGAAAAAAATTCCTAAGCTAACAGCATTGCTAGCAGTAGCGTTATCTATACTTGGAGTTTACCTAGTTATAGGAGGTGATTTATCATCAGAAGGAAGCCTTTTGGGATACTTATATATGCTAGGAGCAGCTATATCTTTTAGTATATATCTTATAATTACAAAGCCACTTTTCGATACATACTCAGATGTTACAGTAAGCTTTTATCAGAGCTTGTTTGGCTGTTTAGCCTTCATTCCTTTTTTGGGGTTTGAAAAGGTAAGTTGGAGTCAAATTAATCCGGAAATATCAATGCATTTTATATTCTTAGCAGTATTTTGCTCTGGAATAGCAACTTATTTTTATATGTTTGCTCTTAATAATTTAGGGGTTACAATATCAGCAGTTTTTATGAATTTGATTCCTGTAGTAACCTTTATAGCAAGCTATTTTTGGTATGAAGAAATCCCAAGTAGTATTCAGCTTTTAGGTGCAGTTATAGTAATTATATCTGTGAGCATTGTTACCTTAAGCGAGAAGAGTAAGGAAATAAATAATTAAATCAAAGATTAATTTTTCATTTCTGAAATAAATGGCCAGTATTTTTTTGGCATAAATGCCATTTGTCTTTTGGGATTTATTCTTTCTTTTATAGTAAGATGATGTAGATATTCTTTCCACATTTCTTGGTAGTTATTTTCATAACTTGATAATAAATCCAAGTTAAGCTTTTCTAGTCTATGGTAGACTATTTCTACTTGGTTATATAGTGCAGCATAGGATCTTAAAGTATCGTGAATGACTAGATTTTGATTTGGAAATCTACTGATAAAATGAGGAATAATTAAGTTTGTTAGGTCGAATTTGGGTTCGTAATAAGCATAAAAAGTGTTAGGCTTAACTTCTTTAAATCTTAAAAATCCATACCACCTATGGATATCCCTAGAAACACATTGAATACGCTTATCTAGTAAAGTAAGCTCGACATGGGATAAGGTCTCTAAAGGAGGAGCTTTTTCTTTAGTAAGAAGGTATAGATACTTAAATATTAAAGTCTCCGTTTCTGGATATAAATATGCCTTGTATATGTTTTCAATTGTTAGACTTCCCCAGAGACTTGCTATTCTTTCGTACATTTTTTTTGAAAGAATAGGATCAGTTTTTATATCCATAACCTTATCAATAAGTGATAGCTGACTTAATGATTTATCCTTTATAGTTATATCCTCATAATTGTATTTAAATGCCTTAGCAATGGCACATAGCAGGCCATCGAAGGTAGAATCATATAATAAAATAGGCATAATTAAATCTCCTTAAAAAATCTTAATATTCACCTGTTACGCTACTCATAATTTCGTAGCTTGGAAGATCGAATATACTTAGCTGAACACCTTCAGATACTTTGTTTTTAATTTTTTCATCCATAATTATATAATCTTTTATCGTTTCCTCTTTGAATTTTAAATCCATAAAATATTTTCCCCTGCAAATTATAAAATATTTTGCTCGTTTCATAACTACTCCAATTTTTACTAAATCCTCAAATCTAAGATTAGTAAATCTTCTAGCTTCGACAATTCGCTTTGCACTTCTTACCCCTATTCCCGGAACTCTGAGCAACAGCTTATAGCTAGCCGTTTGGATATTAACTGGAAATAAATTCATGTTGTTAAGTGCGTAGTTAGCTTTAGGGTCAAGTGCTAAATTGAAATTCTGATTGACTGATAAAAGCTCACTTGCTTTGAAGTCATAAAACCTAAGTAGCCAATCAGCTTGGTATAGCCTATGCTCCCTTAAAAATGTGGGCTCAGGTACTACCGGTAGCAAATTATCTTCATTTACAGGGATATATGAAGAATAATAAACTCGCTTTAATGAAAATCTATTGTAGAGCTCTTCAGAAAGCCTAATAATATGACCGTCAGCTTCAGGAGATGCGCCTACTATCATCTGAGTGCTTTGACCTGCAGGTACAAACAGTTCTTTAGTTTTTGTTTTGGTTTGTCCAGATTCTAGAAGCTTCTGACTTATAGTGTGCATTGGAGTTAGTATATCTTTGTAGGTTTTTTGGGGAGCAAGAATTTTAAGAGAATCCTTACTAGGAAGCTCGATGTTTGCACTAAGCCTATCTACATAAAGACCAGCCTTAGTAATTAAAATTTGATCAGCACCAGGGATTGCTTTTAAATGTATATAGCCTTTAAAGTGATACTCGGTTCTAAGCATTATTACTGTCTGTACGAGAAGCTCCATGGTATAATTAGGATTTTTTACAATAGCAGAGCTAAGAAATAATCCCTCGATATAATTTCTTTTATAAAAACTTATAGTTAGCTCGCATACTTCTCTTGGAGTGAAGGTAGCTCTTTTAATGTCATTTGTAACCTTATTAATGCAATATTTACAGTCATAAATACAGGAGTTGGAAAGAAGAATTTTGAATAGGGAAACGCATCTTCCATCAGCTGTAAAGCTATGGCAAATACCACTTGTATGAATACTGCCAACGCTTTTATTGTTAGATTTTCTTTTTACTCCTCCGCTTGAAGAACAAGAAACGTCATACTTAGCTGATTCAGCAAGAATTTTTAATTTATCTAATGTTTCCATAGCTTAACCTCACCACATCAATACAAATAATTTATCTTAAGTTATATTACTGTAATTATATTATACAACTAAATTTAAAAAAAGAACATATGTTTGGTAAATAAAATCAAGTAAGCTAAGTTAAAATTTATATATTAAATTTTTTATTGAGTTGAATTGTATTCAAAATACATGTAATATCAATTGTAAAATCCTTTAGTTTTAGATATTATAGTAATATGTTTGAGGATGAAATCTATAGTTTAGCCGATACTAAGAGGCAAGGGTGATGTTATGGAAAGAGCCTTATCTTTCATTGTAGGGTGGGTGCTTATTTTTAATCTTATAAATATATTTTATATGTCAATCTCTAAGAGAGCATATTATGAGAATTTTTTTGGCTCCTTATGTGTTTACTTTATCGCATTAATTGAAAAACCTATTATTTATGGGATTCAGTTTAGTAGCAAATACGGCTTGTCTGTAGTAGAGCTGATTTATGGAATGCTAGTTCTTTTTTTTATAGTCAGGTATATACTTAGCAATAACTCAACAGTAATTTTTAATACAGATTGGAAAAGTTTTTGTACTTGTGCTAATAAAGTATTAGCAAGTTATGATATAGAATCATCCTGTTATAAGTCATCCCTACATATAGATAAAGGAATAAGCGAAATTAGTTTGTTATATACTATATCTTACAGAAAGATGATTTTGGTTCATTTTTCAAATATGAGAAGTATATCAGAAAAAATTAATTTTAAAGAAGAGATATCTGAATTGCTTGAAGGAGCAAATCTTATAAGTAAAAAATCTCGCTATGGATATATTTTCGCTAATTTTATTTTCACACTCGCACTTCTAATTCACATCAGAATTTCTATGTAAGGAGGTTATTCATTGTTAGTTACATCATTAAAAAATGGCTTTAAAAAGGGCCTAGAAACAACTTGGATGTTAGCCAAAATAGTTATTCCCGTATATTTCTTTGTTACTTTTTTAGGACATACTCCAGTACTGGATTTTATGGCTAAGATATTTGAACCATTTATGAATTTTTTTAATCTACCGGGTGAAGCAGCGATTGTTTTAGTTATGGGAAATATGCTCAACATCTACGCGGCTATTGGAGCGATAAAAGCACTTTCTCTTACTCCATTTGAGGTTACTGTTATAGCACTTATGCTTTCATTTTCTCATTCTCTTTTTATGGAGACAGCAGTTGTAAAGAAGCTAAATGTCAGTGCATCTAAAGTAGTTTTAATGAGATTATCATTGATGATTTTAGCTGGATTTATTTATGGGACATTGATTGGAGGTGTTACACTCTAATGAATTTCATTGATATTTTTATTGAGGCGGCATCAGGAAGTATAAACTCTGTATTTAATATTGCACTCATAGTAATACCACTTATGATAGTGATGCAAGTAGCTAAGGATTACAAAGTTTTAGATTATATAAGTGGATTTTTAAAGCCTATAACAAATTTTTTTAATATGTCACAGGAATCAGCATTTCCATTGCTTATTGGGTTGACATTTGGACTTTCATATGGAGCAGGAGTAATAATACAAAGCTCAAAAGAAGGGAATCTTTCTAAGAAAGATTTGGTTCTTCTTATAGTATTTTTAGCTAGCTGTCATGCTATTTTTGAGGACACTCTAATCTTTGTGGCTGTAGGAGCAAACGGGTGGATATTGTTTGCGGCAAGGCTTTTTGCAGCAATTTTAGTCACCTATCTAATATCAAGAAGAGCAGATAAAATTCTTGACTTAAATGAGCTTCAAATTAAGAAAGAGGCTATAAAGCAAAAACAAAGCAATTGATACACATTCACACAGTAATAAAAGGAACAACTATATCTATTAATATGAAAAAGTCAAATCAAATAAATTGGTTTGACTTTTTTTACTTATAAGTGTATTATTTATATTAGTACAGCTAGTACTTATTTGGGAGGTGAATAAATTGTTTAAAATCGATATGAGAAGTCGTACGCCTATATATGAACAAATAATTGATTCTATAAAGGAATTGGTTGTAAAGGGAGTACTTATTCCTGGAGAAAGGCTTCCATCAGTAAGAGATATGGCTAAGGAAATGACACTCAATCCAAACACTGTTCAAAAAGCATATCAGGAGCTAGAGCGACAAGGAATTATAAGTACATTAAGAGGAAAAGGGACTTTTATTTCTGAGGATATACAAGCTAATAATAAAATTTTAAAAAGGAGTCAGCTCATGGAAGAATTAAAAAAATTAGTTGTGGAGGCTATATATTTAGATCTTTCAAAGGATGAACTTATTGATTATATAAAGGATATTTATGATGACATTGTCATAAAGGGGTGAAAAAAATGATAATAGGTAATAATATTTATAAAAGGTATTATAATGATCCAGTAATTAAAGGAGTAGACATAAACCTAAAAGCGGGCTCGATTTACGGTTTGATAGGGCCAAATGGAGCAGGTAAAACAACTCTTATAAAGTTACTTGCAGGTATATATATGCCAGATGAAGGAAGTGTAACTCTAGATGGGATAGATATTGCAGCTTCACATGAAATACGCTCATGTATAGGGTATATTCCAGATAATTTAAATTTTTATCCTACTTTTACAGTAAAAGAAATGAAGGAATTTTATAAGGGTATGTGTAAAAATTGGAATGAAGAACGTTACCAAATACTTAGAGAGATTTTTACTTTTTCTGAAAAGAAAAGAATCAAACATCTTTCCAAGGGAATGAAAACTCAGCTTTCATTACTTATTAATTTAAGCTGTATGCCAAAGGTAATATTAATGGATGAGCCAACCTCAGGGCTGGATCCTTTTGTGAGAAGAGAAGTACTTAATTTAATAGTTCAGGATGTATCCTCGAGAGATACCAGCGTGCTTATTTCAACTCATAATATTTCTGAATTAGAGCAGGTTTCAGATAGAGTAGGGTTTATGGATAAAGGAAAAATCATTCTTCAAGATGATATGGAAGATTTAAAATATAAATATAAAAAAATTCAGATTGCTTTTGAATCAGCTATGCCTAAAGCATTCGAAGAGGAATTTAAATTACTTTCTATAAAGCACTATGGAAAAGTATATGAAATAGTGATTGACGAGCATTATGAAATATTTAAAAGTAATGCAATAAAATATAATCCGATTATTATGGAAAAATTAGATATGACATTAGAGGAGATATTTATACACAGAATGGGAGGAGAAGGATATGCTGTCAAAAATATTGCCATTTAATAAAACCTTGCTAAGAAAAGACTGGCATATAACTAAATGGTTTTTTTATAGCTATTTAATTTTGCTTATCATGGCTGTGCCATATAACGTAGCTAGAAACTTATCAAAATTAAATTCTAACTCTTATGATACTATGAACAACTTACTTTACACTTTGAGAAGAGTTTTGAATTTAGAAAATGAACTGGTTATTGTTGCTCTAATTATAATTCCAGTTGCTTTATCAGTGGCTCTTATAGGTGAAGAAAAACGAAAGAAAACAATTGAAATAATGATTTCAGGACCATTTAGTAGATTTGAAATATTTTTTAATAAAATTGTGTTAGGTATATTTATTTTAGTTGTTCCTATTTTAATATCTGGAATTTCTTTACTAATTATGAGAGGAACCAGTGATTATGTAGGAATGATGTTCACTAGTAGTCAAATAATGATTTGGATATTTAGCTATTCAGCTTTTGCGATTTCTATGTTTTCGTTTAGCTGTATCATGGGGATGCTGTTTGGATCATCAATAGGCCAATTTATATGCACTTATATTTTTGGGGTATTTCCTATTGTGTTTTATGAAATGTTTTATTTGAGTTATAGTTCACTTTATACTTTGATTAACGGCAAAGAGCTTGCCTATGAAAATGCAGTTCGCTCTGTTTCAAAGTATTTCGAAATGATAACTCCTATGCAATTTTTCTTTAGAACATTCGATTATTCTCAATCAGCCCAAATATTTTTTTCGTTTAGATTATTAGCTGTTGCTATTGGAATGCTTTTAATAGCTTTAGTTTTATTCGACCTTTCTAAAATGGAGAAAAATTCAGAGGTATTGACGTTCGAATCACTAGAAGGGTTCTTTAGACTTGGGGTATTTTTATCAAGTATTCTAGCTGGAGGAATAATATTTAGTGAAATGATAGAACTTGGAACACCAGGTTTATTTATAGGCTATGTAGTAGGGGGATTTGCAGGATATAAAATACCTCTTTATCTGATTCAAAAAAATAGAGCATCCTAGGAGGTGAAGTAATGAAATTAACAAGTAATCATAAAAAAATTCTACTCGTAGCTTTGTTTTTTTTAGCTATAGGTATGTTTACAGGAAATATGGGTCTTAAATCGCCTTATAGAGAGACTAGCATAGAGACTAATCAAGAAATAGAACTACTTAGTATCAGGCAGGACTTGATTAATAATAAGCTGTATTATGAGAAAGATATCGAAAATAGACCTGAAGATATTGAAAATTACAATAGTAGAGGGTTTTATCCTAGCTTTAGATATAACAACACTTACGATTCATATGAAATTTGGGATAACATGTATGTAAGCAATACTGATGAAGTAGAAAAGGTTATTGAGAAAGCAGGCATTAAGAATTTTGATGTATTAAAAATAGATAAAAATTACGAAACTAGACTTCCGATTGATAATCCTAAAATATTAGGAAAAGAAAATTATTTAAGTGATAAAGCTGACGCTGTACTTGTTTTTACTAAAAATAAGGAAATAGTAAAATATATCCATATAGATTCGAGAATAATTGACTTTAGCAAATTTGAAAGTGACGAAGGATATCGTGTTTATCAGGGTTTTACTGTTAAGCTAGATGATAATAATAAAATTTATATTGATAAAATGGAAAAATAAATTTAAATCGTCAAAATCGAAGTAAAAACTTAATTATATTCATATTAAAAAGCTTTAAGCGCATAGATATTAAAATTATAGATGCGCTAAAGGCTTTTTTTTATTATAATCTTATAGTAGCAGATTTATATTTAAGTTGTTATTATGATAATTTAGTACTAGAATGATATAATATATGTGAGTGAATTAGCGGATAGGAGATAATTATGTTTAAATTGATAATCGAATGGAAGCATCTTGATGTAGATGGAGAAACCTGCGAAAGATGTTCTGATACGGGAGAAAATATCGTCAAGGCTATTAATTCAATCGAATCAGATTTAGACAATTCTAATTTAGACATTCAATTTATAGAAACTGCTCTAAACGATAATGAAATAAAGGAATCAAACTTAATTTTGATAAATAAAATAAAAATCGAAGATATAATTGATATTAAAATTTTTGATAATTATTGTGATTCATGTTCTTCATTATTGGGGAAAGAAACTGTTTGTAGAGCTGTTAACTATAATGGATATAGCTATGACGAGATTCCAATTGATGCAATAAAGGAAGCTATATATAAAACATTAGGAATTGAGAATAAAGGCTTAAAGCAACGCTCCATATTATCAAATACTAGAACTAATTGTAGTAACGATAGCTGCTGCTAAGATTTAATCAATTAAGTATAATTTTAAATTTGAAGGGTGGAATTTAGGTGCTAAGACCTATTTTTATTGGAATAACTGGAGGAACTGGTTCTGGAAAAAGTACAGTAGTGAAGACAATTATAGAAAACATACCTCCGTCAGATATAGCTATGATTGAGCAAGATGCATATTACAAGGATCAAACTAATCTTCCTATGGAAGAGAGAATAAAAGCTAATTATGATCATCCTCTTGCATTTGACAACGATTTATTAATTGAGCATTTAAATTTATTGTTAGAAGGACAGACCATAGAAAAGCCTGTTTATGATTTTGAAAATCACACTAGATTTAGAGATAAAACTGTAACTGTTCATCCGAGAAGTATCATAATAGTCGAAGGAATAATGATTTTAGAAGATGAGAGACTGAGAAATCTTCTCGACATAAAAATATTTGTAAATACTGATGCTGATATTAGAATACTTAGAAGAATACAAAGAGACATAAATGAAAGAGGTAGAACAGTTGATTCTGTTATAGCCCAGTACCTTGCAACTGTTAGACCAGCACATTTACAATTTATTGAGCCAAATAAGCGCTATGCGGATATAATAATACCAGAAGGTGGTCATAATGCGGTAGCTATAGATTTAGTAGTTGCTAAGTTAAAATCTATTATCCAAGAGCAAATGATTTAAATTAATTTTAAGATTAAAATTTTAGAATTATAATTTTAGAATTATAATTTTTTTTATAATATTTTTATTTTATAGTTGACAACTCGGTTTGAATTTTGTATCATTGAGAACAAGTTAATAATTATGCAATATGACGTTGACGAGATGAGAATATATAGAAGTCGGTTACAGCGAGTTGGGGATGGTGTGAGCCCAATCGAGAACAACTATATTGAGAGCTTCTCAGAGTCTCTGGCAAGAAAGCTTTAAAGCTCTAAGGTCAGACGGAATCCTACCGTTATCTTGGATAGGTATCGAGAGTTTATCTCCGTACCAAAGAGAGAACCTTGTGTTAATATGGGTGGTACCGCGGAAGTATAACTTTCGTCCCAATTTTTTAAAATTGTGGACGGGAGTTTTTTTTTATGCAAAGAAAGCTCATTTTTAGAAAATCGTCTGCATAACCATTGACTAAACAATAATTAAAGGAGGAAATGTTATGAAAAAGAAATTAATGGGATTAGGTGTGGCTATTTTAATGGTTTTAAGCTTTGTTGGGTGTAGCTCTTCAGCCGAGGAAGAGAAAAGTGCTGTTGAAATGATTAAGGAAAAAGGGAAAATCGTTGTGGGAACATCAGCTGATTATCCTCCATATGAATTTCATAAAGAAATAAATGGAGTGGATACTTATGTTGGATTTGATATAGCAATTGCTCAGAAAATAGCAGAGGATATGGGTGTTGAGCTAGAAATTGTAGATATGAAGTTTGATGGACTTCTTGCAGCATTAACTGGTAAAAAAATTGACTTTATAGCAGCGGGAATGAATCCAACTGAAGAAAGAAAAAAATCAGTAGATTTTTCAATTGTTTACTATGATGCTCATTCAACTATGCTTGTTGCAGCAGATAAAGTAGATATGTTAAAAGCCCCTGAAGATTTCAAAGGACTTAAAGTTGGAGTTCAAAAAGGAACGATACAAGAGGAAATAGCAGATACACAGTTTCCTGATTCAGAAAAAGTTGCTATTAGCAAAATTCCAAATCTTATAATGGAATTACAAAGTGGCAAAATTGATGGAATCATCTTAGCGGAGGTAGTTGCTAAATCTTATGCTGATGCAAATGAAAGCATAGCAGTAAACAATCTTGATTTAGGCTCTGAAGGTGGAGTAGCTCTTGCTATTAATAAGAACCAAGAGGATTTACTAAGCCAAATAAATAGCACGCTTGAAACTATTATTGAAGATAAAACATTAGAAAAATATATTATTGAAGCAACGGAATTATCAGCACAGTAATATTTTTACTTAATAAAAGGAGCATAATTATGGATTTTGGATTTCTTGTTGACTACTATAAATTTTTTATATCTGGAACATCAAACACTTTGATGCTAAGCTTTATCACTGTTATTTTAGGATTAATAGGCGGAATAGTTCTATCTATTATGAAGCTGTCAAAATTTAAGATATTACAAAATATTTCTGGAGCCTATATTGCATTTATAAGAGGAACTCCATTATTAGTACAGCTATATATAGTATATTACGGACTAAAGGACATCCCCATGTTTGTAGCTGGAGTAATAGCAATGTCAATTAATTCATCAGCATATATTGCAGAAATAATAAGAGCTGGAATAATGGCTGTAGATAAAGGTCAGTTTGAAGCAACAAAGTCCTTAGGAATGACGGGAGCCATGGCATATAAAGAGGTAATACTTCCTCAGGCTTTTAAAAACATATTACCTGCACTTGGCAATGAATTTATAGTGCTAATTAAGGAATCGGCTATAGTATCAGTTATTGGCCTTCACGACCTTATGTACAATGTAGATACCATTAGGGGGATAACATATAAACCATTTGAACCACTTCTTGTGGCGGCACTTATATATTTTATTTTGACAGCTGTCTTATCAAAAGGATTTGGAGTAATTGAAAGGAGATTACAAGCAAGTGATTAAATTAAATAATATCCACAAAAAATTTGGAGATTTACATGTATTAAAAGGAATCGATGAAGAAATTAATAAAGGCGAAGTATTAGCGATTATTGGACCTAGTGGTTCTGGAAAAAGTACATTGCTAAGATGCATTAATTTTCTTGAACCACCCTGTGATGGGGATGTTCATTTTGAAGGAAAACTAATAACTAAGGATTCAAAAATATTAAATTCATACAGACAACAAATTGGAATGGTATTTCAGCAGTTTAACCTTTTTCCAAATAAGACTGTACTTGAAAATATAACTATGGCACCTATACTTCTAAAGAAATATTCTACTGAAGAAGCAAATGAAATAGGGCTTGCTTTATTAGAAAGAATAGGCTTATCAGATAAGAAAAATGAGTTTCCTAGTAAACTCTCTGGAGGGCAAAAACAAAGGGTTGCTATAGCAAGAGCTCTTGCCATGAAGCCAAAAGCTATGCTATTTGATGAACCAACTTCAGCTCTTGATCCGGAAATGGTGGGAGAAGTGCTTGAGCTTATGAAGAGCCTAGCAAATGAAGATGTAACTATGATTGTGGTAACGCATGAGATGGGATTTGCCCGTGAAGTTGCAGATAGAGTTCTTTTTATGGATGAGGGAGCAGTAGTTGAATCTGGAAGCCCAAAAGAAATATTTACTTGTGCTTCTCATCCAAGAACTATTGATTTTTTAAGTAAGGTACTTTAAAAATACAATTGACAAAGTACTTTTGTGAGTGGTAATATAAACAAACAAAATGTATTCCTATAGAGGGAGTAACTGCCTGCTGAAGCAGGATTCAAAGTCGTCATTTCGGATTCGTCCCGGCTTTGCAGACACTATTGTTTAGTGAGACTCTATAGCTAGTTAATTCTAGCTGTAGAGTCTTTTTTGTTTGGAAAATAAGGAGGGAGATTAGCAAGTGAAATTTTATAGGAAAAGCAGTGAAGAAGTAATGGAGATTTTGGATGTAAGTATTGATGGATTATCAGAGCAGGAAGTCCAAAAAAGAAGATTGGAGCATGGATATAACAAGCTAGATGAAGCCAAAGGAGACACTCCGATAAAAGTTTTTATGGACCAGTTCAAGGACTTTTTGGTAATTATGCTTATTTTAGCAGCCATAATTTCAGCAGCTCTAGGAAAATATGAAAGTACTATTGTAGTAATTTTTGTTGTAGTATTAAATGCAATCTTAGGAACAGTTCAACATATTAAAGCAAATAACTCTATTAATTCACTAAAGGCATTGTCTTCACCAGTATCAAAAGTTTTAAGAGATAAAATGAAAAAAGAAATACCATCAAATGAACTAGTTGTTGGAGATATAATATTTTTTGATGCAGGAGATTATATAAGCGCAGATGCAAGAGTAATTGAAGCTCACAGCTTTCAAGTTAACGAAAGCTCGCTAACTGGAGAGTCAGAAAGTGTTACAAAAGAGATTGAAGCAATTAGCCAAAATGATGTTTCAATTGGAGATATGAAGAATATGGTTTTTTCCGGTAGCTATGTAACCTATGGAAGAGGTGTAGCAGTAGTTACTGATACTGGGATGAAAACTGAAATAGGTAAAATTGCATCGATGCTAGAAAATGCTAAAGCAAGAAAAACTCCGCTTCAAGAAACCCTTGATAATTTTGGAAAAAATCTCTCTATAGCAATTTTGATTATATCTGGAATAATATTTATTATTGATATATTAAGAGATAAAGCAATTATTGATTCTTTTATGTTTGCAGTTGCACTAGCAGTAGCGGCTATACCTGAGGCTTTAAGTTCTATTGTTACAATTGTACTTGCCTTTGGAACTCAGAAGATGTCGAAATCAAATGCTATAGTTAAGAAATTGAATGCAGTAGAGAGTTTAGGAAGCATATCAGTTATATGCTCCGACAAGACTGGTACACTTACTCAAAATAAAATGAAAGTTCAAAAGCTATGGGTTGACAATAATATAGTTGATAGTGATGAGGCTACTGACCAAAGCCTTATAAATAAATTAATACAATTTTCGGTATTATGTAATGATGCTATTGTTTCAGGGGACAGTAATATTGGAGACCCAACAGAAATAGCGCTTGTGAATTTAGGAAATGAACATAATATTAATGAGCAAGTGACAAGAAATGCTCATCCTAGAATATTTGAGCTCCCATTTGACTCAGATAGAAAGATGATGAGTACTGTAAATGCTTATGAAAACAGCAAGCTTATGATTACTAAAGGAGCTGTAGATACAATAATTAACAAAGCTCATAAAATTTTGACTTCGAATGGAGTTGAGATTTTAAATGATGAGGTTAAAGCTAAAATAAAGCATGATAATAATAGTCTAGCTAAAAATGGACTCAGAGTTCTAGCGTTTGCATATAAGGAATACAAAAATGAATCTAGACCTAAATTAGAAGATGAAGATGAACTGATATTCATGGGTATGATTGCTATGATGGATCCACCTAGACCAGAATCAAAAAAAGCTGTTGCTGACTGTATTTTAGCTGGGATAAAGCCAGTGATGATTACCGGAGATCATAAAATAACAGCAATTGCAATTGCAAAGCAGATAGGGATAATTAATGATGAAACGGAGGCTTTAGAAGGGCACGAAATTGAGAAGCTAACAGATGATGAGCTTTATAATATTGTTGAAAATATTAGCGTATACGCAAGAGTATCACCTGAGCATAAGATTAGGATAGTAAGAGCTTGGCAGAAAAAATCTATGGTAGTTGCTATGACTGGAGATGGGGTAAATGATGCACCAGCATTAAAACAGGCAGATGTAGGAGTAGCAATGGGAATAACAGGCACAGAGGTATCAAAAGAAGCAGCCTCTATGGTTCTTACTGATGATAATTTTGCCACAATTGTAAAAGCTATATCTAGTGGTCGCTCTATTTACGTAAATATAAAAAACTCAATTAAGTTTTTATTATCTGGAAATGCAGCTGGTATTTTCTCAGTAATTTTTGCTTCTGTGGCAGGACTTGCAGCGCCATTTGCTCCTGTACATCTTTTGTTTATAAATTTATTAACAGACAGCTTGCCAGCTATAGCTATAGGCTTAGAGCCTCATGATGAAAGCATTATGAAAGAAAAGCCAAGAAAAAGAACAGACTCAATTATTAACAAGGAATTTATTAAACAGGTATCGACTAAAGGAGCTTTAATTGCATTAGTAACCATGACAGCTTATTATATAGGCTTTTCAAGTGGTAGTCATTTAGTAGGTAGCACTATGGCTTTTGCAACCTTATGCTTATCAAGACTATTTCATAGTTTGAACTGCCGTTCTAAAGCTTCTGTTTTTAAAATCGGAGTTCTTAGCAATATCTATGTAATTTTATCAATTATTGTAGGAAGCTTAATGCTTTTGTTTGTTATGAATTACCCACCTCTTATGACTACGTTTGAGGTGAGTAAGCTCGATATATCCCAGCATCTATCAGTAATTGGATTGTCCTTAATACCTTTAGTAGCAGTCCAGATTTACAAGCTTATAAAGGATAATAATTCTACATCATATGAACAAATGGATAAAGTTAATAATTTATCCGATGTAGCATAAGGATATAATAAGATAATTTATTAAAGTACCCATCAAATTAGATGGGTATTTTAAGTTAGCATAAATATCCTCTAAAATTTCTTTATTCTAGCGAATCCTTTGATTTTATAGTATATTTAATCTATTATAAAGTTAAGAGAATTTACTTATATTATAAGGAGAAAAATATTATGAAAATATTAGTTTTGAAAGAAAATCATATGAAGCAGGTTTTTACAATGAAGGAAGCGATTAAGGCTGCTAAGGATTCACTTATATCTTATTCAAGCAATGATGCTGATATACCTCTAAGAACCAATATTAATGTAAAAGAAGCGGGTGGACAAAGCTTATATATGCCAGGATATGCAGCATCATCAAAGGCACTAGGCATAAAAATAGTATCAGTTTATCCAAATAATATTAATAAAGGGTTGCCGTCAGTACCCGCAACTATGATTCTTCTAGATGAGGAGACAGGTCAGGTTTGTGCTATGATGGATGGAACTTATCTTACTAGAGTGAGAACAGGAGCTGTTTCAGGTGCAGCTACAGAGCTTTTATCGAATGAAGACTCAAGTATATTTGCTATTTTTGGTACAGGTGGGCAAGCTGAAACTCAAGTAGAAGCAGTACTAGCTGTAAGAAATATAAAAGAGCTTAGAATTTATGATATTAATATAGAGAGAGCTAAAGATTTTGCAGCAAAAATGATGGAAAAATTCAATATAAAATGTATTGCTGTAGAAAGCTCTGAGGAAGCTATTGATAATGCAGATATCATTACTAGTGTTACAACTACAAAGAATCCTGTATTTGATGGAAGACTTGTGAAAAAAGGGGCTCATATAAATGGAGTTGGCTCGTATACTCCTGAGATGCATGAGATTGATGAATACACTGTACTTAATGCTGGCAAGGTATACGTAGATACTAGAGATGGAGTTCTAAGTGAGAGTGCTGATTTAATTAATCCAATTAAAAATAATAAATGTACAGAAGCTATAGTAACAGGAGAGCTTGGAGAACTACTTTTAGGAAAAACCAAAGGCAGAGAATCTAGTGACGAAATAACTTTTTTTAAAACTGTTGGAACAGCTGTGCTTGATATTGTAACTGCAAAAATGATTTATATTAAGGCACTTGAGCTAAATATTGGTGATCAAGTAGAGATGTAATTTTGTATCTAGTCTTATGTTATTAACATTCTTTGATTAAATTAGCATAATTTTAACTTCATTTTAAGTTGGAAGCTTAATATATTATGGGATAGATATAAATTTTAATTAAGGATGGTAAAAATGAAGATATTATTGGCTGAAGATGAAAAGGAACTCTCAAATGCTCTTGTTATGCTGCTTTCTCATAATAATTATGTGGTGGACGCAGTATATGACGGAGAGGATGCTCTTTCCTATGCACAAGAAATAGACTATGACATTATTATATTGGATATAATGATGCCAAAGCTAAATGGATACCAAGTTCTAAGCAAGCTAAGAGAAAAAAATTGTAAAGCTCCAATACTAATGTTGACAGCAAAAAGTCATGTAGATGACAAGGTCACAGGCCTTGAGCTAGGAGCAGATGACTACCTTACAAAGCCTTTTGAAATGAAAGAGCTACTTGCAAGAATAAAGGCCCTGCTTAGAAGGCCACAAAATTTTAATGCTGATATACTGGAATTTGGAGATATGTATTTAAATAGAGATACATGTCAAATCATATGCAACAATCAGCAAGTGGTTTTGAACAAGAAGGAATTTCAAACTATGGAGCTACTTATTTTAAATTCTAAACAAATCCTATCTAAAGATTTGATTATGGACAAGATATGGGGATATGAGTCAGATGCAGAAATAAATGTCGTATGGGTAAATATTAGCTCTCTTAGAAAAAAACTTGCAAAGCTAGACTCAAAGGTAACTATTGCTTCAATTAGAGGCTTAGGCTATAAGATAGAGGTGGGCTGTGACTGATAAGCTAAGGTGGAGATTTGTTTTAGTTGCTATGGTTGCAATTTCTACAGTAATGGTGATTGTATTATCTTCCATTAACATGGCAAACATATATAAGACTAATAAAAATAGTGATGAATTACTATCTATAATTAGTGATAACGATGGAAGAATACCTTTTGATGAGCATAAAATCCCAGATGACAGACCTCCTAAAAAACCTGAATTAGGACCTGAAGGAAGATATCTCAATAGATACTTTACTGTTAGAATATCTGAATCAGATTCTATTATTTCAGTTGATAATACTAACATAGCCGCAGATGTTTCTTATATAGCCATAGATTATGTGAACCAAATATTAGAGGATGGAAAATCAAAAGGGACTATTGATAATTATAGATATTCACTTAGCACAAAAAATGGTGGATCCTTGATTGTATTTCTGGATATAAGCAAAGAGCAGCATATAAATAAAAGCTTTCTTACAGTTTCTTTGATTGTGCTATTTATATCTTTATTAATAGTATTTTTATTACTGGTTGTTTTATCAAAAAAAGCGATTCAGCCCTTTGTAGATAATCTAAATAGACAAAAAGAATTCATCAGTAATGCTAGCCATGAAATTAAAACTCCATTAGCAATTTTATCTGCCAATAATGAGGTATTAGAGTTGATTTCTGGGGAAAGTAAATGGACTATTAGCAATCACAATCAAATTAGAAGGCTTAAGTATCTTATTGAACAGATGCTTATGCTATCAACCCTTGAAGAAAAGATTGACAATCTTGTGTTTCAAGAAATTGATTTAAGTAAGATATTAATAGATGCAATGACAGAGTTTTCAGCCATTTATACTAATATAAAGGTAAAAACAAGCATTCAAGAGAATGTATTTATTTTAGCTGACAAAGGGAGCATAGTTCAGCTTGTAAACATAATATTAGACAATGCATTCAAATATGTAACAGATGATGGGAATATTTTTATTGAGCTTTCTCAAAATAAAGATTCTATTTTGTCAGTTTCTAATAGCTGTGAACTAATTAATAAAGAAGATTTAAATAAGATATTTGATAGATTTTATAGACTTGATGAAGCTAGGACAAGACAAAAAGGTGGAAATGGAATGGGACTATCTATTGCAAAAGCAATAGTAGATAAACATAATGCAAAAATTTCAGCTGAAATAGACGATGATAATAACTTTACTATGAAAGTCAAATTTTATAGAAAAAAATAGGGTTTTAGATAAGAAGCTGTAAACTATTTTGTATTTATAGAAATTTGAGGATAACAAAAGAAGCTATCTGATATGAGGTACAAAGACTAATTTAATTAACAATTAGATTAGTCTTTGTAAGCATCATACAGAATATTAGCTTCTTTTTTATATTTTTGTAGAGCATGAATTATTTAGCTTTGTTAAGAATTATTATAATAATATCATTTTTTAAGTTAATTTTAAGTTAAGGGTTTATATTCTAGTTATAAACAGTTATGGCTGCTGATTATTTATAAAGGAATGAGCATACTATGTATTACAGACCATAAGATTATTATACTAGGAGATGAGTTTATGAGCGCTACCGTATACAATTTTAAGAGATATGAGCTTAAATACATGATATCAAGGACTCAATACGAGGAGTTGCTATATCAGCTAAGAAATCATATAGTTGAAGATAAATTTTTTAAATCTTCAATATCAAATATTTACTATGATACGCCATCATATAAGCTGATTAGGCAATCGCTTGAAAAACCAATTTATAAAGAAAAGTTTAGAATCAGAAGCTACAGTCCTTACCCTAAGGCAGAAGATGAAGTATTTTTAGAGCTTAAAAAAAAGTATAAGAAAGTAGTTTACAAAAGAAGAATAAAGTCCACTGTAAAACAAAGCAAGACTTATCTAAATAATATTTCACTTCTTAAAGAAGAGGGACAGATAGGTAAAGAAATTGAATACTTTTTTAACTATCATAATTTTCTTAAGCCAGCAATGTACATTTATTATGACAGATATTCATATAAAGGAGCTAATGATGAAAGCTTGAGAATAACCTTTGATTACAATCTAAAATATAGAGATTTTGATTTAAGCTTGGAAAATGGTAGCTATGGCTTTAACCTCATTGACAAGGAGTTCATGCTTATGGAAATAAAAATATCAGGAGCAATACCAATTTGGCTTAATAAAATTTTTGTAGATTTAGAAATATTTCAGCATTCATTTTCAAAATATGGAGAAGCCTATAAAAAAACAATAAAGGAGAGTATTTATGACAACAGAATTATTGTATAGTGTAGCAATTAATAATTTTAACGAGTCTTTCAGTGTGATTCAAAATTTTGGCTTAGGAATGGTGGTTTCATGTATTTTAGGTTATTTTATAAGCATAATTTATAAATATAAGAACTCTTATAGTAAGAGCTTTGTTATAACCTTAGCGCTTCTTCCAATGATAGTTCAGACTGTAATAACTCTAGTAAATGGAAATCTAGGGACAGGAGTAGCTGTAATGGGAGCATTCAGCCTTATAAGATTTAGATCAGCACCAGGAGGAGCTAAAGAAATAACTGCTATTTTTATGGCCATGGCTGTAGGTTTAGCTGTGGGGACAGGGTATTATTTACTGGCTTTTGTATTTGTACTGCTTATTGGAACCGCAAATATTATTTATGAAAAGCTTGATATAGGCAAAAGCAAAGAGAATGAAAAGCTACTAAAAATAACAATACCAGAGGATTTGGATTATGAGACTTTATTTGATGATATTTTATGTGAATATTTAAATAGCTGGGAGCTTATTCAAGTTAAGACTACTGATATGGGAAGCTTATTCAAGCTCTCTTATCAAGTTTGCTTTAAAGAGAATATGGACTCTAAAGCTTTCATTGATGAACTAAGATGCCGTAATGGAAATCTTGAGATAGCTCTAAGTAGATCGCTAATAAAAGATAACGAACTTTAGCTTTAATTTTCCTTTAGTCAAACTCATTCGCCATATTTGTTACGAATAACATCAACATCGTAAAGCTAACTCTTTGCTGATGAAGAAGTAACAAATATGGGTATGATATAATTAGCTTGAAAAGCATAAAACTGGCTCAAGGGAGAAATTTTATGAAAAACTATACAATACCACGTATTTTATTTTTAGGACTGGCAATATTATTGCAAATAGCGCTTATAGTAGGTATGGTTATTAAATTCTACCAGTATTTCACATATTTTTATGCAGTGAATATTTTTATAAGCTCTCTAGTTGTTCTTTGGATAGTAAATGATGAAAGCAATCCTGCATATAAAATTGCTTGGATTATACCTATTATGCTGGTTCCTATTTTTGGAGGATTATTTTATATTTTGATAGGAAAAAGTAGTCTTTCTAAAAAAATAGTAAGCAAAATGCATAAAATAGAAGAAAAGACAAAAGAAGTATTAATTGATAATCAAAAAAAGAATGCTATGCTAAGAAGCCAAGACATGGACGCAGCAAAGATATCTCATTATATATCAAACTATGCCTATTATCCCCTTTATTATAGTAATAACACTGAATACTACAGACTTGGAGAGGAAAAATTTAAACGCTTGAAAGAGGAATTAAATAAGGCTGAGAGTTTTATATTTATGGAATATTTTATTATTGAAGAAGGCATAATGTGGAATAGCATATTGGATATACTAAAAGAAAAAGCTTCAAAAGGCGTGGATGTTAGAATTATATATGATGATATAGGTTGTTTAGGAAAGCTAACAAAAGAATATAATAAACAGCTTGAAAATATGGGAATACGATGCCATGTTTTTAATCCTGTGAGACCAATTATATCTTTAGCTTTTAATAATAGAGACCATAGAAAGATAACAGTAATTGATGGAAAAGTAGGCTTTACTGGTGGAATAAATTTAGCAGATGAATATATCAATGAAATAGAGCTTCATGGACATTGGAAGGACACAGCGATTCTTTTTGATGGAGAGGCAGTTTGGAGCTTAACGGTTATGTTTTTATCTTTATGGGAGTATTTGGATTCAAGCGCTGAGGATTATGAAAAATATAGATATAAAAATGGAATAGATGAATATAAAGGAGGATTTATTCAGCCTTTTTCAGATAATCCTTTAGATAAAGAGTCAGTGGGAGAAACAGTATATCTAAATATTATTAACAATGCAAAAGATTATGTTTATATAACTACGCCTTATTTGATTATTGACAATGAAATGCTCACTGCCTTATGTATAGCTGCAAAAAATGGTGTGGACGTAAGAATAATAACTCCACATCATGGTGACAAATGGTATGTGCATGCTGTAACTAGATCCTATTATAAGCCCTTGGTAAATAGCGGAGTAAAAATATATGAATATACTCCCGGATTTATTCATTCAAAAACCTATGTAAGTGACGATAAGTTTGGGATTGTTGGTACTATTAACATGGATTATAGGAGCCTATATCTTCATTTTGAATGTGGAGTGTGGATGTATAATACAGCAAGCATAGAAGATTTAAAAACAGATTTTGTTAGTACTCTAGAAAAATGTACTGAGATTGAAAAGTCTTATTTAGATAATATCAAATGGTATAAGACTATTGGACGCTCAGTGCTTAGGTTATTTGCTCCCTTGATGTAATGATGAAGTATTCATTAGGAATTTGAATGCTAGATGCTCTAAAAAGGACTGAAGAATAAAGTAGTGTATTATATTTGATTAAAATCAAAAATAATACACTACTTTATTTTCAACAGTCCTTTTATAATTTTAAAAAAGCAAATTATTTAATTTGAAAAATTATTTATTGGATAGGTTTAAATACGGGCTTCTCTTTTTCTAAGAAAGATTTTAACTATCTCGTTTATCATAAGAGGGATAAGGGCAAATAATATAACTAATCCCCAATCCTGAATACTTATATTATGAACTTTGAATGCATTTGCTAAAAATGGTATAGAAATCACACTGAATTGAAGTATAAAACCTATAATTATAGCTCCAATTAAATAAAGGTTACTAAATATACCGATTTGAAATATTGATTTTGTTGGATTTCTCATTGCAAGTGAATAAAATAATTGTGAAGCTGCAAGTACAACAAATGCCATAGTTCTAGCATATGTCAAAACATCTTCTGGAATATTTCTAGAGCCGAGTGAATAACCATGCTCGTAAAGTCCATAAAAGAAGGCTCCTAAGGTCAGCAATCCAATTAAAATACCACCCATTATAGCTCTTGGACCAGCTCCGTGGGCAAAAAAGCTTTCTTTAGGGTTTCTTGGTTTTTTGTTCATAACATCTTTATCGCCAGGGTCCATACCAAGTGAAATTGCTGGCAAGGTATCAGTTATTAGATTTATCCATAAAATTTGAGTTGGAAGAAGTGGTACAGGCCAGAAAAATAATATAGACAGCAGTATAGTTACTACTTCTCCAAGGTTACAGGATAATAAAAACACTACTGATTTTTTTATATTGTTATAAATATTTCTTCCTTCTTCTATTGCATGAACTATTGTAGTAAAGTTATCATCAGTCAATATCATATCACTAGCGCCTTTTGATACATCGGTACCAGTTATGCCCATTGCGACACCTATATCAGCTGTTTTAAGTGAAGGGGCGTCATTTACACCATCTCCAGTCATAGATACGATATTTCCTTGAGATTTAAAAGCTTTAACTATTTTTACTTTGTGCTCAGGAGAAACTCTAGCAAATACTTTAATTTTATTTATAAGCTTTGAAAACTCTTCATCTGTGTATTCATCAATTTCAGTTCCCATAATAGCCTGGGATATATCATCGGCAATTCCCAATTCTTTGGCTATTGCAAACGCTGTAGTTTTATGGTCACCAGTAATCATTATAGGAGTAATTCCAGCTTTTTTAGCTGTTTCAATTGATGATTTTACCTCAAGTCTAGGAGGATCCATCATTCCAACAATACCTATAAGAGTTAAATCATTTTCCATTTCATCAGAGGATATTTCAGTCTCTACCTCCTTATATGCAAGTGCTAATATACGTAGAGCTTTATTTGAAAGCTCCTCGCTTGTTTTTATGAACTCAGATTTATGATTCTCAGTAAGTGGAATGGATTTACCATCTTTAATTACATGAGTTGAAATTTTTAACAGACTATCGAGAGCTCCCTTAGTATAAACAAGAAATTTATCATTTGATTTTACTAATGTAGACATGAGCTTTCTATCAGAGTCAAATGGTTTTTCTCCTACTCTAGGATAGGTTTCATTTAATTTGGATTTGAGTATACCATAGTGATTGCCAAGTTGAACTAGGGCAATCTCAGTAGGGTCTCCAGTGCCTTCGTTATTTTCATAGGTGGCATCTGAGGAAAGTATCATTCCTTGAACTAGTTTTATGGAATCAGGATTATTTATTTCATTATTATCATCAACTTCATTTAAATTATTTAGAGTATAATATTTCATTACTTTCATTTTATTTTGTGTTAAGGTACCAGTTTTGTCTGAACAAATAATGTTTACTGAGCCAAGAGTTTCTACAGCTGGCAGTTTTTTTACTATAGCGTTGATTTTAGACATACGAGTAACGCCTATAGCTAAAACAATAGCTACTATTGCTGGCAATCCTTCTGGTATAGCGGCTACAGCCAAACTAATTGCTGTAAGAAACATTTCAAATAAATCTCTTTTTTGGATTAATGCGATTGCAAATATCAAGATACATATTCCTATAGCAATGTACCCTAGGATTTTGCCAAGCTCCTCCAGTCTTACCTGAAGAGGAGTTAATTCATTATTATCTTCATCTAGTATTTGAGCTATTTTACCAATTTCTGTATTCATACCAGTCGCGACTACTATTCCTTCGCCTCTGCCATAGGTAGCTATTGTAGACATAAATGCCATATTACTTTGATCACCCAGTGGAGTTTTAAGGTTAGTATATATTTCAGATGCACTTTTTTCAGAAGGGACAGATTCACCGGTTAGTGCAGATTCTTCTATTTGAAGATTAGCAGAATCAATTAATCTCAAATCAGCTGGAACGAATCTTCCAGCATCCAAAATTACTATGTCTCCAGGGACTAATTCAAGGGCCTGGATTTCTAAGGTTTGGCCATCTCTTTTAACTAGGGCCTTTGGATTAGATAATTTTTGCAGAGCCTCAACAGCTTTTTCGGCCTTATACTCTTGAACCACACCTATAACTGCATTAAGAATTACAACAAGCAGTATTATAACTGCATCAACATACTCACCAATAAATAAAGTAATAGCAGCTGCTCCTAGCAAAACATATATAAGCATATCCTTAAGCTGAGATAAGAATAGCTGAAAAAAGCTTTTTTTAGGTTTAGATTTTAATTTATTTTCACCATATTTTTCTAATCGAAGTTTTACCTCTTGACTGGAAAGTCCTGTCGCTTCATTCGAATCATATTCCTTTAGAACATCCTGAATCTCTTTTGTAAACCACATAATATCACCTCTTGATTAGTTATATTAATGAGTAAATAAAATAATTTTAGTACATATAATTATATCTACCTTATAGAATAGTTTTTAACCAGATATTTTTAGGGTATTATATAGTTGGATTTATAAAGATATTATTCAAGAAACTAAAGAAAAGGAAGGATGAAGGACATGTTAAAGGAGTTTAAAACATTTATTATGCGTGGAAATGTTATGGATATGGCAGTGGGGATTATTATTGGAGGAGCATTTGGCAAGATAATCACATCCCTAGTAAACGATATTATAATGCCAGTTATATCTATACTAACAGGAAGTGTTGATTTTAAGCATCTTAAATATGTAATTGAGCCAGCTCAGGGAGAAATTCCAGAACTGGCTGTATACTACGGTCAATTTATTCAAAATTTAGTTGATTTTGTTATCATTGCTTTTTCAATTTTTATAATGATTAAGATGATAAATAAATTAAAAGCTAAACCAAAAGAAGAAGCAGCGCCAGCAAAACCAAGTGAAGAAGTTGTGCTATTAAGTGAAATCAGGGACGAATTAAAAAAGATGGGTCCAAGCTCTCTTTAAATCATCAATTTTGATTTGACCTGGAGCGGTTGAGTCTTTCAAAGAAGCAAAGGTAATATCAGAGCCAAATTGGCCAGCATATACTCTAGAAATTTTTCCTAGGTCACCCATGGAGATGCTCACCATAGGAGCCTCTAATAATTTTCTGCATGAAAGACTAGCATCTAATAAACAAAGTACATCTTCACTAGAATGTGGCATATATGCTACTTTAGGAATATCGGCCCCTAATTCGAGGGCCTTTTCTATTTTTTGAACGATTTCTTCTTTATTTGGTGTAAACTCAAAATTGTGATAAGAAAGTATAAGCTTCGTATTAGTATTATTAATCATTTGTTTAACTGTAGATATATAATCTTTTCCTTGGATTTGTTCTATATCTAATATATCGATAGTATCTGTTTTTAGAGCGTTTTGAATTATTTTGAGCTTATCTTCTTGAGAAAGAGTGCATTTTCCGCCTTCTTTATTATCTCTTAGAGTCAAGATAAATATTGTATTTGCTAGTTTATATTTAATTGAAGTTAAGGTATTATATACATAATCTAATGAACTGAGATTGTCAAAGTAATCTAATCTCCACTCAACTACATCTGGATTTTGAGATAGAGCATCGTCGATATCTGCAACAAAATCTTCAAGAGTAGAGGGTATTATAGGAGTACAAATTAGGGTTTTGCTTCCCCCGATTTCAATGTTTTTTATTTGGATTTTTTTAGTAGCTTCGATTTTCATATTATTCTCCTAGCTTTACATAAATTTTCATTATTTTAACATGTTAATTTTGATTGGACAATGTTTTAAAAATAATAAATATAAATGAGGTAAAGAAGATGAAAAAAATAGCATTTATAGGAATGATGGGATGTGGAAAAAGCAGTATAGCTAATGACATTTCAAAAGACTTGGCTCTTAAGCTTATTTCTATTGATAAGATGGTGGAAAAGGAACTCAATTTAAGCATATCCGATATATTTGAGAAATTTGGGGAGCCGTATTTTAGAAAAATTGAAACAAAAGTATTAAAAAATGCTGTTATTAATGAAAGCTGTATTATAGATTGCGGTGGGGGGATTATTCTTGACTCAAGTAATATTGAAATATTGAAGAATAATGGATACAGTATAATTTTTATTGATAGAAATCCAGAAAAAATATTAGAGGAAATGGATGTTAATAATAGACCACTAGTAAAGGATAATCCAACAGCTCTTATAAAAATATATAACGAAAGAATAGGATTATATAAAAAGTATTCTGATTACATAATTGAAAATAATAATGATTATGATTATGCAATTAACTCAGTGAAGAGCTTAATAATCAATCTTTAATTGCCAAAGAAAAACTATATTTACTATAGGGTTTTATAGATTAGATTTTCATGATAAAATATTAGTTTGAAAAGATATATTTAAGTGTTGATAATTATATTAGAATCTATTTTAGGGGGATTACCGTGTCTAATAAAGCAGTTATTTTAGGTGCTAATTATTATATAGGCTTAAGTACAATAAGATGTCTAGGTGTGATGGGTGTTGAAGTAGCGGCTGTAGATTATAGCTATGAAGGCTCTTATGCTTTTGAATCAAAATATTGTAAGGAAAAATTAATCGGTCCACACTATAAAAAACAACCTAAAGAGTTTTTACAGTTTTTAATAGATTATGCATCAAAGCAAGCTCTAAAACCCGTGCTGATTCCTTGTGCTGATCCATATGTTGAGTTTGTAGATGAGTATCTCTACGAGCTTAGAGAATATTACCTTATTCCTCAGAATCAGCAGGGAATTTACACTAATCTTATGGATAAAGAGAAGCTTCACGCTCTTGCAGTAAAAAATTCTGTTAAAGTTCCAGAAACAGTTTATGTAAGCGATGAGGATTATTTAGATAAAGTTGACAAGCAAATTGGCTATCCATGTATTGTTAAACCTACTGATTCTCCATCATTTGTGTCGGTTTTTAGAAGAAAGATGTTTAAGGTTAATAACAAGGAAGAATTGCTTGAAGCAGTAAAAAAAGTACATGAGAAAAAGCTGGAAGTAATTGTACAAAGAATAATTCCAGGATTTGACGACCATATGTACACTTTTGATGCTTACTTAAATCAGGATTCAAAAGTTACAAACTGGATGACTTGCCAGAAATTTAGACAGTATCCTATAAATTTTGGAGCCTCAGTATATACTGGACAGAAATATGTCCAAGAGCTCTATGATATAGGAGCAAAATTTTTAGAAAATGTTGGTTTTAAAGGATTTGCGGAAATTGAGTTTAAAAAAGATGCAGTAACAGGAGAATTTTATTTAATAGAGGTGAATGTAAGAATAACTAATTTAAATAGCTTGCTGTATAAGGCAGGGATAAACATGCCATATTTAACCTATTCTGAGCTAATAGGAAAGCCACAACCACCTTTTGAGCTTAAAAAGGATACTGGGCTAGTGTTTTGGTATGCTTACGAGGATTTCTTTGCTGTTAGAGGATATCTAAAGACAAAACAGCTGAAGCTATCTCAGGTTCTAAAATCATATTTTAAACCTAAAGCATATGCTATATGGGACTATTCAGATCCTAAGCCGTTTTTTGCTTTTAGCAAAAGTATTTCAAAAAAAATAACTAAAAAAATTTTTAGGTAAGCTTAATTTTACGTGAGGAGAATTATAATGATGGACGTTGCTTCTTTATTGAAAGGGATTGAAATTTTAGAGGAAAACAGACCTTTAAGCCATGACCATAATATTCAGGGGATAGCTTATCATTCTGCTAAGGTTAAAGAGGGAGATTTATTCTTTTGTATCAAAGGATATAAGACAGATGGACATAAGTATTTACTAGATGCTAAAAACAAAGGAGCTGTAGGTGCTGTTGTGGAAAGCATTCAAGATAATATTGATATTCCTCAATATTTGGTTTCAGATGCTAGGCATTCTTTAGCTCTATGTGCATGTAATTTTTATAATCACCCTTCAAAATTTATGAAGATGATTGGAATAACAGCTACTAATGGTAAAACCACAACTGCTTTTATGATTGATAATATTCTAGAAAATAATAATTTTAAAACTGGGCTTGTTGGAACAGTGCTTATAAAAGTAGGCGATGAACAAATAGCTTCTGATTTAACAACACCAGAGTCCTTAGATCTTCAAAATTATATATACAGAATGAAAGAAAATGGTTTAACACATGTAACAATGGAAGTGTCTTCGTCTGCTATTGAGCTTGACAGGATTGCTGGGATTGATTACGACATCGTTATTTTTAACAATATTAGCAGAGAGCACATTGATCTTCATGAAACCTTTGAAAACTATGTAGCATTGAAATCAAGTTTGATTACCAATGCAAAGAAGGGTAGCTGGGCTATACTGAATATGGATTGTGAAGAAGCAGCATCTCTAATTAATAAGACAGAGGCCAATGTACTTACTTATGGCGTTAATAATGATAATGCTATGATATTGTGCAAAAATCTAGATTTATCCTCAGGAAGAGGTAAATTTACAGTAGAAATTTCTAAACCATTTTCAATAAATGGGCATTTATATATGGATCAAAGCTTCGAGATATCTCTTTCTGTGCCAGGCTATCACAGCGTATATAATGCTATGGCTGCAATTGCTGCGGCGCTAATTTGCAAGGTACCTATAGCTGTAATACAAGAAAGCTTTTTAAATTTTAAAGGTGTAGAAAGAAGATTTGAGTTCATATATGAAAATGATTTTAAAATAATCGATGATCATTTTGCAAATGCTGGGAACATAGATGTTACTATGGAAACTCTTAATTTTATGGAATATAATAAACTGCATCTTGTATATGCTATAAGAGGTTCAAGAGGGCCTATTGTAAATAAGGAAAATGCTCAGGCAATAGTTACATGGGCGAAAAAGCTTAATTTATCTGAAATTATTGCTACTAAAAGTGCAGATTACACAACAGAAAAAGATATAGTGACTGATGAAGAAGAAGCAGTGTTTAGAGACATTATTAATGGTTCGAAGCTAAAGCTTGAGCTATATGAGAATCTTTCAGATGCTATTGGTGAAGCTTTAAATAGGGCTAAGGAGGATGACGTAATTCTTCTTGCTGGTTGTCAGGGAATGGATTATGGCGCTAGTATAGCACTTAAAAAACTAAAAATAATGAACCCATCTATATCTGAGGATGAATTATTTGAACCCCTAAAGCATAGAGTGTGTGGAATTGAGTAAAGATAATAAGAAAGAGGTTACAGCAATGAATGATAAAATAATAGGAATTCTTGGAGGAATGGGTCCAGAAGCTACGGCACACTTTTACTTTAAGCTAATAAAAGCTACTCCCTCAAAAACAGATCAAGATCATTTTAGAGTGATTATGGATAGCAATAGTAAAATTCCAGACAGAACGAGTGCAATCTTTGGAAACGGAGAAAATCCAGTTCCTGCTCTTATAGAGACGGCAAAAACCCTTGAATGTGCAAAAGTAGATGTCGCTTGCATTCCTTGTATCACGGCTCATTATTTTATAGATGAGATTCAAGAAAGCATAAACTTCCCAATATTGAATGCTCTAAGAGAACTTGATATTTATATAAAAGCTAATTATCCTGACATAAAAAATATTGGTATTCTAGCAACGAGCGGAACCCTAAAAACTGGATTATTTAATAAATATCTAAGTGATTATAATTTAATCTATCCTGATTACGATATCCAAACAAACAAAGTAATGCAGGCTATTTATTCTCCGCAGTATGGAATAAAAAGTGGGGTAATAGAAGGCAAACCAATAGATATGCTAGTTGAAACTGGCGAAATATTGATAAAAAATGGAGCTCAGATACTGATTGCTGGCTGTACCGAAATAGGTCTAGTTTTAAATTCTTCCCATTTTGATATACCGTTAATAGACCCTATGGATGTAGCAATTGAGGCTATTGTTAAGAATAAATACTAAAGTAAAAAATGGCTTGCATAAATGCAAGCCATTTTTTACTTTATAAGTTTAAATTATGAAACTTTCTTTTTGTATCTAGCAGCGATTGCTTTCCAAGTATCTGCATTTTTAATGCCAAGAGTTTCTGGCTCGTAGATTGGATCTTTTCCTTCTTTTTTCTGTTTTTCGTAATCTTTAAGTGTACCAACACCAACCTTAGTTAATAGAATTATTGCTATAATATTTAACCAAGCCATTGCTCCAACTCCGATATCACCAAGAGCCCAAGCTAAATCTGCTGTTCTTATAGCTCCGAAGAATGTCATACCAAGTAAAGCAAATTTAGTTAGTAAGAAATATGTTTTGTGATTTTTTGAACCTTTGAAAAGATAAGCAACGTTAGTCTCTGCATAGTAGTAGTAAGCTAATAAAGTAGTAAAAGCAAAGAAGAAAAGTGCGATTGCTACGAAAGCTTGACCAAAACCAGGAAGAAGAGTATTTACTGCCATTTGCGTGTAAGCAGGCCCAATCTCTACGCCAGGAATGTTTTCTACAATGAAGCCATCTGCTCCGTCTTTAACATTGTACATACCAGTAATAAGAATCATAAAAGCTGTAGCTGAACAAACAAATAATGTATCAACATATACAGAGAAAGCTTGAACTAAACCTTGCTTTGCAGGGTGAGAAACTTCAGCAGCAGCAGCAGCCATAGGTCCTGTACCTTGTCCAGCCTCGTTTGAGTAGATACCTCTTTTTACTCCCCACTGAATAGCAGTTCCTAAGATACCACCAAATGCAGCGTCAGCTCCAAAAGCTGAACGGAAAATTAGAGCAATTACATCAGGAAGCATGGTGATGTTCATAAATATGATAATAAGTGCAACTATGATATAAGCAATAGCCATAAATGGAACTATAAGCTCAGCAGCTTTACCTATACGCTTTGTTCCTCCGAAGATAATGAACGCTAAAAGACCAACTACGATTGCTCCAGTTATTGCAGGAGAAATTCCAAATGCAGTGTTCATTGAGCTTGCGATACTGTTAGCTTGTACTCCAGGTAAGAAAACTCCTACTCCTAGTACTGCACAAACAGCAAATAGAATAGCATACCATTTGATTCCAAGTCCTTTTTCAATGTAGTAAGAAGGACCTCCACGATATTCGCCGTCAACCTCATCTTTATAAACCTGTGCAAGTGCTGACTCTATGTAAGCTGAACCCGCTCCAAGGAAAGCGATTGCCCACATCCAAAATACTGCTCCAGGACCACCAGTTCCGATTGCTGTAGCAACCCCAGCGATGTTACCTGTACCAACTCTTCCACCAAGAGCCATAGCAAAGCCTTGGAATGAAGAAACTCCAGTTTCTGATGCCTCACCACTAAGCATCTGTTTAACCATATCCTTAATTAATCTTACTTGTGGGAACTTTAGGATTACAGAAAAATAAACCCCAGTACCTAAACATAAATAAATAAGTGCGTTACTCCAAATAATACCGTTAAGAAAATCTACGATTCCTTGCATACACGTACCTCCTTATAAGTTCAAATTTGTAATAATTATGAAGTGTGTCTTAGAAAAAAATGTCATTTTCTGAAAGTTTTCATAATTGCTACAAGTGAATTCTATCATTTTGTATAAGTATTAGTCAATCAAGTAAGCAAAATTTTTCATAAAAAAACTTTTTTTATGAAAAAAATAGGTACACAGATACAATAAACTTGACATTTTAATATATTATATTATCAGGTTTTCATGTAAAATATTTTTATATTGATTAATACTAAATAAAGAAGCGAGGTTTTATATGTTGGAAATTAAGGTTAAACTACAAGAAGGTGTCCATCAAGAATTTGAATTTATAGAGGGAAAATCAAATTGGATAGATTTAAGAACAGCAGAGCGCATAAAAATGAATAAAGGAGATTTTAAGCTTATACCGTTAGGATTTGCATTAGAGCTACCAGAAGGATTTGAAGCACACATCTTGCCTAGAAGCTCGACGTTTAAAAATTATGGAATTATACAGACAAACTCGATGGGAATAATTGATAACGCATATAGCGGAAATGATGACTATTGGTTCTTTCCAGCCTACGCACTAAGGGATACTATAATTGAAAAGGGAGATAGGATTTGTCAGTTCCGAATTGTTAGACAAATGGAAGTTGTTAAGGTTTTGTTTGTCAATGAATTACAAAAACAAAATAGAGGGGGTCATGGAAGTACAGGAGTAAAATAATTAAATATGGAATACTCTCTTCAATAATTTTATTTAAATTAATTTTTACAATCAAATAGAGAGACTGAAATTTTAAGCATCCTGCTAAAATTACAATCTCTCTATTATTGTTAATAAAACAAGGTTCAAAGAGCAAATTAGTAATATTTGATTGCTATAATGGATAGAGTTTTTATTACCACTGAAATAATACTATAAATCTATTTTTTATTTTACGTTATTAATCTTTTCTATTAACTTGTCAATCACTCCCACCAAATTTTCAACCTCTGGCTTGCTCATCTGAGCATCAGCTTTTACAGATTCACCTTTATGTTTTAAGTCATCTGTTATAAGAGATGAGAATATTATTACAGGAAGTGTTCTTAATATTTTATGTTCTTTAATTTTTCTTGTAAGAGTATGTCCATCCATTTGAGGCATTTCAATATCTGTAATTAAAATTTGAACATCTTCAATAAAGCGATTACCCTTTTCAGAAGCTAAGTTGTCTAGATAATGCCACGCTTGCTGACCATCGTTAAAAAATTTCATATTACCAAAGCCTGCTTTAGTTAATACATCATCTAAAAGCTGACGAATCATAGGAGAATCATCAGAAAGAATCAATTTTATACCCATACGATCTTTTTTTGTTATATTTCCTATACGGCTTTCGTTTATACCTGTCGAAGGAGCAATATCAGTTACAATTTTTTCGAAGTCGAGTAGCATTATGATTCTTTCTCCTAGGGTTATGTTTCCTATTATTAAAGAATCGCTATTTTCAATGACCATATCTGGTTTTTTTATTAAATTCCAGCCGATTCTATGAATACCATGAACTTCATCTACGCAAAAAGCAACTTTTAATTGATTGAACTCACAAAGAAGAGTTTTAATTTTTCCATTAATAGGAGTAAATTCCTTTTCAAGTACGTAGTTCATGTCTATGAGAGGAATTACATCACCACGGACCATTGTCAAGCCTATTAAGGCTGGATTTGATTTTGGAACTTTTGTAACATAATCAATCTCTAATATTTCTTTGATTTTTATTACATTAATTGCATAATGTGTGTTTTTTACAGTAAATTCAAGAATTTCAAGCTCGCCAGTTCCCGTTTCAAGTAATATCCCTTTTTTGTCTTCTGTCATGGTGTTCCCTCCTAATAATAGTTTATTAAATTTTAAAAATGAATTTAGTTGTTTTTTACTATTGATATGATTTAAATATACCCAGTTAATAAATTTTTACAACAAATGTTTAATCTAAATAAAGATTAAACATTTAATTTATTTTTTA
The DNA here is from genome assembly GCF_900168025.1 of Acetoanaerobium noterae. Classification (NCBI taxonomy): domain Bacteria; kingdom Bacillati; phylum Bacillota; class Clostridia; order Peptostreptococcales; family Filifactoraceae; genus Acetoanaerobium; species Acetoanaerobium noterae. The sequence goes on along the minus strand of NZ_FUYN01000001.1, from coordinate 115,836 downwards.
GTGTATAATAGTAATAAATTAATAAATAAAAAAGGTTATGGTAATATTATAATTAATAGTAAAATAAATCAATAGTGTAAAATAATAATTACGGATACTAGGATTCTTGACAGTAGATATACGAAATATATATAATGGATATTGTTCAGAGATGACTGTAACGGTTGTTATTTGAAGTAGACAATTTATTAATGGAGGGGTTTTATTTATGATTTCTGCAAGTGATTTTAGAAAGGGAGTAACTTTTGAAATAGATGGACAACCGTATTTAGTTGTTGATTTTCAACATGTTAAGCCTGGTAAGGGTGCAGCTTTTGTTAGAACAAAATATAGAAATCTTAAGTCTGGAGTTTTAAGAGAAGAAGCTTTTAATCCAAACGATAAATTTCCAAAGGCTACAATAGAAACTAAAGAAATGGAATATCTATACAATGATGGAGAATTATATTACTTCATGGATGCTGAAACATACGAGCAAATTCCATTGAACTATTCTCAGGTTGAAGAAGCAATAAAATTTCTAAAAGAAAACGATAAAGCTTTAATTCGTTTTTATCAAGGAAATGCTTTCCAAGTGGAAGCACCTAACTTTGTCGAACTTGAGATACTAGACACAGAGCCAGGAGTAAAGGGTGATACAGCTACAAATGTTACAAAAGCTGCTACCGTTGAAACTGGAGCTATTGTCCAAGTACCTCTGTTTGTAAATATTGGAGATAAAATAAAAATCGATACACGTTCAGGAGAATATTTATCCCGCGTGTAAATCGAAAAAAGGAGGCTACCCATGCAGCATTTATATGAAAAGGTTTCTTATCTTAGAGGTCTTTGTGATGGAATGGAATTGTCTAAAGAGAGTAAAGAAGGCAAGGTTTTAGCTGCTGTTATTGAAACTTTGGATGAGTTTGCAGATGCAATAGTTGAGCTGTATGAGGAGCAACAAGAGTTATCTGAGTATGTGGATTCAATCGATGAAGATTTATCTGAAATCGAAGACGAGCTATACGAAGATGAAGGCTTGGAATTTGTTCAATTACAGTGCCCTTCATGCGGTGAAGAGGTAGAAGTTGATGAAGACTTACTTTATGACGAAACTCAAGATATTGTTTGTCCTGCATGCAACGAAGTGATTATTCACGCAGAAGATGATAAGGACGAGGAATAGTTTTAGTCTGTGTTCAAAATATCATACTTGTATGAGAAAAGGCTGCCTTTGCAGCCTTTTTTCAAAGTTAAAATTAAAGTCTATATTAATGAGGTCGAGAGATGAAGAGTAAATCATATGAACTTCAAAAAAAGATTAACTATGAGTTTCAAGATGTAAAACTACTTAAAGAAGCACTTACTCATAGTTCTTATTCTAATGAATATAAAAAAATAAAAAATAGAAATAATGAGCGTCTGGAATTTTTAGGTGACAGTATTTTAGGACTTATAATCAGTAACTATTTATTTAGACTTAAAAAAGAGCTTCCAGAAGGAGAATTGACGAAAATTAGAGCAGCTATAGTATGCGAAAGGTCACTTAAAGAGGTTGCAAAATCCATACAGCTAGGAGAGTATTTATATTTAGGAAAAGGTGAAGAGTCAACTGGAGGAAGAACGAGAGATTCCATATTAGCAGATGCTACAGAAGCCCTTATAGCTGCAATTTATCTAGATGGAGGCTTTAGAAAGGCTACTGACTTTGTACTTGAGCATATGGGAGATATAATTTCTCAAGCCATTCAAGGCAAGATTATGAGAGATTATAAGACTCAGCTTCAGGAACTAATTCAAAAGGATAATAAAGAAAATATAACTTATAAGTTAGTAGATCAGCTAGGACCAGACCACGACAAAACTTTTAAAATGAATGTGTTTTTAGGAGAAAAGCTCATAGGAACAGGGATAGGAAAAAGTAAGAAGGAAGCAGAGCAAGAAGCTGCAAAAGATGCCATGGAGAAAGAAAATTGATTATGAAAAAGAAAATTATACCGATATTTATTCCACATCAAGGCTGTCCGAATGATTGTGTTTTTTGTAATCAAAAAAGAATAACAGGAAAAGGTGGATCAATAGATTTTGAAGAGATAAAGTCGGATATTGAAGACTCATTAAAAACTATAAAACCAGATACCCTAATTGAAATAGCTTTTTTTGGAGGAAGTTTTACAGCAATAAATACTGAACTTCAAAGAAAATGTTTAGAAATAGCAAATTATTATAAAGGTATCGATGCTAGAATCCGTGATATAAGGATATCCACAAGACCTGATGCTATTTCTAAAGAGAAACTTGATTTTTTAAAAATGTATAATGTTACCATAATTGAGCTTGGTGTACAATCTCTAGATGAACAGGTTCTTATTTCCAGTGAAAGAGGACATGACTGCTTATGTGTTTACAGTTCTTCTTCTCAAATACAACAATATGGTTTTACTTTAGGACTACAGATGATGGTAGGCCTTCCTAATGATTCTCAGGAGAAGGCTATTTATACTGCACGTGAATTTGTTAAAATTAAGCCAGATTATGTTAGGATTTATCCTGTATTGGTGATTAAGGATACTAAACTTGAAGAACAGATGCTCCAAGGTGTATACTCACCAATTAGCGTAGAGGATTCAATTGAAATCGTAAAGAAAATATATCTTCTATTTGTCCAAAATAAAATAAAAGTAATACGTATAGGACTTCAGGCAACTCAGGAAATAAATGAAAATGAGTCGGTGATTGCTGGACCTTTTCATCCTGCTTTTGGAGAGCTTGTTTTTTCAAGATTATACAGGGACTACTTGGAAGCTTTTTTAATTGAGCATAAAATTCAGGAAAGCATTATTGTACAAGTGAATAAATCTCTTGTTTCTCAATTAGTAGGCAATAAAAAAGAAAATATTAGCTATATATATAATAAGCTGAATATAAGGGTCAGGGTAAAGGAAAATAACAAGCTTAACATTTATGAGCTTATTTTTGGAAATTCAAAGTTAAGTATAAATGATATATACAGTAGGCTTTTTCTAATCTATTTTTAAAGTAGGTGATAAAGAATGTACTTGAAAAAAATGGAAATAAAAGGATTTAAATCATTTCCAGACAAAACAGAAATTTTATTTCCTCATGGGTTAATCTCTGTAGTTGGACCAAATGGGAGTGGAAAAAGTAACATATTAGATGCTATAAGGTGGGTACTTGGCGAGCAAAGCATGAAAAGCCTTAGAGGCGATAAATTAGAAGATGTTATTTTTTCTGGTACAGAGAAGAGAAAGGAAATGAACTATTGCGAGGTTTCACTGCTTATTGATAACCAGGATAAAATGATAGATATAGACTATAGTGAGATAAGCATAAAACGAAAAGCTTTTAAATCTGGAGAAAGTCAGTTTTTTCTTAACAACAAGCAATGTAGGCTTAAGGATATCAAAGAGCTTTTATTAGACACTGGAATTGGAAGAGAAGGCTATTCCATTATAAGCCAAGGCAAAATAGATGAAATAGTAAATGGAAATTCTAACCAAAGAAGAAAAATATTGGAAGAAGCTGCAGGAATCACAAAATTTAGATATAAAAAAGAAGAAAGTGAAAAAAAACTAGATGTAGCAAATGAAAATCTTGAGAGAATACATGATGTATATAAAGAGGTTGAAAAACAAATACTGCCTTTAGAAATCCAAAAAACTAAGGCTGAAAAATATCTATTATTAAAAGAAGAGCTTCTTGCTTCTGATGTGAATAGATTGCTAAGCTCATATTTTTCTATGGATTCAGATGTAGAAAAAATTAATAGCTTAATATTAGAAACAGATGAAAATAATGCAAAACTCAGCGAACAGCTGGTATCAGAGGAAACTGAGTTAAATGAATTAGAAAACAAACTCAAAGAATTAGAGCAAGATAAACAAATTCTTTCTAATGAAAATACTGAGCTGGAAAGAAAAATGAATGAGTATGTCAGAAACAAGGATGTAGATAGCCAAAAAATAATTAACTTAGATGAAAATCTTGAGAAAAGCTATTCTCAGAAAGAAAAAATAATTTTTGAAATTAATTCTAATAAAGTAAATCTAGATAGTATTCAAAAAACTCATGAAGATTTACTCAAGCAAAAGAAGATTTTAGAGGATAGTCATAGCAATAAACGTGAAAAGTATGAAACTCTAGAAATAGAGCTAAAAAAATACGATGAAGAAATTGAGAATAATAGGAATAAAATTCTAGAGCTTATGAATGAACAATCTAGATTAATATCTAGAAATGAAATCTTAAGTGAGAATATTAATGATTTAGAAAAAAAGATGAGCTCATGGCAAAATGATCATCAAAATATTTTAAATCAGATTGAAGAAGTTCAAAAAAGTATAATTGAAAATGAAACTAAAATTAAGCTAACTGTAAATCAAATTGAGAAGCTAGATGAAGAAAAATCATTATTATCTTTAAGAATTACCGAAAATACTAATAAAATAGAAGCTCTTAAGTCTAAAAATAATAAAAACAACATAGATATATCAGAATGTTCATCGAAAGTTGGACTACTAAAAAAAATGGAAGCAGATAACGAAGGTTTATCTAAAGGAGTAAAGGAAGTAATCTTAAATAGGAATTTAAATGGTATCTGTGGAGCAGTAGCTAATCTAATAACAGTTAAGCCAGGGTATGAAAAAGCATTAGAAGCAGCGCTTGGAAGTCAAATGCAAAATATCATAATTAAAACTTCAAATGATGCGAAAAAATGTATTGAGTTTCTTAAAGAAAAAAAATTGGGAAGAGTAACTTTTCTTCCTATAGATTCAATATCAGGAAAGGTATTATCGTATTCTGATGAGGGTATTCTTGCTCTAGATGCAATTAAATACAAAGATGAATACAAGGATATAGCAGCTTATTTGCTTGGAAGAACAGTGATAGTTGAGGATATAGATAAGGCGCTTGAGATATCTAAAAAATATAAAAATTCATTTAGGATAGTTACCAAAGATGGAGATATTTTTAATGCAGGAGGCTCTATAACAGGAGGAAGCATTTTCACATCGAATAGCATTTTTACTAGAAGAAAGCAAATTTCTGAATTAGAAGAAATGCTAAAAGGCTTAGAATTAAAAAGATGTGATATAGAGCTTGAAATTAAGGAATTGATTGGAGTAAATGAGGATTTATTACTAGAATTAAGTAATAAAGAAAAAGAATATAAAAATATATCAGATGTAAAAATGGACTTACTTCAAAATCATAAAACTCACGTAATCCAGATGGAGCATCTAGAAAGCAAATCAAAAAACTCAATAAGCGATTCTGATTTAATTAGCAAGTCATTAGTGGATGCTAAAATTACATATAATAGAGAAAAAAATGAAGTTGAAGAATATGAAAAAACTATAAATCGTCTTAAGCTTCTTACAAATGATTTAATTAATAAGAAGAATAGTATTTCTAAAGTGTTTTCAGACGAGGATAGCGAGCTTAGAAGTTTGGATATGGAAAATGTCAGGCTAAATGAGCTTTTAAATTCTAAGCAGAGAGAATTAGATTCTTTTAATAGTTTAATTGAAAAAAATTCCAAGCTTTTAAATGATTTAGAAAGTGAAATCGCTTTTAATGAGAAACTAAAAAAACAAATGATAGATGATAATGCTTCTTTAGATGAGGAAGTAAATAAGTTGTCAGAGCAGATTGTTATAGTAAAAGATAAGATATATGTATGCAGTAATCAAGAAGATACTGTGAAAAAAGCATTAGCTCAGAAAAGAGAAGACTATAGGAATTTGGAAAAGGATTTAATAAGTTTACAAGCTAAAATCTCAAAGTTGGATTCGGATAAAGCAAAAATAGATTTTCAAAAGAACTCTATAATCGAAAAAATTAGAGATGATTATAGTATGGAGCTAGATGATGCAATAAAGCTTCTAGATGAAACCATAGACACTTCTAAAACTAAAATAGATAATCTGAAAAAATCTATTCAAGATCTTGGAAATATAAATGTAGATGCAATAGAGCAGTATAATGTAATTAAAGAGAGATATGATTTTTATAAGGAGCAAAAGGAAGATTTAGAGGATTCTATAAAGCAAATTAATCAAATAATTATAAGCCTAGAACAAAATATGGTAGTGGAATTTGAAAAAAGCTTCTGTGAGATTAATTCAAAGTTTGACGAGGTATTCAAAATACTATTTGGAGGAGGAAGCGGAAAGCTAATTTTAACTGACGAATCCAATATGCTGGCTTCTGATATTGATATAAACGTTCAGCCACCAGGGAAAAAAGTAAAATCTATCTCAGTTTTATCTGGAGGAGAAAAAGCTCTATCAGCTATTGCAATATTATTTTCTATACTTATGAGAAAACCAGTTCCTTTTTGCGTTTTAGATGAAATTGATGCTCCACTTGATGATGCGAATATAATAAGATTTATTACTTTATTAAATATTTTATCAAAGCAGACACAGTTCATTACTATAACTCATAGAAGAGGGACTATGGAGGCTTCTGAATATATTTATGGTGTAACCATGCAAGACAAAGGAGTTTCAAAAATAATCAGTCTTAAGCTTGAAGAAGCGAAAGAATATATTGAAAATTAATTAGGAGGACTTAGATGTTAAAGAAATTTTGGAACAGTCTAAATAAAAAAAATGATAGCACAAATGAAGAGATAGTTGAGAAAGATGACTTAAAAGCTGAAGAGGAAAACTGGGAGAACGCAAATACGGATGAAGATATAAATGCTAATGAAATGAATGAAGATGATAAAGAAGTGATTGAGGAAGAAAGTATAGTTGAAAGCATAGAAGAAAATATAGAAGAAGCTTCTTTAAATGATAATGTTGAAGCTGGAAAAATAGAGGAAGTGAGCTTAAACCAAGCTGAGTCTGATATGGATGAAGAACAGCCTCAAAAGAATCTTGGCTTTTTTGCAAAGCTTAAAGAAGGCTTAAGTAAAACCACTCAAAATTTAACAGGTAAACTAGATGAGCTTTTCAAAGGACATATAGAGATTGATGAAGAACTCTATGAGGAAATAGAAGAAATACTCATCACTGGTGATGTAGGCTTTGAAACTACATTGAAAATCGTTGATATGCTAAGAAAAAATGTAAAGAAAAAATCTATTCAGGATGTCAAAGATGTAAGAGAAGAGCTTAAATTAATAGTAGAAGAAATTTTATCTGGGGATGACAGTAACTTAAAATTAGAGCCTAAGCCAGCTATTTTAGTAATAGTAGGAGTAAATGGAGTAGGAAAAACAACTTCAATAGGCAAAATAGCAATGAGGCTGAAATCTGAAGGCAAAAGCGTACTTTTAGCTGCGGGAGATACATTTAGAGCGGCAGCAGCAGAGCAACTTGAAGTATGGGCAGACAGGGCAGGAGTGGAGCTTATCAAGCATCAGGAAGGGTCAGACCCTTCAGCTGTAATTTTTGATGCCATAAGTGGTGCAAAAGCCAGAAATACAGATGTACTGATTTGCGACACAGCTGGAAGACTTCACAACAAAAAGAACTTGATGCAGGAGCTAGCAAAAATATTTAGAATAATTGATAGAGAGTACCCAGAGGCGACGAAGGAAGTTCTTCTCGTTATAGATGCTACAACTGGTCAAAATGCTATTAATCAAGTGAAAATATTTAAAGAGGCTGCTCCGCTTACAGGTATAATTTTGACAAAGCTCGATGGAACAGCTAAGGGTGGAGTTGTATTATCTATAAAATCTGAGCAGCAGCTTCCTATTAAGCTAATAGGGGTTGGAGAAAAAATTGAGGATTTACAAGATTTTAATGCAAAGGATTTTGCAAAAGCTCTTTTTAGTTCGAATTAGTACCAAAAATAGCTTGACTTTTAATCGTTGGTGAGATAAACTACATTAGTGTAAAGTTGATAACCTTTACAGGGGTGAAAATATGGAACTAAAAAAAATCGTAGAAATTGCCCAATTGTTAGATTTATATGGGAATCTTCTAACAAAGAAACAAAAAGATGTAATGGAGCAATATTACAATGAAGATTTGTCGCTGAGCGAAATCAGTGAGAACTTGGAAATATCACGTCAGGCCATATATGACACCATTAAACGGTCAGAAAAACTTTTATATCAATATGAAGAACAGCTGAAATTTAACGATTTAATTTTACAGAAAAAGCACGATTTTAAAAATCTTATAAATGGTTTAGAGAATCTTAAGACTAGTATAATGTCTAAAGATGAAGCAAAAATGTTAACTAAGATTAATGAATTAATAGATTATTGCAAGGAGTTATCAGAATGATATTTGAAAATCTTGCTGAAAAACTTCAAAGTACTTTAAAAAATCTCAAAGGTAAAGGGAAGCTTACGGAGAAAGATGTAGACCTTGCAATGAGAGAAGTGAAGTTAGCATTATTAGAAGCAGACGTACACTATAAAGTGGTTAAGGATTTCATAAAAAAAGTTAAGGAGCGCTCTATTGGCTCGGAAGTTATGGAAAGTCTTACGCCAGGACAGCAGGTTATTAAGATTGTAAATGAAGAACTCTCAGAGCTTATGGGAGGAGTTCAAAGCAAAATCAATATATCCTCAAAGCCTCCTACTGTTATTATGCTAGTAGGTCTTCAAGGGGCAGGTAAGACAAGTACAGCAGGTAAACTAGCTCTTAATCTAAAAAAACAAGGTAAGCAGCCAATGCTTGTAGCTTGTGACGTTTATAGACCAGCAGCTATAAAGCAGCTAGAAATAGTAGCAAGTGGTGCAGGAGCAATATTTTACTCTGAAGAGGGTAATACGAACCCTGTAGAAATAGCAACTAAAGGATATGAAAAAGCTAAAACTTTAGGCTATGATATTGTTATTATAGATACTGCAGGTAGACTTCACATAGACGAAAACCTCATGGATGAGCTCAAAAATATTAAGTCATCTATTAAGCCTCACGAAATTATGCTTGTAGTAGACTCGATGACAGGTCAAGACGCTGTAAATATTGCTGAGTCCTTTGACCAAACGCTAGGTATAGACGGAGTTATACTGACTAAGCTAGACGGGGACACAAGAGGTGGAGCGGCTTTATCTATTAAGGCAATAACAAAGAAACCTATTAAATATGCTGCAGTTGGAGAAAAGCTCGAGGATTTAGAACAATTCTATCCAGATCGTATGGCATCTAGAATTTTGGGCATGGGCGATGTTATGAGCCTTATAGAAAAAGCCCAAAGTGCTTTTGATGAAGATAAAGCAAAAGAGATGCAAGCTAAGATGAAATCTTCTGATTTTACATTTGATGATTTCTTAGATCAAATGCAGCAGATTAAAAAAATGGGACCTTTAAAAAACCTTTTGGAAATGATTCCAGGCATGTCCCAGATGAAGCAATTAAAAGATGTAGATATAGACGATAAGGAGCTTGTGAAGATTGAGGCGATAATTCAATCTATGACAAAAAAAGAAAGACAGAATCCAAGCATTATCAACGCAAGTAGAAAAAAACGTATTGCAATGGGTAGTGGTACTCATGTAAGTCAAGTTAATAGGTTGTTAAAGCAGTTTGAAGAGTCAAAGAAAATGATGAAGCAATTTACTAATATGAGCAAATCTATGAAAAAAGGAAAAATGAAATTTCCTTTTCCAGGATTATAGATATACACTTTTAAGGAGGTGAAAAAATGGTAAAGATTAGATTAAGAAGAATGGGTTCTCATAAGAAACCTTTCTACAGAATAGTTGTATCTGATTCTCGTTCTCCAAGAGATGGTAGATTTATCGAGGAAATAGGTTACTACAATCCAGTTTCAGAACCTAAGGTGGTTAAGATAGATAATGAAAAAGCTGCAAAATGGTTATCAACTGGTGCACAACCTACTGAGACTGTAAGAACACTTTTCAAAAAGAATGGAATAATGGAGTAATCTGTAGCCAAGTTTTTATATCAGTAGGAGGGAATGAATATGGGAGAATTAGTAGCATTTATTGCGAGATCCCTAGTTGACCATCCCGATGAGGTTTCAGTTAATGAAAAACATACTGAATATTCGATAGTAGTCGAATTGAAAGTAGCCTCTGAAGATATGGGCAAGGTTATTGGCAAGCAAGGGAGAATTGCAAAAGCGATTAGAACTGTTGTCAAAGCTGCAGCCGTTAAAGAAAGCAAAAGAGTAGTTGTAGAAATTATTCAGTAAGGATTAGAGACTTCTCTAATCCTTTGCTTTTTTTACAAGATTTTCAAGAAATATAATAAATTCTGATTCCTTTTATAAATCAGAGCCATTATTTTATTTTTTGGTATTGCGATGTTTATGATTTGTAGTATCAATAAAGTTATGAGGTGAAAACTTGAAATCTAATAAATTGAGAATAGGAAAAATAGTAAATACTCATGGATTAAAAGGAGAGGTAAAAGTATATCCATATACGGATTACCCAGAGAGATTTAAAGAAATACAATATTTATACATGGAAAATAGCGATGAAAAAATATCAGTTGAAAATGTGAAGATAAGCAAAAATATGGTTATATTGAAACTGAGTAGTATTTTGACTATTGATGATGCAGAAAAAAATAGAAACAACTATTTATTTATAGATAGAGATAATGCAAGAAAACTGGACGAAGATGAACATCTTATAGCTGATTTAATAGGATGCAAGGTTTATGATATAAGTGAAAAATATATAGGGGTATTAGAAGATGTACTTCAGTATAGTGCTAATGATGTCTACTCCATAAAATCAGAAAATGGAAAAACCTACCTTGTTCCTGCGATTAAGAAATTTGTTCCAGTTATTGATATTGATAATAAGAAGATTATAATAGATCCTATTGAAGGAATGATTGAGTAATGAAATTTCATATTATGACCTTATTTCCTCAAATTATTGAAGCATATATGAGTGAAAGTATTATGAAAAAAGCAGAAGAAAAAGGTAACATAGAATATAAGACTTGGAATATAAGAGATTACTCAGAAAGCAAACATAAAAAAGTAGATGACTATCCATATGGTGGAGGAGCGGGAATGGTCATGACTCCTCAGCCTATAGTAAGCTGTTATAATGCTGTAGTTGATGATTTAGATGCATCTTTGAAGCAAGAAAAGAAGCCTAAAGTTATCTACCTTACTCCTAAAGGAAAAGTATTTAATAATGACATGGCTACAGCTCTTGCAAAAGAAGAAAGCTTGATATTGCTTTGCGGTCATTATGAAGGAGTGGATCAAAGAGTTATTGATTTGATTGTGGATGAAGAAATATCTATTGGAGACTACGTTTTAACTGGAGGGGAGCTACCTGCTCTTATACTTATAGATAGTATATCAAGGCATGTTAAAGGCGTTTTAGGACACGAAGAATCCTTGGAGGAAGAATCATTTACAAATGGATTGCTAGAATACCCTCATTACACTAGGCCTGAAGTTTTTATGGAGAAGGAAGTGCCTAAGGTTCTGTTATCAGGCCATCATAAAAATATTGAATCCTGGAGAAAGCTAGAATCTATAAAATTAACTATGAAGCTAAGACCTGACTTGTTTGACTATGAAGCTCTGTCTAAGGAAGATAAAAAATTACTTAAAAAACACAATATTATTGACAAATAGATAGTATTAAGATATAATTTTATAGGTTATAAATACGAACGTTCCTCTGGTGAATTGCATTAAGAACGTTTTATGAGGAGGAAGAAAAATGGAAATTATTAAGGCAATTGAGCAAGAACAATTAAAATCAGATTTACCTAAATTCTCAGCTGGTGATACTGTTAAAGTACATATCAGAGTAAAAGAGGGAAAAAGAGAAAGAATTCAGATCTTTGAAGGCGTTGTGCTTAAAAGACAAAATGGTGGAGTAAGAGAAACTTTTACAGTAAGAAAAATTTCTTTTGGTGTTGGAGTAGAGAAGATTTTCCCAGTTCATTCTCCAAGCATTGAGAAAATTGAAGTTACTAGAAAAGGTAAAGTAAGAAGAGCTAAACTTAACTACCTAAGAGATAGAGTAGGTAAAGCAGCTAAAGTTAAAGAAGCTAAATAGTAGTTTTGATAAAGGGACTGTTTATTCAGTCCTTTTTATTGTATATACAAAAAGCTTTGAGATGAGGGATAACATGAAAAAAAGTAATAGTAAAGTGAACAAGCCTGTTATAAAATCATCACGCAAGCCTAGCACGAAAAATAACAAGGTAAAAGATTTAAAGGCGGATGAAGCTAATAAATCTAGTTCTCAGGATTCTGATTTGAATATAAACTGGTATCCTGGACATATGAAGAAAACTAAAGAACAAATTTTAGAAAATATTAAATTAGTAGATGTAGTTTTAGAAATCGTAGATGCTAGAGCGCCATACAGCACAAGCAATCCTGATATTGACGACATGGTAAAAAACTTACCAAAGGTCGTAGTATTAAATAAGGAAGACCTAGCTGATCCTAATAAGACACAGCAATGGATTGAGTACTATAAGACAAAAGGTCATGAATCTGCTATGATAAATTCCTTAACTGGTAAGGGACTTAACGAATTGCTGGCATCTTTAAATAATAAATCCAAGGACTTATATAAGAAGCTAGAAAGCAAAGGCAGGAGAAAAAGAGCATTAAGAGTAATGGTAGTAGGTATTCCCAATGTTGGAAAGTCTTCTATTATAAATAGAATAGTTGGAAAGAAAAGTGCTCAAACTGGTGATAGACCAGGAGTTACAAAAGGCAAGCAGTGGGTTAAATTAAAAGGAGATTTAGAGCTTTTAGATACTCCAGGAGTCCTATGGCCTAAGATTGAAGATCAAAGTGTAGCTATGAAACTTGCTTTTCTTGGTTCTATAAAAGATCAAGTTATGGAAATTGAAGAAATAGCTATGGAACTAATTAAGTACCTAAAAGAAATTAAACCTCAAATTTTCACTGAAAGATTTGATCTTGATAAAGATATAAGCGATATGGAGGCTATAGAAATAGCAGATTTTATAGCTTTTAAAAGGGGATATATCCTACCTGGAAATCAAGTGGATTATTTTAGACTATCGTCTTCATTACTAATGGAGTTTAGAGCAGGAAAGCTAGGGACAATAACACTTGAAACACCTAAATCAATTTAATATTTGTATAAATAAGATAAGCCTTAATTAAAGTGAGGCTTTTTTTTATTGGTTTTTATTGATAATATTGTTATAAGACTAAAAAATGAGGTATATTATGGAAAACTTAAGTGTAAAAGAAATCAAAGATATAGTGCAAACTAGTAGCTACGAACAATATTTGAGTTATATAAATATTTTATCTAAAGATAAAAGAGAATCAGTAAAGAAAATTGCGATGTCTTTATCAAAAAAATTGGATGCTGTTAGAAAAGAAGAAGAGCGCTTAAAAAATATGTTTATTATTGAAGAATCGCTATTTGCTGAAGGCTATAAAAAAATTGGAGGAGTTGATGAAGCTGGAAGAGGGCCCCTTGCTGGACCAGTAGTTTCAGCTTGTGTTATTTTAGATAAAAATCCTATGATTGATGGAATTGACGATTCAAAAAAAGTCAGCGAAAAAAATAGAGATAGGATTTTTGACACTATCTTAAACTCTGATATTGTATATGGAATTGGAATTTCAGATAGCAATGAAATAGATGAATATAATATACTAAATGCAACCTTTCTAGCTATGAAGCGTTCTATTGCAATGGCATCACAAAGACCGGATTTTATTATTGTAGATGGTAATCAGCAAATAACTGATATAAATCATCCTCAAAGATGTATAGTTCAAGGAGATTCAAAATCTATAAGTATTGCATGTGCTAGTATTCTAGCAAAAGTAACAAGAGATAGAATTATGAAGCAATATGCAGAGATTTATCCCCAGTATGGATTTGATAAACATAAGGGCTATGGGACTAAAGAACACATTGAAGCTATAAATAAATATGGAATTACGCCGATTCATAGATTAAGCTTCTTGAAGAATATATATTAAGAAAAAGGTGATATTTTGAGAATAGATATAGGTTCTAACAGTATACGCCCAGAACTAATACTTAATAAGAGTAATATTGATTCTTTTGAATTTAATAATAGAGGAGAAAACGTAAGGGGTAGAGTAATTGATGTAAACCAAAATATGGTACTTATTCAAACGTCAACTGGTAAAGAATTTGTTGCGAACACTACTATTCCAATGGAAAATTTCATCGGGGAAGAGATGCTATTTACTGTATTATTTAATGAAGAAGGTCAAATCTTTTTAAAACCTCAACTAGATGAAAAAAAGCAGAATCTTATCAAGGACTTAAAGGTCGAAGATTTACTGACTAAGCTTGGAAAAACTGTTAATTCAGAAAATAAAGAAATAGTAAGACAAATGATTAAGTCTGGAATCCCAGTTACAATAGATAGCTTTAAGGAAGTTAAGGATTTATCCTTATCACTTAAAATGCTTCAAAATCTACAAGGAGAGCTATCAGCAGAGCAAGAGGATATGCCGTTAGATAATATTGTTAGGCTGTTCCAAGACGGTAAAGAAGCTACTGCTGTCAATAATTCATCTAAGCAATCAGCCTTACCGAAAGAATTAGGATTAAAAGATATTATCATACTAAAAAGCTTGAATTTAGAAGTGAATCCCAAGAATTTAAAGGCGATGGCTAATATAGAGCAAAAAATTGCTGATAAGGATATAGATATTTTAGATATAAAAGCCTTAGTAATAGATAATAAAAATGTGCAATTAAATTTAAATACGAAGTCAGAGGAAGGAAAAGCTTTAGAAGCGAGTAATATAGCTCCAAAAGCTCAAGAGGACTTATTTAAAGAATTAGCTTTCAAACCTAAGGACGATATCTTGGGTAAAGATAATGCTTTAAATAAATTATCAGATAAAGAAAATGATAGCATGAAAATCCAACAGCAGCCTGATTTAGTGGATATGGTCGTAAAAAAACTAGATTTAAAAACTAAGCTTGGATCAGAGGATATAAAACTAGACTTAAATAAAATAGAATCTGAGTTTGAGAAGATATTAGCTTCACTGGAGCCGGGCTCAAAAGAAGCTACAAAGTTAGAAAAGGAAATTATGCCGAAATTAGAGCTTTTAAAGGATTTGTCGAAGAATATCTTCTATCAAGTTGTTCCTTTTCAGATTGATAAATATGAAAATATAGCTCAGTATTATATGAAAAAAAATAAGAAAAGTAAGACTAGAGAAGAAGGAATAACTGTTGCATTTTCAATTGAAACTCACAAGCTAGGGAATGTTAAAGCGATGTTAAACTACAAAGATATGAACAATATTTCTGTTAATATAGCTACAAAAAGCAAAGAAGTCGAAGATAAATTTAAAAAGGCTATCCCTATACTGAAAGAACGATTAAATTCTATAGGATTTACAGGTGTTTTATTGTCAACAGAAATTCAAAATGTCAATGTCTCGCAAATCCTAGATGATGTGGTGTATAAAAATATTGACTCAAAATCTTTTGAAACTTGGGTGTGATTTATGAAAAGAAAAATTAAAGGCAAGGAAACTGCTGTTGCATTAAGATACGATATGAATGAGTTTATAGCCCCAAAAATTGTAGGAAAAGGGCAAGGAGAAGTAGCTAAACGAATAATTGAAAAAGCAAGGGAGAACGATATACCTGTATATCAAGATGAAAAACTAGCAGGTCAGCTAAGTGCAATGGAAATTGATTCATTTATTCCAGAAGAGCTATATGAAGCTGTGGCGCAAATTTTAGCTTTTATTGCAGGAGTTGATGCTGATGAAATCCAATAATTACTCAAAAGGAAAACTAGGAGAAGATATTGCAGTAAACTATCTCAAAAACTGTGGATTTGAGATACTAGATAGAAATTTTGCAATAAAGGCGGCAGAAATTGATATTATTGCCTATAAAAATAATATAGTGAATTTTATTGAGGTGAAGGCTAGAACCACAATAGATTTTGGATATGCGCATGAAGCTGTTGATGCTAGGAAACAAAATAAAATTAGATTGGCAGCCGAGGTTTACCTAAACCAAACTAACCTAATATATGAAGAAATATCATTTGACGTTGTTGAAATATATTTTGATACTAAAAATATCAATCATATCATTGGTTGCTTTTAAGGGGGCGGATATGTTTTTTAAAATTATTTCTGCAGGAACATCTGGAATAGAAGGTTATATAGTGGAAGTAGAAGCTGATATGACCAAAGGCTTACCAGGGTTTTCTTTAGTAGGCTTGCCAAATGCAGCAGTTAAAGAATCAAAAGAGAGAATTAAATCAGCAGTGTGCAACAGTGGCTTTAGATATCCAAATAAAAAAATTATAGTCAATTTATCTCCAGCTGATATAAAAAAGGAAGGCTCTCACTATGACTTAGCTATTGCTTTAGCCATTCTAAGAGAAGTCGAAAATATAGCTGAAGAAAAGTTTGAAGATATTGCTTTTATAGGAGAGCTGTCACTAGATGGAAAATTAAAACCTATAAAGGCATGTACTGCATTAATCCTTGGGTTACTAAAAAACTCCAAAATAAAAAAGGTTATTATCCCTTTTGAAAATTTTAATGAAGCCTCTATGATTCCAGGTATAGAGATATTACCTCTAAAAACCCTAAAAGAAGTTTATGATTATTTGGTGGAGAAGAAATCAATAGAATATGAAATTAATTTAAATGAAAAAAACCACGAAGAGCCTGATAATCTTCTTGATTTTAAAGATGTGAAAGGCTGCCAATTAGTAAAAAGAGCAGCAGAAATATCGGCTGCTGGATTTCATAATTTGCTTATGATAGGACCACCTGGCTCTGGCAAGACAATGATAGCAGCAAGATTTAACACTATAATGCCAGAGCTTAATAATGAGGAATTTATTCAAGTAAGCCAAATTTATAGCTTTTTAGGTCATATTCCATCAGAAATTAAAATGAGGAAAAGACCATTTAGACAACCTCATCATACAATAACCTATGCCTCGCTTATAGGGGGAGGGCACAATAGCAATCCTGGAGAAGTAGTGTTATCTCATAATGGTGTATTATTTATGGATGAGTTTCTAGAATTTGATAAAAAATTAGTAGAGGGCCTTAGGCAACCACTAGAAGACAAAAAGGTTTCAATTTCAAGATTAAATAATAAATATACTTATCCTTCGGACTTTATTTTGATTGCGGCAATGAATCCATGTCCTTGCGGAAACTTTTTGAATCAATCAAAGGCTTGCAGCTGCAACGATAATAAGATAAAAACATATCTATCTAGAGCCTCAACTCCTATTTTGGATAGAATGGATATTTTTGTCGAAACTTCTCCTATTCCCTATGAGGATTTAGTAGTGGAAATTGATGAGGAGGACTCAGCTACAATTAAGAAAAGGGTAGAAAAAGCAGTTGAAATTCAAAAAAATAGATTTAAATCCTTGAAAATTAATTACAATAGTCAAATGAATTCTAGGCAAATAACAAAATATTGCATACTATCAAAGGAAGCAAAAAGCTTGCTTGAGGCAGCTTTTAAACAGAGCAATTTGACAGCAAGAAGCTATCATAGGATTTTAAAAGTATCTCGTACTATTGCAGATTTGGATTCAAGTGAATTAATTAATATAAATCATATAGCAGAAGCTCTGAATTTCAGGAAAACATTTCATAAGTATTGGGATTAAAACGATTTTAAAATACGAAATTTTCAAAATTTTCACTGAAAGGATTGACTATGAGCCGAAAAAAGTTATTTTTATCATTATTTAAGAAACTCTCAATTGAAAGACTTGCTTATATAGATTCTACTATTGAAGAAGATAATAAGATTCCGAGTATTGAAGAAATGAACGATTCTATTAATTCATCTATAGTTGATAATGAGTTATATTCCTCTAAATATGATTATTTTATTCAAATAGAAAACTATATTGAAAAAAATAATTTGAATTATTTGACATACTTTGATGATAAATTTCCTCAAAAGCTAAGAGAGATAGCACAAGCTCCAAGACTATTATATTACAAGGGAAATTTAGATAATATAGGGTCTCTATCAATAGCTATAGTAGGAACGAGAAAACCATCAAATTATGGGATATGGGCGGCAAATAAATTCTCAAAAGAACTTGCTTCTAATGGGTTTTGTGTAATTAGCGGGATGGCCTCTGGTATTGATAAATTTGCTCACCAAGGAGCCTTAGAAAGTGATGGAAAAACTATATGTGTACTAGGCTCATCGATAACGAAGCCATATCCCAAAACCAATTCTAAGTTGATGCAAACTGTGATTGATTCAGGAGGTTTGGTGATAAGTGAGTATTCTGATTTAAGCCCTATTATTCCTGCGAATTTTGCTTACAGAAATAGAATTGTAAGTGGATTGTCGGATGGGATATTGATAATTGAAGCTGGAATGAAAAGTGGAACACTCATTACTGCAGATTTTGGATTGGAGCAGGGAAAAAATATTTTTGCAGTACCAGGAAGCATTGACTCTGTTTCTAGTATTGGTACAAACAACCTAATAAAGCAAGGAGCACAACTAGTAACCTGTGTAAATGATATTTTAGAAGCTTATGGAATGAATTATGGAAATGTGGTGACAGGCAGTAAAGATATGAGATCTCTTTCTGAGATAGAAAGAACTATATATGGTTGTATTCAAAGTAAGGGAATATGTACTGCTGATATGATATCAATTCATACTTCACTAAATATTAAAGATGTAACAGGAATTCTCAATATCTTGGATATAAAGTCATTTATTAATTATGATGGACATATAGCGAGTATAAAAACATAATGTGTATTGAAATAATTCATTATTTAATATATAATCCATAAAGCATTCAAAATTCAGAATATTATCTTTTAAAAAAATATAATATTATACTTCTAATGCTGATTACAGCTAATTAAGATTAAGGTTAGTATATGAATCAAATTTGTTTTTATTTGACAAAATTGAATTTTAAATATATAAATAGATTCGTATCGTTTTTTTAAGCAAATTGTTTTATTTATATTATATATAAGCAACCAGATAAAATATTTGAGGTGAAATAATGGGAAAAAATTTGGTTATCGTAGAATCACCTGCGAAAGCTAAGACAATTGGAAAATTTCTAGGCAAAAACTATACGGTTAAGGCTTCTGTAGGACATATTCGAGATTTGCCAAAAAGCAAATTGGGTGTTGATGTAGAAAATGATTTTGAGCCACAGTACATCACAATAAGGGGAAAAGGAAGCGTAGTAAACGAATTAAAAAAGCAAGCAAAAAAATCTGACAAGGTATATCTGGCAACTGACCCTGATAGAGAGGGAGAGGCTATTTCGTGGCATCTTGCTTATCTACTAGGGCTAAATGAAGAAGAACCTATAAGAATTGAATTCAATGAAATAACAAAGGATGCAATAAAAAAAGCTATCAAGCATCCTAGGAAAATAGATAGACCTCTTGTAGATGCTCAGCAAGCTAGGAGAGTAGTAGATAGATTGGTGGGTTACAAAATCAGCCCGATTTTATGGGCTAAAATCAGAAAAGGCTTAAGTGCTGGTAGAGTTCAGTCTGTCGCTACTAAGCTAATTTGTGATAGAGAAAATGAAATTAATGCTTTTGAGCCTGAAGAGTATTGGTCTATTGATGCAATAACTCAAATCGACAAGAAAAATAAAGTTGACTTTAAGTTTTATGGTGATGAAAAAGGTAAAATAGAATTGCATAGTAAAGATGAAGTAGATTTAATTTTAAAATCAATTAAAAATAAAGATTTAGTGATAAAAGCTGTAGAAAAAAAGGAAAGAAAGAGAAGCGCGCCAAAACCTTTTACTACAAGCTCACTTCAGCAAGAAGCATCAGGCAAATTGTCTTTTACTACAAAAAAGACGATGATAGTAGCTCAGCAGCTTTATGAAGGCGTAGATATAAAAGGCAAGGGAAGTCTTGGTCTTATAACATATATCAGAACCGATTCCTTTAGAATATCGGATGAGGCTCAGGAAAATGCAAAAAACTATATTAATGATAAATATGGAAAAGACTATTTCAAAAAGTATCAAAATAATTCTAAATCAAAAAAGAAAATTCAAGATGCACATGAATGTATTAGACCTTCATATGTAGACTTAGCACCAGAAGACATAGAAGATTCACTTTCTAAAGAGCAGTTTAAACTATATAAATTAATCTGGGAAAGATTTATCGCGACAATGATGGCAGATGCAATATATGATTCGCAAAATATAAGTGCATCAATAGACAAGTATATTTTTAAAACAAGTGGTTCAAAGCTGAAATTCGATGGTTTTATGAAAGTATATAGTTTTAGCTCTCAAGAAGAGACCATTTTACCAGATATGAAAGAAGAAAGTGTTTTTCCAGTAAAGAAGATAGACCCAAAACAGCATTTTACTCAGCCTCCTGCGCGATATAGTGAGGCTAGCCTAGTAAAGACTTTAGAGGAGCTGGGAATAGGAAGACCTAGTACGTACGCTCCAACGATTTCAACTATACTACAAAGAGATTATGTAGAAAAAAAAGGCAATAGCTTGATTCCTACTGAGCTAGGATTTATAGTAACAGAAATAATGAGTGAAAATTTCAAAGAAATCGTTGATTATACATTTACAGCTGATATGGAAAACAATTTAGATAAGATAGAAGATGGAGAAATTGAATGGCAAAATATAGTTAAGGATTTTTATTCTCCTCTAGAAGAATCTATTGAAAAAGCTGTTGAAAATATAGAGAAGGTTATTTTGGAAGAAAAAACTGATGAAATCTGCGACATATGTGGCTCTGAAATGGTAATTAAATTTGGAAGATTTGGCAAATTTATAGCTTGCAAAAACTATCCTGAATGCAAAGGAACTAAGCCTATACTTGAGAGAATAGGAATTAAATGTCCAGAATGTAGTGATGGCGACGTAATAATTAGAAAAACAAAAAAGGGAAGAATTTTTTATGGATGTTCTTCTTTTCCAAAATGTAGATTTGTTTCTTGGGATAGGCCAAATGGAGAAAAGTGCCCTAAATGTGATTCTTTCTTGGTTATAGCTAAAACTAAGACCACTGAAAAAATAAAATGTTCAAACAAAGAGTGCGATTATGAAAAATAGGTAAAAAAGCTTGAATATTTTCATAAGTTGTGATAATATTTTTTGTGGTATTAAAATACTTTAGAAAATTTAAAAAATTCAAAAAATAATACTAAATTCTCTAATATAAAAAATAATTCATTAATATAATAATTGTGTAGAAACGATAAAGGAGAGAATAAGATGTCAAGCTTATTATTAGAAAAAACAAGAAAAATCAATAAGATTCTTCAAAATTCAGGTTCAAACCCAGTATCATTTACGGAGCTTAGCAAAACATTAAAAGACGTTTTAAATGCCAATGTATATATTGTAAGTTCTAAAGGAAAGGCTCTTGGAGTTGAGCTTACTCATATGTCAGACAGTTCAACTATTATTGATGAAAAAACAGGAGAAGAAAGACTACCAGATAGCTATATTGAATCAGTTAATCGTATATTTGAAACCATATCAAATTTAACTCAAGAAAAGCTTTTAGAGGTTTTCAAAGATGACGTAAAAAGCTATGAAAAATATGCAACAATTGTACCTATAATGGGAAGTGGACAAAGACTAGGAACTCTTATTTTATCAAGATATGAAAGTAAGTTTTCTGATGAGGATTTGATACTTGCTGAATATAGTGCAACTGTTGTTGGTCTGGAAATTCTAAGAGCTAGAAGCGAAGAATTAGAAGACGAAATGAGAAGCAAAGCTGTTGTTCAAATGGCTATTAATACACTATCATATTCAGAGCTTGAAGCTGTTGAGCACATCTTTAATGAACTTAATGGAGATGAAGGGCTTCTAGTTGCTAGTAAAATAGCTGACAGAGTTGGAATTACTCGTTCTGTTATAGTAAATGCACTTAGAAAATTTGAAAGTGCTGGTGTAATTGAATCCCGTTCTCTTGGAATGAAGGGTACTCATATTAAGATTCTAAATGACAAGCTGCTTGATGAACTTAAAAAGAATAAGCATTAGTAATTACAGCCCGGCTATTTGTCCGGGTTTTTTTATGTATAAAATTGATTAAGGATTAGTAAATTATATTTGATTGATTAATCGTTTAGCTTATTATTCAAATACTTAATTTTATCCATAACCATATTAAAAGAGTTATAATAATTTATATTATTATTACGAGGAGTTATCTTTATGAAAAAACCACTGGCAGATATGATAAGGCCTAAAAAAATTGATGAAATAGTTGGACAAGAGCATTTGACAGGGTCTGACGGGGTAATCTATAGGGCTATAGAGAATAATATAATACCAAATATGATATTTTATGGCCCGCCTGGAGTTGGAAAAACAAGTGTAGCAAATATTATTGCAAATTCCTGCAATAAATCTATACACATGTTAAATGCAACCTATACTAAAACTGAAGAAGTAAAAGAAATATTAAAGGACTCTAAGCTTCAAACTCTTGACAGTAAAGAGATTATATATATAGATGAAATACAAAATTTTAATAAAAAACAGCAACAAATTCTTTTAGATTATATTGAAAAAGGGGACATTGTTCTTATAGCTAGCACCACTGAAAATCCATACCACTATGTATATAAAGCGCTGCTTAGTAGATGCTTTGTGCTTGAGTTTAAAGCCTTAGAGCATAAGGATATAAAAAAAGGGGTGCAGGTTCTTATTGCATCTTTAAAAAATGACACTTACAAAATTAAGATTGATGATATTGCCTTAGATAATATCGCTCATTATGCAGATGGAGATATGAGAAAAGCAGTTAATTTAATAGAACTTATTTTGCAGTTATATGAAGATGAAAATGAAATCAACATTAGTATTGAGCTTTTGAAGAAGCTAAATATATCAAAGCAGCTTATGTATGATATAAGTGGAGATAGTCACTACGATATTTTAAGCGCATTCCAAAAATCAATAAGAGGTAGCGATACAGATGCCTCACTTCACTATTTAGCTCGGCTTATTAAATCAGGTGATTTGAAATCTATTTGCAGAAGGTTGCTTGTGATTGCTTCAGAGGATATTGGACTAGCTTATCCTAATGCTATAACTATAATAAAAAACTGCGTTGATAGTGCTCTTCATTTAGGATTTCCAGAAGCGAGGATACCTCTTGCTCAAGCAGTTATACTATTAGCAACATCGCCTAAATCCAATTCCGTTATTAAAGCAATTGATAGCGCTATGGATGATTTAGAAAAGTTTTCAGTAGGAGATATACCTCTTCATTTAAAGGATGCACATTATTTAGGAGCGCAGAATTTGGATAGAGGAATAGATTATAAGTATCCACATAATTATGAGAATAATTATGTTGTGCAACAATATCTACCAGACGCAATAAAAAGCAGAGTATATTACCAATCGCAAAAAAATAAATTCGAAACTAGCATTAAAAATTATTGGAAAGATATTAAAAAATAATTGATTGTCTTTTGATTGACAAAGAAAAGACACTAAGCTATAATAAAATTAATTCATAGTAAATGACTAGGGATTATGAAAAGAGGTTATAAACGTGAAACTATCAACGAAAGGAAGATATGGACTTAAAGCCATTTTTGAATTAGCCTTAAAGGAAGAGGAAAATCTTCCACTTTCATTAAAGTATATTGCAGACAAGAATGGACTTTCAGAGCAGTACTTAGAACAAATCTTTGCTATATTAAAAAAATCAGGTTTAGTGAAAAGTGTAAGAGGAGCTCAAGGTGGTTATTATCTTAGCAAGCCTTCCTCACAAATCACAGTAGGTCAAGTGCTTAGAGCTTTAGAAGGGCCTATGGCTCCATCTGATTGTGTTTTAGAAGAAGATGCT
This sequence comes from Acetoanaerobium noterae, assembly GCF_900168025.1. Classification (NCBI taxonomy): domain Bacteria; kingdom Bacillati; phylum Bacillota; class Clostridia; order Peptostreptococcales; family Filifactoraceae; genus Acetoanaerobium; species Acetoanaerobium noterae. The sequence continues at coordinate 92,055 of NZ_FUYN01000001.1, read as the reverse complement.
GATTGTGAGAACTCTGACTTTTGCGTTACCAAGGTAGTTTGGCAAAGAATTAAAGATAGTGTAGATAGTGTTATAGATTCTGTAACGTTAAAAGATATGGTTTTAGATCATAAACTAAAAAGTAGCAAAAATAATTTTAAGGAGATGTGATTTATGGAGCAAAAAAGAGTTTATCTTGACAATGCAGCGACTACTCCGGTTAAAAAAGAAGTTCTAGATGCTATGATACCTTACTTTACAAATAATTATGGGAACCCATCTAGTATACATTTCTTTGGCAGAGAGGTTAGAAAGCCTGTAGATGAAGCTAGAGAAAAAGTAGCAAAGTTATTAGGTGCTACAAGCAATGAAATATATTTTACAGCTGGGGGATCTGAATCAGATAACTGGGCAATTAAAGGTGCAGCTTTTAAATTGATGAATAAAGGTAAACATATAATAACAACTAAAATTGAGCACCATGCTGTGCTTCACACTTGTGAATACTTAGAAAAAGAGCATGGATTTCAAATCACTTATTTAGATGTAAACAAGGATGGCTTAGTAGATTTAGATAATTTTAAAAGTAATCTAAGGGATGATACAATTTTAGTTAGTATAATGTTTGCCAACAACGAAATTGGAACAATTCAGCCTATAAGAGAAATCGGCCAAATTTGTAAAGAAAAAGGGATTGTTTTCCATACAGATGCAGTACAGGCAGTTGGAAATATAAAAATTGATGTAAAAGAACTTAATATAGATATGCTATCACTTTCAGCTCATAAAATTTATGGACCTAAAGGAATAGGTGCTCTTTATATTAAAAATGGAGTTAAGCTAGACAATTTAATCCATGGTGGAGCGCAGGAGCGTAAAAAAAGAGCTGGAACAGAAAATGTACCTGGGATTATAGGTCTTGGAAAAGCTTGTGAAATTGCAAATGACAATTTGGAGAGCCATATTTCTAAGCTTACTAATTTAAGAGAAAGACTCATGAATGGAATTTTAAATGAAATACCTCATACTATTGTAACTGGAAGCAGAGAAAATAGGCTGCCTGGAACTGCAAGCTTTTGCTTTAAGTTTATAGAGGGTGAGGCTTTGCTTCTGAGCTTAGATTTAGTTGGTATAGCAGGCTCGAGTGGTTCAGCTTGTACATCTGGTTCACTGGACCCTTCTCATGTGCTTATGGCACTTGGACTTACTCATGAGATAGCGCATGGCTCTTTACGACTTAGCTTATCTGATTTTACAACGGAAGAAGAAATTGATTACGTAATTGAGAAGCTTCCGCCGATTATAGATAGACTTAGAAGAATGTCACCATTATATGAAGATTTTTTGAAGGGAGAATCAGTTAATGTATAGCGATAAAGTTATGGACCATTTTACAAATCCTAGAAATGTTGGAGAAATTGAAGGTGCAGATGGTGTTGGAGAAGTTGGGAATGCCAAATGTGGAGATATAATGAAAATATATCTTAAAGTAGAGGATAATGTAATTCAGGATGTAAAATTTAAAACTTATGGATGTGGCTCAGCCATAGCAAGCTCTAGTATGGCTACAGAAATGATTAAAGGCAAGACTGTTCAGGAAGCTTTAAATTTAACAAACAAAGCAGTTGCAGAAGCTTTGGATGGTCTTCCGCCAGTAAAAATGCACTGCTCAGTTTTAGCAGAGCAAGCAATAAAGAAAGCTCTTCAAGACTATGCGCTAAAGAATAATTTAACTATTGAAGGATTAACTGATGTTGAGTTTGATGATGATCACGATCATCATGATGATATAGAAGAAGATTAATATTGATTTTTGTAGTCCAAGGCTATATAATTGTATCAATATAATTTTAATACCAAACGGCTATGATAAGAATAGTAAAGTAGCTTAATTGCCTTACAGAGAGGGGACATATGCTGAAAGTCCCTAGGTTATTATTACTTGAAGCTGACTTTGAGCCTGACTGTCTAATAAATAGTCACGTTAACTACGTTACAGTTAGATTAAGTGGCCAATTGGCAATTAGGGTGGTACCGCGATTTAACCTCGTCCCTGTGATATAATAGATATCATAGGAACGGGGTTTTTTATTTTGATTTTAATTTGATTGAGGAGGTTATGATTTGAAGAATTTAGGGGTAAATGAAATTAGAGAAATGTACCTTAGTTTTTTTCGTTCGAAAGATCATTATTCTAGAAGTAGCTTTTCTTTAGTACCAGAAAATGATAAAAGTCTTTTGCTTATAAATGCGGGCATGGCTCCAATGAAAAATTATTTTATGGGGATAGAGACTCCGCCTAATAAGAGAATGGCTACCTGTCAAAAGTGTGTTAGAACAGGAGATATCGAAAACGTTGGAAAAACTGCTAGACATGCTACTTTTTTTGAAATGCTTGGAAATTTTTCTTTTGGAGATTATTTCAAAAAAGAAGCTATTGCATGGGCTTGGGAGTTTGTTACAAAAGATTTAGAGCTAAATCCAGATGATTTATGGGTTACAGTGTATTTAGAAGATGATGAGGCCTTTGATATATGGGAAAAGGATATAAATGTCCCTAAAGAAAGAATTGTTAGACTTGGAAAGGAAGATAATTTTTGGGAGATAGGAACAGGAACAGGTCCTTGTGGTCCGTGCTCAGAAATATATATAGATAGAGGAAAAGAATTTGGATGTTCTGACCCTGATTGTAAACCAGGATGTGACTGCGATAGATTTTTAGAATTTTGGAATTTAGTTTTTACCCAGTTTAATAAAGATGAAGATGGAAACTATAACCCTCTTCCAAATCCAAATATCGATACTGGTATGGGATTAGAAAGAATGGCATGCATCATGCAGGGCGTAGATAGTATTTTTGACATAGACACTATGAAAAGCATCAGAGACAATGTATGCGAGTTGTCAGGCAAAGAATATGGAAAATCGACTGAAACAGATGTTTCCATTAGATTGATTACTGACCATTCTAGAGCAGTGACTTTCTTGATTTCAGATGGAGTTCTTCCTTCGAATGAAGGTAGAGGCTATGTGCTAAGAAGGTTAATAAGAAGAGCTGCAAGACATGGAAGATTATTAGGAATAAAAAATAACTTTCTAGTTAAACTTATGGAAACTGTAATAGAAAATTATGGCGAGGCATATCTAGATTTAGTGGAGAAAAAAGAGTATATCAAAAAAATATTAACAGTTGAAGAAGAAAAATTTTCCGAAACCTTAGATCAAGGTATGGTTATTTTAAAAGAGTATATGGATAAAATTAAGTCAGAATCTAAAGCTGTTTTAAGTGGAGAAGATGCATTTAGATTATATGACACTTATGGATTCCCTATAGAATTGACATTTGAAATTGTTGAGGAATATGGACTAAAGGTTGATGAGGATGGATTCAAAGCTGAAATGCAAAAGCAAAAAGAAAGAGCTCGCTCTGCAAGGACAGATAAAGGAGTAGAGGGATGGAAGGAAACTGCTGACACACTTACTTTTTCTATAGAAAAAAATGAATTTATTGGATATGATGAACTTGAAACATCGGCTCAAATTAAAGATATCATATATGATAACCAGAAAATAGATATCTTATCAGAGGGGCAAGCAGGAGAACTGGTTTTTGAAAAAACTCCTTTTTATGCAGAATCAGGTGGACAAGTAGCTGATAAAGGGATTGTAAAAAGTGAAAATTTTGTGGCTGAAGTTAAGGATGTCCAAAAATCTCATAATGGACTATTTATCCATAGGGTAGAAGTTGTATCAGGAGAAGCTAAGCTTTCGGATAAATGTGAATTAGTAGTCGATGAAAAGCTAAGAAAGTCTACTCAAAGAAACCACACTTGTACTCATCTTTTGCATAAAGCTTTAAGGGTGGTATTAGGGGCTCACATACATCAAGCAGGTTCTTTGGTTTCTGATACTAGATTAAGATTCGATTTTACTCATTTTGAACCTATTACTTCTGAGCAATTAAGTCAAATTGAAAATATGGTGAATGAAGCTATATTTAAAGCTTATCCAGTTAAAGTAGAGGTAATGAATATAGAAGAAGCAAAGAAATCTGGTGCTATGGCTTTATTTGATGAGAAGTATGAAGATAATGTAAGAGTTGTTTCTGTAGGAGAATTTTCTACTGAGCTTTGCGGAGGAACGCATGTGAGCAATTCTTCTGATATCGGTATGTTTAAAATTCTTTCTGAATCTGGAATTGCTTCTGGAGTAAGAAGAATTGAAGCAATTACAGGAAGTAATGTATATCAATATTTATTGGAAAAAGAAGCAGTTCTTGATGAGATAAAATCTTTAGTAAAATCAAATGAAGACAACCTAGTAATTAAACTATCTCAAACTATTGAAGATTATAAGACAGCTCAAAAAGAACTTTCAAAGCTAAAATCAGAAATTGCAAAGAATCAGATTAATGAAATTTTAGAGGGAGCTAAAGATATTGAGGGTATTAAATATGTATATAGCTCATTTGAAGATTTAGATGATGAAACACTTAGAAATGCAGCAGAAAATGTAATTGATAAAATAGAAAATTCTGTTGTACTACTAAGCAGCTATTTTGAAAATAAAATTTCTTTTGTTTGTATGGTATCAAAAGGTGCACTTCAAAAAGGTGTTCATGCTGGAAAATTCATAAAAGAAGTATCTTCACTAACAGGCGGCGGCGGTGGTGGAAAACCTAACATGGCTCAAGCTGGTGGTAAAGATATCTCGAAATTGAGCGAGGCTATGAAGCAATCTGAGACGATACTAAAAACTTTTATAAATTCTTAAATTAGATAGATTTTAGAATATAAAGGAGCCTTTATGGCTCCTTTATACTTGATTTAATTTGTTTTATATAATATCATATCTAACATAGATAGTTGTAGAGGAGGAGAAATAATGAACGATAATATGGATTTTACTATGAAGTTTGAGCATAAAAAAGACGAAGAGAAAATGGACGAAAAGGAAGTAGTTAATTTTGTATATGAAGCGTTAAAAGAAAAAGGCTACAACCCAGTAAATCAGCTTGTAGGGTATATGCTTTCTGGAGATCCAACCTATATAACTAGTCATAAAAATGCCAGAACAATAATAAGGAAATATGAAAGAGACGAATTACTAGAAACTATAATTAGGGAATATCTAGAGGGAAAATAATTTTATGAAAAATAAAAAGATAATTAGTATTATATTGTTTGTTTTTTTAATTCAAGTATTTGCTCAAAGCTTAGTTTTTGCTGAAAATAAAGCACCTAAAAATGAAAAGCTAATTATTATCACGGCAAATAGGCTTGATTTAGAAGATTTCAAATCAATTAACTCTATTGGTGAATCTAATCAAGGCTATATCGGGTTGATGAATATCAGAGGGGCAAAGGGTACAAATGATGCAAGTTCTTATGCAAGCATAGGATGGGGAAGAAAATCTTATGTATTGAATAAGGACTTGACTTTTTTTGATTATTCAGATGTAGCAAAATCGAACCATTATAAGTTTACAACAAAAGAAGAACCTAGCAAAATTTCGAATTTGAATATAAATACATTAATTCAGACCAATTCAGAATCTGATTTTGGAGCTATACCAGGGAACCTAGGTGAAATTGCGAAAAAAAATGATTTGAAAATATCAGTTATTGGTAACTCAGATAAAGAAGAGCCTCTTCTTTTTTCTGGTGCTATAGCCATGGACACTTTCGGAAGAATAAATTCTGGAAATATAGATGATGTTAATATAGTAGATTATGAAGCGCCATATAGCATTAGAACTGACTATGATAAACTGCTGATTTCATTTAGAGAGCAATATAAGTCATCAGATATTGTAGTTATAGAGCTAGGTGATAGCTATAGACTAGATGAATATAAAAAAATGATGACAGATTCTGCATATGAAGAATATAAAGGTACGCTCATTAATAGAATAGATTCCTTTATATCAAATGTAGAAAATGAGCTTTCTAAAAATGATTCGCTCATGGTTGTAAGTCCTTTTCCAAGCTTAGAAAATTACAAAGAAGGATATAGACTATCTCCGGTTTATATTTTGAATGAGAATGAAGAAGGTTTGGGAGTATTAACCTCGGCATCTACAAGAAGAGATGGAGTTATATCAAATATAGATATCTCAGCATATATAAATAATAGATTCGAATTAATTAATCCTGAGATTTCTGGAAAGCCCATAGTTGAAAAGCAATATGAAAACCCGTGGACTTTTTTAGAAGCAGAGAATCAAAAAATAGTTTCTCTTTCAAGTGTAAGAATTCCAGTACTTTACACTTACGCAGTTTTTGAAATGTGTGTATGGATTTTGACTTTGATAATTGGATTATTTTATGCTAAAGTTCCTAAGATAATTATAAGAGCAGTGAAATTTATTCTTAGAATTACTTTATTAATCCCACTAGTGATTTTAATAATTCCTATTTTTAAATTTGCTGATGTAATTTATTCTCTTATAATTGGCTTACTGTTTTTAACAGGAGGCTATGCTATAATTTCAAAGTTAATAAAAAATGATTTAAATACCATAGCTATTTTGAGTGGACTTACAACAATAATTCTCTTATTTGATATGGCTGTATTTAATCAGTTTCTAATAAAAAACTCTTTGCTTGGATATGATCCAATTATAGGAGCAAGATTTTATGGTATAGGTAATGAATATATGGGTGTTTTAGTTGGAGCTTCTCTTATAACAATTAGCATATTCTTTGAAAAATTTGGGTTTAAAAATATTATTTTACTACCTTTTGCTTTAGCAGTGGTGTTTATAATGGGGAATCCAATGATGGGAGCAAATGTAGGAGGAACAATTACTATATCTGCAGCATTTTTATTTTTAATATTAAAATCCAATGGCGTTAAAATTGATATAAAAAAAATCATAGGAATTTTTGTGGCAATAGTTTTAATTGTATCTTTTATGGCATGGATGGATTTCAACAACGAAAATAGAAGCCATTTAGCGAACACCATACTCACTATAATAAATACTGGACCATCAGCAATACTGCAAATAATCATACGTAAAATATCTATGAATATACAGCTTATTTCAGCTTCCATGTGGAGTAGGGTGCTTATTCTAGCGATAATACTAATGGTAATGCTATTTTATAAGCCATTTGGAGTGTTAAAAAAGTTATGTCAAAAGCATCCATATATAGCTAATGGATGGATAGCTATATTGGTGGGAAGTGTAGTTGGATTTATGGTTAACGATTCTGGTGTTGTAGCTGCAGCAACAAGCATAAGCTATGTTGTTGTGCCTATGCTAGTTCTTTTATTAAATAACAGTGATGATATTAATTTCTTGAAAAAATAGAAGGTAAATTTATGGAGTATAATATTTTAGGAAAAAGTGGAATTAAGGTTTCTAAAATTTGTTTTGGAACCCTTACATTAGGCCCTCTTCAGAAAAATTATTCTGTGAGGGAAGGAGCAAATCTTTTATCTTATGCATATGATAAAGGAATAAATTTTTTAGATACTGCAGAGCTTTATGATAACTATGCTCAAATTAAAGAGTCCCTAATAAATAGACCTAGAGATTCGGTGAACATATTTACAAAATCCTATGCCTATGATTCTAAAACTGCAGAAGATAGTCTAGCTAAAGCTCTAAAAGAACTAAACACTGACTATATTGATGGGTTTTTACTTCACGAACAAGAAAGTGAGCATACCTTAAGAGGACATATAGAGGCAGCAGAATTTTTTGTTAGGGCTAAAGAAAAGGGATACATCAGAACATTTGGGGTATCAACTCATAGTATTAATTGCGTACTTGCTTCTCTAAAATATGATTTTATCGATGTAATTCATCCACTTTTTAATAAAAGCGGAATTGGAATATTAGATGGAAGCGCTTCAGAAATGCTTTCAGCAATCAAAACGGCAAGGAATAAAGGTGTTGGAATTTACTCGATGAAGCCACTGGGTGGAGGTAATCTTATTAAAAATTACGATGAGGCTTTAGATTATGTTTTATCAGTTGATGAGATTGATTCTATAGCCATTGGAATGCAATCTACATTTGAGATTGATGCGAATTTTATGAGATTCAGTAACGAAATCATTCCAGAAAAGCTCAAAGAAAATCTAAGAGCTCAAAATAGACAGCTAATAATTTCAGATTGGTGTATTGGATGCAGGGAATGTGAAAAGGTATGTAAACAAAATGCAATTAATGTTATAAATGGAAAAGCTGTAGTAGATAAAGAAAGATGCGTTTTATGTTCTTACTGTGCTCCTAGATGTAAGGAGTTTTGCATAAAAATAATCTAGAAGGGGTAGTTGATGAGAAGAATTTTAGGTCTTGATATAGGAGATAAAAGAATTGGAATAGCTGTTAGTGATTTGCTTGGGATGATGGCACAGCCACTTTATACCTTGACTAGAAAGTCCACTAAGGATGCAATAAATGAGATAGCTGAAATCATACAAAAAGAAGATATAAAGCAAGTGGTTGTAGGATTACCTAAGAATATGGATTCAACTGAAGGTATACAAGCTAAAAGAACTAGAGATTTTTCACAGTTGCTTTTAGAAAAAACTAATAGTAATATAGAAATAATATATTGTGACGAAAGATTGACTAGCAAAATGGCTAAGCAAAGCTTAAGTCATATGAAGCTAGCTAAAGCAAAAGAAAAAAAGTTGATTGATACAGCAGCAGCTGTACATATATTACAGGGCTATTTAGATAGCAAAAAATAATTTTGGAGGTTTATTATGAATAACGAAATTAACAATGATATTATCACGCTGATTGATGAAGAGGGAAATGAAGTTGAATTTGAGCTTGTAATGAGCATAGAAGCGAATGAGCATGATTACGCTATACTTGCACCAGTTGAGGAAACTGAAGAAGATGAAGCTTATATTTTTCGTATAGAATACGATGATGAGGATGAAATGTCATTAATTCCAATTGAAGATGATGAAGAGTATGAGATGGTAGTTGAAGTTTATGAAACACTGATTAATGAATAAATAGCAGCTTGTTGACTTTTATTAACAAACTGTTATAATATTAATTGATAGATGTTATTATTTGATAGCTAATTTATAATAGTGGGTGATCATATGGATACTTATGTAGAGCAATTGAAAATGAAACTAAAAGAAGAGGGCTTTAAGTTAACCCCGCAGAGAAGATGTATTGTAGAAACTATGGTATCATCAAAAGGGAAACATTTGAGCAGTGAAGAAATCTACGATGAAGTAAAAAATGAATGCCCAGAGATAGGTTTAGCTACAGTATATAGAACTCTTCAAATGTTGGATAAAATTGGCTTCACAAATAAATTAAATTTAGATGATGGATGCGTTAGATATGAACTTAATTTAGATAAAGACTCACATAACCATCACCATTTGATTTGTAAGTCATGTGGAAAAGTTATAGAGGTTGAAGAGGATTTACTTGATCATCTAGAGGAAAAAATTGAGCGAAGCTATAAATTTAAAATTAATGATCACGATGTAAAATTCTATGGCATTTGTGCTAATTGCCAGTAGATTTAGCTTATATTAAATATGCTGCTCCCCAGTAATATTTGTTGGGGAGTTTTATATTTGATTGATACAAAAGTTAAATAGAAAGCAAGCAGTACCATAAGCAAGATTACAATATTTTCTATTATATTAACAGAGCTTTGCCCTTTAAAAGGATTTAGCTTGAATCTGTGTTTTGATAAAGGCCAGAATAAAGGTATTCCTTGAGGAGTCAGAATATCTCCTAGGAATATATGACTTAGATAGCTTAATGTAGATATCATGTTAAGATTTTTGATTATAAAGCCCAAATTATTGGTAATAAAGTATAATATGACAGCTGAAAAAATCGAATGTGAAAAGGTTCTATGTGAAAACCAAGGAATAAGTATAAAAAACAATAATAGCTTAACAATAGCTATATTTTTAAAAAGATTGTATGATAATATACAAATCAGTATTAAGAAAATGCTTATAATAAGCTTACGAATAATAGAAGTTTTAAATTTCTTTTTAATTGATATGAATAAAATTAAACCTAAAAAAAATAATATAGAATAATCAAATTTTTTTAAATATCCAAGGTAAAGAAGCGTTGATAGTGGAACTAGCATCATTAATGCTTCAACAAGAGACTCTATTTTTTTATTTGAAAGCTTTTTTGAGATTACAGAGTTAAAGTGGTCCAAATCAGGAAGAAGAGAAAAAAATAGGCTTATAGCTCCTCCTAAAATAGTTAACTCAGTGTTACTTAAAATAGTGTAGTTGTAATATGTCAATAACCCTATGGATGCGTGGGCTTTGCCCTTCAATATAATCACTTCCTTTGATTCAGATAAGATTTTTTAAGTCTATCAGTTTCAAATATGGTTGTCAATTTAAAAAGATTTTATTATTAGGTATTATAAAAATGCCTTAATTATAATAACGCCCGGAAAAAAATGAAAAGGAGAGATTAAATGGCAAGAAAAACATCAAAATTAAAAATAATTCCTTTAGGAGGATTACAGGAAATAGGAAAGAATATGACTGTCATTGAATATAAAGATGAAATCATAATCATAGATTGTGGACTTAGTTTTCCTGAAGATGAAATGTTAGGAATAGATATAGTTATTCCAGACATAACCTATTTGATAAAAAACAGAGAAAAAATTAAAGGCCTAGTATTGACCCATGGACATGAAGACCACATTGGTGCGATACCTTATGTTCTAAAGAAATTAGATATACCTATATATGGGGCAAATTTAGCTATAGGTTTATTAGAAATTAAACTCAAAGAGCATAGGATAAGTACAAATTCATTAAATGTAGTTAATCCAGGCTCAAAAATTAAGCTAGGTAACTTTGAAGTAGAATTTGTTAGGGTTACTCACAGTATACCAGATGCATGTGCTTTAGCTATCACAACTGGCGTAGGCACTATTTTCCATACTGGTGATTTTAAAGTGGATTATACTCCAATAGATGGACAAGTAATGGATCTTCATCGTATAGCAGAATTAGGAAGCAAGGGCGTACTGCTAATGATGGGAGAAAGTACAAATGTTGAAAGACCAGGGTATACTTTATCAGAAAGCAATGTAGGACATACCTTAGACGAAATTTTTTCTGAAGCTACATCTAGAATATTAATTGCAACATTTGCATCTAATGTTCATAGACTTCAGCAAATTATAAATGCAGCATACAAAAATGGTAGAAAAGTAACTACCTCAGGAAGATCTATGGTCAATGTCGTTAATGTAGCTAGGAATTTAGGTTATTTAAATATTCCGGAAAACACTTTTATAGAATTAAAAGATATTAACAAATATCAAGACCATGAGCTTGTTATTATGACAACAGGATCTCAAGGAGAGCCATTATCAGCACTTACTAGGATGGCTTCTCAAGAACACAGGCAGATAGAAATTAAAAAAGGTGATTTAGTAATTTTTTCTGCTCATCCTATTCCAGGAAATGAAAAGCTAGTTTCTAGGGTTATAAATCAGCTTTTTGAAAGAGGAGCTAATGTAATCTACGAGAGCATATCAGATATACATGTATCTGGACATGCTTGCCAAGAAGAGCTTAAACTAATGCACAGACTAGTTAAACCTAAATTTTTTATACCGGTGCATGGAGAATATAGACATCTAAAACAGCATATGGAGCTTGCAAAAAAACTTGGTATGCCAGAAGAAAATGTTTTTATGCTTAGCAATGGCTGTGTATTTGAGCTTGATAAGGACCAAGGTAAAATAGTAAGTAAAATACCTTCTGGAAATATTCTTGTAGATGGATTAGGCGTTGGAGACGTAGGAAACATAGTTCTTAGAGATAGAAAACATTTATCAGAAGATGGTTTGATGGTTGTGGTAGTTAGTATGTCAAAAGATACAGGAAGAGTAGTTTCAGGACCAGATATTATTTCAAGAGGCTTTGTATATGTTAGAGAATCTGAAGATTTAATGGATGGAGCTAGAGAGGTAATAAAAAAATCTCTTGAAACCTGTGAAAATAAAAATATGAGAGAATGGTCTTATCTTAAAAACACAATTAAAGATGAGCTTAGAAACTATCTTTACGAAAAAACAAAACGAAATCCTATGATATTACCTATAATTATGGAAGTTTAATCTAAATACCCCGATATCATATCGGGGTATTTAATATAGAAATATTTAAAATGTGATTAAGACGACAAGGTGGAAAAATATGATAATAGATATGCTCACAATGTTACCTGGAATACTAATTGCACTAACTTTTCATGAATTTGCACATGGTCTAGCGGCCTATGCTATGGGAGATGATACTGCGAAAAATGCAGGTAGACTTTCCCTGGATCCTATGAAGCATATAGATCCTATTGGTTTTATTATGCTTTTTATTATGAGATTTGGATGGGCAAAACCAGTTCCTATAAATGAAAATAACTTTAGACATGAAAGACTAGGCTTATTTTTTGTATCAATCGCTGGAATTACTATGAACTTGATATTAGCCCTTATATTTCAGCTTATTTTATTTTTTACTGCTGATATAGTGCAGTTATCTGCATATGTTGATGTTATGAGAGGCATAGTTTGGATAAATATTATGCTTGCTGCATTTAATCTACTTCCAATACCTCCTCTAGATGGTTCAAAAATAATATATACTTTTTTACCAAGGAATTTAAGATTTACATTTTATAAATATGAAAGCTATGGCAGTATAATATTAATAATACTATTGTTGACTGGAGGGATAAGCTTACTGCTTAATCCAGTAATTAGTGCCTTGATTTCATTCCTCAATTCTATTATCCTATTATTTAGAGGATAAAGGAGAGAAAAATAATGTCATATGAAATTTGCGTAGACTGTTATGAAGGCCCTATGGATTTGCTTTTAGATTTAGTGTCAAAAAAGAAGATAGATATTTATGATATTTCGATATCTCAAATAACAAAACAATATATGGATACTATATCTGAGCTTAATGAAATGAATATGGATATAGCAAGTGATTTTATTTACATGGCTTCAAGATTGCTTGAAATAAAATCCAAGTATATGCTTTATGTAGGATTAGAAGAAGATATGGAAGATCCTAGAGTTGATTTATATGAATCAATAAAAGAATATGCAAAATTTAAAAATGCAGCATTAGAGCTCAATGAATCGCTAATGAAGGCACCCTCACGTTATTTTAGACCTAGTATAGAGATATACTATGAAGACGTTATTGATTTATCAAAAATATCACTTGATGATATTATTAAATCTTTCCCAAAATTTAAGCCTCAAGAAAAAGAGATTAAAAGAGATTTTACAAGAAGAATTATATCAATTGAAGACAAAATTAATGAAATAAAATCTATATTAAGCGAAAAAACATCTTTTTATTTTGATGAGATAGCTGGAGAAATTATAAAAGAAGAAAAAATAGCTTCAATGCTAGGAATACTAGAACTAGCAAAAGCTAAAGAAGCTTATCTTACCCAAAGTGATCATTTGGAAAGGATTCATATAGAAAGGTGGAAGGATATTGGATAAGCAATTTAATGTAGAGTCAGACGGACAAATCTATTTAAATCATCCAAAGTCTGATAAAATCAATAAAATTATATCTGTATGTGAATCGTTGATGTTTGCATATGGTGATTTGATATCCTTTAAGGATATACAAGCTATTTTCAAGAGTAAGAGTATAGATGTGTCTTTAAAGGAAATTAGGTATAGCTTAGAGCTTTTAAAAGAAAGATATAAGGAATCAGATAGTGGTTTAGAGTTAGTGATTATTGATGAAAAAATGCAACTTGCCACAAAATCAGATAACTATGATTACATTTCACTTTATTTACATCCTATTAAGAAAAAATCTCTAACACAAGCTTCTTTAGAAACTCTTTCCATCATAGCGTACAAACAACCAATCACAAAGCCAGAAATAGAAAGCATCAGGGGAGTAAAATGTGATAAAGCAATAGCGACATTATTAGAGGCAAATCTAATTGAAGAAGCTGGAAGACTTGATAAGATAGGAAAACCAATAATCTATAAGACAACTGAGATGTTCCTAAAGCAGTTTTCTATAGAATCTCTCAAAGACTTGCCAGTTCTTAAAGAAGATATGTAAATTATAATTAAAATGAAGGTGGAGTTGAAACCCAAATAATCTCAGCATTTGTTGTAGAATTATTTATTATATAGTGTTCTTTGTCAGGAGTAAAGTAGAAGCTTTCTCCTTTTTTTACTTTATACTTTTTGTTTCCTACAACTAAAATTATTGAACCTTTTAATACATATCCAAATTCTTCACCAGGATGAGGTCTATCTAGTTCACTTATCCCCTCTGGTTCAATTTCGATTAGGATTGGTTCCATGGAGTTTTTCTGAGAATTTGGAATTAGCCAGTGAATTTTAGACTTGTTATGTTCATAATATGCATCGTAAATATCTTCTTTTCCAAAAACAATTTTGTTGTTTGAGCTTTCATTGAAGAAATCTTTTAAATCTGTTCCTAGAGCTTCTAGTATATCTACAAGCGTTGCTATAGATGGAGAGGTTAAATCTCTTTCCAATTTAGATATAAATCCTTTAGTTAAATCGCACCTGAGTGCTAATTCTTCCTGTGTAAGGTTGTTTAATATTCTTAGTCGTTTAATTTTTTCTCCTATTACCATATAGTACATCTCCTTAAAGATATTGCATAGACAATTAGTTAAAATAGTAATTCAATTATTTTTTTATAGTTACATTTATGATATATACTTATTATAACAGTAAAATAGTAAAGAAGGGAACCTTATGAGGATAAACAAATTTATAGCTAGCTGCGGAATTGCTTCTAGAAGAAAAGCAGAAGAAATGATACAAGAAGGAAGAGTTAGAATTAATGACAGTGTAGTGAGCGATTTATCAACTAAAGTAAGTGAAATAGATATTGTAAAAATAGATGGAAAGATTATAAATAAAGTTGAAGAAAAATATTATTATATGCTAAATAAACCTATAGGCTATGTTTCTACGGCAAAGGATCAGTTTGGAAGACCTTCAGTAGTAGATTTTTTTGATAAAAAACAAAGAATTTATCCGGTTGGAAGACTGGATTACGACAGTAGAGGCTTGCTACTTATGACAAATGATGGAGATTTAACCTATGCCTTAACTCATCCCAAATATCATATTGAAAAAATATATGAAGTTAAAGTAAGCTCAGCTCTATCCAATAGTGAAATTGAAAAGTTTAAATCTGGAATTGATATAGGGGGATATATAACAGCTAAAAGCAGGATAACATTTATTGGTAATACTTCTTATGAAGTGATTATAAAAGAAGGTAAGAATAGGCAGATAAGAAAAATGTTTTCAGCACTTGGAAAGAATGTCCTAGATTTAAAAAGAGTCTCAATAGGTAAATTGAAATTAATGGATTTAAAAGAAGGAACATACAGAAAGCTAACAAATGAAGAAGTTGAATACTTGAAAAAAATATGTGAATTAAAAGGAGAATAACAAAATGATTCTATTCAAAAATTATGGTAAAGAGAAAAATGAAATTATATCTGCCTTATTGTCTGAGATACCATCTGAGTATGTAAATGACAATGTAATGATAGCTCAAGATGGAGATGAAATTATTGGGTCATGTTTTTATGAAATTGAAGGTCAATTTTGCAAGTTAAATTATGTACATATGATGACTGATGAAGAACTGATTAAAGATGGGTTAATTAGAACTCTCATCAATGCTATGGACCTTCTAGATGTAACTAAAATTATTGTGAAAATTGCAAGAGATGAATCATTTTATGCAAAAATAGGTTTTAATCCTTTATTTTTCAGTGATTTTATGATAGATTTAAAGGGAGAAGAATCAAATTATTTAATTTTGGACACAAAAGATTTCTTTGCAAATACATGTTGTAGTTCCAAATAAATTTTTTTAGGAGGAAAAAATGAAGAAGATTCGATTTACCGAAACAATCCTAAGAGATGCTCATCAATCTCTTATTGCAACTAGACTTAGTACAAAAGAAATGCTACCTGTTTTACAGCAGCTTGATAGTGCAGGATATTATTCACTTGAGATGTGGGGTGGAGCAACTTTTGACTCTTGCTTGAGATATCTTGGAGAAGATCCATGGGAGAGACTAAGAACTATAAGAAAAGCAGTAAAGAAAACGAATCTTCAAATGCTCTTAAGAGGTCAAAATTTATTAGGATACAAGCATTATTCTGATGATATAGTAGATTTATTCGTAAGAAAATCAATCGAAAATGGTATAGATATTATTAGAGTTTTTGATGCGCTAAACGACGTTAGAAATATAGAAACAGTAGTTAAATCTGGGAAAAAAGAAAATGGACATATCCAATGTGCTATATCTTATACTACAAGTCCAGTTCACAATGAAGAATATTATGTATCAGTTGCTAAGCAAATGAGAGATCTGGGAGCTGATAGTATATGTATAAAAGATATGGCTGGAATCCTTCTTCCTCAGGATGCATATAACTTAGTTAAAGCAATAAAAGAAAACGTTGATTTGGATTTAGAAATCCATAGCCATTATACTAGTGGAGTAGCTTCTATGATGTATTTAAAAGCTATAGAGGCAGGTGCTGATATAATAGATACTGCAATATCACCTTTTGCTATGGGAACGTCTCAGCCTGCTACAGAGTCTATGGCAGCAACCTTAATTAACTCTGGTTATGACACTAATCTAGATTTAAAAGCTTTGACTGAGATATCGGATTATTTTAAGGAAATAAAAGAAAAGTACATTAAAAATGGCATGCTAAATTATAAGGTTACATCTGTAGATCCAAATGCACTTATATATCAGGTTCCTGGGGGTATGCTTTCAAACCTTCTTTCACAGCTGAAGCTACAGCAAATGGAAGATAAGTATGAAGAAGTATTAAAAGAGGTTCCTAGAGTAAGAGAAGATTTAGGATATCCTCCTCTTGTTACTCCTATGAGTCAGATGGTAGGGACTCAAGCAGTTATGAATGTGATTATGGGAGAAAGATATAAAATGGTTCCAAAGGAGATAAAAGATTATGTAAAAGGGCAATATGGAAAATCTCCTGCTCAAATCAACCTTGAGGTTATAAGTAAAATTATTGGAAATGACAAACCTATAACTTGTAGACCTGCAGATTTAATTGAGCCTCAGTTTAAAAAGTTTAAAGACGAGATTAAAGAATTTGCAACGTCAACAGAGGATATTTTGTCATATGCACTTTTTCCAGAAGTTGCAAAAAAGTTTTTAGAAGATAAGTGGTCAAAAAAATATAAGATAGAAACTACTCTATACAATTCAAAAGATTGCACACATCCTGTATAAAAATGAAATATATGATGTGTAAAAAATCAAAATAAAGCTTTTCTATTACAAAAACACCTAAAAATTTAGGTGTTTTTGCAATTTATACTGCAAATGAAATTAAAACTCATCAACATGAAATAAAACTTGCAAAATTGCAATAATTTTGCTAAACTTAAGCAGTAGAATCTTTTAGAATATACAGTATAAATCAATATTTGAGGAGATGTGACCATTGGATAAGAAATTGGTAATAAAGCCAGAATGGTGCAAGGGCTGTGGAATTTGTGTTGCTTTTTGTCCTAAGAAAGTTTTAGGATTAGAAAATGGGAAAATAGCTATATTAGATGGCGATTCATGTATAAAATGCGGGCAGTGTGAACTAAGATGTCCTGATTATGCTATCTATTTGAAAGAGGTGTAATTATGAAAAAAAATATAAAATTATTGCAGGGTAATGAAGCCTGTGTTCACGGTGCGATTTATGCAGGAATGAATTTTTTTGCTGGTTATCCTATAACTCCGTCAACAGAAATTGCTGAGGTTTCATCGGAACTTCTGCCTAAAAATAAAGGTAAATTTATTCAAATGGAAGACGAGATAGCAGGAATGGCTACTACAATAGGGGCAGCGGTTGCAGGAGCTAAGGCAATGACTGCGACAAGTGGTCCAGGATTTTCACTTAAGCAAGAAAATATTGGATATGCATGTATCACTGAAATTCCTTGCGTCATAGTTAACGTTCAAAGACATGGTCCTAGTACAGGTCTTCCTACATCTCCAGGACAAGGTGACTATATGCAAGCTAAATGGGGAACTCATGGAGATCATCCTGTAATTGCTCTTTCTCCTACAACTGTAAGAGAAGTATTTGAATTAACTGTAAAGGCATTTAATTTTTCTGAAAAATATAGAACTCCTGTTATCTTGTTAATGGATGAAGTAGTAGGTCATTTAAGAGAAAAAATAGAAATTCCTGAAGCTGGAGAGCTGGAAATAGTACCTAGAAAGCTTCCAAAAGTAGCTCCTAGTGAATATAAAGCATACGAGTTTACAGAAGATTTAGTTCCGCCTATGGCAAATTTTGGAACTGGATATAGATATAATATCACTGGTTTAGTACATGATGAGACTGGGTTTCCAACAAACAGTACTAAGGAAGCAGCTAAATTACTCGATAGATTAATGGCAAAAATCAATAATAATTTAGACGATATTTTGATTTATGAAGAAGGCTTTGCTCAAGAAGCAGAGACTTTGTTTATTGCATTTGGAGGAATTGTAAGATCAGTTAAAGAAGCTGTTGCAACGCTTAGAGAGCAAGGCTACAATGTAGGCTATTTTGCACCGAAAACTGTATGGCCTTTCCCAGAACAAAGAATGCAAGAAATATCAAAAAATAAGAAAAATATTTTTGTTGCAGAAATGAATTTAGGTCAGATGATAGAACCAGTAAAGTTAGCTGTAGAGGATAAGAATATTGTTAAAGGTGTTAATAAAGCTAATGGAGAAATCATATCTCCTGAAGAAATTATAGAATCATTTATGGAGGTTGTGAAATGTCCAGTGAAATAATCAGTCAAACTATGAGAACAGATAGACTTCCACATATTTGGTGTCCTGGTTGTGGACATGGTATATTAATGAGAGCAATTGCTGTTGCGATTGAAGATTTAAAGCTAGATAAAGATAAGGTGTGTATAGTATCTGGTATTGGATGTTCATCTAGAGCAAGTGGATATATGGATTTTAATACTTTACATACGACCCACGGAAGAGCCTTGGCTTTTGCTACAGGAGTTAAGTTTGCAAATCCAGACCTTCATGTTATCGTGGTTACAGGAGACGGAGATGCATCTGCAATTGGTGGAAATCATTTAATTCATGCCTGCAGAAGAAATATCGATATAACTACTATTGTGTTTAATAACAACATTTATGGAATGACTGGAGGACAGTTCTCGCCTACTACTCCAAAAGGAGATAGAGGAACTACAGCGCCTTTTGGTAATATAGACAAAGCATTTGACATTTGTTCATTAGCAAAGGGAGCAGGAGCGACTTACGTTGCAAGATCAACTGCTTATCATGCTAATAAAATGATTGAATATATTAAAACTGGAATTAACCATAAAGGATTCTCTCTTATTGAAGGAATAAGCTCATGCCCAACCTACTACGGAAGAAAAAATAAAAAAGGTGGAGCTGTTGATTTATTAAATCATTTAAAAGATACCTTTGTAGATATAAAAGTAAAGGATAAATTGTCTCCTGAAAAATTAGAAAATAAAATGTTTATGGGAGAGTTTCATCATTCTGTGGAACCAGAATATACTGCAGAATATGATAAAATCATAGAGCTGTTTTCTACAGGAGGAGAAGAATAATGAAAAAAGAATTGAGATTAAGCGGTTCAGGAGGCCAAGGATTAATTCTAGCAGGAATTATATTAGCTGAAGCAGCCATAAATCAAGGGCTAAATGCAATTCAAAGCCAGTCTTATGGACCTGAAGCTAGAGGGGGAGCTAGTAAAGCAGAAGTAATAATTGGAGATGAAGAAATATTCTTCCCAAAAGTTAGAAAACCAAATATATTACTTGCTCTTTCACAGAAGGCTTTTGATCAGTATATTCATGATTTAGATTCAAAGTCAATAATAGTTGTTGACGAAAGTATACAAACTAATGATAAAATAGAAGTAGATATGATTTATAAATTGCCTATTCTAAAAACTGCAAGTGAAAAGATAGGAAAATCCATGGTTGCAAATATTGTTGCTCTGGGTGTGTTAACTCAGCTGATACCTGAGCTTGAGAAGCAATCTGTATTAGATGCTATACTTCAAAGAGTTCCTCAAGGAACTGAGAGTCTTAATACAACTGCATTTGAAGAAGGGATTCAGCTAATAAAATTATAATTAAAGGGGATTTGCATATGGGTAGTGAATCGGAAAAAAAAGATTTAATATCATTAATCCAAGGAAAATTTTCTAAACTTAGCAAAGGTCAAAAAATAATTGCTCAATTTATATTAGTGAATTATGATAAAGCAGCGTTTATGACTGCGGCTAAATTGGGAGAAACAGTAGGGGTGAGTGAATCTACAGTAGTAAGATTTGCCAATGCTCTTGGATATAGTGGCTATCCATTATTACAAAAATCCCTGCAAGAATTGATTAAAACAAAGCTTACAACTGTTCAAAGAGTTGAAATGTCAAAGGAATATTCAAGTGATTTTGCGATATTAAAAAAGGTGTTAAAAGCTGATATAGAAAATATAAAGGGAACCCTTGATGAAATCAATCCATCTTCATTTGAAAGTGTTATAAATCAATTGCTGAGTGCAAAGAAAATTTATATAGTAGGTCTTAGAAGCTCAGCTGCTATCGGAGAATACTTAAGCTTTTATCTAAACCTAATTTTGGATAATGTTGTTTTAGTTAACTATGGAATAAGTGATGTTTTTGAACAAATTTTAAAGGTTGGCAAGGATGATTTAGTTATTGGAATAAGTTTCCCTAGATATTCAAAGCGAACCTTTGAGCTATTGCAATATGCAAAAGAGCAAGGTGCAGAAATAGTATCAATTACTGATAGCCATTTATCTCCAATTGCGACATTATCTGATGAAACTCTTATAACAAGAAGTAATATGGCTTCCTTCGTAGATTCCTTAGTTGCGCCATTAAGTGTTGCAAATGCTTTAATTGTAGCTGTAGGGATGAGGAAAAAAGAAGAAATTACTAAATATTTTGATATGCTTGAAGAAATTTGGAAAGAATACAAAATTTATGATGAAAAATAAGTACAATGAGTAAAAGTGATTAAATAAATTTACATTAATCATTGTAATGGTGTACAATAAGTATTAAAAGAGAAATATAATATATTTCTCTTTTTTGTTGCTGAGATTTATTTTTAGCTAAGAACATCAAATTTTATGTTACTATATTTTATTATTTTTATGATATGAGGGATAATAATATGAATACATACTATATCGTTAGACATGGAAAAACTGTTTGGAATACTGAAAAAAGAACACAAGGCCAAAAAAATTCGGAGCTTACTGAGCAAGGTATTGAGCATGCAAGACAATTTTCAAGAAAAATTTCTCATATGCATATTGATGAAGTATATTCATCGGATTTAAAAAGAGCTTATGAAACAGCTAAAATAATCAGACCATCCTCAGAAATTCATTTAGAAAAAGGATTTAGAGAAATCAACTTTGGATTATGGGAAGGTCTAACAATAGAAGAGATTCAAAAAAATTATTCAGAGCTATATTCAAGTTGGCAAACCTCGCCAGAGGAAGTTGCTTTTATCGAAGGAGAAAAAATTGTAGAGGCTTTTGAGCGTGTAAAACAAGCTTTTTGGGAAATAGATTCAAAACATGAGAATAAACATATACTAATAGTTGCGCACGCTATGGTAATCAAATTACTCTTAGTTGGATTTTTAGATGCACCTATAAATAAAATATTTAACATAGTTCAAGGTAATTTGGCTATGAATATAGTGAAAACTAAAAATAAAAAAGCTACAATAGTTACAATGAATGATACATCGTATTTAGATTAATTGATAAAGAGGTATTAGTATGATAATAGCTATAGATGGACCTGCAGGGGCAGGAAAAAGTACAATTGCAAAGAAAGTGGCGGATAGCTTAGGATATGTTTATATTGATACAGGTGCTATGTATAGAGCTTTCACATATGAGCTTTTGACTTCTTCTATATCACTAAGCGATATAGAAGAAATTACTAAAGTGCTTGAAAAAACTAATATAGAATTCAAAAATAACGAGATATTTTTGAATAATTTAAATGTAACTAATGAAATCAGGAGCAAAAATGTAACCGCTAATGTATCAACAGTTTCTGCCATCCCTCAAGTAAGAGAAAAGCTAGTTGATCTTCAAAGAAAAATTGCTAGTGAAAGTAATAGTATTTTAGATGGCAGAGATATAGGGACTGTTGTATTTCCTAATGCAGAGCTTAAAATATTTTTAACTGCTAGTGTAAAAATAAGAGCACTCAGACGATATAATGAATTAATAGCCAAAGATAAAAATATAGATATAAATGAAATCGAGGCTGAAATTGAAAAAAGAGATAAATTAGATTCAAGCAGAGAAACATCTCCGCTTATTAAAGCATCTGATGCCATTGAAATTGACACCAGTGACTTAAGTATAGATGAGGTTGCAAATACTATATTAAAACTTGCAGAGGAGATTTGTGAGAATGAATCTTTATAAGTTATTAACATCTATTATTAAACCTATTTTTAATATATTATACAAAGTTGAGATTAAAGGAAATAAAAATTTACCAAGCCAAGGAGCATATATAGTAGCATCAAATCACATACACAATTTTGATCCTGTATTACTTGCATGCTTTTTAAAAGAAAGAGAAATTCACTATCTTGGGAAAAAAGAACTATTCAAATACAATTTTTTTGCAAAGATATTTGATAAAGTTGGAGTCATACCAATAGATAGAAATAAAAATGACATAAATGCTATAAAAAAGGTTTTGAAGCTATTAAAAACAGGAGGAGTTCTAGGTATTTTTCCACAAGGAACTAGAGTAAAATCAGAAGAACAAGATTCTGCTAAAGCTGGACTTGGAATGTTTTCTTTGAAAACAAATACTCCAATAATACCTGTTAGAATAGAGGGTAATTATAAGTTATTTAGCAAATTAACTATTAATATATTCGATATTTACGAGATACCTGACCAGTATAAGGATGTTCCTAATCAAGAAAATTATATGAACATTTCAAATGAAATTATGAAAATTATAAAATCATAATTAAAGGAGTAAACTAATGAAAGTTTTATTAGCAGAGCATGCCGGATATTGCTTTGGAGTCAAAAGAGCAGTAGAGCTTGCAATAAAGACCGCTCAAGATAATGATAATAAAGTATATACACTAGGCCCATTAATACACAACAATTCTGCAGTAGATATGCTTAAAGAAAAAAATGTATTTTCAGTTGATGATATAAATAATGTAGAGGGTGACAACATTATAATAAGATCTCACGGTGTTGGAAAAGAAATATACGATCATTGTAGCGAAAAAAAAATTAATCTTACTGATGCCACATGTCCTTTTGTCAAAAAAATACAAAAAATTGCTTACGAAATGTATAATAAAGGGTATAATATCATTATCATAGGAGATAAATCACATCCAGAGGTTCAAGGCATAAATGGTTGGTGCGATAATAAAGCAATTATAGGTAAGAATTTAGAAGAATTTTATCTAATTGATTTTAATAATAGCAAAAAATATGCAGTTGTAGTTCAAACAACCATGCCTCAAGATACATTTTTTGCTGTAAAAGAATATCTAATTTCATTAGGACTTACACTTGAGTTTTATAATACTATTTGTTTTGCTACTAAAGAGCGCCAGCAAGCAGTTTTAGATTTATCTAAAAAAGTTGATGCTATGCTTATTGTAGGAGGAAAACACAGTTCTAATACAAAGAAATTAGCAGAAATAGCAAAAAAAAATTGTGATACATTTTTAATTGAAACAGCAAAAGATATTGACCTAGAGAAAATTAAAACTTATGATATTATAGGAGTAGGAGCAGGTGCTTCTACACCGGACTTTATAATTAATGAAGTTATGGATCTTATTAACGAGCTATAGCTTTATAATTAATAAGTTAATCAATAAA
Organism: Acetoanaerobium noterae; assembly: GCF_900168025.1. Lineage (NCBI taxonomy): Bacteria > Bacillati > Bacillota > Clostridia > Peptostreptococcales > Filifactoraceae > Acetoanaerobium > Acetoanaerobium noterae. Next base: position 68,066 of record NZ_FUYN01000001.1, on the reverse strand, counting down.
GGCTTCAAGTAAGAAGAAGGACAAGTTCTTTTTTCTTAATTATGTTCACAAAATAAATTTTAAGGAGTTGGATTTAATGAGTAGCGAAATGGAAAAGCTATTATTGGAAGAAGAAAAGAATTATCAGGAAGTATACAAAGGAAGTATAGTAAAAGGTAGAGTAATGATTGAGAAAGATGATTCTTTCTATATAGATTTAAATTATAAAACTGACGGTATCCTGCCAAAGGATCAAGTGATAGATAGTGAATCAATAAAAGTTGGAGACGAAATAGAAGTTCAAGTAGTTAAAATTGATAAAAATACAGGAGACATTCTTTTATCTAAGAAAAGAGTTGACGAGTTTAAGGTATGGGATGAGGTTAAGGTTGGAGATGTTCTTCAAGTTAAGGCAGTTGAGTTCAATGCAAAAGGTCTAATTTGCGTGTACAAAACAGCTCTTAGAGGATTTATGCCACTTAGCCATATTGAGCTTAAATTCATCGGAGAAGATGTGTTAAAGAGCTACTTAGGAAAAACTTTTGAAGTGGAAATTATTGATATCGATCCAAAGAAGAGAAGATTAATTTTCTCTAGAAAAAATATTCTTTTAAAACAACAAGAAGCTCTTAAGACTGAAGTTGTTGAAAAAATAAAAGAAGGCGAAGTATTCGAAGGAATAATTAAGGATATTAAGGACTATGGAATTTTTGTTGATATCGGTGGATTTACTGGCTTAGTTCACATTAGCGAAATTTCATGGGATAGAAGTGAAAAAATCAAAGAGCAATACAAAATAGGTGAAAAAATCAATGTTCAAGTTATTAGCTTTGACCAAGCTTCAGAGAGATTATCACTTAGCATAAAATCACTTGCTGGTCATCCATGGGATGAGTTTATTTCTAATAATAAAGTTGGAGATATTGTAGCTGGAGAAGTTAAAAATATTAAAGAATATGGTGCATTTATTAATCTACATCCTACAGTAGATGGCTTTGTTCATATTTCAAATTTATCTTCTGACTTTATAAAAAATCCTAACGAAATTTTAAAGGTAGGCCAAAAAGTTGAAGTGAAAATCATTAGTATAGAACAAGAAAACAAGAAAATAGAACTTAGCTTAATCTTAGAAGATAAAGAAGTGGCAGAAGAAGAAACTACCGAAAAGGAGTAACTTATGTCTCAATACGAGTCTTTTAAAGAAAAGATTTTAAGAAAAACAGGAATAAACTTAAGTCTTTATAAAGAAAAGCAAATGAAAAGAAGAATTGAATCTTTAGCTAGTAGAAATGGCTATTCTGATTTAAATTTGTATTTCACTGCTATAGATAAAGATGTTGAGCTATTTAAAGAGTTCATAAATTATATGACAATTAACGTGTCTGAATTTTATAGAAATCCTGAGCAGTGGAAGATTGTTGAAAACGAAATTTTTCCTGCGCTGATAAAGAAAAAAGGTAATATTAAAATTTGGAGTGCTGCTTGTTCTACAGGTGAGGAGCCATATACAATTACAATGATACTCAGCCAGCATTTGCCTTTATCTAAAATTAGTATTATAGCGACTGATATTGATAAGGAAGCTATGGCAAAAGCTCAGACAGGTATTTATTCTGAAAACAGCTTAAAGAATGTTCCTTCAGCTATTGTTAGTAAGTATTTTTCTAAAATAACTGATAAAACCTACAGTATAAGTGACGAAATCAAGAAATGTGTATCTTTTAAGCAACACAATCTATTAAAAGATAAATTTGTTGAAGGCTGTGACCTTATTGTGTGTAGAAATGTTCTTATTTACTTCACTGAAGAGGCTAAGGCTGAGATTTACTCTAATTTTAGTAAATCTTTAAATCCAGAGGGAATTTTATTTGTGGGTAGTACTGAGCAAATTATTTCGCCTCAAAAATATAATTTAAAACCTATAAAAACATTTTTCTATACAAAATCCATATAGTCTAAGCTATATGGATTTTTTTATTTTCAAAAAAGTTGTAGGATTAATTATTTTGGGTATAGATTAATCATAGATACGGCTAACGTTTCTAATAGAGTATATAATATAGTTTGTAGCAAAGGAGGACTAATATGGAAGTTCTAAAGGTTTCTTCAAAATCAAATCCTAATTCTGTAGCAGGAGCATTGGCTGGAGTACTAAGAGAAAAAGGCTCTGCAGAAATACAAGCGATTGGTGCAGGAGCATTAAATCAAGCTGTAAAGGCAATAGCTATAGCGAGAGGGTTTGTTGCCCCTAGTGGTATGGATTTAGTTTGTATACCAGCATTTACGGATGTAGCTATTGATGGTGAAGAAAGAACAGCAATCAAATTAATTGTAGAACCAAGATAATATAAAATTGTATTATCAGAAATAAATGTATATAATTAAATTAATAAATTGTTTATTCATGATTATCGTGGGTAAATAAGTATTGGATTTATAATTTACTTTGAAGGAGGATGTTTTATGACAAAATATGTATGTACAGTGTGTGGTTATGTGTATGACCCTGAGGTAGGAGATCCAGATAATAATATCAATCCTGGTACATCTTTCCAAGATATTCCTGAAGATTGGGTATGCCCACTTTGTGGAGTAGGAAAAGATCAATTCGAGGAAGAAGCATAAGATTTAATACTTAATCTTAGATTTAATAAAAGAGAGAAAGCCTTCTCTCTTTTATTTTGTAAAAAATATTAGCTTAAAGGGTAGTGGTAGATATGATGACAATAATTTATATTTTTTCAGGTATTTTACTTGTTAGGGTAATATACAGAGCTTTTTTTACAGAATTAAAGACAGCAACTGACTATCATCAAAGGGCAATGAATTATGAAATATATTTTCAAAATAGATCAAAAGCCATTAAATTATTGGAGCAAGCTATAGAAAAACCAGAATTTACTCGAACAGAAAAAGGAAGCTTCGATTTAAAGATTGGAATTTTGTATTACAAGATGAAAAAATTAAACAAAGCTAAAGAGCATTTTGATAAGATTTTAGATTTTGTAAGAAAAGACAATTTTAAATATATGAAGGATATATCTGCAATTGTACTTACATACTATGAGTTAGGAGAAAAAGATACTGCAAGAAAAATATACCACTGGCTACGTGCAAAAGAAAAATTCGATCCGGATTTTGATAAATTAGATTATCTAGATTTATACATATGGAAATAAGAGTGGAAATATATCTATTAGTAAAATAAACCACAAAATAAAGTACTTGAAGATTTCTAATGCTCTGGAGCTTTTAGTACTGAAACTAAACATGAAAAAACCGCCTCTGCGGTTTTTTTTAATAAGTTATAATTTTTTTATCTTGGAATTTTGATGATTGAATAAGCTCTTGCTTACTTTCTGGGATAGATATAGTGGCTGGGTTTCCATCACTTATATATCTGAATTTTGTTCCCTGCTCATATGCTTTTAGCCAGTCATAAAGACCAACTCCATCAACATTTGTTTCACTTGCACGGACCCTGCGTATTTTTGAAAAATCAAAGTCCTTGTGATATGGAGAAAAATATGGATCCCAACCAACAAGTAAAACTGCTATATTGTCATATGAAATATTATCAAATAAACCTTTATAGGTTAGAGAATAATTTTCCTCAGAGGGCTTTGCTCCATAAGGTAATGCTAATGTTTGAATATTTAATTCAGGATAAGTGCTCTCATGAGTAGACTTTAGTAATGCAATTTCTTTTTGAATGTCTTCAGGAGAGGCTTTTTTTAGGTCTAAGTGAGTTAAAGTATGATTACCTATTGAATAACCATTTTGAGCAAGGAACTTCAGCTTGTCTACCTCTTGGCTTTTGCTTCCAAAAGCAAGCTGGTTAAGGAAGAATGTTGCAGTAGTATTAAAGTCTGGAAAATCTGCTTTAAAGCTTTCTAGTATTCCGATAGCGCAAGTTGGGTCAATTTCTCCATTTTCTAAATATCTGAAATTGTTTTCATTTCCATCATCAAAGGTTATAACAACTGGAGTATGACCTTTTTCTGTAGCTATATTACCTAGTGCGTAGTCCTCTAAAGATATAGCTCTAAAACCGTTATTATATAGAGTTTCTAAATCACGACGAAAATTTTCAGGTGTTCTTGTCCAAGTTGCTTCCTCTTCGCCAATGTTATGATACATAAGTACCATTACTTCTTGACTTTCATCAACTTTCAATGCCTTAAGCTCATCAGATTCAAGAATTTCAAATTCCACCTTTTCATCAACAGCTTCTACACTTGAAGCTGCAGGCGAAGTTGTTGAGTCTGAATCAGAAATAGTTTTATTAGAAGAGCAGCCTGTAATGATAAAAGCGAAAAGCAAAATATAAATAAATAATTTTTTCATTATTATTGATTCTCCTTTATTTTGAAATAGTAAGTTATGATATAACCATTATATGATAAAATAAAAGAAATTACATATAAATAACGAGAATTTAAATATTTGCGCATGAATTAGCTAAAAAAGGATAATATAAATTATATAGTTTAAATTAAGAGGAGGGTGTCATGAAAAATTTTATTGAAGCATTTGAAGTTAAATCTAATTTAGACGAATACGTAATTATAGACTGTAGATTTGATTTAGTTGAAACAGACTATGGAATTAAGGCATATAAAAACTCACATATAAAAAATGCATTCTTTTTCGATTTAGAAGGTGATATGTCAGCAAAGAAGTCTGTTCATGGAGGAAGACACCCATTGCCAGATATGGCCATGTTTATAAATAAGTTAGAGGCGATTGGGATTTCAAATGATACAAAGATATTAGTTTACGATGACGATATTTCAGTTGCTGCAAGATTATGGTGGATGTTAAAATATATTGGAATTACGAATGTAAAAATATTAAATGGTGGGATTAATGCAGCAGCTCAGGCAGGTATTGAGATGGAAAGTGGTGAACCAAATAAAAGCAATCATCTGAAGGGTAAAATCGATGCTAGAATAAATAACGATCTATTAATAGAGATGGATGAACTAAAAATCATAATTTCTAAAGGCAAGAACTATATTTTAATCGATTCAAGATCACCAGAAAGGTATAAAGGGCTAATTGAACCTTATGATAAAATTCCAGGAAGAATTCCAACTTCAATCAATATATTCTTTAAGGATGTAATGAATGAAAATAGAATAAAAGAAATTGAAGATTTAAAAAAAGTATATAATAATATTGATTCTGATAAAATGGTAATTGCTTACTGTGGTTCAGGGGTGACAGCACCGATAAATATAGTAGCTATGGATGAGGTAGGATTATATTCTAGACTTTACTTAGGTAGTTATAGTGATTATGTATCATATAAAGACAATGTAATCGAAAAAGATTAAATACTTGGAGGCGATAAAATGACGACTATTGGCTTAAGTTTGAATTTGATTGTTCTATTTTTAGTCCTTGTATATTTAATCCTCATAGCTAAGAACAGCTTGAATCTAAACAAAAGAATTAATAGATTATCCAGTAAAATCAATAATATATTAAACAAGTACAATCTATAGAAAATAGGTGTAGGAAATTATGGACACTAGACTATATAATTCTTTGCGCAAAAGCATTATATTTAAGGACGTTTCTGAAGTTAATTTTAATGAGATAGTTAATGAAATTCCATTTAGAATTCTTGATTATAAAAAAAATGAAATACTATTTTTTGAAGGCGATGATTGTAATTCTATAGGGATAGTTTTAGATGGAGAAGTGGAAGTTAATAAAGGCCTTACAATTGGAAAAAAGGTCAATATTACTAAAATTAAAGCCGGAGATATGTTTGCAGAAGCTGTGGTTTTTTCTCAATATCATAAATTTCCAGCTACTATTGAAGCTTCTTCTGACTCAAAGGTATTATTTATATCTAGGGAAAACATAGTAAAAATGTGTTCTAAATATCCTGATTTTATAGAGAAGTTCATGGGGATTTTATCAACTAAAATCAGTATTTTAAACAATAAGGTGTCTCTTCTTTCTATGAAAAGTATCAGACATAAGATATTATTTTATATTTCGAAAGAAGGAAAGCAAGATAAAAATGGGCATTTATCAATTAAGATAGCAAAACAGGATTTGGCAAATAAAATTGGCGTTGAAAGGCCATCCTTATCAAGAGAATTGATTAAGATGCAAGATGAAAATATGTTAAATATGGATGGGAAAAAAATAACTGTTATTTGTGATATCAACGATTATTTAATATAAAGGACGAAATGCTATGAAAAAAGACAACTTAATTTTAAAACTTGGAGTATCTATAATAATTTTTAATCTGTTTTCTTCATCAACTTTTGCCCAGACAAAAGCTTTGGTTACTGCTGACATCTTGAATGTAAGAACTTCACCACAAATAAACTCAGAAATAATTGGAAAGATTCCAAAAGGAGAATTTGTTACGGTTCTTGAATCTGGGGAATGGTCAAAAATAGATTACTACAGCCAAGAGGCCTATGTTTCATCACAATATCTTACTTATCAGAGTAATTCTATAGATATTATAAATGATGTTTCTACTCAGACTTATTTTGAAGAAACTTATTTTGATGATTTATCTAAAGTACTTTTTGATTATAATGCTTCAAACTCTACAAGCTATAATTTACCTAAAGAGGTAATGGACAATACTAAATATACTGAGCTAATGAAAAGCAATCCTTTATTCGAGTATGCCTTTAAGCAATTAGATAAACCATATGTATATTCTATGGCAGGGCCAGAAAGCTTTGATTGTTCTGGTTTTACCTACTATATTTATAAGGAGATAGGAATAAAAATACCTAGAACCTCAGAGCAGCAATCTCAAAAAGGGATTAATGTTGATAAAAGTAGTCTTATGCCTGGAGATTTAGTTTTTTTTGATACTAGAAGTGTTAATAATAGCTTTGATATAACTGATTCATATGAAGATAGTGAGCAATATATAGATATATTATTTCAAAATGAGCTATCGTCATTAAGAGATCAAAAAACTTCATCAAACTCGTTTATTCTCGAGAAAGTAACCCATGTTGGTATGTATATTGGAGATAATAAGTTTATTCATGCCTCATCTGGAGGGAAGAAAGTAATTATAAGTGATCTTACAACTGGATATTATAAAACTAGATATTTATTCTCCAAGAGATATTTATAAAGGGATAATGCCATTAATTTATAGAACTGCGGAGGCATGCCTATATGTATAGAAATAATAAGATATTGTTAGATACTAGCGACGTTATTAATATTTTTAATGAAAAATTGAGACATATGTTAGATAAAAATTTTTATTTCGGATTGGACTCGAGATTGTCTGAAGTTCTACGCGAAAACATGTATGAAAAATTAGTATCTATTTTTACTTCTTTGATGAAAAATATAGATTTTTCGAATAATATTTTTTTAATAAAAAATGCCAACATTGATTTGTTGGAGCACAGCATTAATACAGCCGTATATTCAGGAATTATTGCATCATTTATGAATCTTCCAAATAGCAATATTAAAAATACTATTATGGGAGGAGCTCTTCATGATATTGGAAAAATTTTTGAAGAGGAGGCCTTTGGACTGAAAAACACAGTATTTTTTGATGAAGATGATGAAAGTATTTATACTCATGTTTTAAGAGGTAAACAGCATATAGACAGCTTTTCGGATATAAGCGAATATGCAAAAAAAATAATATTAGAGCATCATGAGCATTATGATGGCTCTGGGCACCCAAATGGAATAGATTTTGAAAATATTTCTTTACTAAGTAGAATAGTTGCAATTGCAAATGTATACGATGCAATGAACAATAAAAATGGAGAAAATGGAATTTTTGCTCCCTATGATTCTGTAGAGTATATTATGGCTTATTCAGGAACTATGTTTGATTATGACATAGTAAAAGTTTTTTTTAAGAAAATAATTCCATATCCTATAGGAACTTTAGTTAGATTAAGCGATGGTAGAGTTGGGGTAGTTGAAAGAATTCCTGATGGCTTCTTATTTAGACCTGTAATAAAAATAGTAAAACAATTAGATACAAGAATTATTATGGAAGAAGTATCTTTGATGGATAACCCTTCAATTACTGTTAAGGCAATTTTGGAAAAAACTCCTAACCCTTCAGTACAGTCATATTTAAAACATGGATTTAATTAAAGGCTGAATCACTTTGCAAAGTGATTCAGTTTTTTTAAATATATTTCAAAAATATCTAACTATATAATTAAATTTATATTTATAACCAAAACTTTATGATATAATTTTAATAGATTATCGCAATGTTAAAAAAATTAAATATATTTTGGAGGTAATTTATGGCGTTGAAACATGAATCGAAAAATGTTTGGAAAAATTTAAAAGAAAATGAACTTGACTTAGTTATGGATTATGCAAATCGCTATATGGCATTTCTAGATAATTCTAAAACTGAAAGACGTTGTGCTAATGAAATTATAAAATTAGCTAAAAATAATGGCTTTGAAGATTATAATGAAGTTCTAAAAACAGGAAAGATTGAACCTGGAACTAAGATATATCTCAATAATAAAGAAAAGTCAGTAGCACTTGTAGTTATAGGAAAACAAAGCTTAGAAGCTGGAATGAATATTGTTGGTTCACATATCGATGCACCACGACTTGATTTAAAGCCATTTCCACTTTATGAAGATGGAAATATGGCATTATTAAAAACACATTATTATGGTGGAGTTAAGAAATATCAGTGGACATGCATACCACTTAGCCTACATGGAATAGTATTTACTAAAGACGGAAATAAAATAGATATTTCTATTGGAGAGAATCAAGATGAGCCAGTATTTTATATTAATGATTTACTAATTCATTTATCAGCTGACCAAATGCAAAAGAAATTATCTGAAGGAATAACAGGTGAGCAATTAAATGTTGTTGTAGGCCATAGACCTATGATTTCAATTGACAGCGAAGAAAAAGAAATTAAAGACCCAGTAAAAGAAAATATTCTACATATACTTAATGAAAAATACGGAATAATTGAAGAAGATTTTATGCTTGCAGAGTTTGAAATAGTTCCAGCAGATAAAGCAAGACATGTTGGACTTGATAGCTCTATGATTTCAGCTCACGGCCATGATGATAGAGTATGTGCATATGCTGGTTTAGAGGCTATATTTGATGTGGAAATCCCTGAGATTACTGCAGTTTCTTTATTTGTAGATAAAGAAGAGATAGGCTCAGTAGGAAACACTAGTATGGAATCTAAATTCTTTGAGAATATGATAGCTGAACTTATTGCCTTACAGGGAGAATATTCTGATCTAAAGGTAAGAAGAGCATTTGCTAACTCTAAAGTATTATCTGCAGACGTTACAGTTGGATTTGATCCTACATTCCCAGAAGTTTTAGATAAAAAGAATGCCGCTATGATTGGTCATGGAGTTACAATTTCTAAATATACTGGAGCAAGAGGCAAGGGTGGCTGTAATGATGCAAATGCTGAATACCTTGCTTACGTAAGAAAAGTGTTTGATCAAAACGAAGTTATCTGGCAAATTGGTGAACTTGGAAAAGTTGATCAAGGCGGAGGAGGAACTATCGCTTATATCCTTGCGCAATATGGCGCAGAAGTAGTTGATTGTGGTGTTCCTATGCTTAGCATGCACGCACCTCTTGAGCTTGTAAGCAAAGCTGATATCTATATGACTTATAGAGCTTACAGCAGTTTCTTAAAATAAGCACAATAACCTTAGTAATAAAAGTAATGAAGACTTGCTATAGAATCTAACAAAGCCTAGTGCTTTTTCAGAAAAGAAAATTATTTTATTAATAATAAAAAACCTCTGTTTAGAGTAATCTATAATTAGATTTTCTAAATGGAGGTTTTTGTTTTATTGTGAATTCAATAAGGATTGATTATACTTTGTGAAGCCTTTAATTTCTTTAAAGGTATGAGTTCTTAATTTTTTGTTATTTGTAAATAGAGGCAATATAATCAATAAAGTTTTTTTCTAGGTGAGAGAAAATTCTTTCTTTTGAATAAACAAAATAAAAATTTCTTTCCAAATTCAAGTCAGCCACTTTGTATTTTTTTATAAGTCCAAGCTTAAGTTCATTTTCAATAGCTTTGGATGAAACAATAGAGCAGCAAAGTCCAGCTTGAACTAAGCTTTTTATTGTTTGGGTATTTTCTGCCATGGATTTGATTTTCAAGTCATAGATGCTTATTTTATGCCTTTTTAATTCTTTTGATAAAAGATTTCTAGTTCCTGAGCCTTCCTCTCTTAAAACTAGTGGAAGAGTTTGCAAAGTTTCTAAGCTTACTACCTCTGATTCATTATCAAAATCTACTGGAGTAATTAAAACAAGGTCATCCTTCATAATAGGAAGGTATTCTAAAGATGAATCTTTAAAGAATGAGCCTGTAAATCCAAATGGAATCTTACAATCTTTTAATGATTCAACTATTTCAAAAGAATCTAAATGATTTACCTTATATGTAATATTTGGATAAAGTGAGCTAAAATCCGTTAGAAGGCTAGGAATTATGTATTGCTCTGGTATAGTACTGGCATTTATAGTAAGAGTACCTTCTATTTTTCCAACATATTCGCCTAGATTATACTGAGCAGTATCTTTTAAAGATAAAATTTTCTGTGCGTAATCATAAAAAATTTCTCCAGCTCTAGTCAACGAGATTTCTCTATTTGTTCTATTGAGAAGAAAAGTACCCAGCTCTTTTTCTAAATTCTGCATATGATTACTAAGTGTAGGCTGAGTCAGGTAAAGCTCACGAGCAGCCTTAGAAAAACTTTTATTTTTTGCAATAGCTATAAAAGATTCTAATTGTCTAAAGTCCATTATATTTCCTCCACTTGATTATTATGTATTATATTATATCTTAGATTTCATAATATTGTTCCACTTTTTAGTATAAGTTTATATTAATAGAAATTCAACAAGCTTAGTCGATTATATCTATTAATAAAAACTATTTATGCTATAATTTATATTGTTATTAATGATTATCAGGAAGGGTGTTGTCATGACTACCATAGATAACCAAAATAAAATATTTTTTTGTCTTGATATAGGAACTAGAAGCATCATGGGTATAGTAGCAGAGTTTATTGACGATAAGCTGAATATTATCCATAGTGTAACTGAATTTCATAAAGATAGGGTTATGCTTGACGGACAAATTCATGATATTGAAGGTGTAACCAAAATAGCAAGATTAGTAAAAGAAAAGTTAGAATCTGAAATTGGATATGAATTAAAAGAAGTATCTATAGCTGCGGCAGGAAGATCATTAAAAACAATAAGAACAGATTCAAGTATCAAAATAGAGCCGGATGTACCTGTAGATAAACATATACTAAAGAGCTTAGAAATAGAGGCTATCCAAAAAGCTAGGCAAATACTTGTTCAGCAAGATGAAAATAACCATAACTACTATAATGTGGGTCATACAGTTATAAATTATATGCTTGATAATTCAATGATAATTAACCCACTTGGGCATAAAGGTTCAAATCTGTATATTGAAATTATAGCTACTTTTCTACCTCAAATTGTAGTAGATGGGCTTTATAAGGTTATGGATAATATAGGTCTAGATGTGGGATTCATGACTCTAGAGCCAATTGCAGCCATAGAAGCAGCTGTTCCAAATAATATAAGATTATTAAATGTTGCACTTGTAGATATTGGCGCTGGAACATCAGATATTGCAATTACAAAAGATGGTACGATTGCGGCCTATGCTATGACCTCAACAGCTGGCGATGAAATTACAGAAATGTTAGCAAAGACCTATCTTTTAGATTTTGACACTGCTGAAGCTGTAAAATGTAATTTATGTAATAGCAGTGAGCAATCGTTTAATGACATTTTGGGCATCAATCAAAGTATGTCATCAGCTGACATCCTAGATACTATAGAGCCATCTATTGAAAGTGTAGCATCAGAGATAGCTGAAAATATAATAAAACATAATGGTAAGTCTCCTAGTGCAGTATTTTTGATTGGTGGAGCCAGCCAAATACCTAGACTGAATAATTTCATTGCATCAAAGCTGGAGCTTCCAAAAGAAAGAGTTGCAATAAAAACTATTGAGGCTATACCAAATTTGATTGCATCAAAAGGTATGGTAAATGGACCAGAAGGAGTTACTCCAATTGGTATAATTTTGTGCACATCGAAAAATAAGAGAAATGATTTTATAGAAGTAAGAGTCAATGACTCTAAAGTAAAGATGTTTAGAAGTAAAAAGCTTAAAATTAGTGATGCTATAATTTTAGCTGGATTTGATCCAATTGATCTTATACCAAGAAAAGGCAAGTCCTTAAAAATTTATGTTAATAATACTGAGAAGCTAATTACAGGAGAGTACGGCAAGGAAGCAAATATATTTTTAAATGGAAAAATTGCAAACTTAGATTCTGACATCAACGATGGAGATAGTATAATAATAGATCCTGCTATTCAAGGTAAAAATGCAAAGATTTATTTAAATCAAATTTTGGATGAAAAAGATGTAGTATATTTAAAAAAAGAACCTAAAAATAGAATAGTAGATGTTACATTAAATGGCAAAAGCATAGATGCTTGGGATTGCGAGTTAAATGACAATGATAAGATAGATTATAAATATTTGTACTCAGTCAAAGACTTATTTGATTACTATAATATTGGTGCGACAGATAGCATACTTGTAAACGAAAAACTGTCTGAGCTTACATCCCCTCTTGTTTCTGGATGTGAAATAGATTTTACGAATGAGTATGAGAATTTACAAGCTTATGATATTGATGAAGAAGAATTAGAAGAAGCTAAAGAGAATTATTTCGAGAACTTGACAATAGATACGAAAAATGACAATGTAACAGCTGAACATAATAAGGTGTATAATGATATTGGACAAACTAGAGATTTTTTATATACATCATTTAAGATTAAATATAATGATGAGCTACTAGAGCTAGCGCCTAAAAAATCAAAATTGCTATTTATTGATATTTTTGATTATATAGATTTTGATAGAACTAAGGCAAACGGAAAGCTGCTTTTGCTTCATAATGGAAATCAAGCTGATTTTATGAAGGAGCTAAAAAATGGCGATGAAGTTGTTATAAAATGGATATAGTTTTGCTAAGAAGTGATTAGTTAGGAGTAAGATTTTATTGAAAGATTTAAAAACATATAGGGCCCAAATAGATGAAATTGACAAAAAGCTGATTGATTTGTTTGAGCAAAGATTAGATATAGTAACAAATATCCATAAGGTTAAAAAAAATAATGATATACCTATTGTAAATGAGCTTAGAGAAGCAGAAGTGATAAGCCAAGCAATCTGTAACTTAAATAATAAGACTTATAGTGATGAGATAACTGAGTATATGAAAGCTATAATCGCAATATCTAGAAAGCTACAACTTAAATCAAAGGATACAGGAAATTAAAATTATATTAATTATTTTAGGAGGCTGAAAAATGTTAAAGAGAATAGTTTTAAACCTAGAAGTTTTAGAAGGAATGCTTTATTTTTGGCAAGCAACAAAAGATAAGGAAAAGGTAGGAGAGGCATATATAATGAGCATAGCAGGAAAAGATGCTATGAAAGAAGTATATGATTCTGAGTTTGGTATGGAATCTGTAAGAGTGGTTTTAAGTGCTATATCAAATAGAGAGCTACTTAATAGCACAAATAAAAAAGAAAGAAGATTTTGGAATAATAACATGTGGATGCTTGAAGATATGACTCTAATGCAACAGATGATAGCTCCGCTAAAAAAATTAAATTTAGATAATGTAGCTAAAGAAATTAATGAAAGCAAAGCTGATTTCCCTTATGAAGAAATAGAGATTGTGTTTTTCCCTGGGCATATGGATGCTAATAAGATTGAAAATAATAAACTATATTTAAACTTCTTTTTAGTAAAACCAGATTTATTTAATGAGGAAGTAGTTTTATTTGAAGATAAAGAAGTAAAGGATTATATTAAAAATTTAATTTTATCAATGAATTAATTTGACGGTGTAAGATAAAGGAGATTATATTGAAAAAGATAGTTATAATTGGCGCAGGCCCATCAGGTATGATGGCTGCGCTTTATGCTTCGAAACAAAGCTCAAGTGTAACACTGCTTGATAAGAATAAAATTTTAGGTAAAAAATTGCTTATAACAGGTGGAGGCAGATGCAATATTACTAGCAATCTGCCTCTAAGTGATTTTTATTCTCATATTACTAGCAATGAAAAATTTCTTTATAGCTCATTTAATTTTTTTGGAAAAGATGAGCTTTTGGAAATGTTTAAAAGTGAAGGTGTTAAATTTAAATCTGAAGGGCAAAAAATATATCCAGTAAGCAATAGGGCAGATGAGATTTTATCTGTGTTAGAAAAGCTGCTCATTGAAAGTAAAGTCGATATTAAGCTAAACGAAGACGTATCTGACATAATAGTCCAAGATTCTAAGGTAGTGGGTGTGAAAACTGATAAAAATTTATATACTTCGGACTGCGTTGTTGTGTGTTCAGGTGGATGCAGTTATCCTTTAACAGGCTCTGATGGAAAGCTATTTTCTATTTTAAAAAAGCTAGGTATAAAAACAACAAAGTTACATCCAGCCCTAGTTCCACTAAAAACTTCCATGACTTCAAACTTAGCGGGGATATCATTAGATGATGTTATACTAACTTCAAAGCATAGTAAAAAATTATATTCAACTAGAGGCTCTATGATATTTACTCATAATGGAATTAGTGGACCTGCGGTGTTAGATTTGAGCAGCTATATATCTAGCTATAAGCCAAGCGATATAAGTTTATTTATAGATTTTTTACCAGAAATATCTAGCGATAAAATTACTGACATACTATATGAAAAGTCGAAGAAGAATCTTTACAATAGATTCAAGGGATATCTTCCAACAGAGCTTATTAAAACAATACTTCCAGATATAGATGCAGATAAGATTTTTAATTTGAAAAAAGCTCAAGCAAATGAATTAGTTGGCAATTTAAAATCATATAATGTCGAAGTAACTGGGTTTGGAAAGCTCTCTGAAGGGATAGTTACAAAAGGAGGCGTGGATTTAAAAAAAGTAAATCCATCAACCTTAGAATCTAGAATTGTAAAGGGCCTTTATTTTGCGGGAGAAGTGCTGGATTTAGATGCAAATACTGGGGGATATAACCTGCAAATAGCATTTTCTACAGGGGCCCTAAGTGGTTATAGCGCATCAATTTGAGATTAAACCTTTAATATACTACACTAAAAAAATGCAGGTATTTGAAATTTCTATTTGATGAATAAAATCTTTCTATTAGACGGGTATTTTTTTCTATCTTATGATTAATATTGAAGTATTATTAATCCTAGGAGGTTATTTTAATGGAAATAAGAAAAGACTTACCTGAAATTTTTGAAGATTTTTCTGAAGCAAGAAGAAATGGTTTTATTTCTGCAAAACAATTCAAAGATCAAAATAAACCAATGATTGGAACATTTTGTACATATATGCCTCAAGAGCTACCTCTTGCTATGGGAGCAGCAGTAGTTTCTTTATGTGCTACATCTGACGAGACTATAGCTGAAGCTGAGGTTGATTTACCGAGAAATCTCTGTCCACTTATTAAGTCAAGCTATGGCTTTGGAAAAACAGATAAATGTCCATATTTTTATTTTTCTGATTTAGTAGTAGGAGAGACAACTTGTGATGGTAAAAAGAAAATGTACGAGCACATGGGGCAGTTTAAAGATGTACATGTGATGCAGCTTCCTAATACTCAGTTTGGAGAACAGGCATTTGAGCTGTGGAAAAGTGAAATAGTAAAATTAAAAGAGTTACTAGAGGAAAAATTTGATGTTGAAATAACTGAGGATGCAATAAAATCAGCTATTAATTTAAAAAATAGAGAGCGTTCAGCTCTTAAGGATTTTTATTCTCTTGGAAAACTAAATCCTCCAGCAATTTCAGGAGGAGATATTTTAAAAGTTCTTTATGGTTCAACATTTAAGTTTAATAGAGAAGACACTATTGAAGAAGTAAAAAATCTTACAAGTCGAATTTTAGATGAGTATAATGCTGGCAAAAAACTGGACTCAAAACCTAGAATATTAATTACAGGCTGTCCAATTGGAGGAGTAACTGAAAAGGTTGTAAAAGCAATCGAAGACAATGGTGCTTATGTTGTTTTTTTTGAAAACTGTATGGGAGCTAAAGCTATTGAAGAAAATGTATCAGAAGATAATGACGATGTTTATGCTGCTCTTGCTGAGAAATATCTTTCAATAGGCTGTTCATGCATGACCCCTAATCCTAATAGGATAACTATGCTTAATAAAGCTATAGATGAATATAAGGTAGATGCAGTTGTAGATGTTTTATTGCAAGCTTGTCATACCTATAGCGTTGAAACTCTTACAATCAAGCAATTTGTAAATAAAGAAAAAAATATTCCGTATATGAGTATAGAAACTGATTATTCTACATCTGATGTAGGACAGCTTAATACTAGAATGTCGGCGTTTATAGAGATGCTATAGGAGGAATTGATGTTAATTGTAGGAATTGATTCTGGCTCTACTACCACAAAAGGAGTTTTGCTTGAAAATAATTCAATTATAAAAACTCTTATTGAGCCAACTGGCTATAATCCAAAGAGTACGATTATGAGTATACACTCAGAGCTGACTAAGGGAAAAGAAGCCTATACTGTAACAACTGGATATGGCAGAAACTTACTTGAAAATGCCGATAAATCTATTACGGAGATAACTTGTCATGCAAAGGGTGCTTCTTATCTATGTAAGGGAATTGATGCAGTAATCGACATTGGAGGTCAAGATAGTAAAGCAATCATGCTAAGCTCTGATGGCCAAGTTATAGATTTTCTTATGAATGATAAGTGCGCAGCAGGAACTGGCAGGTTTATTGAAGTAATGATGAAAATACTTCATAAAGACATTGGACATATAGATAGCTTTATCAAGGATAAAACTGCTGTTAAGATTTCGAGTATGTGTACAGTTTTTGCAGAGAGTGAAGTGATTAGCCTTTTAGCTAATAATAATGATCCAGGAAATATAGCAAAGGGAATTATTGATTCTATTTGTATTAGAACTTCAAATTTTGCAAAAAAAATGCCAATCAATTCTAAATCTAAGGTATTTTTTAGTGGAGGCCTTGCTAAGAGCAATGAAGTAAGATTACTATTAGCTGAAAAGCTAAATTGCGAAGTGGTGACTCATGAATATGCTCAGTATGTTGGAGCAATTGGGGCAGCTGTTATTGGCAATCAAAAAGCAAATAAAATATTAATGTAGTTTAGAACGTTAGTGTTAAAAGAAAAATAGGGCTATTGGAAATGAAAGTTCTTTATTTCCAATTAGCCCTACTATTTTTATTGAGACTACTAAAATCCTAATGGAATTTTTGTAGCTATTTGCTATTAAGATATTTTAAAAATATTTCTAATTTCATCAATATTATCAGTATATCCAAGTGCTACCATTAGCTTAAGTCTTGCTTTTTGACCATTTAGCTCGCCTCCCAGAACTACTCCCATAGAGGTCAAATCCTTTCCCCCGCCTTCATATCCGTAAGATTCCATAACCCTACCTGAAGGGCATCTAGATACTATTACAACTACTACATTATTTTTAAGGGCATACTTAACTCCAGCTAAGGCCTTTGGAGGCAAATTACCTCTTCCCATTGCTTCTATGACTATTCCTTTTGCTCCGGCATTTACAGCACAGTTTATAAGAGAATCATCCATGTCTAAATAGGATTTAATTAGATAGACATTATTTTCTATGGTATCAGTGTTGATAAATTGTTTTGTTACTATATCTCTATGTACGATTAAATCATTTGTATCAATTGTTCCAATTGGACCATATGGAGACTGAAAAGTATTAAGTGACAAGGTATTAGTTTTTGTAACTTCCATTGCAAGGTTAACTTCGTTGTTTAATACTACTAAGACTCCCTTGTTCATAGCAAGAGGAGATATCGCAGTACAAACTGCTGCAGCTAAATTGCTTGGACCATCATATCCAAGCTCTGAACTGTTTCTCATAGCACCCACAACAACTACTGGTTTAGGTGTATTAATCGTTAAGTCAAGAAAATATGCAGTTTCTTCAAGGGAATCTGTTCCATGTGTTATTATGACTCCACTTATATCATTTCTTTTCACTAAATCTTGAATCAATGAGCGAATTTCCATTAATCTATCTATAGTCATATGAGGACCAGGAATTTCAGCATATTCAATTACTTCAATTTCTGCTAGCTTGTCTATGTTTGATACCATAGACAGGATTTGGCTACCAGTTAATGTAGGAATTGCTGCTCCTACTTTTTCGTCTACGGTCATAGAAATAGTTCCGCCTGTAAATATAATTGCCACTTTTGGTTTCATTTTGTCTAACCCCTCTCGTGAATTTCAGCATAATAAAATTCTAACATTTTAAAGTTATAAAAGTCTACATAAATAGAAAAAAACCTCTGCATTTGCAGAGGTAAACGAAAAACTCGTTTCAAAGGGGTATTGGGAATAGAGATTTTGAGGTTATCAGGGGGGATAACCGTCTTTAATAGTATACCAAATAAATGTATTATCTGCAATAATTTTTTAAAAAGCTGCATAAAACATAATTATGATAGGTAATTTTTTTGTTTTAAGTTATAATAAATTTTGTTATAAGTTATAATAAATAATATATTATATAAAATTATCGTTAGAGGTGAGTAAAATTGAGTATAGATAATTTAATTAAAAATCTAAGAATAAGAAGATTTAAAGCAGAGTTCTTTGTAGATAGAGATGAATTATTTAAATACATCATTAAGGAAACAAATCAGGATGAAAAAATAGGATTTGGCGGATCAAAAACATTAGATGACTTAGGTCTTTATGAACAGTTCATAGGCCAAGGAAAAGAAGTTTTTTGGCACTGGAAGGCTGAGCCAAATGAGAGACTCGAAGTGCTAAAGAAAGCTCAGCACGTAGATTCATATTTTTCAAGCACAAATGCAATTACCTTAGATGGGAGACTTGTGAATATCGACGGTAATGCAAACAGAGTTGCCTCGATGATTTTTGGGCCTAAAAAAGTTTTTATAATAGCTGGAGAAAATAAAATTGCAAATGATTTAGATAGCGCTCTAAATCGCATTAAAACTATTGCATGTCCTCAAAATGCAAGAAGACTTGAAAGAAACTTGCCTTGTGCAGTGACAGGACAATGTACTGACTGTAGAAGTGATGAAAGAATGTGTAATGTAACAACTATAATTGAAGGAAATATCCCTACAACTGATATTAGGATATGTATAGTTGGAGAAAATTTAGGTTATTAGAGGTGAAAAATGCAAATATATTTAGACAATAGCTCAACAACTATACCGAATTCAGAAGTAATAGATGAAATCACATCAAATCTTAGGGAGTGTTTTGGCAACCCATCATCTATACACAAAATTGGAATAGAAGCTGAGAAAATTATAAAAAAATCAAGAAGCACTCTAGCTGATGCGTTAGGAGATGCAAAACCTAAAGAAATTGTGTTCACTTCTTGTGGAACTGAGTCGAATAATATGGCTATTAGAGGCGCTTTATCTGCAAACAAAAGAGCTGGTAAGCATATAATTAGTTCTTTTTCTGAGCATGACTCAGTATACAAAACACTAGAAGATTTACAACAAAGAGAAGATTATAAGGTGACATTTTTAAAGCCGAACAAAGATGGAATTATAACTGCAGACCAAGTTAAAAATGCATTGAAAGAAGATACTATTTTTGTTAGTCTTATGCATGTAAATAATGAAATAGGAGATATTAATCCTATAAATGAAATAGGCCAAGTTATAAAATCATATAAACAAAGCATAGTCTATCATGTAGATGCTGTTCAATCATTTTTGAAGCTGAAAATTAATCTAGAAAATATAGATTTGTTAAGCATAAGCGGACACAAGGTTCATGCACCTAAGGGGATAGGAGCTTTATATATAAGAGAAAAGACGAAAATCCATCCACTGCTCACAGGTGGAGGGCAGGAGATGCAATTTAGGTCAGGCACCGAAAATACTGCTTATATAGCTGGGTTATCAAAAGCAATAGATATACAAAAGGGCAGCTTAAGTGAGGATTTAAATAGAATAAAAAAACTTAGAGAAAAGTTTATTTTAAATTTAAAATCAGAAATAACGGATATAGTTGTAAACTCATCTGAAAGCTCATTACCTTATATTTGCAACATCTCGTTTTTAGGAGTAAAAGGAGAAATCCTACTTCATACTCTTGAACAAAAAGGTATTTTCGTTTCTACCGGATCAGCTTGTTCTTCAAAAAAGAAAGGGTCAAGAGTTTTAGAATCCTTGGATTTAAGTTTAGGAATCAAAGATTCAGCAATTAGATTTTCATTTTCAAAAAATACCACTGATGACGAGCTTCAGTTTACAGTAGAAGTATTAAAAAAAGAAATTACAAAGCTAAGAAAATTATTGAATTATAAATAAAGCTTAGGAAGGAGCAAGAATGTACGATATTTTAATAATAAGAAATGGTGAGGTTGCAATAAAAGGATTGAATAGACCAGTTTTTGAAAATAAACTAATCAAAAATATAGAGTACACCCTATATCAATTCAAAAGCGTGAAAGTAAAAAAAGGTGATGGAAGGATTTATGTACATCTTAATGGTGAGGATCCTAACCAAATAGTTAAAAAAATTAAGAATGTTTTTGGAGTTGTATCTATTAGTCCAGCTATTGTTACAGAGCCTGGATATGAGAATCTTAAAGAGGGAATAAAAAAGCTTGTTGATGAAAAAACTAAAGATAGCAAGCTTATGACTTTTAAAGTAAATGCTAAAAGACTAGACAAAAGATTTCCAATGAAATCTCCTGAAATGAGCATAGATCTTGGAGGTTATGTTCTCAAGACATTCCCTCAAAGGTTTAAAGTCGATGTAGTAAATCCGGATTTAAATATTACTGCTGAGTTAAGAGCGGATTCTAATATAATATTTGCTGACAAGATAAAAGGAGTTGGAGGTTTACCAAGGGGAATAAATGGCAAGGGTTGTATCTTGCTTTCAGGAGGAATTGATAGCCCTGTTGCTGCCTATCTTATGTCTAAAAGAGGACTTTATATTGAAGCTGTTCATTTTCATAGCTTTCCTTTTACAAGTGAAAAATCACAGGAAAAAATCATGGATTTAGCAAGAACCTTATTACCATATACCGGCCAGATTAAAATTCATATGGTAAATCTTTTAGAAATACAGCAATCAATTGCAGAAAATTGCCCAGAGGAATTAATGACTATTCTATCTAGACGCTTTATGATGGCTATAGCTGAAAGAATAGCAACAGAGACAGAGTGCAATTGTCTTATTACAGGAGAAAGCATGGGTCAAGTAGCCTCCCAGACGGCTGAAGGTCTACTAGCAACGAATAACGCTGTAAAGCTACTTCCAGTGTTTAGGCCTCTTATATCTTATGATAAAGAGGATATAATAACCTTAGCCAAAGAGATTGATACCTTTGATGTATCAATTATACCTGAAGAGGATTGCTGTACTGTGTTTCTACCAAAGAGGCCAGCTACAAAGCCGAAGCTTGAAAAAATATTAAAAGCAGAAGAGAACTTGAATATTGAAATGCTTATTAACAATGCTATAGATTCTAGAGTTATTAAGGAGATGAAAAAATTTGAGTAAATTTCTAGTCAGATGTTTTGTATTTGCACTTGCACTGATGGCTACTTCCTATCTTTTAGGTTCTGTTGAGGTTACTGGATTTGTGGCTGCATTTATAGCAGCGATAATATTTGCTGGATTTAATACTATTATAAAGCCTATCCTTTTTATATTATCCTTGCCTATAACTATTCTTACATTTGGCTTATTTACTTTAGTATTAAATGGCATAATTTTTTCAATGGTTGCAGGGCTAGTCCCTGGATTCGAGGTTTATAGCTTTTCTGGTGCAATTTTTGGAGCTATAATTGTAAGTATAATAAATATGATTCTATCAAATTTTTTAGATGTGAATGATAAATAAAAAAAATCCTAGAAGAAAATTCTTCTAGGATTTTTAATTATTGTAAATAGAATTAAGCTCATTATACGTTAAGGTCTTTTATTATTTTAATGTTTTTAATAGTTCAACTAAGAATCCAAAAACTCTATCAGCTGAATTTATATCGAGATATTCATCAGGAGAGTGAACCCCATCCATATTAGGACCGAACGATAAAATATCTATATCGTTATTTTTTAGAGCATCTGCAAAGAAGCCGCATTCTAGACCTGCATGAATAGCTTTAATTACTGGCTTATTACCTGTTAAATCCTCATATAGCTTACATGCTATATCTCTTAAATCTGAGTTTGGCTTATATTGCCACTCAGGATAATCTGCTTCAGATTCAAATCTAAGGTTAAAAGCGTTTGCAATTATATCAAGCTTTTGAACCATTGCTGTTTTTAAGCTTTTTATTGAGCTTCTTAAGGAATTTGAAATAATTACTGTATTATCTTCAAATTTAACTACTCCTAAATTTTGAGAGCTGATTACAAAATCTTCTATATCTACGCTTTTATGATCTATACCAGAATGGATTAGTAAAAGTACATTAATTAATTTATCTGTAGATTCTTTATCCATAACAGCATCAAATTCATGATTTTTTTCGATACTTAAAGTTACAGAATCAGCAGAGCCCATCTCGTTATTATATAGATTTTCTAGCTCTTTAATCATTTTATTTAAATCTGATTCAAAGCTTTTATCAATATAAAATGCACAAGATGCTTCTCTAGGAATTGCGTTTATTTTAGAACCACCATTAAAATCAGCTAGTTCAAGGTTGAATTTTGAGTTTAGCTCAGCCAAGGTTCTTGCTAAAAGCTTGATTGAATTTCCTCTTTCTTTATGAATATCTGAACCTGAATGGCCACCTTTTAAACCTGAAATAAGGACTTTATATTTTGAATCCAAACTAGGCTTTGATTTCTTGAAATCCAAATACATGTGATGGTCAATTCCTCCAGCAGAAGAAATATAAAATACGCCTTCTTCTTCAGCATCTAGATTTAACAATCTGCTACCTTTTAAATTCTGTGGATTGAAAAATTCGGCTCCCTTCATAGAAGTTTCTTCTTCTGTAGTAAGAATTACCTCAATAGGAGGATGCTCAAATTCATCAGAAGAAAGTATAGTAAGTGCATATGCTATAGCAATTCCATTATCTGCACCAAGTGTAGTTCCAGTAGCTCTAAGCAAACCTTCATGTTCTGTAAGCTTTAATGCATCCTTAGAAAAATCATGAACTATACCTTGATTTTTTTCACATACCATGTCTAGATGGCCTTGTAAAATGACAGTCTTTGAATTTTCATAGCCTTTAGTAGCATTTTTTTTAATTATTACGTTACCAGTAGTTTCTTCAATAAATGCTTCTAAATTGTTATCTTTGGCAAACTTTATAAGGAATTCAGATATTCCCGCTTCTTCTCCTGAACATCTAGGAATTTTAGTTATTTCTCTAAACCAGTCCATTACAATCTGTCCATTTTTTGATAATTGCATAACAAAACCTCCATCATAAAATTTCTTTTATATATATAGAATATCATACATAATTTGTTATTAAAAGTTATATTAACTTAAAATAAATCTACTGCAGAATAGTTC
Source organism: Acetoanaerobium noterae (assembly GCF_900168025.1). NCBI lineage: Bacteria > Bacillati > Bacillota > Clostridia > Peptostreptococcales > Filifactoraceae > Acetoanaerobium > Acetoanaerobium noterae. Next base: position 44,416 of record NZ_FUYN01000001.1, on the reverse strand, counting down.
TCATTTAAAACGCCGTAAATTTTGCTTAAGCTTAGAATTTTATTAGACCAAATTTTATTATTAATCTGCTCGCCATAATTTAATGAAGGTTCGTTTGAAGAATTGATACTAAGAGCAAGCTCATAGTCTTTCCTTTCAACACTATAAAGAGCGTTGACAATAGATATTTGATTTGGGTAAACGACTGTTTTGCCGACACAGCCATTTAATTTATCAAGTAATATCTCCCTTATGAAGCCATCTAGGGAAGGATCATGTGTAAAGGCATGATTATATATAACTTTGTTTTGGTCAAAGGCATTGCTGCTTTTTGAAACAGTCTGAAAAGAAGTTATTTTTTTATCCCATGAAGATGAGTATATTGCTATATCTTCGTAACTTAAATTTATAAAGCTGTTTATTATGTCGTAAATTATACTAGCTGTTATTCCTACATCATAAATTGACATTGCTTCAAGCGAATTTACTCCAAGAACTGAATTAATATAAGAACCGCCAATTCTTATACCTAAAATCATATCTCTATACTCAAATATTGTTTTTTCTAGAGTAATTAATTCAGATATTCTAGAAGCTAGAGAAATAATTTCTTTGCTTTCTATTATTGGAAGTGCATATATATATTCTGAAATCAATCTTATTTTTTTTACCGTACTTAGATAAGCATCTGCGTTATTTGAGTTAAACTTTGGCAAAAAAAATCCAGAAATATATGAAATTATATCTTTTTCTTTAATTAAAATTTCATATAGTCTTTCGAATTGCAAAGGATCCTTGACGTGAATAAAAAACAAGGGAAGCTCATCTTTATTTATTCGATTTTCATTTTCAGCCATTTTTAAAGTTCTTAATGTATTGAGCAGAGTTTTTTCTGCAATATTAATATTTCTCTCTTCAATTAGATTTTCAAAGCACATTACGAAAGATGTAAGATGAGAATATCTTTTTTCTAGCAGATAGGGAGCAATATATTTAGTTGCTGGAAGGTATAGGGTTGCGCCTAGAGCGTATCTTAACTGATTTTTCTTTGTTGTATTATCAAAGGCTTCTGGTTTTTTATAGAAAATTTTATTAAGTTCAGAATCTGATAAGTGCATATAATGTCTCATAGTAATTCCCCTTTCAAAGTTTATGTAATTAGCGTTAACCTTAAGGGAAAAGCTGATATTAGATTTATACTCATAATCTAGTACATAGAAACATTATTTTATAATTGGAATTATTTATATAAAAAGGTTATAATGATTTTGTAACAAGACATTAAATTTATGGGTTGAAGGTGATGAAATGAAGGAAAACATGTTATATTTTGACTGGTATGTAGATGATAGAGTTTATTCGTTAGAATACGCAGGAATAGAAGATGATTTGGCTGTTTTGGAAACTGATAACTACATTTTGTATTTAACAATAGTTGGAGATACTTTAATTAAGAAAGATAATTTAAAATATAAAAATTACGATGATTTCCCATTGGACTTGAAGGAGCTAATTTCTAAAAATGGAATACAAGAGGAGTATGGCTCATATAAAGTAATTGAAAGCTGTTATTTTAATTATTGTATAAGCAAAAAAATAGGCGATGAAGAAGAATTTCTGTGCTGCTTTAATACGTTTAACCAAATAGGGTCTCAAGATGAAGAAAAATCTAAAATGAATCAATTGATAAATAGCTATATCGATACAATTAAGCAATAATATTCAAGGAGGATGGTATGGAGTTTAAACGTGCTTGTACTTTAGATTGTTTTGATTTATGTACATATGTGGCTAAAGTAGACGAAAATAAAGTAGTCTCAATAAAACCGGATAAAAATCATCCTTACACTAAAGGTTTTATGTGTTCGAAAGGGATGAAGCACTTAGATAGACTTTATGATAAGAATAGATTAAAAACTCCTTTATTAAAGGTAGATGGAAAATTTAAAGAAATCTCATTTGAAGAAGCTGTTAATATTTTTGCTCATAAAATAACAAAATATACATCGCAGTATGGCTCTACATCGATTTTAAGATATAGCGAATCAGGAGATTCGTCAGTTATGAAAAGCATTGCTTGGGAGCATTTTTTTAATTACTTAGGAGGAATAACTACTTCTAAAGGAGGGACCTGCTGGGCAGCTGGAATGGAAGCTCAGAAATGTGATTTTGGAGGAGCTTTAGGTCATTCGCTGGAGGATTTATTAAACTCAAATGCTGTAATTTTATGGGGGAGAAATCCTGCTAATACATCGGTTCATTTAATGAAAGCTGTGTTAGATGCACAAAAAAATGGAGCGACTATAATAACAATAGATCCTATAAGCACAGAAACTGCAAAAAAATCTGATTACCATATAAAGCCAAAGCCTGGAAGTGATGATGCACTGGCTATAGGAATCATTAAAAAACTTTTATTCAAAGACAAGTTGGATTATCAGTATATAGATAAATATTCACATAAAGGGACTGAGTTTATAGATTATATTAAAAGCATAGATATGAAAATCATATATGATAGAACTGGGCTTAGTGAAGAAACCTTTGATTTTCTTGCAGATATTTATATCAACTCTCCATGTGCAACTTATATAGGTTATGGAATGCAAAAATACAACAATGGAGGAAACTCAGTTAGACTTATTGATGCTCTTTGTTTTTTAAGCAAAAATATAGGAGTAGAGGGAGCAGGAGCAAATTATGCAAATAGAATTTATCCTTTGCTTTTGAATCTAGATCCTTTTAAGAGTGAAAAATATAAAAAAAATGAAAGAGAATTCTTTGTAAATGAATTTGCTGATTTTATTAAAGCCCAAGTAGAAGAACCTGTTAAGATGGCTATTATTTCTACTGCTAACCCAATGTCTCAATTTGCAGATGTACTTAAGTCTCATCAGGCATTTATATCTATTGATTTTACAGTAACCTTCGATATGTTTATGACAGATACTGCAAATTTATCTGATTTAGTTATACCATGTAGCAATACTCTAGAAACTGAAGATTTGATTTATAGCTCGATGAATTCCCCATATCTCAATTACAATCCTAAGGTAGTAGAACCTGATAATATTTTGATGGATGAATTTGAGTTTATAAAAGCGGTTTCAAAATTGATAGGTATAGATTTTCCAGATATACCAAAGAAAGATTACATTAAGGCTGTAATTGAGCCTGTCAAATCACAGGGCATAACGCTAGAGTCTCTAAAGAATGATTATGTTAATTTGCAAGCTAGTAGTGTACCCTATAAGGATTTGATATTTCAAACTCCATCAACAAAATATGAGTTCTATTCAGAAAGAGCTAAGGCTTGGGGATATCCTATGGCAATCTTGCAATGTGATATGAAACTGCCTAAGTATCCATATAGACTACTTACTCCACACAGAAAGGATTCGTTATTTAGTCAGCATCTTTTTGACTATGAAGGAATACCATTAGTTTATATGTCTGAAAAAATAGCAAAAGAAAAAGACCTAGATAATGAAGATACAGTTATAGTAAAAAATGACAAAGGAAGTATAGAGGCAAAAGTTAGAGTGCAAGGGGAGGATGAAGTAGTGTACATTTATACAGGCTATCACCAAAAACACGGAAATCCAAATATTTTGACCTCGAGCGAAAGCTCTGATATTGGAGGGCAAGTCTCTTACCATGAAACATTCGTAGATATTGAAATGAAAAAATAGACCCTTTAATGGGTCTATTTTTTAGGGTTTTACTATGATTAGGTTTAGTCAGTTTGTTTAGTTAAATAAATGCTGCTTCTACATCTTGCTCATTATCAATTTCTTTGATGATTTTAGATATTTTACCATCTCTAGTAGCAACAAGAGCAGGGAAAGTAGTAACACCAAGTCTGTTAGCAAGACCAGTTGATTTATATATATCTACTTTTGTCACTTTAACTTTGTCTTTATATTTTGCTTCAAAGCTGTCTATTATTGGAAGAAGCTCTCTACATTTTTCATCAACGGCATTCCAAATATAAACTACGCCTGGAAGGTCTTTGCTCATGATTTGAGTGTGGAAGGTCTCGCTTTCTGCAAGATATTTTTCTGCTGCGTAACCAGCAATAGCGCCATCGCCAACTGCTGTCGCAACCTGCTTAAGGAATTTATCTCTAACATCACCAGCAGCAAAAACTCCTTCGATATTAGTTTCCATTTTTTCATTTGTAAGCATATAACCATTCTTATTCATATCAAGAATACCTTTGAATATTTCTGTGTTAGGAATATATCCGATGAATAAGAAACAAGAATCTACATCTATAGGAATAATTTCATTAGTTTTAACATTTCTTAAGTTTACTCTAGTCAGTCTTTCATCACCTTCAAAGCTATCAACTACTGTATTCCATTTGAAATCCATTTTTGAGTTTTGAAGGGCTTCATTTTTTGCGATTTCGTTACAGTCCATCTTACCTGTATCATGCATTACAGAAACAATAACTTTTTTTGCAAACTTAGTTAAAAACATACCCTCTTCGATAGCAGCATCTCCACTACCAACTACTAATACTGTTTTATCCGTATTTGAAGCAGCGTCGCAGGTAGCACAAAATGAAATTCCTTTATCATATAGGAAAAGCTCCTCATTTTTAGCTCCAGTTAATCTAGGTTTTCCGCCTGAAGCAACTATAACGACTTTAGCTTCGAAAATATTTCTAAATGTTTCTACTTTTTTTATTTCTCCTTCTAAATCAACAGATTTTACATCTGTAAGCTTGAACTTTACTCCAAATTTCTTTGCTTGCTTATGAAAGTTGTCCATTAAACCTAGACCTGTTGTTCCTTCTGGAAATCCAGGATAGTTTTCAATTTCATTTGTATATGTAGCAAGTCCACCTACTAAAGATTTCTCTATTACTAGAGTGTTTAATCTAGCTCTACCACAATAAATTGCAGCTGTAAGGGCAGCAGCTCCACCACCTATAACTACTACGTCATATGATTCAACTTTTTTATCCATTTTGTCCTCCTACATGAAGTATTTTACTAAAAGCTTGCTACCTAAAAAAGCTCCTATGAAAAGCGCTATTCCAAATATCCAGCCTGATAGTGATAATGAAGCTATACCACTATAGAAAGCTCCTATATTACATCCATAAGCTAGTCTAGCGCCATAACCCATCAAAAATCCTCCTAAAACGGCAGCTATTACTTGCTTCTTGCTTTTGATTTTTTTGAATTTAAACTGAGATGCCATTAGAGTAGAAAAAAGTGCTCCAACAATTACACCTAAATTTCTTATTGACCCTGGATCATTTAAAAATCCAGCTTTTAAAGTTGCTTGAGCACTTTTTGTACTAAAATAACTCCAGCTATCCACATTTCCACCAAATAATTCAAATACCCAAGCGCCCCAATTTGCAAATGGTCCAGTAACACCCCATGGGTTACCAGTAACGGCAAAGGTTATTATTTGAAAAACTGAAAGTAATACAGCACCCATAACATAAGTCATTGGATCCTTAAACCATAATTTATAATATTTATTATTCTTTATATCCAAAGAGATTACCTCCTTAATTTTCGTTTGTATAATAGAAAAGGCATATTATGCCTTTTCTATTATTACTTCCCACTCACCGTCATCTACTTCTTCGATTTCTACATTATGTCCTTCTTTTCTTGCCCATTCAGGTACATTTTTCATAGCACAGCTGTGGTCGATTTGCACTATAAGTACGTCACCAGAAGCTAACTCTTTCATAGCATTTTCTGATTTAACCAGTGGAATTGGACAAGCCTCGCCTAGACAATCTAATATTACTTCTTTCATTTTAGAAATCCTCCTTAAAAGTTTTGATTAAAAATTAGTATTTTAATTAGCTTCATTGGTTTTTTTATTTTCCCATTTATCAGCTAAAATATACACACCTGCAATAATAAGTAGCTGTACAACTACAGCCCCCGCCCAACCGAAAATATCTGGAAGGAAAACCGATGGCCCTTTAGAAATAAATACTTTATGCCACCAACCAAAGTTATTTGCACCAACCAAAGAACCTATTACAAAGAATACTAATGATAGCATTTGCATTTGAAAGCCTTCACCAACTCTCATCAGAGTTCCAGAAGCACAGCCTCCTGCTATAACCATACCTATACCAAAAATTACTCCTCCAAATATAGTGGCAAAGCTTATTGGAACTATGTAACCTTGACCAGGAATAGGAAGCCCGTTTATATGTGCTCCATATTTTATTGCTGTAAATCCAAGCGTAGTAATTGCTAAAGCTACCATTACAGCTCTAGTAACGCTAGTGCTTCCAGTTAAAAGCGGGTCTCTCATGGAAGCTGTAAAGCAAAATCTTGATTTTTGAAGTATAAATCCAAAAGCATTACCTGTAATCCAAAAGAAAGCTAAATTACTTGATTTTGTTGATAGATAAATACCAAACAATACAATGAAGAAAAAAATTCCTATTCCAAAGGGAATCTGGTTCTTCTTAGGTTTTCTGCGTGAGCTAGATGAAGCTCTACTACTTCTTCTTGAAGAAGCAGAAGTTTCTGTAGAATTAATTTCAGACATCTTTCACACTCCTCTTGTTATATTTTTATTAATCTCTTTATGCTTTGATTATAGCATAAGGCAATAGGTATTACTTATTGCTTGTGATTATATAATATAAGTACTTTCTATGGTAGAGGTTTTGCTATAAGTATTGCTTATAATCTTATAACTAGATATAATATTTGTTAATAAAATAACTGTTTAGATATTTCATATAAATTTTGGATTAATAAGGAGATTACTCAAATGAACATTGAATACTTAAGATTTTTTTATGAGGTAGCATCAGTGAAAAGCATATCAAAAGTTGCTAATAATTCACATATTTCACAGCCTGCACTCAGCCAGCAGATACATAAATTAGAGGATAATCTAGGATATAAGCTTTTAGATAGAAGCAATAAAGGAGTTCAGTTAACTGAGGCTGGCAAAATTGTTGAAAAATATGCAAAGAATATATTAAAGGTATATGAAAATATGCTAGTAGATTTAAATGATATAAGCAATAACAATAAGGCTATAAGAATAGATGCCTTTCCTACGATGGCAACTTATGCACTTCCATGTACTATATATATGATAAAAGAAAAATATTCGAATTATAATTACTATCTTAATTCCGACTACTCACAGAAGGTTGAAAGCAACATAATAAATGACGTTTGTGATGTGGGATTTATTGAAGGAGCACCTGATAATAATGATTTATTTTATTCCTCAGTTGGTAGGGATAGAATGGTGATTGTTGCAGAAAAAGATTATGATATACCAGATAAAATAGCTGTAGATGAGTTAAATAGGTATCCTATGATACTTTTAATCGAAGAGTATAAAGCTCAAAAAGTATTAGAAAAGAAACTTATGGATTTAGGCTTTGATATAAAAAATCAGAATGTGTTATTTAGTTTAGATTCTATAGAATCTATAAAAACATTATTGATAAAGAGCTTAGGAATATCGATTCTTCCATATAGCTCTATTAAAAAGGAGCTGTATCTTAAACAATTAAAAGAAATTAAAGTTTTTGATGAGAGCTTAGAATATGATGTAAACATAATTTATAAAAAGGATAAAGAGATGGATACAAGCGTAAAAGAGTTTATTGATTTCCTTAAAAAAGTAGGAGAAAAAAGCTTTTGTTAATTTACCTCTACAAAAATTTCCCATACACCAGTTATAACTTCATCAAAATAGAAAGTGTAGGGGGATTTTTGAAGAATATCTTTTATATTTTCTAAAACGCAGCTATGGTCAGTGATTAATTTTATAGTTTGGTTAGCAGAAGCAGTTTTAATTGCGTCTTTAAGTTTAAGGATTGGAACTGGACACATATCACCTAGACAATCAATCTCTATCATTTCTATTCTCCTGACTGTGGTTTGATTACTAAACAAAATTAATAATTAAGTTAACACTATAAGTATAACTCATACTTACACAAATAAACAATTATAAAAAGCAAAGAAGGTTAATAGTTATGGAAATACCTTTTCATAAGGAATATCACTTTGAACAAGAACTAGAATATGTTAAAGATGCCTTTGATATTGGAGTTACAGCTTCAGATGGAAAATATACAAGCAAGGCAAAAGCTTTATTAAAAGATAAATTTGGGTTTCAAGAAGTATATATGACAACCTCGGCTACTCATGCTTTGGAAATGGCGGCACTTATACTTGATTTTAAGCAAGGAGATGAAGTTATATTGGCTTCATTTAATTTCCCATCGGCAGCTAATTGCATAGTATTAAGAGGAGCTACTCCTGTTTTTGTTGATTTGGATCCAAAAACCATGAATATATCTCCTGAGGAAATTGAAAAAAATATCTCTAGTAAGACAAAGGCAATTATAGTTATGCATTATGCAGGAATAGCCTGTGATATGGATAAAATTATGGAAATATCAAAAAAATATAAACTACCTGTTATTGAAGATGCGGCTCAAGCATTAGGTTCAAAATTTTATGATAAAAATCTAGGAAGCATGGGGGATATGGCATGCATTAGCTTTCATAGTACCAAGAATTTCATAGCAGGAGAAGCAGGATGTTTAATTATAAATAGAAAAGATAAAGAGTGGCTAAAAAAAGCTGAAATTATAAGACAAAAAGGAACAAATAGACAAGATTTAATTAATGGAAAGGTGTCAAAATATGAGTGGGTAGATCAAGGATCAAGTTATTGTCCATCAGAAATTCTGATGGCAGTTTTGTGTAGTCAACTTGAAAACTTTGATAGAATAAATAGTAAAAGAAAAAAACTTGCTAGCATATATTTAGAAAGATTGAGTAAAAAGAAATATAAAAACTATTTTAGACCTATGATTTTACCTGAGTATGCAAATTCCAATAATCATATTTTTTATATAATTACAAAGAACAAAATTATTAGAGATGAACTTCAGACTTTTTTAAAAAAGCATAATATAGGTTCAGCTTTTCATTTTATTCCGCTACATAATTCAATTATGGGGAAAAAATATGGTTTTGAGAGTAATGAGCTAAAGTATACTGATAATCTAAGTCAACGCTTACTAAGGCTTCCGTTGTATAATGCTATTTCTGAAAAAGAGATTAATTATGTTTGTGATTATATAGATAATTTTGTTGGAGAACAGATATTATGAAATCCAAAATATCAATTGTAGTTCCTGTTTATAATAGTAGTTTAACTTTGATGAGTTTATTTAAAGAAATATATAGTGAGTTTATAAATAAAAATAAAGATTTTGAAGTGATATTTGTCAATGATTCAAGCAAAGATGAAAGTTTAGATGTACTAAATAAAATCTACAGTGAATACCCAGATAAAACAACTGTAATTTCATTAAAGAAAAATTATGGACAGCAAAATGCAATTTTGTGTGGGTTTAGATATTGTGTATATGATTTAGTTGTTACTATGGATGATGATTTGCAAAATCCAGTAACTGAGATTTTCAAAATGGAAGAAAGGCTCAACCAAGGTTTTGATGCAGTTTATGGTGTTGCTAAGCATAAGCAACATAATTTATATAGAAATTTAGGAAGTAAATTGACGAATAGTACATTTAATGTGCTTGTTGGAAAACCAAAGCATATAAAAATAGGAAGTTTTAGAGTAATAAGAAAAAATATCATAGACGAAATAATAAAAACAGATAAAAACTTTATTTATATATCAGCTTTATTATTTAAAAGAACTACAAATGTAACATATATAGATGTAAGTCATAGACGAAGAGAAGTGGGGAAATCAAATTATAATATAAGAAAATTAGTTAGGCTCTATATAAATTTAATTATTTATTATAGCAGATTAAATTTTGATACTTATATCAATAAAAGACCTCAGTATGAAATAGATTTTATCAAATTAAGGAGGAAAAACTCTTGAAATTAATGATATTAGGAGGAGGCTCATGTCAAGTCAATGCAATAAATAAAGCAAAAGAATTTGGTCATGAAGTTATTGTAGCTGATTATCTTGATAATCCACCAGGCAGAGAAATTGCAGATACTTTTGTTAAAGCGAGCACTTTTGATTACGGTAGATGCTTAGAGGAAGCGAAAAAATTTAATATAAATGGAGTAATGACTTTAGGTACAGATCAGCCAGTTTTGACTTGCGCAAAAGTTTCAGAAGAATTAGGGTTACCTTTTTGTATTGATGTAGAAACGGCAGTAAACGTTACTAACAAAAGTAAAATGAAACAAATATTTGAAAAAAATAATATACCAACTGCAAATTTCAGATTTATAAGTAAAAATTTTATGGAGGAAGAATTAAGTAATTTAAATCCTCCCTTCGTTATAAAACCCATTGATAGTCAAGGACAAAGAGGAGTATACAAATTAAATACTATAGAGGAAATAAAGACTGATATCGACTCAGTGTTGACATTTTCAAGAGCTAATATAGCACTCATTGAAGAGTATTATGAATCAGACGAGATTACTGTAAGTGGGTGGGTCTATAATAAAAAGCTGAAAATACTTACTATAACAGATAGAAATACTTTTAGCTCAGGTAAACATATAGGTATATGCAAGAGCCATGTTTTTCCTTCTAAATATTATGATAAATATTATAAAGAAATACATGATATAAGTGAAAGAATAACAACAGCATTTGATATTGAAAATGGACCTATTTATTATCAACTGTTAATTGGAAATAGGGGAATAATTGTAAATGAAATAGCTGCTAGAATAGGAGGAGCTTATGAAGATATTTTTATTCCTATAATAACTGGAGTCGACTTTTTAGATTTTCTGATTAAATCGAGCCTTGGAGAAAAAATCGATATTTCTAAAATTGAGAACTATGATATAGATAAAAACAAAGAGTTTTTAAAGGTTATTATGTTATTTGCAAAGCCAGGCTTAATAAATAAAATGACTGATATAAATGAAATCGTATCAATGAATGGGGTTTTAGCAGCTGGATATAATTATAAGGCTGGAGATATACTTGGAGACATTCAAGACGCTAGACTTAGAGTTGGATATGTAGTTATAAAAGGAGATAATAAAGTTAACCTAGATGAAAATATTGATAGAGTTTTTAGTAAACTAAAAATATATAATGAGCACAATGAAAATATTCTACTTGATTTAGAAAATTAATGATGTAGTGGGGGTAATTACGATGAGAATATATAATAAATTAAAAACGTCAGCTGTGATTTTGCTTGTAGTAATAGTTTCAATGAATTTAATATCGTGTTCTTCAAAAAAAGCCGAAAATACAGATAATCTAGAGATTAATATAGGATATCAATTTGGAACTGCCTATTTTCCACTTGAGATAATCCAAATTAATAAAATTATAGAAAAAAAGTATCCTAATACAACTATTAGCTGGAAGCAGCTTGGAAATACTGCTGCTATAAGAGAAGGTATGCTTTCTGGGGATATAGATTTTGGATTTATGGCGATTCCTCCATTTTTGATTGGATATGATAAAGGTATGAACTGGAAAGCTTTTACAGGACTTTCTAGTGTTCCTTCATCACTTGTAGTAAATTCGCCAGATATAAATACTCTTGGGGACTTTACTGCTCAGGATAAAATAGCATTACCTCAGCAAGGGAGTGTACAGCACATTTTACTTTCAATGGCAGCAGATAAAGCTTTTAATGAGCCGAAAAAATTTGATTCTATGCTACTTGCAATGAGTCACCCTGATGCTATGGATATACTTAGAACTAAAAACGAAATAAAAGGACACTTTACAACACCTCCGTATACTCAGATGGAATTAAAAGACAAAGACATGAAAATAATACTGGAATCTAATGAAGCTTTTGGAGAAGAATTCACATTTATAATAGGTGCTGGAAAAATAGAAAATGAAACAGATATAAAAAAAGTTAAAATCTTAAATGAAGCTATCAAGGATGCCCTTATTTATATTGAAGCTAACCCTGAAGATAGTGCTGCTATTTTTTCTGATAAATACAATATGACAATACCGGAAAGCAAGGATTTTATGAATATGGAAGGGGTAAAGTTTAATCAGGAAATAAAGGGAGTAAATAGATTTAGTGAATTTATGAATAAGGTAGAGTATATATCAAAAGCTTATAACGAAAAAGAAGTAATATGGGATGGGTACTATGATTAAAATTAAATTTTTTTGGATTTTTTTAATAGTAATGCTATGGTCAATATTGTTTAAACTTGAGATATTTAATCCAATATTATTTCCGTCTCCTAGCTCAGTTATTACTGCTCTAGGACACTCGTTTTTTCAGGAAGATTTACACATTAAATTAGCATACTCTATTTCATTTATTCTCAAAGGTCTTGCTTTGGGATTTTTAGTTGCATGTATGTTAGTAATTTTTTCTTTGAATAACAAATATATAGATAGCTTATCAGATACATTGGCTTCAATGCTAGATCCACTTCCTTCTTTAGCTATACTTCCTATAGTTATTTTGTGGTTTGGAACGGGGAAAAATTCTATTATTTTTATTATTCTTCACTCTGTAATTTGGCCTGTTATGGTGAATATTAAGAGTGGAATAAAGACTCAGCCTATAGTATATAGAGAGCTAGCAGATTTGATTGGAATAAATAAGCTTCAGCGTTTTTTTGAAATTCAGCTAATCGGTGCACTGCCAAGCGTTATTACAGGGCTAAAAGTAGCTTGGGCTAGAGCTTGGAGAGCTTTAATAGGAGCAGAAATGATATTCGGAGCTATCGATGGAAAAAGTGGTATCGGGTATTATATATTTGAAAAAAGAGTTTTTATGGATACAAATGCTATGTATGCAAGTCTTATAGTAATTGTACTATTAGGTGCTTTGGTGGATTATTTATTTTCAGTTTTTGAAAACAAAACTTTAAAAAAATGGGGAATGATATAATGAAACCTATTTTAGAAATTAAAAATTTAAATAAGTCATATAAGGGAAGCAAAGTTATTTCAGATTTATCGCTTTGTATTATGAAAGGCGAATTTGTTAGCATACTTGGGAAATCAGGTTGTGGAAAATCAACTTTACTTAGATTAATTGCATCGATGGAAACAAAAGATGAAGGCTATATAGAGATAAACAATAGTGCTTATGATTATAAAGTATTTATGATTTTTCAGAATTTCAATCAGCTTTTTCCTTGGAAAACAGTGCTTCAAAATGTTAGCTTTCCTCTTGAAAAGCGTAAAAAATCTAAATTTAGAAAAAATGATATAGTCAGTCTGGCAAGAAACTATTTATCGCTTGTAGAATACGATGATGATTTAAATAAATATCCTTTTCAACTTTCTGGAGGGATGAAGCAAAAGGTAGCACTGGCAAGAGCACTTTGCCTTAATCCAGCACTTTTTCTCATGGATGAGCCATTTGCCAGTCTAGATGCACAAACTAGAACTTCAATGCAAAATCTACTAGTCGATTTGAGTGAGAAAAAAGAGATGACAGTTTTATTTGTCACCCATGATATTTTAGAGGCGCTAAATATATCAGATAGAATAGTTGTTTTAGGAGATACTATTATAGACATTCCTCTAAACATACCTAAAGAACATCGATTAAAAAATAATGAGATTTTAGATTTATACGATAAGATATATCAGTTAATTGGGTAATTAACTTTATAAATTGTAATGTCCCAGTAATCCTTAACAGCAATGGATTTGTATTCTTCATAAAGGCCAGTGAATTTAACCATATGCATGGGATAAAGTCTAGATTTACTTTTTGAAATTATACTGCATCTTTGAGCTAAAAATACTTCTAAATCTGGATAAAAATTTATATTGCCATAAACCCCATTATAGTGAGGCTTATTATTATAAAAAAAACTTAGATCTTCAGTGATTACTATATATTCAATTTTATTTTTTTCAATATATTCCTTAATGCTTAAATTATTTTCTTCAAGATATGGCAAATTTCTATAATCATAAAAATTTGAGTTTTGAAAATAATAGTGAGTATTTAGATTGCTTAATACTATACTATCCGATGGTATAGCATTTAAGACCTTTAGATATGAATTATATTCGAGATTCTTATAGGGCATTATATTTATATATGAAAAATAGCTAGAAATAATTATTATGCTAATTAAGACTAGATTTTGGGCTTTAGAACTTAAGTTTCTGACTAATAACACGGCTAAAATATAATAAAGTGGGAACTGAAAAATAATACTTGTTTGATTAAATCTTCCAATAATCATAGCTCCTAAATTTAAACCTGCTATACTTAAAATCATATATAATAAACATGTAAATTCAGTTTTTTTATTATTTGTATAGTTTTTTACTAATTCAATTAAAGATAAAATAAAAGTAGTTATAAAAAATACAAACTGGAAATCCAGATTAGGTATGTAATATGTTTTTCCGTTTCGCTCTATAATATCCTTGTAAAATTTAGTAAAACCTTTTATTTTTCCAACAATAGATGAGTCAACCTTAAAACTTTTGCCATAAGAAAAGTAATGAGCTACAAAGTCACTATCGAAATAAAAGCTAAGTAGCACAAATGAAGCAGCGAACAAAGAGACTGTTGTTAAAAATATAAAAATTTTATAATCTTTTTTTTGTTTATTGTAAAAAAATTCAAAACTATAAATTAAAAAAATAGGTAAAAATATTATAAAACTATTAGGATGAATTCCTATGGATAAGCCAATTAGCGAGCCAATTAAAAGTGGCTCGCTTTTTATTGTAAAAACAGAAAGCTTATTAAAAAGCATATTTAATTTTTGGTTTCTAGATGGTGTCAAAGTTATATTAAATCTACAGATAAATAAAATGTATAGGGAAACTAGAAATATAAAAAGCAAGAGTATTTCTTGCCTTGCAAAATGTGAAGCATAAATAAATTGAATGTCTACAGCTAATAAAAGTGTGCCTAAATAGGAAATTAAAGTTTTATTTGTGAGCTTTTTTAACAAAATATAAAATATAAATAGTGTCAATAGACCAAAGATAAGAGATATTAATCTCACTGAAAAAATATTATAACCCAAAAAGTAGATGAAAGGGATTTGAATCAAATGAAAAATTACTTTTAATGCATGAGGATATCTAGGCATTAAATCAAAAAAAGGTTCAGTAACAGATAATGAGGTATTTTCGAGCATATTTTTAGATAAGCCGCTAAGCCATGGCTCATCAGAATGAACGAAAGGAAATTTATCTAAATAAATTAGATTTAAGGATATATATGAAATTATAGTTATGAATAACAATATTTGATTTTTATTTATTTTCATTTTACTACTCCTAATTTTTTAACTTAATATATCTTAATATAGATTTTAATTATTGTCACATGTGAAATGTATAACAAAACCTTATGTAGTATAACTAATATATATTAGTTGGAATGAAAATTAGATGTTAATATTTAGTTAAAGATAAAACGTTAAAAAGATAACGTTAACATTAGGAGGGTATATAAATGAAAAGATTGAAATCAAAGTTTTCTGTTATTTCACTTGCATTAATTATGTCTTTATCACTTGCAGCATGTGCTCCATCTCAAGAGCCAGCTCAAGAAGCTCCTCAAGCACCAGTTGAGAGCACTGAAACTGAGCAAGTAGAAGAAGCCGATGTAGTTAAAGACGCAGCAAATGCATATTTTGCGAATATGCCTGAAAACATTTACAAAATTGATGAAAAAGAATTGGTTGAAAAAGTAAAAGCAGAAGAAGATATGTTGGTAGTTGATATTAGATCAAACGAAGACTATAACAAAGGACATCTTAAGAATGCAGTAAACATTCCTTGGGGGCCGGCAATAGCTGAAAACCTTGAGAATTTACCAGTAGATAAAGATGTTTACTTATACTGCTATACAGGACAAACAGCTGGACAAGCTACAGCTCTTCTTAATATGGCTGGATATAATGTTCGTTCTATAAACTTAGGATGGAAATTAGGACTTTCAAATGTTGAAGGTATCGAGGAAGTAACTCAAACAGAAGCTGTAGAGCTAGTAAAATCTACTCCAGCAGATATTGCTCCAGAGTTAAAGGATGCAATAAAAGTGTACTTTGATGAGTTAGTAGCAGCAAAAGGAACTACTTACGAAAATCATAAGATAAGCGAAGATGATGCAAAAGCTTTATTAGATGCAAAGGATGAAAGTATCCAGTTCCTATCAGTTAGAAAAGCAGAAGATTATGCTAAAGGACATATTGAAGGAGCAATTAACATTCCATTTGGAAAGGGAATGCAAGAATCATTTGGAACTTTACCAACAGACAAAAAAATTATTGTTTACTGCTATACAGGACAAACAGCTGGACAAGCAGTAGCAGGTCTAAGAATTTTAGGATATGATGCAGTTTCCATGAACTTTGGAGCAGGAACACCAGCAACAGGTGAAGGTGGATGGATTAATAAGGGATACCCTCTAGTACAAGAATAATAAAATTAAGAACTCACAAAAGTTTAGTCTTTTGTGAGTTTTTTATGTTTGTTTTTAAGAAAAATGTTATTATATATAGAAATGGCTAAGCTTATTCAAATAAATTTCTAAACAAAAACATAAGCTTAGGGCTATAATATAATTTTGAATACAATATAAATCATTGAGTAAATTTGATTTTTTTAGAAGAGGATGTTATAAATTGATAAAATTAATTATAAAAAAATTTGTAAAAAACTATAATGACGTAGAAAATAAATATGTAAGAGAATCCTATGGGATATTGTCAGGTATTTTAGGCATCCTATGTAATTTATTTTTGTTTGGACTCAAGCTGACTATAGGATTAATTATGAACAGTATAGCCATAATATCTGATGCATTTAACAATCTATCCGACATGGGTACCTCTATAGTAACTATACTAGGAGTGAAAATGAGTAATTCTTTACCCGATGAGGAACATCCATTTGGTCATGGAAGAATAGAATATATATCTTCTCTAATAGTCTCTTTTATAATCATGTTAGTAGGCTTTGAACTATTAAAAAGCTCAGTAGATAAAATACGAAATCCTGAAGAAGTAATATTTAATCCTATATTAATGTTGATTTTACTTATGTCAATTTTAGTTAAAATATGGATGTTTTCTTATAACACTTATATTGGAAAAACTATAAATTCAAGTATAAATAAAGCAACTGCAGCTGATAGCCTTAACGATGTTATAGCAACTAGTGCAGTGATTTTATCTACAGTAATTCAGCGCTATGTAAATGCTCCAGTGGATGGGTTTGTAGGAGTCCTTGTTTCTCTTATAATAATCTACACTGGGTTTAATATATCAAAAGACACTGTAAATATACTTCTTGGACAATCACCATCAGAGGAAACTGTAGAGAAAGTATGTAGTTTCATCCAAAAAAATGAGTATATTATTGGAATACATGATTTGAGAATACACGATTATGGTCCAGGAAGATCGATAGGTTCTGTTCATGTTGAGCTGCTTGATTCACTTGAGTTAGTTCATGCTCACTCAATCGTAGATAAAATAGAAAAAGATATTATAAGCCAAACTGGGATAGATATAGTAATCCATGTAGACCCAGTTGGCAAAGTAAGCAAAATTTAATCCTCAGTGAGTAGAGTATCAATAGATTTCCCAGGAGGGACTATTGGATATGCTCCTATATCACTATCTAAAAGGCATTCTATTAAATTAATCTGAGATTTATCCTGAACTTTTAGGATTGATTCTAATGTATCTAAATCTGAAGCTTTATAATAGTTTATTCCATATGCTTTTGATAAAAACTCTAGGTTTAAGCCATCGTTTATATCTGTTTGAGCATACCTTGAATTGCAAAATAGATTCTGCCACTGCCTTACCATTCCTAGTGACGAGTTATTAAAAAGCAAAATTGTAATAGGGATGTTGTGCCTTGAAAGAGTAAGTAGTTCAGGGTGGTTCATTCTAAATGAGCCATCTCCGGTTATAAGCAGAACATGAGAATCTGGATTTCCAAGCTTTGCACCAAGAGCTGCGCCCATCCCAAAACCCATAGTACCAAGTCCACCAGATGTTGCAAATTTCATAGGAAGCGAAAACTTCCAGAATTTAGCGGTCCAGATTTGATGCTGACCAACATCGGTTACAACTACAGTATTTTCTGGTACAGATTTTTGAGTTACAGTTAAAATATTTTTTGGATGAAAGCCTTCATAATCTTTTGCTAAATAATCATTGCTTCTAGTATGAGGGGATTTATATTCCATAAGCTTAGTGCTTATTTCATTCATGATTTCGTTTAAATCACCTAGAATTTCATATGAAACATCAATATTTTTACCTAGTTCAGTCTCATCAACATCAATGTGAACTATAGTTGAATTTTTAGTAAACCCGTTTCTATTACCTATAGCTCTATCAGAGAATCTTACCCCTACACCTAAAATTAAATCACTTTCATAGCAAAGCATATTTGCGTCTTTATCGCCATGCATTCCGACAATGCCATAAGATAGGTTAGAATTTCTATCAAAAGAACCTAGACCCATAATTGAGTTCACTACAGGAATATTGTGTTTAGTAGAAAGCTCATGCAAGCTATCCCAAGATTTACTTTTTATTACTCCACCACCAGCGTAAATAACAGGCTGTCTAGATGATTTAATTAGATTAACCACCTTGTCGATTTCAGCTTGATAGTTTAGATGTCTTTTATCTGTAGTTTTATCAATCTTATGATATTCCTTAGTCTCTATTTCCTGCATAAAAGCATCCTTAGATATATCTATTAATACAGGGCCAGGCCGGCCATTTTGAGCTATATAAAAGGCTTTAGAGACTACATCTTTTAAGTCATTAGCATCTGTTACTAGGAAATTATGTTTTGTTATTCCCATAGTCAAGCCAGTTATATCTATTTCTTGAAATGAGTCCTTGCCAAGTAGTGATTTTCCTACTTGACCAGTGATTGCTATAACTGGAACAGAGTCCATAAAAGCAGTAGCCAGCCCAGTAATTATATTAGTTGCGCCGGGACCTGAGGTTGCGATGCAAACACCAACTTTACCTGTAGTTCTGGCATAACCATCTGCAGCGTGAGAAGCTCCTTGTTCATGACAAGTTCGAATTTGTATAAAACCCTCAGACTCATACAGGGCATCAAAAAGTGGAATCACAGCTCCACCAGGATAACCAAAAATAACATCCACGCCTTCTTTAGAAAGGCACTCTATCAGGTATTTTGCACCGTTCAATGTATTCATTCCTTTCTATTTATAAATTGCACCTTTAGAAGCTGATGATACTGAATCAGCATATCTTTTTAAGTATCCAATATTTTGCTTTGGCAATTTTAATTTAAATTCTGCAGAAGCTTTTCTTCTATTTAGTTCTTCTGTAGATAAATCTAGATTAATAGAACCCTTATCGATATCAAGAATTATAATATCACCATCTAAAACTAATGATATAGGACCACAAACCGCTGCTTCTGGAGAAACATGACCAATTGCAGCTCCTCTGCTTCCACCAGAAAAACGTCCATCTGTGATTAGGCAAACTTTATCATCTAAGCCCATTCCACATAAAGCTGAAGTAGGGGATAGCATTTCTCTCATTCCTGGTCCCCCTTTAGGACCCTCATATCTTATTAATACTGCATCATCTGGCTGTATATTTCCAGACAATATTTCATTTACTGCTTCCTCTTCGGAATCAAAAACTCTAGCATTAAGAGTTTTATTGAACATCTTTTCATCTACTGCAGATTTTTTTACAACGCAGCCGTCTGGAGCTATATTTCCATACAAGACTTTTATTCCTCCTGTAGGTGAATATGGACTACTTATATCTCTAATTACTAATCCTTTTTTTATGTCAGCTATAAGCTCGCCAAGAGCTTTATCGTATACAGTTTTTACATTTAGATTTATTAGATTTGCTTTAGAAAGCTCATTCATTACAGCATATATTCCACCACTGTCGTTGAGATCCTCTATATGAGCTTCACCAGCTGGTGATAGCCTACATAAGTTGGGAACTTTTTTGCTAACCTCATCAACCAAGGATAAATCAAAATCCACCCTTGCTTCATTTGCGATAGCAGTTAAATGAAGGATGGTATTTGTAGAACATCCAAGTGCCATATCTACAGCTAGTGCATTTTGGAAAGCTTCCTTGGTCATTATATCTCTAGGAAGAATATTTTTATTTACTAAATCAACGACTAACTTACCAGATTTACGTGCCAATAGCTTTCGTTTTGAAAGTACGGCTGGAACAGTACCATTTCCTCTCATAGCCATACCTAAAGCTTCTGTAATACAGTTCATAGAATTCGCTGTGAACATTCCTGCACAGCTTCCGCAGGTAGGACAAGCCATATTCTCTATTTCTAACAGTTCCTCAGATGTGATTTTATTATCAGCAAAGCTTCCAACAGCCTCAAAGGCACTAACTAAATCCAAATCTTTAGTAGCAGATTTTCCTTTAAGCATGGGGCCTCCACTTACTATTATTGAAGGAATATTAAGTCTAGCTGCAGCCATAAGCATAGCTGGAACAGATTTATCACAGTTTGGAATCATCACTAGGCCGTCAAATGCATGTGCTTTTACCATCACTTCTATACTGTCAACAATAAGCTCTCTACTTGGCAAAGAATATCTCATTCCCTCATGATTCATTGCTAAACCATCGCATACTGTTATGACAGGAAACTCAAATGGTATAGCTCCAGCAGCATAGATTCCATTTTTTACTTCTTGGGCTAGTTCTCGTAGATGGATATGGCCAGGGACAATTTCATTAAATGCATTTACGACTCCAATGAAAGGTTTTTCAAAGTCCTCATCATCAAGTCCCAGAGACTTAAGCAGAGCTCTATGAGGAGCTCTTGCATAGCCTTTTTTTAGGTTGTCACTATTCATTACTTATCACCTTCAAGTTTCATCATTGTTCTTAAGCTTTTGCCTGTATTGACAATAGGGTGTTTAAGCTCATCGGCTTTAACCTGGTTATAAAAAGGTCTACCTGTTCTATTTTCTTCAATCCACTGATTTGCAAATGTAGCATCTTGTATCTCTGAAAGTACTTTTTTCATTTCATTTCTCACTTCCTGATTTACTATCCTACGTCCTACCCTATAATCTCCATATTCAGCAGTATCACTAATGCTATAACGCATTTTCTCAAATCCACCTTCATAAAGTAAGTCCACAATTAGTTTCATTTCATGAAGACATTCAAAATATGCTATTTCACTTTGATAGCCAGCTTCTACTAAGGTATCGAATCCTGCTTTAATTAATTCTGTAACCCCACCACAAAGTACAGCTTGTTCACCGAATAAATCAGTTTCTGTTTCCTCTTTAAAGCTTGTTTCAATAGCTCCTACTCTTAATGAACCTAGGGCTTTTGCATATGCAAGTGCTTTATCTTTAGCATTACTGCTGTAGTCTTGGTGTACAGCAATGAGGGCAGGTACTCCGCTTCCTTTTTCATAGGTTCTTCTTACAAGATGCCCTGGTCCCTTAGGAGCAACCATAAAAACATCTACAAACTCTGGTGGAACGATTTGTTTATAGTGAATATTAAATCCATGAGCAAACACAAGTGATTGACCAGGTTTTAAATTTTTTTCAATCTGGCTGTCATATACTTCCTTCTGCTTTTCATCAGGTAATAGAACCATAACAACATCAGCTTCTTTAACGCAATCATCAACAGACTTAACAGTAAGCCCGCTTTCCAGAGCCTTTGACCTGCTATTACTATCTTCTCTAAGACCAACTAATACATCAAGACCTGATTCTTTTAAGTTAAGTGCATGAGCGTGACCCTGGCTACCGTAACCAAGAATAGCTATTTTTTTACCTTTAAGTACATCTGCTTGAACATCATTTTCGTAATACATTTTAAATTCCTCCTAAGTAATGTTTAAATTATTTTGTGAATATTGTATTTTGAATACAATAAAAATTAATTAACTAATACTTCTATATCTGATAGCTTGGAGAGCTGTGCTCTTACTATAGATTCAGTTTCAATAGGAATGATGAGGCTTAACGAATTGCTATAAATAGATATCTCATAAAATTTGATACCCTTTCGTCTTAGCATAGTTACAGCTCTAAGAGCAGAATCAATTCCAGAAATTAAATTAACTTGTACATTCGTCTGCATTTTGTTACCTCCTATTTAAAATATAAAATAAAAAAACCTCCGTATCTATAAATCTAATTAATAGACTTATAGGGACGAAGGATTCGCGGTACCACCCTATTTATGGCGTTCATGCCATCACTTTATTCAGGTCTATCAACCTTAGCCTTGTTAACGGTGGCATCCGTTTTCTTCTACTTGTTTAATCTTTCGAAGAAACTGCTCAAGAGTGATCATTGTATTCTGCTATTGTCGGTTCTCAGCACTTCCGACTCTCTGTAAATAGCTAAGTGAATAGTTTTGTCTCTTTCAAAGCATTTAAATGATTGTTTTAGTTATTCTAGTATAAGAAATTCAACTTGTCAACACCAAATTCAATAAATTTTGCAAATTTTGCAAATATTTTTTTTATTTTTTAGTAGGAAAAAGATTTCCTGGGTATAAATTGTAAAATGATTGAAATATAAATAAATTTTACTATGATTACAATTATCATATAAAAAAAACTATCAAATTTAATTATTTTTTTATCAATAATAGTTGTAAGAGCAACTAACTGATGATATACTTTATTAGTATATTATAGAACAGGAGGATGTATTAATGGAGAGAATTGTTGTCTTAGGAGCAGGATACGCAGGGGTTTTAACTGCTAAAAAGCTTGAGAAAAAATTTAAAAAGAATACCGATATATCTATAACAATAATCGACAAAAATCCATTTCACACTATGCTTACTGAGCTACATGAAGTAGCTGCAAATAGAGTTGATGAAGACAGTATAAAAATGAGTCTAAAGAAAATATTTGCTGGCAGAAAAGTAAATGTAGTAATGGATGATATAGATAATGTTGATTTTGAAAACAAAAAACTGGTAGGAAAAACTACTGATTATCCTTATGATTACTTGGTTATTGCAGCTGGTTCAAAGCCTACATATTTTGGTGTAGAGGGCGCTGAAGAATTCAGTCACAAACTATGGTCTTATGATGATGCAGTTAAATTAAGAGAGCATATACATGAATCATTTAGAAAAGCTGCACTTGAAACTGATGCACAGAAAAGAAAGTTACTGCTTAGCTTTTATGTAGTTGGAGCTGGATTTACAGGCGTAGAAATGATAGGAGAGCTTGCAGAATATGTTCCATTTTTATGTCATAAGTACGAAATTAATAAAGCAGATGTTTCGCTAAACAATGTAGATATATTACCAAGAACAGTACCAATTCTTCCAGAAAAATTATCAGATAAAGTTGAAAATAGACTTAAAAAAATGAATGTAAATATGATTCTTGGTGCTGGGGTAGTTGGAATAGGCAAGGACTTTATTAAAGTTAAAATTAATGGTGAGGAAAATGTTTTTCCAGCTGGAACAGTAATATGGGCTGCTGGAATTGAAGGGTCAGATATTACAAATGATGCTGCTTCAAAAATAAGCTCTGAAAGAAGAGGCAGAATTAAAGTTGACCCTTATTTAAGATCAATCGACGATGAAAAAGTATATGTTATTGGAGATAACATGTTTTATATACCAGAGGGAGAAGCAGCTCCGGTTCCACAGATGGTTGAAAACTGTGAACATTCCGCTTCTACAGCTGCACATAATATTTTTACTTCAATTACAAAGAGTGGTCAGCTAAAAAAATATAAGCCTGAGTTTCATGGAGTTATGGTTTCCGTTGGAGGAAGATATGCAGTAGCAAGAGTTGGTACTCCTAAAATGATGATGAATCTTCCATCTTTCTTTGCAATGATGGTAAAACATCTTATCAATATGGTTTATTTCATTCAAGTAATGGGTTGGACTAAAATATTCAGCTATTTAAAACATGAATTTTTTACAATTAGGAATAATAGAAGTATAGTCGGAGGACATTTCTCTAATGTTACTCCAAGTTTTTTGATGGTACCACTTAGAGTATGGCTTGGCGGAGTATGGTTTTTTGAAGGGGTAAAGAAAGTAAATGAAGGGTGGTTTGAGGCACCAAAATTAACTGGTTTTTTTGGTGGAGCAAATGCTTGGTATCAAAATATTCTTAATCCTGGAGCTGTGGTTGATGCGGTGGGTGCTGCAACAGGAACTGCCGAGGCTCACTCAGTTACAGGAGCGACAGTAGCGGCGGATGCAGTACAGTCTGCAGGACATGCATTTTTAAATCTAGATATTTTTGGATTATTGAAAATTTATTTTGTAAGTGGACTTACATTTGCAGAATCTACCTTACATGATTTGACGATTAAATTAGATGTACCAATTTTGAACTTATTCCTTGACAAATTTATTACTTCAAGTGATGGAATACAAATATTTATGCAAACAACTATTGTTATATTAGAAATTGCGATTGGACTAGCTCTTATAGCGGGATTATTTACATTTCTATCCGCTGGAGTATCTGTTGTACTTCAAATTATGTTTTTAACCACAACCGGACTTCACTTAGATACTGTATGGATGATATTTGCTGGAATTGCTGTGCTTATTGGTGCTGGTAGAACCTTAGGACTTGATTACTATGTAATGCCATGGCTAAAGAAAGCATGGAGAAATAATGGTTTTGCTAGGAAGTGGTATCTATATCATGATTAGTTTAGAATCAGCAAAAAATGAATTTAATAATAAGCTAGTAGAGGTTTTAAGAAAAACGCCACCTTCTATTAGAGAGTGCACTTCATATTTATCGAAATCACTAGGGAAAAATCTTAGAGGGAATTGTATTCTTATCGTAGCATCGGATGAAAATCAATTGGTTCACGAGGATGCAATTAATTTAGCAGTTGCAATCGAGCTTTTTCATTTAGCTACACTGGTACACGATGATATCATAGATGATTCCCCTAAAAGAAGAGGGATGGATAGCTTACAAAGTAGATTCGATAAAAAAACTGCAGTTATCTGTGGAGACTATATCCTAGCTATGGCTATTGAATTAGCTCTAAAAGTGGATATAAAAGATGAGTACAAAAAGTATTCACTTGCAAATTATGCGAAATCTGTATGTCTTGGCGAGCTTATGCAGGATACAAATCTATTCAATTATAATTTGAGCTTAAAAAGATATCTAACAATAATTAGAGGTAAGACAGCAGCTCTATTTGAAGCCGCATTTGTCAGTGGAGCTATTGTTTTGGGAGAGCCAAAGTCCAATGTGGATTTATATAAGAAAATAGGAAGATATATAGGAATGATTTTCCAAATGTCTGATGATTGTATGGATTATGAGCTTACTCAAGCTGAATCAAATAAACCAGTTTTATCTGATATTGCAAAAGGAGTCATTACTCTTCCGTTAATATATGCAATGAAAAAAAATGAAACTATTCGTGAGAAGCTAGAGCAAGGATATGATAAAAATATTCTAGCTAGAGAAATAATAAATTTTGGTGGAGTGGAATTTACAAAGGCTTTTAGTGACAGATATTATGACAAAAGTATAGTTTGCTTAGACAAGCTAGAAATATCTTCTGAAAAATATACTATGATAAAAAATGTTTTAGATGTAGCAGCAAGGAGATAAATATGGAAAAAAGCAACACTACTATATCCAGATACTTTCAGTTTACTGAAATTAGAACTAAGATAACTAGCTTATTTCCTTTTTTAATATCAATACTGTATCTTATGTCTAAAAACCAACAAGTAAAAATATTTGAAACTATCCTATTTTTTAGTGCTATGTTTTTGTTTGATTTAGAAACAACTGCAATTAACAACTATATTGATACTAAAACTAATGGTGATAGTATTCCATATAGTAGGAAAAAGGGCAGGATATTAATATATATCATGTTAGCAATCAGTATAGCTTTAGGATTAGTGTTGGTTTACTATACAGATTGGATAGTCTTGATTTTAGGAAGTTTATGCTTTGCATTTGGTATTTTTTATACCTTTGGACCACTTCCTATTTCAAGAACTCCCTTTGGAGAAATAATTTCTGGGATATTCTATGGATTCTTTATTCCTCTGATTTTACTGTATATTAATTTTCCTGAGGGATATTATTTAAAAGTCTTGTTTACTGATACACACGTTTTATTAGAGGCAAACTATATTAATTTAATTCATTTAGTATTATTGTTTGCTATACCAACACTTACAACTGCAGGGATAATGCTTGCAAACAATACTTGTGATTTAGAAAAGGACATTTTGCAAAAAAGGCATACTTTACCTTACTATATAGGGAAAAAAGCTTCAGTCAGTCTCTTTAAATGGATATATATAACATCATATTTAATGATTCCTATTCTTGTATTTATAGGAGAATTAGGACTAATTTCACTAGTAGCACTAGTCGGAATAATTCCTGTGGCAAAAAATTTAAAAGAATTTGAGAACCAACAGGTTAAATCAGAAACATTTATAGTTTCTATAAAAAATTATGTAATCTTAAATTTAGGATTAGTGATAACCATGATGATAGATAATTTACTTTAAAAAGTATAGGACTAAATATCTTAAGCTAAAGAATATACTTTAATTATTTGTTTTTATTTTTGATTTATGAACTTGGTTTAATGGAAGGTAGTTCATACCTATCCTTTAAATAAAAAATTTATTTTACAAATAGGAGGAGTTTTGTTTATGAAGAAAAAAATGTTAGCAGGTTTATTGTCATTTGCAATGATCTTTTCACTAACAGCTTGTGGAGGATCAACAACTACTGAGGAGCCAGCACCAACTGAAGAGCCTGCAGTTGAGGAAACTGCTGAGCCAGCAGCTGGAGACGCAAAAACTGGTTTTGCTGTTATTTCAAGTGTTGCTAAATCTAAGGATGCAGCAGAAGAAGATGGCCTAGCTCAGACAGATTCTTTAGCGGTTGCAGTTATCGTTGATAAAGACGGTAAAATTGTAAACGCAGTAATTGATAGTGCTCAAACTAAAATCAATTTTTCTAAAGAAGGAAAAATTACTACTGATTTAGCTACAATATTTAAATCAAAGGTTGATATGGGCGAAGAGTATGGAATGAAAAAAGCATCATCAATTGGCAAAGAGTGGAATGAGCAAGCTGCTGCGTTTGCTGATTACGTAAAAGGTAAGACAGTTGAAGAAATAAAAGGTATTGCAGTTACAGAAGAAGGCGTGCCAACTGGTGACGACATTAAAGGATCTGTTACTGTTAAAGTTAAAGATTTTATAGCTGGTATTGAAAAAGCTGCAGCTAATGCTAAAGAAATCGGTGCATCTTCTACTGACAAATTAGGTCTTGCGATTGAAACTAATATTGCAAAATCTAAAGATGCAGGAGATGAGGCAGGACTTGCTCAAGCATACTCTACTTATGTTGTTACAACTACAGATGCTGACGGAAAAATCACTAGTGCTATGATAGATGGTTCTCAAGCTAATATTAATTTTGATGCTACAGGCAAAATCACTTCTGATTTAACAGCTGAGCTAAAAACTAAGCAAGAGCTTGGAGAAGGCTACGGAATGAAAAAAGCTTCAGCAATTGGCAAAGAGTGGAATGAGCAAGCTGATGCTTTTGCAGAATTTATAAAAGGTAAAACAGCCGATGAAGTAAAAGGTATGAAAGTTTCTGCTGATGGGGTAACTGAAGAAGAAGAACTTAAGTCATCTGTAACTGTACATGTTACTGATTTCATTAAACTAGCTGAAGCTTCAGTTAAAAAAGCAAACTAATCTATGCAAAGAAGTACCAAAATAGTGAAGATCATTATGATCTTCACTATTTTTTCAATATTAATTACTGGCTGTGTACCGAAAAAACAATCCTATAGTGCAGAATTTATGATTTTATTTAATACTGTAACTAAAATAATATCTTATTCTGAAAGTGAAGAAGAATTTAAAAAGCAATCAGAATTTATTTATAATGAATTAGAGCATTATCATCAGTTATATAATATCTATGATGATTTTGAAGGTGTAAACAATATCAAAACAATTAACGATAATGCTGGAATTAAACCAGTAGAAGTTGATAAAGAAATAATTGATTTAATTAATTTTTCTAAAGAGATGTATAGTGAAACAGGTAAACAGGTTAATATAGCTTTTGGACCAGTGCTTAGAATTTGGAGCAGATATAGGGATAATGGAGTTGAAGAACCTGAAAAGGCAGAGCTTCCGAAGCTTATAGATTTACAAAACGCAAATAAGTTCACAGATATAAATGAAATCATTATAGATGAAATAAATTCTACAGTATATTTACCTGACAAAAATATGAAACTTGATGTAGGAGCAATAGCTAAAGGCTATGCAACTCAAAAAGTGGTAGAGAAGGCTAAGAAAAATGGATTTGATAACGGAGTTATAAGTGTTGGTGGTAATGTATGCGCAATTGGACTTAAGGATAATAATAAGCCTTGGGGAGTAGGTATTCAAAATCCAAACAAGGATAGTGACGAGGATATAACAGGAACTTTATACTTAAGCGATATGTCGCTAGTGTCAAGTGGAGACTATGAAAGATATTATATGGTAGATGGAAAAAGATATCACCATATTATAGATACAAATACGTTATTTCCATCAGAATATTTTAGACAAGTGAGTATAGTTGCTAAAGATTCAGGTATAGCTGATGCATATTCTACAGCTGTATTTAATTTACCTCTTGAAGAAGGTAAAAAACTAGTTGAATCCAAAGAAGGATTAGAAGCAATGTGGGTTTTAAAAGACAATAGTATTGTATATTCAGAGGGATTTAAAAACTTTCAAATAAAGCCCTAATTGTTTTTGATAAAAATTATCAAAAAATGTAATGTTGATACTCTATTTTAAAATAATTAATAAATTATGCAAAAAAATATTTTTATGGAAGATAAATAGAAGATTAAGTGATATTATAGTAAAAATATCATTTAATCTTTTTTTATGGAGGTAGAACCATGTATGAATTAATTTCATTAACTAATAAAACCTATTATATCAACTCTCCTTCAAAGGTAGGATTATTTAAAATAAATGATAAAGAGATATATTTGATTGACAGTGGTAATGACAAAGATGCAGCTAGAAAAATTGACAAGCATATTAAAGAAAATAATTGGACCTTGAAAGGAATAATAAATACTCATTCAAATGCAGATCATGTTGGGGGCAATAAAATGCTTCAGGCAAGACACGACTGCGAAATCATATCTACAAGTATGGAAAATTCATTTACTAAGCATCCAGTTTTAGAACCATCATTTTTGTATGGAGGATATCCATTTAAAGCTATCAGAAATAAATTTATAATGGCAGAAGCAAGCAATCCAACCTCTGATATAGAAACAGCTGGAATCATAGGCTTATCTTATATTAAGCTTCCAGGGCATTTTTTTGATATGATTGGTATTATAACTGACGATAAAGTAGCTTTTTTAGGAGATAGTCTTTTTTCAGAGGAAATAATAAATAAGTATCACATATTTTTTATATATGATATTAAAGCATATATAGAAACTCTCAATATGCTAGATGGATTAGAGGCTGATATTTACGTACCATCTCACTGTGAGCCTACGAAAAATATTAAGAGCTTGATAAAAGCTAATAGAAATAAGATAGAAGAAATTGTTAATCATATTTTGCTGTTTTGTGAAAATCCACGATTATTTGAAGATATTCTTCAGCATATATTTTCTGTATATTCATTAAAAATGGATGCTAACCAATATATACTAGTAGGAAGTACATTACGGTCGTACTTATCATATATGTCTGATGAAAATTTACTGACATATGAATTTTCTGGCAGCAAAATGTATTGGAAGAAAATTTAATTCATAAATAAAAATAATCTTTTATCCTTGACAACCCCACTAAAAAGCTATAAAATCATTAAATCTTTATATTAAAAACATCTGTTTGTACAGTGAAGACAAATTGATTTAAGGGGGAAACATTGTTGAGTGAAATAGTCGTATCAAAATTTGGAGGAAGCTCGCTAGCTGATTCTAATCAGTTTAAAAAAGTGAAGGATATAGTTTTTTCCAATAAAAAGAGAAAATTTATTGTGCCTTCAGCACCAGGCAAAAGATATAAGGACGATGAAAAGATAACTGATTTGCTATTTCAATGCTATAACAGCATTGAAAATAAAGAGAAATTTATTGAGACATTCAAAATAATTGAAGATAGATATATACAAATATGTAATGAGCTTGAACTTGATTTAGATATATTAAGTTATTGTGAAGAAATTAAAAATACAGTCTATCAGAATAAGAGCCTTGATTACATAGTAAGTAGAGGAGAATATCTTAATGCAATTGTGCTGGCTGCGTATCTAGGCTTTAAGTTTGTAGATGCAGCTGAGGTCATAGTTTTTCTTGAAGATGGCAAATTAAACTTTGATGAAACTCAGTCAAGGCTTTATAAAATGTCACTGGAATATGATTATGCTGTTATTCCCGGATTTTATGGAGCTACTGATAAAGGCATTGTAAAAGTATTTTCAAGGGGAGGCTCTGACTTTTCGGGCTCACTAGTTGCAAATGGAGTTAACGCTTCTTTGTATGAAAATTGGACTGATGTATCGGGATTTTTAAAAGCAGATCCTAGAATAGTTGACCATCCAAGACATATCGAAAAAATAACATATAAAGAGCTTAGAGAGCTATCTTACATGGGAGCTTCTGTACTTCATGAAGATGCTGTATTTCCAGTAAAAAAATCAAAAATTCCTATTCAGATAAGAAATACTAATAGCCCTATGGATGAAGGAACTCTTATTCTAAGTGATTTTGAAAGCCCTAAATATCCTAAAACTATTACAGGAATAGCAGGGAAAAAAGATTTTACAGTTATAGCAATTGAAAAAATGCTTATGAATGAGGAAAAAGGATTTTTAAGAAAGCTATTATCAATAATTGAAGATAATGATATTTCAGTAGAACATATACCTTCAGGCATAGATTCTGTATCATTAATTATTAGTGATGAAGAGCTCAGAAATAAACTTGATAAGGTTATCGAGGAGATAAGGACTAAATTAAACCCAGATTCTGTAGAGGTATATCCAAACATGGCATTAATGGCAGTAGTTGGTAAAGGCATGATAAGAACAAGAGGAATATCTGCTAGATTATTTACTGCCCTTAAAGAACAGCAAATTAACGTGAGAATGATATCGCAGGGTTCTAGTGAGATTAATATAATTATAGGAATAGAAAATGAAGATTTTGAAAGCGCAGTAAACGCAGTGTATTATGCTTTCGAGCAAGCTAATATTTAAAAAAACATAAGAATTTTGGTATTTATATAAAAACTCCTTAATAATTTATGAATGGGTATGAAACCTTTTCAATTAAGGAGTTTTTTATTTGAGTTTGGATTAATATAGTATGTGAATTGACCTCCTAATACTTAGAAGTTTACATAAGTAACCTTAAATAAATTCAATTATAGTTTAACTATAAATATCTTAAAAATTTATTTATTTAAAAAAATGGATTTTAACTTTTTTGTAATTTTTTTCATTTCTTCACAAAATCTCCATAAACATTTATTAAGATTAAATAGTCAAATCAATGACGTTTTATTAGACAATTAATATTTCTTTAGGAGGACGAAATGAAAAAAAATACTATTTTAGCAAGTGCAATGGTTTTAGGAATGATTTTTTCTATTCCAATTGCATCATATGCCAATACTTATAATAAAGCAGAAGTAAAATCAAATCTAGTATTTGTAAGAACACAGGCAAATGAAGATTCCGCTTTAGTATCAAAAGCGATACAAGGACAAGAACTTTTTGTATTGGAAGAAGAAGGTAATTGGGTAAAAGTTAAAACTCAACTTGGAGTGGAAGGGTATGTAAATAAAAATGAGTTAAATATCAAAAAAACATATGAAGGGATAGTAACTAATGATGGAGTTAATCTTAGATTACGCCCAAATATTGAAAGTAAAGCTCTTAGTGTAGTGAATAACTCTGATAGAGTTTTAGTACTTGAAAAAAATGGAGAATGGTCGAAAGTATTATTTGAAGGTAATACAGGTTATGTTTTTTCAAAGTTTATAGCTACTGAAGATGAATTTAAGGCCTTAGTATCAAGAGCAGGTCAGAGAAATGATGCTGAAAAGCTTTTAATCATGGCAAACTCACTGATTGGAACTCCCTATAGTTATGGTTCAAATGGCCCCAACAGTTTTGATTGCTCAAGCTTTATCCAATATACGTACAAAAATGCCCTTGGAATTACACTTCCTAGAGTATCAAAAGATCAAGCTAGGGCAGGGGAGACGGTTTCAAAAAATGACCTTAAGTCTGGTGATATAGTTGCATTTAATACTTTTGGAAAGCCTGGAAGCATCACCCATGTTGGGATATATTTATCAGATGGAAACTTCATTCATGCTTCATCATCAGGTGATGGGGTAAGTATAGATAGTTTGAGTCAAGGATATTACTCAAATAGATACATCACAGCATCAAGAATTTTAAAATAGATATATTATTAAATATTTAGTATTTCAAGCCATTAGATAAAATTTTATAAATAATTATTAAAAACCTGTTTGATATCCAAACAGGTTTTTTGTAGTCATAGATTATGTGCAAAATAGGATAAGGAAAAGTCTAAACTTTTTATGTGATTTTTATTTTTTATCATAAGAAGAAAAACTAGATTATAAAAAAATAGTTATAGATTTGTATATTGAAAGTTAATTCCTAATAGTTTAAAAATATTTGGGGATATGACAGGAGAGATAAAAATAAGGAAAGTGGTGCGGGTGAAGGGATTTGAACCCCCACATAGTCACCTATGGCGGATTTTGAGTTGTTTCTTCCCAGTGGAGTATATAAAACTTTAATAGATTTTAACTGAATATAAAAGACATGTAATTAAGTGTTTTCATACTGTATAACTATTTTGTTGAGGAATATAAAATGTTGTAGGTTTTTCTTGAAAAACGCGTTTAAGAATAAAATGAGAGAACTTTAAGAGAACTAATTTAATTTGAGATTTAGTGTACAAAATACAATTTTAGAAATGTTACCTAATTGTGATAAAAAAAAAGACTATATTTTGCTAGTCTTTTTTTGTTAAGACAAAAGTCATAATAATTAGCAAATAATATAAGTAGCGTGATAATGATTTGAATTGTATTCTTTGATAACGATTTTGCTGTATTTATGCAAATGAAAGCTGAAAATTGACTTATATTCAAATATTGAATATAATGAAAGAGTGATTTTGCATAAAAATTGCAGAATGGAGATGCTGAATATGATTTTACAATTTAAAACAAAAAATTATAAGTCTTTTGTAGAGGAGGCAGCTCTATCTATGACTGCTGCACCTAAACAGACTGGATTAGATTATAGCTTGCTTATTCAAAAGATAAAAGGAAAGAGTATAAAAGGGTTGTGTTCTTCAGTAATATATGGACCTAATGCATCTGGGAAAACCAATATTATTGGAGCTATGGATACTTTTAGAGCTATTGTACTCAGAGGAAACATTCGGAATTCAGAAGATCAAACTTCCCCAAATCAAGCATCAAGTGCTTTGGAACTGATACCAAACAATGCTACAAGTTGTTCTGAACCAGTAACATTTACTATAGAATTTATCGAAAATGATTTTTTAATCTATTATGAGGTAAGTCTAGATTTAGGTTGTTTTTTGGATAATGACTACAATAGAAAAGTTTTACATGAAGAGCTTCATGTAAATAATGAAAAAATTTTTGTTAGAGATAAAAATTTATTTTTCGGAGATTTTAAAGTTATCAATGAATTTATAGCTGACAACATCAAAAAAAATGAAAAAAGCATTGTAGAGATAGCAAAGAATAGTTTGAATGATGAAGAACTATTTTTAATGAATGGTTTTAAACTAATAATTAGTCAAAGTTTTGTTAAACTGATATCAAATTGGTTTTCAAATAAGTTCATGGTTATTTATAGGGCGGATTCAATACAACTTATTGAAAGATTTGTAAATCCACAAAAACAAACAGTATATATTGAAAAAACGACGAATAATGCTGCAAAGTTATTTGGAATTAATTCTAATGCTTTAGGATATGTCATAAGTGAGGATGAGGCAGACGCTAAACTTTTTTCAATATTTGAAAATATAAAAAATAAAAAAAATGCAATTGTTGCTGCAGAAATATTTGAGTCTTATGGGACTATAAGGTTTGTTAATATGTTTCCATTAGTAATAAGAGCGATTTTAACAGGTGGGACATTAGTTGTTGATGAATTTGATGCATCAATACATCCAATGGCACTGATGAGCATTATAAATATATTCCATAATGATGAGATTAACTTAAAACATGCGCAGCTTATTTTCAATACTCATAATCCTATATTTTTAAATTCTAACATTTTTAGAAGAGATGAAATTAAGTTTGTAGAGAGAGATGATGACAGTAATAATAGTGTATTGTATTCTTTGTCAGATTTTGGAACTACAGGTGAAAAGGGCGTTAGAAAGCATGAAGACTATATGAAAAATTATTTTATAAGTCAATATGGTGCAATTAAAGATATTGATTTTACACCAGTCTTCGAGGAGCTAATCTCGAGAGAAAGAGAGGTGTAGAAAAAGTGAGGTTAAAGCACACAAAAAAGTATTATTTTAGTGTAGAAGGAGAAACAGAACAATGGTATTTAAAATGGCTTCAAAATTTAATTAACCAAACACCTGAATCGAAAATTAAAGTTTCATTTGATTGTCCAGTTCAAAAAAATCCACTAAGAAGGGCTAAATCAATTGTTCTAACTGGGAAAACTGAAATATATCATATATCAGATTATGAAAGTAATGATGAAACTCATGTAAGAGAATTCAAAGAAACTATTGATAGAATGAGTGAAGCGAAAAAAATAGGAAAGCAAATAAATTATAAATTTGGGTATTCTAACTTGACTTTTGATTTATGGATTGTGCTTCATAAAACAGATTGTAATGGAGCATTAGCTCATAGAAAGCATTACTTACAATATATTAATCGTGGATTCTGCGAAACTTTCCAAAAGATGGATGATTATAAACATGAGAATAATTTTAAGAGAATTCTAGGAAAAACGTCATTGCAAAATGTAATTGATGCGGTTAAACGTTCAAAGATGATTATGAAAAGAAATTTAGAAAATGGATATATACTACAAAAATATAAAGGTTATGAATATTATAATGAAAATCCATCATTAGCAATATGGGAAATAATTGAAAGAGTTTTAAATGACTGTGGATTGGTTTAAACAATGGAAATGATAAATTTCAAACATAAATATAATTGAATAATCCAAAGTCAAGAGTGATACAAAATCTGTATCACTTTTTTTGTTGAAATAAATTAAAAGAATATAGAGATATCAAATCAAAATTTATTAAAGAAATGGAGGAAGAAAATGTACAGTCAAAAGAAATTTTCAGTTAATGATATATACAACAATTCATTTCATCAGCTGCCGAGTTTTTTCTTTTTAGAAGATTTTCCCAAAATATCTGATAAAGCAATTATTCTATATTCTCTTTTAAAAAGTAGACATGAGCTATCTATAAAAAATAGATGGTTTGACAAAGAAGGCAATGTATATCTAATTATGAAGCGTGAGGAAATGGAAAAGACATTAAGAAGCTCAGATAAAACAATAACCAAAGCTATAAATGAATTAAAAGAATACAACTTGCTTATAGAAGTTAGGCAGGGAAAAGGAAGACCTAATCTAATATACCTCACTTATCCAGATATAGAAAAAATTATTAAAGAAAATCAAGATGAGGACATATTAGATTTTAATGAGTTAGAAAATATAGAAGATAATGCAATTATTGATATATCAATGAACCGTAATAATTACGAATCACTAGCAAATAATGATTTAAACCGTAAAAGCTCCGAGTCTAGAACCGGAAACATTACGACACTTAATAAATATATAGATAACGATATAGATAAAATATATATTAATCCTTCTATCTATCATAAAAATAGTGAAGAAGAAAAAAATGAAGAAGAAAGTGAAGGATTGAATGATGATAAAGAGTTAAATAAACGAAGTCTAAATGATAAAGAAATTTCAGATCAAGAATACAGAAAGTATGAAAAAATTGTCAAACAGAATATCGATTTTGATTTATTAATGAATAATAGCAATCCAGAGTTAGTTGCTGAAATTGTACAAATAATTTTAGATATTGTTTGTTCAACCAAAGAAAAATTTAGAGTTAATGGATGTGATACATCAGCTAGCATTATAAAGTCTAGATTCTTAAAACTAAATCATATGCATATAGAATTTGTAATTGATTGCCTGTCAAAAAACACTACTCAAGTTAAAGACATAAGGTCATACATCATTACATCGCTATATAACGCTTCTTCAACTATGAACCTATACTATACATCAAAAGTAAATCATGACCTATATTCATATGATTAATTGAGTTTAAGATAATTTAAAAAGAGAGGAGGATTTACATTTTGTTTATTTATATTGTTTGGAGAGTTCCACCTTAATAATTTAATTTACTAAAACAGAAGGGATGGATTGTCAACACTTATTAGGACAACTTTTTCTCGGACAGAATTGCCTTGTATTCAATAGGACTAAGATATCCTAAAGAACTATGAACCCTAAATTTGTTATACCAGTTGACATAATCAAATAATGATGTTTCTAACTCTTCAAAACTTTTAAATATTCTATTAAAAACAAATTCTGTCTTTATGATTTTAAAGGTAGCTTCCGCTACTGCATTATCATATGGACACCCTTTTTTACTCAGAGACCTGCTAATACTAAAGGTTTTCAGAAGATTATCAATCATAGAATTTTTAAACTCATTACCTCTATCAGTATGGAGTATATTTATATTATCTAGTGGATACTTCACATTAGCGAAAGCCTTGTAAACAATGTATTTATCTTTATTTGCGCCAGCAGAGTATCCGATAATCTCTCGATTATACAGATCCAAAAGTATGCATATGTAGTTCCATTTTCCATTAACATTTACATATGTTAAATCACTTACAATAACATCTAATTTTTCTTTATTTTTGAAATCTCTTTCAAGAAGATTATTTATTTTTTCCTCATTGCACTTTGTCTTATGAACTTTATATTGCTTTAAAGTATACTTAGAAACCAGTGAGTATTTGCTCATTATTCTTCGTATTTTTCTTCTTGAAGCAATGTAACCTATTTTGCTTAATTCAACCTTAATCTTTCTACTGCCGTAGTTATTTCGGCTCTTTTTAAAGATAGATATAATCTCATTATCTAACTTGCTATCGCAAATTTTTTCAATTTTTTTATAGTAAATTAGGCTCCTTGAGATATTTAAGATTTTACACATGGCGCTGATACTGTATTTATGCTTATTAGCCTTAATTATATCTACTTTCGTCCCATTAGAGTCTGCCCCAGCGAAGCTAGGGTATCAGCGCCGCTTGCTTTAAAATATCATTTTCCATCTTTAGCCTTTGATTTTCCTTTTTAAGTTTAATAAGCTCATTTTCTTCATTAGATCTGTTATCCTTCGCTTTAAAAGAACCAGAAGAAGAATAGTCTTTTACCCACTTATTTACAGTAGACCTAGCAATGTTATACTCTTTAACAACTTCATTTATGTTTTTTCCACTATTTATAAGTTCTACAATTTGCTTTTTAAATTCTTCATTATACCTTTTATTTGTATTAGACATGATAAACCTCCAAATTAATTTAATTTATTTTATCATGTCCGAGTATTTTCTGTCTAAATTAGTGTAACCTATCCACGCCTTAAGTGGCAAGATCGACCTCATTGTTACCAAGTCAGTCAGCCGATTTGCAAGGAACACAGTAGACAGCCTCACCACCGTTCGCCAATTGAAAGAGAAAGGAATCGAGATTTATTTTGAGAAGGAAAATATCTGGACCTTAGATTCTAAAGGTGAACTTCTAATCACCATCATGTCATCCCTTGCCCAGGAAGAAAGCCGCAGCATTTCAGAGAACGTCACATGGGGACAGCGCAAGAGATTTGCAGACGGGAAGGTTACAGTTCCCTTCGGCCACTTCCTCGGTTACGATCGGGGTGAAGACGGCAACCTTGTCTTGAACCCCAATGAAGCAGTTATAATCCAGAGGATCTTCAGCATGTTCCTACAGGGCATGACGCCTTATGGTATTGCCAAGCAGCTTACCGCAGACGGCATTTTATCACCCGCCAAGAAAGATAAATGGAACGCAGGCACCATCAAGCGCATCCTCACAAATGAAAAATATAAAGGAGATGCGCTTTTACAGAAAAGCTACACTGTAGATTTTCTTACCAAAAAGAAAAAAGCCAACGAGGGTGAAATCCCTCAATACTATGTTGAGAATAACCATGAAGCGATTATCGAGCCAGCGGTCTTCGACCTGGTCCAGAATGAGTTAGAAAAGAGAAACCCTGCAAACAATCGTCACAGCGGTGTTCATATATTCTCTGGAAAAATAAAATGCGGGGAATGTGGTAGCTGGTATGGCTCTAAAGTTTGGCATTCCAACAGTAAGTACCGCCGAATGGTCTGGCAGTGTAACCATAAGTTTAATCAAGATGAGAAATGCAAAACTCCTCATCTGGATGAAGATTTAATTAGGGAGCTATTTATACAGGCAACAAATAAACTTCTAGATGATAAGGATGAAATCATAACCAACTTTGAAGCCATAAAAGTAAGCCTTTTTGATACTTCTACCCTGGAAAAGGAGCAGGATGAACTGCAAAAGGAAATCGAGGTTGTAGCAGGGATGATACAACAAGCCATCTCATCCAATGCACACTTTGCTCTTGACCAGGAAGAATATCAGAATCGATACAACGGACTGGTTGAACGCTTTGGCCTTGCCAAGGCTCGCCATACTAGGATTACAGAAGAAATCACTGATAAGCAGATAAGGCTCAGTACAATGAGTTCCTTCCTCTTCACCCTTTGCAGGCAAGATAACCTTCTTACTGAATTTGATGAGAATCTGTGGAGTAGCCTTGTGGACTACGTTACTGTTTACGATAAAGAGGATATTCGGTTCACCTTCAAGAATGGAACAGTTATACAGACATAAAAAATGACCCCCTTCATGGATATTTACCTGTAAGGGGGTTTCCTTATGCCTTAATTTTTTAGTCCTCTTAACCAAGTATTTATGGATTATTTATGATGTAATATATATCAAAATATTGTATAATAATACCAGTCTCATAGAACCCTGTACTTTTCCAGATGAACACAAACCATTATATTAAAAAAGAGGTTTCTGACCATGAACGAAAAAGAATACAAAATTGTTACTACTATATTGAATTTTGCATTATTAATCATGAGTCTTGCATCAGTGTATATACTCACCAAGTTTACCGCATTACATATTGTCTATTTCCCAGAAGAAATCCCTTATATTAAGCAGGAAGCTTATATATTAATTTCATCTGCAGTATTTTTTATTGTATCTATGAAATTCAAATTTAAACTCAGTATGGTAATATCATTTATCGCAATTCTACTCGGGTTATTCAATTTTGCAGCTTTTACAACAATGACAATTTTATATTATAGGGAATTAAATCTAGATGCGTTTATATAGGAAGACTAATTGGAGGAGCCGATTGCTCGTTGCCCTATTTCAAAAATGATTATAACATGAAGTGTAATATGAATTTTTCATTTAGTAACAGTATACACTGTAGTGGAGGAAGGATAGTACTGATTAGCCATCTTTTTTCTTTTTTGTATAAAAAATCAGTACCTTACTTAAAAGTGTACTGATTTTTTATGGAGCTATTTCCCTATAGTCCCTTCTTGTAATTGTATTATTTTCTTATGACAAACTTGATATATCTGCATACAAAATTATTTGTTAAAATTAGGGTGTGGTATTTTTTCAACATCAAAAGTTTCATTTCTGTATTCTTCGTTAAAATAAGGAAAACGTGCAACTGTTACTTTGATTGGCATGGCTGTATTAGGATCTGTTCCCCAAAGCACACTCAGTTCTTCACCTTCATTTGCATATTTCCGGTCAATAAACGCAAGGGAAATCATCTTCTGATGATAAAAATCCTTTAAGCGGCCTGATGCAACACCAATCATACTTCCATCTTTAATAACTTTGCTAATTACAAATGGATCAGTTAATGCTCCATCTGCGACACCAGAGATATCATCACAAGGGGCAATGTCCTTTCCCATAAATTGGGAGACAAAGACCTTTGCGACATCCTCGGCATCCCACTCTAATGTCACTACAGTACGTGGAGGATTTTCTTTTAACTTTAACAGCGCTTCCTTACCGATAAAGTCATGATCGTAGTTAATCAGATAGTCCCATTTTACATCAAACGGTGTAACAAAAGCATTTTGAATATCATCAGATGCACTTCCGTAGAATTTATACTGCCCAAACTGAACATTATAACCCATATGATCGAGAACGTACTGTTTCATACCTTCACCATTAATAAGGAATGGATAGTAAAAATGGATATACTGGTTCGGGTAGCCACCTTGCGTATGATTTCTGCAATAATTTACAAGACCGAGGCGCTTAATACCAAATTCTTGGCCTGCTTCTACAATCGCATTATATACAGTATCGATATCTTTCATTGCACCATGCATTTCATATGCAAGGCTGCCCGACATACCAAGACGATGTATAGATGTAGGAATCCCCTTTATTTCAATAAATTTATGTTGAGCGAACTTCAAATCATGAATATTTGTTCCAGAAACCTTCTCCATGATTTCAAGAGAACGCGGTCCATCAATCTGTAAAAAGAATTCATCATACACCCATTTTCCTTGAACATTGAACCCT
Source organism: Acetoanaerobium noterae (assembly GCF_900168025.1). Classification (NCBI taxonomy): domain Bacteria; kingdom Bacillati; phylum Bacillota; class Clostridia; order Peptostreptococcales; family Filifactoraceae; genus Acetoanaerobium; species Acetoanaerobium noterae. The sequence goes on along the minus strand of NZ_FUYN01000001.1, from coordinate 3,586 downwards.
AGTGTTTCTACATAATAAGCCAATACAGGTGCAAGCCAATATGAACGGTATAGATCTTCCTCAAGTCTCATCAAGACACCATCTGCAAGCATCTGCCCTTTTTCATTACACAGAATAGTATGTCTGGAACCTCCAACCTTCAGTTTTGCATAATCCCTATTTACACTCACATAGTTCATTAATTTTACGACATCTGGTCCAGAGATATCATAAACTGGAGAAAGGGTGAGCATACATCCAAGCCAGGCTCCATTACGGCATGCGAGCAGTTCATCTTGGGGAGAAGTAAACATAAGTGGTGCGTATGTAGAATTACCAAAATTGAAAAGCAACGGTGCACCTTGATTGATACTACTATCAATACTAAACATAGAAATAAACCTCCTTCAAATATTGTGATGTGCTTTCACTATACCGTACCATAATTTCATTTTTTTGAGAAATGCTACATTTGATAGTGATTTATAACGTTGCGTTATAAATCACTTTATTATATAATCGTATATAAATGTAGATTTGGTGGAGGTAGTTATGATTAAATGGAGCTTTATAAAAGAATATGTTATTTTGGCGGAAACGCTGAGTTTTACAAAGGCAGCAGAGCTATCATATATTACCCAGCCTGCACTCAGCCGACATATTGCTATTCTAGAGGAAGAATTTGATTGCCGATTGTTTGAGCGCTCTACCAGAGAGGTTAAATTGACACCATCAGGAGAGGTTGTTTATGAAGCATTTCGCAGTATTCTTAATCTATATGAAACAGCACGTTGGCAGGCAAAATCTCTTGCAGTTAATCCTATAGAAAACATAATAATAAACAGCCCATATTATTGGACTGGAGATTACACAGAACCATTGATAAACCGGTTTGTGGAAGATTATCCTTCATGTAATGTATCAGTTAATTCATGCCAACCAATTGATGGCCTTATGGGGTTGGAGAATGGGGAATGTGACATTTTCATATCAATGGAAATGAAAGACATATCTACGCTAATATCCGGTGTACCCTTTGCAAAAGAGGAATTACATGTCTTTATGGATAATGAACACTGTTATACTCAAAAGAAAGTTATATCTTTAAATGATTTTAATAATCAGCCCTACATATATATGAAAGGGTTCGATAGATGGAAAAGGGAATATCTCCAAGGTATGGATCAAAAATTAATATTTCCGAGTATTGTAGAATGCTGCGAACAGATAGATATCATCGGCTTAACATTAAAACAAACAAAAGGTCTATGTATACTTCCATATAGTGTAAAATACATGAATCGTTCATACCTAATAAATAAACCATTTGCAGAAGCACAATTCGTGGATATGTGGGTTTATTATCGAATAGATAATCACAATCCCATGATAGAAAAATTTCTTAAAGCCAATAATTTACTTTCGTATCAAAAATAAACACTTCAATACATAAAACATCAATAATCTTTCCAATGTGGCAATGGCTTTATTTCAAGAATATCTATAGGAGGTATTTGCACATGGTTCTTAATCAGAAGTACCTCTTCAGTCGGTTCTCCAAAGGCTGTAAAATATGCTTTCGTCAAATAGTTTAGGACCTTATCCTTATCACTTTGATTGTCATCACTGTCATAGATGATTTTTTCACCACTTACCTTTGCAACTATCTCATAAGGATCGTTAATAGACGCCCACTCTTGGGATAAATTCAATCCAAGAAGATTATCGATATCCATCAATATTTCTGGTCTATGATGAACTTGTCCTCCGTAAGGACTTCTCTCCCACACTGATAAAAACCCACACGTAGTATAATCATAGTAAAACTTTCTCCCTATGGACCAACATTTATAAGCCTCTGTATCTTGTCTTGGGCAAGCCCCAAAAGTAATATCAAATCTTTTTCCTCGATATATCAGTATCCGCTCATCTAGATTGATATCAATACCGTGTTTTTCCAAGAACTGTCTTAACTCAGAGTCTTGACACAAATATGATTGTTTTAGATCTAATACTCCATGTTTCTGAAAGGAAGTGCACCCGTTTGCACTTGTTGTCACATGAAAATAGATAAATTCAAAATCTTTGTAGCTTCGTGGTAAATGCCCATAAGAACTAATCACGTCTTCCACAAGATAGTCTGTATATTTATACTCGTGTTGGCGACCAAGATATTTTTCCCACTTTGAGATTGGAACACCTGTGAGATTCATCAATGTCTGTTGAGCATATTCAGTTGTTCTAATATCGTAAGTCATATTAACCATAATCATCTTTTCCTCCTCATCCAGCTTTACATAAATAAATTTGAATCTATATATTTAATAATACCCCTGCACCAATTATAAAACTATTAGGAAATAAAAATAGCCGAGCAACCTCGACTTCTACCACTGCACACCCATTTTTGAGTTTGCACACCCCTAACCATAGCATCTTTTAGGATAATTAAATTGTATCAATTTCTGAATGATTATATCTATGTTCTTGCTGATTTTGATACAAAAAGAAAAAGCCCTCTCCGGCACAAATGTGCTGAAAAAAGCTTGAAATAAGGGCTTCCTAAGATTATTGATCATCGTAGGAAGCGTTTATCTTCATATATTTGATATTAGCCGCACCGCATGATAGGTCACCGGCCTTTTAGTAACTTACCCTGCAAAAGAGACATGGAAGAAATAATTAAAAAGTGTAGGCAAAATTAAAGAGTATGTTATTGCCCGATTTATATCATGTTTAGCTTAACGCGAAATATTACCTAATTGTATCAAATTAAAAAGTGCAACAAAAATTATACCATCATCAATTGATAAAAAGTATTTTATCTGGTGGTGGTTATACTTTGTCCTGAAATGCCTTGAAAAAAGATTTCTCGGAGATTATTGTAGGTCGCTTATTTCTTATTTTTGCAACTCCAGCGATTAGAAGAATCGTTTAAATTATGAATCCTTGCTTTCAATATCTTTTAGTGTTGTGCCATCAGAGGTCATCCACATTATAAGCCCATTAGCGCTAGCGTAGGTTATAAAGCCGGCGGCTGCAGAGGGACTTTTAAATAGTGTATCTTCTAGTAACACATTATTTATGTCGATTCTTTCTGCAAATTGCTCACGTAAATGTTGGATGTTCTCAGGACAACTTTTCGTTGGAGTTGCAGAAACTATGCCCCCCTTGAAAACAACAAAACCCTCATTCGTTATTCGACCTGTTGCGTTTGCTTTCGAAGTTTTAAGAAAAAGCATCACCTCTTCGCCGATGCTAGATGGCTCAGTTGAAGTCGCCTTGGATATAGTAACTAATGGCTCGAAAATCTTATGCCCAAACGTGCCCATTGTAATGGTCAAGCTTTTTTGTAACACTAAGTACGGTTTTTTAAGCCAAATTTCGCGCCTCGAAAGGTGTTAATCCACCATTATATGAATGAGGTCTAATGTGGTTGTACCAAACATGGACATATCTATTTACAGCTTCATCTAATTGATCTTCAGTATTAAATTTATTTGGATATATTAACTCTGCTTTAAATGATTTGTAGAATCTTTCCATGGGCGCATTATCATATGGACAGCCAGTTTTACTCATGCTTTGGATAATACCATTTTCTTTA